>DAOSIS010000003.1:0-176502 GCA_035366835.1 Syntrophales bacterium | reverse complement strand
TCGCGGGCCTGGGCGGCCGGCTCCAGCTCGTATTTCCGGGCGATCTCCCCGCATATCTGCCGGTTGCCGTCCCCCTTCGTATTGCACCAGTAGCCCCAGTGGAAATAAACGTGCCCCCGGTACCGCTGCATCAGATCCCATACCAGCGGCTGGTCGCTGATCGCGACGTTGGGCGAAATCGCGCCGCGGCCCCAGACGAGGAACATCGTGGGAACGTGGGTGAGGACGATCGAGCGCTCCGGGATCTTGGCGAGCGCCTCCCGGGCGAAGCGATGATCGTACCGCGCCCCCCACGCCTCCTGCCCTTCCGTCCTGATCAGCGGCAGAAAGCCCGCCCATAGAACCGCCACAACGATCGCGAGCGCCGCAGCCGGCACCGCGATCGGATTCCCTCCCCCCGGCGGGGCGAAGTCCCGCATCCTCCCGGCCGCCCATCCCGCAACGGCTTCCCCTCCCAGACCCGCCAGAACCGCCAGCGGCATGAACGAGAGCAGCGCGAACCGCGAGTCCGCCCCGTACTTGTAACTCCCCGCGTAGAAGAACAGGAAGATCCCCCAGAAGAGGACGAACCACAGGAGCAGCAGCGCCTTTTCCCGGCGAGCCCCCGCCGACAGCAGTCCCCAGAGGGCCAAAAACGTAAAGGCCGCCGGGAACTCGGCATTGTTCATATAATAGGGGCCGTTGACGGCGATGTTCTTGACGAAGAACCCGAAGGAAAACTTCGGTCCGGCCGCACCCCAGGAGTCCCCCGACACGACGAAGGTGTGCAGGACCTGCGGCGCCACGAGGACCGCAGCCAGGAGGCCGATCGCCCAGAATCCCCTCTTCCCGAGAAGGCCGGGTCGCAGCGCGAGCAGCGCGGCGGCCGCCCAGAACAGGATCAGGCCGGACTCGGGCCGCATAGCGCAGACCATCGGCGCGGCTGCGGCGAGGAGGAAGAGGTGGCGGGCCCGCCCGTTGCGGGCGTAGAGGAAGAGGAGCAGCGCGACGATGCCGCCGAAGAGGGCCGCTGGAGGCTCCGCCGCCAGCGTGTTCGACCAGATGAGGTTGTGCGGGACGAGGGCGAAGACGGCAGCCGCAAACCAGGACGCGACCGCCCCTCCCCCGATCGTCCGGGCGATGAAGAATGCGACCAGGATCCCGATCCCGTAGATGAGGTTGTTCAGCAGGAAGGCGTACAGTTCGTTCGTCCCGAAGAGCTGGAATACGAGGCTCATCAGAAAGGGCCAGCCGCTGGGGTCCTTGTTGTAGGAAAGCTGGTGCGGGAAGTATTCGCCGTACTCGAAAGTACCGTAGCTGCATATGCCGGTCTTCCCGGCCGCGGCGATGGTCTGCGCCATGCCGGCGTAGATGTCTTCGTCGAAGAAGATGCGGTGGGTCCGCACCGTCGCGAAAACGGCGAGGACCAGGGCCGCGGCGAGAAGGGCGAGAAGGGCGGCGCCCCGGGGCGAAAGCCGCCCGGGGATCCCGCAGACGCCCGTCCGCCCGGTTTCCCCTTCCCGGAGGAAGGTGTCCCGGAAAGCCGCCTTGAGATCGTCGCGGCAGGCGAAGAGTCCCAGGATCAGCAGCAGGAAGGCGATGCGGAGATTCCAGGGGACCCAGACGGTGAGCGCCTGTTCCATCCGGAAGCGGCTGACTCCCGCGATCGCCCAGGCAAGGCCGACGGCGAAGGCGGCATAGAGGGCGGCCATGACCCAGGGGAACGATGCGTTTTCTTCAATCCTTTGCAGCCAGGTTTTCAACGAGCAGGTCCTCCAGGAAGAGATAGCGGATGCCCGTCCCGCGCAGCATGAAGAGGGCCTCCGCCGGCGAACAGACCATCGGTTCGCCGTGGATGTTGAAGCTCGTGTTCAGGACGACGCCGAAACCCGTTTCCGCCTTGATCCGCTCGAGCAGCTTCCGGTAGGGCGGATTCTCAGCCGCGACGAAATGGGGGCGGCAGGTGCCGTCGATGTTGACGACGCCCTCCATGAGGGGCAGCCTGTCGTGCCTCACGCGGAAGGCCATGGTCATGAAGCGGTTGTCGCAGATGTCCTGCCCCTCCGTGTGGAGGAGTTCCGGCGCATCCTCGATCAGCATGCTCGGGCAGAAGGGCTGGTACCAGACCCGCTTCTTGAGGAGCACGTTGAGGCGGTCCTTGACGTCCCGCCGGTCCGGGCGCGCGAGGATGCTCCGGCCGCCCAGCGCCCGCGGGCCGATTTCCAGCCGTCCCGTGAACCACAGGACGATCTGGCCGTCGAGGATAGCCCGCGCCGCCGTTGCCGGCAGGTCGTCCGGACGGCTCACGCGGAGAGGGGATCCTTCCTTCCTGTCATTCCCGCGCAAGCGGGAATCCAGCGTCCTTGGGTTTGCTTCCGCCGGCGCGTAATCAGGGCACTGGGTCCCCGCGTTCGCGAAGACGACAGGAGAAGGGGTGGGGGTGGCAAAAGAAGATACGGAGGCGACAGAAGGTTCGTCGACTTTGTCGTTTTCGCTTTTCTCCTTGTCATTCCCGCCTCTGCCACCCTGAGCCTGTCGAAGGGTGTCATTCCCGCGCAGGCGGGAATCCAGCCCTTTCTCTGTGATTCCCGTTTTCTCTTCTGTCATTCCCGCGGAAGCGGGAATCCAGTGTCTTGGGTCTTTGTCTGCCGCACCCTGTGCGTAATCGGGGCGCTGGGTCCCCGCGTTCGCGAGGACGACAGGAGAAGGTGTGGGGGTGGCAGCCCCGTTCTTCTCCAGCGCTGCCTGTATCTCCTCCCGCGAAAACGACGGCCCCAGGTAGAGATCCCCGAGGGTGTAGGACGATACTGCGTTGCGCCGGCGGTTCGATTCCATCGCCGCGCCGAGGGCGAGGCCGCCGTCCCCCATGTGCGGAAACACGTAGATCCGCTCGATCCCGGGCAGCGCCGCGATCGCCATGTTCATCTTGATGTTGGAGAATACGCCGCCCGCTGCGGCGATCCTCCTGGCGCCGGTCCGCTCCGCGAGGCTGCGGACAAGACCCAGCGCGCAGTGCTCCAGCGCGCGCTGCGCCATGTAGGCGAACTGCTCCGAGGGGTACCGCCAGAGGATGCGCTTCAGCTCGCGGAACATCGCCGTAGACGTGTAGGGCGAAACGAGCGCGTCGGCCTCTGCCGTCACGATCCCCATGAGGGGATTCTCCTCGTCCGGAACGGGATAGGCGTAGTTGGCGAGGGCCATGACCTTTCCCTCGTCCTCCAGTTCCCGCATGTTCATGAGGTTGGTCACGTGTTCGAAGAAGATGCCGAGCGAGGTGTTCGCTGGATAGGCCTTCAGGAGTTCGAGACTCCCGTCCCGCAGCCGCCAGGCCGAACCGGAGAGGCCGTCGCCGACGCCGTCGAGGGTGAGGACGAGCGCCTCGGGAAAACCGCTGCAGTAGGCGGCGGACGCGGCGTGGGCGCTGTGGTGGTCGACGAGGTCGAGCTGGAAGTCCCGGAACCCGTCCTTCTCCAGGAGCGACAGGATGCGCGACCGGCTCAGGGCGCGCGAGAGGATGTTGGGCCCCAGCTCCGTGAACCGGTACTTGAAGGCCTTGCGCAGGGGATCGAGCCGGCGCGGCGGCTTCCTGCGCCGCCGGATCAGGTAGTACTCCTCCTTGAGGGAGGGAAAGAGGCGGGTCAGCGTCTTGGCGGGATCGGTCGTGGAGGCGGCCACGGTCCGGATCTGCGAGGGATCGAGTCCCGCGAATTTCAGGCAGGCCGCGATGGAAAGACGGGGAAAGCCGACTTCGAGCTTGCGGCGCGAAAGGCGCTCCTCGTTGACGGCGAAGAGCACCTCGCCGCCGCGAAGCAGCGCCGCTCCCGCGTCGTGACCGTCCCAGATGCCGAGCACCGTCTCCGCCGCCAAAACCCCTCCGCCTTCTTCCGTCGTCCCCGCGCCTTTTCTGTCGTCCCCTCGAACGCGGGAGTCCGGCTCTTTTTCTCCGACCGAAGCGAAATCTCTAGATCCTGGATTCCCGCTTCCGCGGGAATGATATATCAAGCGTTGCTGTCGTCCCTGCACCCGCCTCCGCGGGGGCAGGCTGCGGCGGGGACCCGGCTCTCTGGTTATGCACCGGTCGCGGAAGCGAACTCGGCGACGCTGGATTCCCGCTTTCGCGGGAATGACAAAGACGACAAACCTTCCGTCGTCCTCGCGAACGCGGGGACCCAGCGGCTTGTGCCGCAGGAATGCGTCCACCTTTCCTGTCGTCCCCGCGAACGGGGACCCAGCGCTCTGCCCTGCACGACGTCGCAGAAAAAAATCCAAGACCCTGGATTCCCGCTTCCGCGGGAATGACAGGTAGAAGAGTGGTGACGACAGGAAATCACCGCTCCGAGAGCCCGCTCCACCTGGAAAATTTGCGCAACGTCCCGCCGAAATGCCCGATCACGCCCGGCTCCACCATGGAAAGGAGATGTAGCACAGTGGAGGGTCTCCTGTAAAACCTTCGATAGGCCTCACGGCGGAAGGCGTCGACCTTTTCCGGGGGAAGGCCGGGGATGCGGAGGGCGGACCGGTTCTGGGAGAACCCGTCGGGCTCGGCGAGCCAGCCTCTCGCGAGCGCTTCATCGTACAGCGCGGTGCCGGGAAAGGGGGCGGCGGCGTAGAACTGCCCCACGTCGAGGGGGAGATCCAGCGCGAAAGCCAGCGTCTCGGCCATCGTCTGCCTTGTTTCCCCGGGCAGGCCGAGGATGAAGTGCCCCGCCGTGCGGAGCCCTGCCGCGTGCGCCTCCGCGACGGCCCGGCGCGACTGCTCTTTCGTGATGCGCTTGCCCATCCGCGCGAGGATGCCGTCGTTGCCCGACTCCAGGCCGAAGCTGATCATCCAGAGGCCTGCCTTCTTCATCAGGCGCAGCAGGCCGCCGTCCACGCTGTCGACGCGGCTGTTGCATGTCCAGGAGACGGCGAGACGGCGGTCCAGGATCTCCCTGCAGAATGCCTCCACATAGGCCCGGTCGGCCGTGAAGGTGTCGGCCCAGAGGAAGAATTCGCGGACGCCGTGGCGCGCGATATTCCCTTCCATCTCCGCAAGGACGCTGCCCACGGGCCTCATGCGGAGCTTCTTCCCGTAATACAGGGGCGCCGTGCAGAAGCTGCAGGAATAGGGGCAGCCGCGGATGGGTGCGACGATCAGGAAGCGGCGGCCCTTCAGGGGAAGGCGGTAGGCCTCCAGGTCCAGGTGATGCCACGCCGGGGCCGGAATCTCTTCGGGGGCCAGGAGCGGTTCGGCCTCGTTGTGGAGGATGCCCTTCCCGTTGGCGCGCCAGGAAATCCCCCGCACGCCCTCCATCCCCGCCTTTCCGGCGCGGCAGAAGTTCCGGATCACCATCTCCGGCTCGCCGCGAACCACGGCGTCGAGCGCCGCCTCCCGGAGGGCCTCCTCCGGCCGCACCGTCACGTGCGTCCCCATGACGGCGGTCCGCGTCCCGGGAGACGCCTCCTTGACCAGGCGGGCGACGGCCAGATCGAACGGGAGCGTCGGAGTGCCCGTGCTCCAGACGGCGATGTCGGGCCGGAACAGGCGGAGCTCTTTCTCCAGGTCGGCGAGCGAACGGCCCGTTGCGGGAAAGTCGATGACGCGGACCTCGTGGCCGTCGGTCTCCAGGACCGCCGCGGCCGTCGCCAGCGTCACGGGCGGCCAGCAGGTCGCCCAGGCGCCGGCCTCCTGGGTGCAGCGTCCTTCGCGGATGTAGGAGCGGCCCTCGGGGCCGGGGGGATTGAAGAGCAGGACTTTCGCCATGAGGTTTAAGACCATTCCCTGTCATGCGAGGAGCGCAGCGGCGCGGCAATCCCGCCCCTGGCAACAGATTGCTTCACTTCACTCGCAGTGGCAAAGAAAAACGCCCGGGGTGTCCACTCGCTAAAAGTACAAGTACTTGACCGCGCTGTACACGTAGCGGATCGCGACCTTGTTGAGGCTGATCTTGGAATACCCGGCCTTCCTGACGTACTCGTGGGCGGGGACCTCGGCCATGCGGTATCCTTTCTTGAGGGTCTTGATGATCATCTCCTGCTCGATGGTGGTGATGTCTTCCCGCAGATCGAGCGCGCGGAGAACGTCGGTGCGTATCGCCCGGAAACCATTCTGGCTTTCCGAGAGGCGGACCTTGAAGCGGGAGTTGATGCAGGCCGTGATGAAGGAGCTCCCCATGAGGCGGAAGCACTCGTCGAAGCCACCGTGCAGCTCGCTGGAGCCGCCGGTGAGACGGGATCCGGACACGTGGTCGGCCTCGCCCGCGAAGATCGGTGCGGTGAGACGGGGGATGTCCCGCGGATCGTGGGAGCCGTCCGCGTCGATGAAGACGGTGATTTCCCTCGTCAGGTAGGGGATGACGGTCCGGATCGCCTCCCCCTTGCCTTTTCCGTGGTCGAAGATGACCCGCACACCGAGGGAACGGGCGACGTCGGCCGTCCCGTCGTCGGAATGACCGTCGACGACAAGGATTTCGCCTGCAAAAGGCCGTACGCCTGTAACAATCTCCCCTACGGTGACCGCCTCGTTTTTCGTCGGGATGACGACCTGGATCCTGCCCGCACTTGCCTGATCGAACATGCCAGCCAGCCTTTCCGATCCCCTCCCGCACTGCGATCTGTGAGGTGTTTCACATTGAAAAACATTCAACTTTTTTCTTGACATAAAGGTGAGCAAGGATATAGCCTACCGATATCTTTTTGTAAACACCATTTTATCTGGTTTGCCTGTTCTTTTGGGTTCGCACCTCCAGCGCTCGACAGCGGCGGAGGTTCTTTTCGTTTTGCTTGTTGTAGCGCAGCAGAAAGGATGGCGTTATGAAGAGAACAAACGGATTTGTTTTTTCGATCGCGCTTCTTTTCCTCATCGTTCCGGTCATCGTTCCGGCATCGGCCTTCGCACAGACCGGCGGCAATATTCAAATCGGAAATCTGAAGATCATTCCCGGCGTGACCGTGGAAGAGTGGTATGACGACAACATCTACCTGGGCAGCGGCGCGAACGATACGACGGAGCTGAAGAAGGCGGACTGGATCACGCACATCAAGCCGGGCCTGCTGCTCAACTACAACATGCCCGAAAGAGGCTCCGTCAACCTCGGCTACCAGGGGGACTTCGCCTTCTACAACAGCCAGCGGGACAACAACTGGAAGAACAACAAGGGTATGGCGGACATCGACTACAAGGCGCCCGCCGGCCTGATCCTGGGCCTGAAGGAGCAGTATCAGCGGTCGGAAGACCCCTACGGCAGCGCCGACCAGTATGCCCTCGGCCGGGTCACGAAGCGCTGGGACAACGACTTCCGGGCGAAGGTGGGATGGCAGCTCGGGGACAGCTTCCGGACGCTCCTCTTCTACAACTACTTCCGCCAGGAATACGACAACATCGCCGACTTCTCCCAGAACTACGGCAACAACGAGTTCGGCGTAGGCGCGGAGGCCCGCTTCCTGCCCAGGACCTGGGGATTCGTCCGCTACCATTACGGGATGAAGGACTACAACACCTATGCGGGCGGAACGACGTCGACCAACGATTCCGACTCCAAGTGGCACCGCGTCAACGCCGGCGTCACCTGGGACCCCGGTGCGAAGCTCAGCGGCGAATTCAACGTCGGTTACCAGTTCAAGAAGTACGACAACGAATTCACATCCACGGGCACGAGGCGCGAGGACAAGAATACCTGGATCGCCGAGACGTCCGTCACCTACACGCCTTTCACGACGACCTCGCTGTCCCTGAACATCACCAGGGCGGTGCGCGACACGGCGGCCGACACCAGCGAATACTTCGACGACACGGGCGTCGGGATCTCCCTCAGGCAGGAGATCTTCACGAAATTCACGCTGAACGCCGGCGTGAACTACAGCAAGAACGAGTACAACCTCCCCGTCGGAAACGCCCGCACGGACGACAACTACCAGGCGAACATCGGTTTGGACTACGAAATCCAGCCGTGGCTCGGTGTGGGGATCGGGTACGACTACCGGAAGAAGGATTCGAACGACAGCCAGTTTGACTTCACGGACAACAGGTTCATGGCATCGATCAAGGTTGTCTACTGAAAATGGAGGAACAGACCATGGGAACCGCGAATCTCCAGGCTCGGAATCGGCGTCTGATGAAATGCCCCGCCATGATGGCGGCGTGCACCGTATTTGCAGGGATGCTCTTCTGCTGGACCGCGATGGCGGCGGCGCAGGCCCCGGCCAAGGCGGGTGCGGTCGTAGCCAAGATCGTCGCCATGGAAGGCGAGGTCATCCTTCAGTCCGGTGCGGACATCACGCCGGCGAAGGTGAACATGGCCGTCAAGGATGGAGACTTCGTGCTGACGAAGCAGGGAACGGCGCAGGTTGTCTTCAGAGACGGCGCCGAGCTGAAGGTGTTCCCCTTCTCCAACGCCCAGATCCTGGAGCGCCAGGAGAAGACGGGTCTGCTCGGCAGGACGACGCAGCTTTCGCGGCGCATCACGAGCTTCGTGGGGAAGATGTGGTTCAAGTCCGGCTCGTCGGTGAAAAGGAATTTCCTGCAGACGCCGACGGCGGTCTGCGGCCTGCGGGGCTCCGATGCGGATTTCGGCTATAACCCGGCAACGCTGAGCACGATGCTGAACATGTATTCCGGGCAGGCCTCGGTGGTGGGGAACGTGGTGCGGGGCTTCTTCGACAACCCGGGGATTTCGGCGGCGGTGAAGAGCCAGGTGTACCAAGCGCTGTCGAACGCCTACGTGCAGACGCAGGCGGCGCAGGCGACGGGCAAGACGATCGACGTGGCCGCGGTGAAAGTGGTGGCGCTGGAGGTCGCGAAGGCCGCCGCGACGGAAGTGGCCAAGGCCAACCCCGACCAGGTCGCGAAGACGCAGGCGACGGCCGCCGCCGCGGCGGTTGACGCGAGCATCGCCTCGGCGAAGACGGTGGTGATCACCGAACAGCTCAAGGACGTGCAGACGCAGGCGGCGAAGGTCGCGGCGGATGCGAAGGCGGCCGGGGATACGGCGAAGGCGGCCGAAGCGGAACAGGCTGCTGCGACCGCGGCCCGTGCGGTCGCCCAGGCGGAGACCCAGGCCCGCGCGGCGGCGGCCGCGGCCGAGCGCGCCAACGCGGCGGCGCAGGCCTTGAACGTCAACCTGGCCGAGGCGCAGGCGAGGGCGGCCGAAGGGAACGTGAAGGCCTCGGAGACGGTCCAGACGCAGACGCTGCAGCAGGTGCAGAATATCGTGACCACGACCGTGCCGACGACCGTTCCTCCCACGACGATCGACGCCACGACGGCCGAAACGACGGCGACCCCGACGACCACCGTCGAGGCGACGACGACCGTGCCGACGACGATCTCCACGACGACGACGACAACCTCGACGTCCAGCACCACGTCCACGATCAGACCCACCAGCCCGTAAGGGGCGATCGGATGCGGTTGACAGGGCTTCCGATTGCATAACTGGAAACCGAAGAGTAGAGACGACGCGACGTCGTCTCTACTTTTTTATGACACCGGGATGCCGTCTTGAATTTTTTTCGCGGACGGGTTAGTAATCTCTCTCTCTTTCCGAGAGTAGGCGCCCATGCACATTCGACAGAATCGACGACCGCCGGCCGTTTCTCACCGGATCCCCCGTTTCCGCGGGACCCTCGGCGTCTGCGCGTCGGCCCTGATGCTTCTTTTTCTCTCTGCCTGCGCGGGAGTCGACGGCGACGTGGTGAGAGTCACCACCGTGGAGAAGAACGCCGCCTACACCGGCCTCAAGGCCGACGAGATCGCCAAGGTCCAGGAAGTCAAGAAGAGCATCGCCGGAAAGGACGCCGACGAGGGGCTGAATTCGCTGCTCGCGAAGACGCGCATCTACGACGTGCAGGAATACCTGGCGAAGTTTCCCGAAAGCCGGTCCGCGGCGCTCGCCGACTACAAGGTCGGCGGCTACGACGTGCTCAGCGTGACCGTATACGAAGAGAAGGACCTGACGCTGGAATCGGTCCGCGTATCCGCCGACGGATTCATCACCTTTCCCCTCATCGGCCGCATCCACGTGGCGGACAAGACCACGGCCGAGATCGAAAAGCTCATCTCCCGGAAGCTGGCCGACGGCCAGTACCTCAACGAGGCGCACGTGTCCGTCATGGTCACCAAATACGAGGGGAGGAAGTATTCCGTCCTGGGCGCCGTGAAGAGCCCCGGCCCCTACCCGCTCCAGGCCCGCGAACGCATCCTGGACGGCATCTCCAAGGCCGGAGGCGTCGATACGGAAAAGGGCGAGAAGCAGGATGCGATGATCATCCGCACCCTGAATTACGGCCGCGACAACGAGACGAAGATCGTCATCAGCTTCGACCTGTACGCGCTCCTCAAGGGCAGCGACCAGATCTCCAACCTCTACCTCAACGATCAGGACGTCGTCTACATCCCGAAGGCCGACTACTTCTACATCATCGGGCAGGTGAAGAATCCGGGGTCCTACGCCTTCACGAAGCGCGACATCACCATCGTCGAGGCGATCAGCATCGCCGGCGGCTTCACGCCCATCGCGGCGCGCAACAAGACCCGCATCGTCCGGATCGAAAACGGCACCGAAAAAATCTATGAGATCAACGTCGACTCGATCACCAAGGGCGGGAAAATCATCCAGGCCGTGGCCATCAAGCCCAACGACCTGATCGTCGTACCGGAGAGCTTCTTCTGAGAATATGAACATCCAGGACAAGCAAATCGACCTTCACGACTATCTGCGCGTGGTCCTGAAGCACCGCTGGACGATCCTGACGGTCTTCGCCGTGATCGTGGTCAGCGTCGCCATCTTCTCCTTCACCGCCACGCCCGTCTACAAGGCGACGGCGAGGATCATCATCGAGAAGGAGAACCCGAAGGTCGTCTCGATCCAGGAAGTCGTCAGCGTCGATTCGGCGGGAACCGATTACTACCAGACGCAGTACAAGATCATCGAAAGCCGCGCGGTGGCCCGCGAGGTCATCAAGCGGCTCAAGCTCGACGAGAACGACGAGTTCGTGCCCAAGCCGGGAAAGGGATTCTTCTCGGACATCGGGCTTGCGGTCAGTGACGGCGTCAAGGGATTCTTCTCGCTCTTCCAGACGGCCAAGCCCGCCCAGACCGTCGCAGGCGAGGACGAGGACCCCTATTCCGGCCTCATCTCGACGTTCATCAGGCGCATCACGGTGAGCCCGATCCGGAACAGTCGCCTCGTGGACGTGAGCTACGAGGCCAAGGACCCGGCCCTGGCGGCGAAGGTCACCAACGCCGTCGCGCAGGCCTACATCAACCTCAACCTGGAGACGAAGCTCAAGGCGACCCAGGACGCGATCAACTGGCTCAACAGCCGCATCACCGAGGAGCGCAAGAAGGTCGATGCGGCCGAGCAGGCCCTGCTGCAGTACAAGGAGCGGCACGGCATCGTGACCGATTTTTCGAGCAACGTGGAGACCATCACCGCCCAGAAGCTGGCCGCCCTCAACGCCCAGGTCGTCGAGGCGGAGGCGAAAAGGGTGGAGGCCGAAACCCGCTACCGGACGGCCGCGTCCCTCGAAAGGACGCCGGAGATGCTGGATTCGGTGCCCGAGGTCATGAACAACGCCCTCATCGGCCAGATCAAGTCCATGGAGGTCGAGCTTTCCAAGAGGAAATCGGAGCTCTCCAAGAAGTACGGCCCCAACCACCCGCAGATGACGGCCATCGACAGCGAACTGGACACGCTCCAGAACCGGAAGATGAAGGAGATCCGCCGGGTCATCAATCTGCTCAACAACGAGTACCGCGTCGCCCTGGCCCGCGAGAATTCGCTCAAGGCCGCCCTCGGAAGGCAGAAGGGAGAGTCGCTGACCCTGAACCAGAAGGCGATCGACTACAGCGTTCTCCGGCGCGAGGCGGAGAGCACGAAGGAGATGTACGACCTCCTGATCAAGCGCTTCAAGGAGACGTCTCTGACCGAGGACATCAAGACGGGCAACATCCGCATCGTCGACCGGGCGGAGGTCCCGAAATCGCCGGTCAAGCCGAAGAAGGCGCAGAACATCCTGCTGGCGATCGTCGTGGGCCTGTCGCTCGGCGTGGGGCTGGCCTTCTTTCTCGAATACCTGGACAGCACGATCAAGGTTCCCGACGACATCAAGCACCACCTGGGCATCCCCTATCTGGGCCCCATCCCCGCCTTCGCCCGCGACGGCGCGGATTCCGGGAACCCGGAGCGCAAACCGTCCCAGGACCTGATCGCCCACCTTTCGCCGAAATCGACGGCGAGCGAGTCCTACCGCGGCATCCGGACGGGGATCCTCTTTTCCTCCGCCGACTCCTCCCCGCAGGTGCTCCTGGTGACGAGCGCGGGACCGCGGGAGGGAAAGACGATCACCGCGGCCAATGTCGCCATCACCATGGCGCAGACGGGCGGGCGCGTCGTGATCCTCGACTGCGACATGCGCCGGCCCAAGATCCACAAGGTCTTCGAAGCCGGCCGCGACAAGGGCATGTCCAATATCCTCGTCGGGAGCTGCGACGTGGACGAGGCCGTCATCCCGACGGCGGTCCCCAATGTCGACATCATCCCCTCGGGGCCGATCCCGCCGAATCCCTCGGAAATCCTCGGCTCCCACCGCATGGAGGGCTTGATCAGGACGCTCCGCGGCCGCTACGAGCGCATCATCGTCGACTCGCCGCCGATCACCGCGGTGACGGACGCCGTGATCCTGTCGAGAATCGTGGACGGCGTGGTGCTCGTCATCCGCTCCGGCGAGGTGCACCGCGAGATCATCAAGAACGCCCTGAGCCAGCTCAAGGGCGTGAACGCCCGCCTGCTCGGGGCGGTGCTGAACGGCGTCGAGATGGGGCGCGACAGCTACTACTATTACCAGTACTATTATTACTACTACGGGGAAGACGGCGAGAAGCGGAAGAAGGTCACCCGCAGGAAACGGGCTTCCTCGGGCATCTACGGCGGGAATCACGAAGAAGGCGAAGCGAAGGGTCCGGCCCCGGACCGGAAGACCGCCTGATCCCCAAGCCGCCCCCGCCGACGGCAGCAATCAGCGGACGAAATCAAAGGCATTGCGGAAAAGTTCGATGTCGTCGCCGTCATCGCGCACGGTCACGGCGACGACATCGAACCGCGCCGGACCCGGTGCGACCCTCCTGGCGTGGAGATAGTGAAGGGCGGCCAGCGAGAGCTTGCGCTGCTTGCGGCCGTCCACCGCCGCCTGGGGCGCTCCGAAGGCGGCGGACCGGCGGCTCTTGACCTCCACGAATACCAGCGTTTCCCCGTCTCTCGCGACAATATCGATCTCGCCCAGCCGGCACCGCCAGTTGCGCTCGACGATCCTGTAGCCGCGGTCGCGGAGATAGGCAGCGGCGGCGTCCTCGCCCCGGCCGGCCGTTGTCCGCCTGGAGTCGATTTTCATGAGGGTTCTTCGGAAAAGAACGACAGGTTCCTGAGCCGCACCACCGGCTGCCTGACCCGGAACGACTTGCGGTGGATCTTGCAGCAGCCGTGCCGGGCGATCGCTTCCAGGTGTTCCGCGGTCCCGTAGCCCTTGTTCTTCAGGAAATTGTACTGGGGAAACTGCCGGTGATACATCTCCATGATGCGGTCCCGTGACACCTTGGCGACGATGGACGCCGCCGCGACGGAGATGCTCTTCCGGTCGCCCTTCACGATGGTTTCCTGGTCGGCGGAGAGGAGAAAGGGGATCCGGCTGCGCCCGTCCACCAGCACCATGTCCGGGGCAGGAGAGAGCCCGCCGACGGCCTCCTTCATGGCCAGCAGCGTGGCCTGGAGGATGTTCACGGAATCGATGAGGTCGACTTCGGAGACACCGACGCCGACGGCAAGCGCGTCGCGGTTGATGACGTCGAAGAGCGCTTCCCTCTTGGCGGCCGTCAGCTGCTTCGAATCGTTGATCTCACGGTTGGTATAGCCGGGCGGCAGGACCACGGCCGCTGCGACGACGGGGCCCGCAAGGGGGCCGCGACCGGCCTCGTCGACGCCGGCAACCGTGCGATAGCCCTGTTCACGGGCATTCCGTTCGAAGCCGTCCATGCGCCTGAACCGTTTCGTCGCGCGGCGCTACCCAGGGAAAAAGGATGGTGCGGTGTTCCCCCGCCTCAGGACTTGTCCCGGTCCTTGATACGGGCCTTTTTCCCCCGCAGGTCGCGCAGGTAATAGAGGCGGGACCGGCGGACCTTGCCGTGCGTAATCACGTCGATGCGGTCGATGACCGGGGAATGCAGCGGAAAGGTCCTCTCCACGCCGACGCCGTACGAGACTTTTCTCACCGTGAAGCTCGACCGGCTCTGTCCGCGCTTCTTCCGGATGACGACCCCTTCGAAGGCCTGAATCCGCTGCTTCTGTCCTTCGACGATCCTCACATATACTTTCACGGTGTCCCCGGCCCGAAAATCGGGGATGTCGCCTCTCATTTGCTCTTTTTCGATCATGTCCATCGGATCCATTGAACTGTTTCCTCCTCAATAAGACTTCCGCCCCGCCGCCTTCCTGCCGCAACCGTCAGGGGGAATTTCATTACCGTTCGTTGTTCTTTTCCCCGCCCATCGGCGCATCTACGACAGATGCCCGGCGCGCAGTTCCTCCAGCGTCTCCCGATCGGATTGCGAAAGTTCCGTTTTTTCCAGAAGGTCCGGCCGCCTCCGCAAGGTCCTTTTCAGAGATTCCCGACGCCGCCAGGAATCGATTTCCCGGTGGTTTCCCGACAGCAGCACCTCGGGAACCTGCCAGCCCCGGTATTCCGCCGGCCGCGTATAATGGGGATACTCGAGCAGCCCCGTTGAAAACGAATCGGCCTCAGCCGATGTCTCGTTGCCCAGGACACCGGGCACGAGACGGGAGACGGCATCGACCAGGACCATCGCCGGCAGTTCGCCCCCCGTCAGGATGTAATCCCCGATCGAGATCTCGCGGTCCACGAGGTGCTGCCTGACCCGTTCATCCACGCCTTCGTAGCGGCCGCAGAGCAGCACGATCCGCGAATGCCGTGAAAGCTCCTCCGCGAGGCCCTGCCGAAAGGTTTCTCCCTGGGGCGTCAGGAGAACGACAAGCGCCCGATCCCGCTCCGGAAGAATCGCGGAAATCGCCCGGTCGATCGGCTCGACCTTCATGACCATCCCGCCGCCTCCGCCGAAAGGCGCATCGTCCGTCATGCGGTGCCGATCCGTGGCGTAATCCCGAATGTCGTGGAGGCGGATATCGATCAGGCCCCTTTCCCGGGCCTTCTTCAGCAGGCTCGCGTCAAAGGGAGAAACGAACATGTCCGGGAAAGTGGACAGGATGTCGAACCGGATCATAGCTTTCCGCCGCTCTCCGGGCGACCCTGCCTTCGTCGCATTCCGCCCGGGCCCCCTCCCCCTGCCGCAGGCACCGGGCCTATTCGATGATTTCGAGAACCGTCCGCTTGCGCAATTTCGTCGACGCGGCGCTGAGGATCGTCCTCATCGCCTTGGCCGTTCTTCCCTGTTTGCCAATCACTTTTCCCAGGTCTTCCTTCGCGACTCTCAGCTCGATGACCGATGTCTGTTCCCCGACAACCTCGGAAACCTCGACGGCCTCTGGTTTGTCAACCAATGCCTGGGCGATGAACTTGATTAACTCTTTCATGGCAGCTTCCTCCACAATCAAGATTTTCCCCCCCAGAGCGAACGTGAATCCCTCAGAATTGCCAACATCGTATCACCGCTGAGATCGCCGCACAACACATGCCCCTTTCCCTCCCCAGGGGCATTCGCAAGAGGACGATTTCAGGAAGCCCTCACCAGTTCCACAGCCCGTGCCGGGAAAACGCGTTTACGAACCCGCCCCGATTCCTTTTCGGAGCAGAAGGTTCGATACCGTCACCGTCGGCTTGGCGCCCTTTGCAAGCCACTGCCGAACGCGCTCTTCCTTCACCTTGATTTCGGGAGGATTCGCATTCGGATCGTAATTCCCCAATACTTCCAAAAACTTGCCGTCGCGAGGCGACTCGGTATTCGCCACGACGATCCGATAGTACGGCTTGCTCCGGCCCCCCATCCGCGTCAGTCTCATCTTCACTGCCATTCCTTGTCCGTTGACCTCCTGAGAGAGATATCGTTTTTCAAAATAAGGATTCGGAAGCTATCACATATTGCGTCTTATGCAAAGGGGAAATTGCCCCTCCGCAGCGCCTTCATTCCGTCCCTGGAAGAGAACTTTTTCATCATTTTTCTCATCTCGGCGTAGTTTTTCAGGAGGAGGTTGACGTCCTGAACCGTCGTTCCGCTCCCCTTGGCGATCCTCTTGCGCCGCTCCCCGTCGATGAGGAGGTGGTTCCGCCGCTCCTTCTTCGTCATGGAATCGATGATGGCGGAGATCCGGACGAGCTCCTTCTCGTCGGGAACCATGTGCTTCATCGATTTGATCCTGGAAAATCCGGGGATCATGCCCAGCAGGTCCTGCAGGGAGCCCATCTTGCGGATCTGCTTGAGCTGGCTGCGGAAATCCTCGAGCGAAAATTCGTTCTTCCGGATCTTCCGCTGAAGCTCCTGCGCCTCCTTGGCGTCCACCGTCGCCTGGGCTTTTTCGACGAGCGTAAGGACATCCCCCATGCCCAGGATCCGCGAGGCCATCCGCTCGGGATGGAATACCTCCAGTGCATCGATCTTCTCGCCGACGCCGACGAACTTGATCGGCTTGCCGAGCACGGCCTTGAGGGAGAGTGCGGCGCCGCCGCGGGCGTCGCCGTCCATCTTGGTCATGATGACGCCGTCCACTCCCAGCAGTTCGTTGAACTTTGCGGCCACGTTGACGGCATCCTGCCCCGTCATGGCGTCCGCGACGAACAGAATCTCGGCGGGATGGATCTCCCGTTTGATTTCCTGCAGTTCCGCCATCATCTCCTCGTCGATGTGGAGCCTTCCCGCCGTATCGACGATGATCACCTCGTAGCCGAGGCGCCTGGCCTCCTCCACGGCCTCCCGGCAGATCCGGACGGGGTCGCGGAGTTCTCCCGCGTCGAACACCCCCACGGAAATCTTCTCGCCCATGACCCGGAGCTGCTCGATCGCGGCGGGGCGGTAAACGTCCGCCGAGACCAGATAGGACCGCCGCCCCTGCTCCGCCAGGTATTTCGCCAGCTTGACGGCCGTCGTCGTCTTCCCGCATCCCTGGAGCCCCACCATCATGATCGGCGCCGGGATGCGGCTGCCGAAACGGATCTGGCTGCCCGTCCCGCCCATGAGCTCGGCAAGCCGGTCATGGACGATCTTGACCACCTGCTGGCCGGGCGAGATGCTTTCCAGTACCTCCCTGCCCACGGCCCGCGTGCGGACGTCCTCGATGAAGTCCTTGACGACCTTGAAATGAACGTCCGCCTCCAGAAGCGCCATGCGGATGTCGCGGAGCGCGGCCGAGATGTTTTCTTCGTCGAGCCGGCCCCTTCCCTTGAGCTTCTTGAAAACGGCGTCGAGCTTTTCCGTCAATGTCTCGAACATGATGACAAATCCCGATGCGGCTTCAGGCGCCGCGCTGTTCAATTTCCCCGCAGGGAGGGTTTCACGGCGGAGCGCACCCCGCCCATCTTCGCGGCGATGGCGTCGGAAGCGCGCTGGGCCTCCTCCCTCGTGGCGAAGCCTCCGACCTGAACCCGGTACCAGATCCCTTTTTCGCGCAGGTCCGTCGCGACGACCCGCGGCGCATACCCCATGGCCCCGAGCTTGCCCGCCAACTGCTCCGCCCTGTCCTTTTCCTGGTACGAGGCCACCTGGAGGAGGTACTTCCCCTTTCCGTTCGGCGGCGCTTCTGCGGCGGACGGAACCTGCCCGGGCGCCGCCCCGGCCGCGGCCTGTTCCTTCCCGGCCTTTTTCCGTTCCGGCGCGGCGGTCTTTTCCGCCGTCCCTTCTCCGGATGCGGGCGGCCGCGCCTCCTTTCCCGCCTCCGCAGCAGGGGGCGGCGCCGATGCCGCCGGAACCCGACCCGCAGTGCCGGGGGCTTCCGCGATCGGTGAAACCGAAGCGGGGCGCGGCGGACCCTTGGCTTCCGCCGCCGCGGGGGTCCGGGGCGCCGGCGCAGGGACGGGCGGCGTTCCCGCCCCGCCGAGGATCTTCGCCGGGACCTCCCGGGCGATCTTCTCGGGATAGGCATCGATGTGCTTCCCGACGAGCACGCCCCCGACAAAGGCAATGAAGACCAGGCAGGACATGCCCATCACGAACAGAACCAGCGCCGTTTTGCCGAGCCGGAATTCGAACGCTTTTGTGTTCTTGGAGGTCATCGGCGTCCTCCGGTTCACATCGTTTCCGGCGCCGAGACGCCGAGGACCCTCAGGGCATTCCGGAGGACCGTCCGGACGCACTTCACGAGGAAGAGGCGCGCCAGGGTGCATTCCCGGTCGTCGGAAACGACCCGGTGCCTGTTGTAGTAATTGTGAAAGATCGCCGCGAGGTCGTTGAGATAAAAGGTCAGACGGTGCGGCTCCAGCGCCACCGCCGCCCCTTCCAGCACGTCGGGATACTCGGAGATGCGCTTGATCAGCGCCGTCTCCTCCGGCAGGCTCAGTTTGCCCATGTCGGCCTCCCGGTAGCGGGGCGGGACATGGCCCCGTTCCGCCGCCGTTCTCAGGATGCTGCAGATCCTCGCATGGGCGTATTGAACGTAGAAAACGGGATTCTCGTTGGTCTGACGCTTGGCTAGCTCCAGGTCGAAATCGAGGTGGCTGTCGGAGCGCCGCATGAGGAAGTTGTACCGCGCCGCGTCCCTGCCGACCTCGTCGATGACCTCCCGCAGGGTGACGAATTCGCCGGAGCGCGTGGACATGGCGACCGGCTTGCCGTCCCGGAGCAGATTCACCAGTTGCACCAGGATCACCCGCAGGGCGTCCTTCGGCCTGCCCACGGCCTGCACGCCGGCCTTCATCCTCGGGATGTATCCGTGATGGTCCGCCCCCCAGATGTCGATGAGGATGTCGAATCCGCGCTCGAACTTGTTGAGGTGATAGGCGATGTCGGCGGCAAAATACGTGGGTTCGCCGTTCTTCCGCACCACGACGCGGTCCTTGTCGTCGCCGAAGGCCGTTGTCCGGAACCAGCGCGTCCCGTCCTCGCGGTACACATACCCCTGGGCTTCCAGATGGTCCAGTAGGTCCAGTACGCCCCCGTCCCGGTACAGTTCCCTTTCGCTGAAGTACCGGCCGAAGACCACGCCGAAGACGCGCAGGTCCTCCTTGATGCCCTCCAGGATCACGCCGCCCGCGTAGTCCGTGAAGCGGGGGACGACGTCGGCTTCGGCGGCGGCAAGGTAGGCATCGCCCTCCCTGGCGGCGATGTCCTTGGCGATGGCTCGGATATAGTCCCCCTGATAGCCGTTTTCGGGAAACGCGGCCGGACGCCCCATCTCCTCGTAATACCGGTACAGGACGGACCGGCCGAGATTGTGCATCTGGTTCCCGGCGTCGTTGATGTAGTATTCCCGGCTGACTTCGTAGCCCGTTTCCGCGAGGATGTTGGCGATCACGTCGCCCACGGCTGCGCCGCGGCCGTGCCCGATGTGGAGCGGCCCCGTGGGGTTGGCGCTCACGAATTCCACCTGCACCTTCTTGCCGGTCCCCAGGCCGCTGCGCCCGTAGCTCTCCCCCGCCTCGTCGACCGCCTCCAGCAGGGATGGCCAGACGGAGTCGCGCAGAAAGAAGTTGATGAAGCCCGGACCGGCGATCTCGACCTTCTGCACGAGGCCGTCGCCGTCACCCAGATCGGCCACCAGCGCCGCCGCGATCTTGCGCGGGTTCGTCTTCAGCTGCGAAGCCAGGATCATGGCGACGTTCGAGGCGAAGTCGCCGTGCGCCTCCTCGCGTGCCGCCGCCACTTCGATGAACGGCGGCTTCACGTCTCCCCAGGAGTTCCTGGCGGCGGCACGCGCGACGGCGTCGCCGATCAAACGTGTCAATGCGCTTTTCAAGGAAATACCCATGACGATTTTCTGCCCAAGAAAAAAAGATGGCCCCTAAAGGGCCAATTCAAGACATTCCGCGCCGGTGAAGGGATCTCCGACGCAACGCCTACCCCGCGGACGGGACTCTACCGCTCGGCATCCTTCTTGACTGCCTTGTCGATGTCTTCTTCCTTGATGGAGAGGTCCCGGGAGTAGTCGGCGCAATGGACATTGCCGTGGGCGTCCATGGCCACGCAGAAGCGTTTTTGACAGTTCACCCGCCAGGCGCAGATCGCGCACAGTTTCCGCTGGGACCCCATTTCAAACCTCCTCGGATTGGAAAAATCTGCGAAGACCCCGACATGATTCCGCCCTCAGGGAATGCGCCCTGAAGCCGTTTGCGCGGGCCGTCTCAAAACCGCGCCCGTCCCGATGCCCTACGGCGCGATACAATAGCCGCAGAGCCAGGGGATGTCAAGGTTTTTTGAGTGTTTTCCCGTCCGTGCCGACGATCGGGGACGGCAGCGCCGGGGGAGGGTCAGCGGAACAGAATCCGTTCCATGAGACGCTCGCCGCAGAACAGGTACGCCGCGGCGCCGATGCACAGGAAGGGGCCGAAGGGAATGGCATACTTCATGTCTTTTCCCTTGGCGACCATGACGGCGATGCCGACGACGGCCCCAAGGAGCGAGCTTGCCAGAACGACGAACAGCAGCGATTTCCATCCCAGGAAGGCGCCGATCATGGCCAGGAGGTTCACATCCCCGCCTCCCATTCCCTCCCGTCCCGTGACGGCTTCGTAGTAGACGGCGACGAAATACAGCGTCGCCGCGCCGATGGCCGCGCCGAGAAAAACGTCCACGAACCTGTATCCCATGAAGAGCGCAGCCGCCGCCAGAAAGAAGGGGATGCCCGGAAGCGTGATGGCGTGGGGGATGATCTGGTGGCGCAGATCGATGAAGGCGATGACCACGAGGGAGCAAACGAAGAGGAACGAAAAGAGCCAGGCCCAGCTGAGGCCGTATTTCCGGAACAGCAGGAAGGAAAGCAGCGCCGTCAGCGCCTCGACCAGCGGGTACTGCAGGGAGATCTTCCCGCCGCAGTCCCGGCAGGCGCCCCTGAGGATTAGATAGCTCAGGATGGGGACATTGTCGTACCAGCGGATGGCATGCCCGCATCGGGGGCAGCGGGAGGACGGACGGACGATCGATTGTCCTTCCTCAGGCAGGCGCAGGATGCAGACGTTGAGGAAGCTGCCGATGGCGGCGCCCATGACCGTGACGAATATGTCGAGGAAGATTCCCATGCGCGCAAACGGCGCCCGGAATCGCCCCGGGCCTTCCGCCGTCCTTCAAGCCGATGCGGCGTCTCAGCCGTCTTTCCGATCCCAGCGGTAGGGGATGCCGCTCTCGTGCGGAGAGATCCGGTACTCGTCCGGGTCCCTGTAATCGTAGGTCCGCGTCGGCGTATTGACGACGATCGCCTCGACCTCGGAGATGCACTTGAAACCGTGGTACACGAGCGGCGGGATATGGACCAGGATGGGGTTGTGTTCCCCCGCGAAAAACTCGTTGACCTCCCCGAAGGTCCTCGATCCCTCCCGGGCGTCATACAGGACGATCTTCATCATGCCGCGCACCACGGCCATGTTGTCCGATTGCGTCTTGTGGTAGTGCCAGCCCTTGACGACGCCGGGATAGGCCGTCGTCATGTAGACCTGCCCGAACGCCTCGAAGGCCTCGTCGTCCGCGCGGAGGATCTCCATCAGCCTCCCGCGTTCGTCAGCGATCACCTTGAGTCTCTTCGTCTTGACGCCCTCGATCATCTCTCCACTCCTTCGCGGGCCTCAGATCCGATTTGCCCCGGTCTTGGCCACCATGTTGCCCGCATACTGCAAGGAATCGAAGGTCCCCGCGTCGGTCCACCAGCCGTCCAGGACGTCCCATTTCATCTTCCCTTCGCGGATATAGAAATTGTTGACGTCCGTGATCTCGAGCTCGCCGCGCTGCGACGGCTTCAAGGAGCGGATGAATTCGAAGACCCGCTGGTCGTACATGTAGATCCCGATGACGGCGAAGTTGGATTGCGGGTTCGCCGGCTTCTCCTCGACGCGCACGATGCGGTCGCCTTCGAAAACGGGGACGCCGAACCGCTGCGGGTCCGAAACCTCCTTCAGGAGGATCCTCGCCCCCTCCGGCTGCTTCCGGAAGGCCTCGACGGCATGGCGGATGTTCCTCTCGATGATGTTGTCGCCCAGAACCACCGCGATCTTGTCGTTGTCGGCGAAGAATTCGGCCAGGGAAAGGGCCGCCGCGATGCCGCCCTCCCCTTCCTGGTAGGTATAATGGATATGGCGCAGTCCGAATTCCTTGCCGTTGCCCAGCAGGCGGAGGAACTCCCCGGCGCTGTTTCCTCCCGTGACGATCAGGATCTCGTCGATGCCGGCGTTGACGAGGGTCCGGATCGGATAATAGATCATGGGCTCGTTGTACACGGGAAGGAGATGCTTGTTGGTCACTTTTGTCAGGGGATACATCCGCGTCCCCAGTCCCCCGGCCAGCACGACTCCCTTCATGAACCGTTCCTTTCTCCCGCAGGGCATCCCTCGCCCCCGGTCTCAGAGTTTGCCGCGTTATATCACAACGGTGCCGTCCGAACAACGAAAAGCTGGCCGGGCGCGCCTTTCCTGTTGACAGGAGAGGAGGCTTTGCTATACTCGCCACCCGAAAAACATCGGGGAGACCGGGCGATATGAAATTTCGCTTCGACCACAACAACATCAATGTGCTCGACCTGGACAGGAGCCTCAAGTTTTACCGGGAGGCCCTGGGGTTGGTCGAGGATCGCCGCAAGATCGCGCCCGACGGCAGTTTCGTCCTCGTTTTCCTGGGCGATGGCCAGACCGCCCACAAGATCGAGCTCACCTGGCTTCACGACCGCAAAGAACCCTACAACCTCGGGGAGGGGGAATTTCATCTGGCCGTGAGAACGGACGACTACGACGGAGCCCACGCGCTGCACGAGAAGATGGGCTGCATCTGTTACGAGAACAGGGCGATGGGGTTGTACTTCATCGCCGACCCCGACGGGTACTGGATCGAGATCCTGCCGGCCCGTTGAAGCGGGAAAAACTTTCAGGCGATCGCCGGCGCTTTTCCGAAGCCCCGTGGGAATGCCCCCGGGGTTTTCGCATGTCCGGCCGGCGGCCTGACACTGACGGAGCGTTTCCATGCGTTTTGCACCCATTGCCCTGCTGGTCCTGTCGAACCTCTTCATGACCTATGCCTGGTACGGGCATCTCAAGGACCTGCGCGCCCAGCCGCTCGTGCTGGTGATCGCCATCAGCTGGGGCATCGCCTTTTTCGAATACTGTCTGCAGGTCCCGGCCAACCGCATCGGCAGCGCCTATTTCAGCCTTCCCCAGCTCAAGGTCATCCAGGAGGTGCTGACAATGATCGTCTTTGCCGGCTTCTGCATCTTCTACATGAAGCAGCAGCTGACCTGGGATTACCTGTGGGCGAGCCTCTGCCTTGCAGGCGCCGCCTTCTTCATGTTCCGGAACGTATCGCTGGGAAGCTAGACCCCGCCGAGACGGCGGCGCAGGTCATCGACGAGCATCCTCGCCGTGCCTGGATCTTCGGCCCGGATGACCCCGATGAGCCGGGAACCCGACTGCTCGACGAATACCCCGCCGTAGAGCGGGTCGACGGTCGAAAGGGCATTGCGCCCCGGCGGCCCCGCCGTAAATTTCCGCCCTTCCGCCTTCAGATAGGCACGGTAGTCGTCAAGGGCCTGCCGCGCCCTGTCCGGCGAGTCCTCGGGAACGAGAAAGACCTGCAGCCGCTCGCCGCCCCGCATGGCGTCGGCGATCAGACCGCGCCGGAAGAAGGCATACCCCAGCAGACTCCGGGCAACGTACCGTACCGTTCGTTTTACCACGGAGGGAATCTGCAGGAGATCGATCTCCACCGGACGCTCCCCGCCGCTCGGCAGATTTTCCGCAATGGCCCGGCCGCAGGCGAGAAGAATTTCCGAATCCAGCGCCGTCGCGCCCGTGACCTGAATCCTCACGAAAAACCTGTCCTGACAGTACATCAGCTGCGTCGCCGAGATGAATCCCTCCGCGCCGATGGCGGCCGCCACGGAAGTCGGCCGCCGGTAGTTCGCGTAGATCCCGAAGGCGTCGAGAGGAGAACCCATCCGGTAGACTTCGGCCGCGAGCAGCACGTCCGGATGCTTCGGGTTCGCGTACTCGGCCACGGCAAGCCTCTCAAATCCGTAGGGGAAAAACAGCTCGGCTTCGCCGTTGATCCGTTCGAAGAGGGTATCGCTGTCATACAGGGTCGTCTTGTCCTGCATGGTCCAGTCGACAGCAAAGACAGCGCTGGGCAGAACCTTGTCCAGAGGGTCCCGCGCATCGGCGGCCTGAACGGTCGTCGCGGTAGACGCCGACAGGCAAAGGACCATGACCGCTTTCGCAATGTCTGCAAGCATGGATCGCCCCTCCGTGCAGCGAGCCGCGGATTTTTTCAGGCCAGCAGCTTCCCGGCCCGTCTCATCTTCGCCGCAATGTCCAGGCCGTTGACGCACCGCGCCGTGCAGACGGAACATTCCAGGCAGACCGCCGCGGTGGCCGAAGGAGCAAGCTCCCGGTAGGTGGACCGCGCAAGATCCGGACTCCTGTAGGCCTCCGCATACATGAGGCAGCGGTTGACGGTGCCGATCGCGACGCCCTTCGGGCAGGTCGTCTCGCAGGCTTCGCAGAAATGGCAGTAATAGGGCTGAATGGCGGCGCCGTAACCCGCAAGGGTTATCCTGTCGAGGAGGCCGAAACCGCTCCCCATGACGGCGATGTCCTCCCGAAGTTCCGCCATGTCCCTCATCCCCGGTATCGCTGCGGTGATATTCGGGTCCTGGAGAACCCATCTGAGTGCGGCCTGGTGGGGGCTGATCGGGCCGAAGGAGGCCGTCGCATAGCCCCCGGCCTGGGTCTTCATGGCGATGACCCCGATGCCGGCGCGGGCGGCCTTCGCGATGGCCTCGCCGATCTCCCTGCGGCTCTTGAAATTGTACGCCACGAGCGCCACATCGAAGAAGCGGTCCGGATCATCCGCCACCGCGTTGACCACCTCCGCCTGATTCGTATGCGTGGTCACGCCGAAGAAGCGGACTTTCCCCTGCTGCTTCAGACTGGTGAAAGCTTCCCGCGTCTCCGGCTCGAATACACGCTCTTTGCCGTTGAGATTGTGCAGTTGGATGACGTCGATGCGATCGGTATTCAACTCCTTCAGGCTCGTTTCGACGTCCCGCAAAACCTCCTGTTTCGTTCGCGAAGAGGGGGCCACCTTCGTCGCCACATAAACTTTGTCGCGCATGCCCTTCAGGGCCCTGGCAACGATTTCCTCGCTCCTGCCGCCCAGGTAGCGTCGGGCCGTGTCGACATAATTGACCCCATGGTCCAGGGCGACCCGTATTACCTCGGACTCCGGCGTCAGCATGGCGCCAAAGCTGACGATCGTGATCTTCAGGCCCGTCCGGCCCAATGTCCGATAGACCGGCGAAGGAAAGACAAAAGGCGCGGCCGCCGAATGCTGCAAGGCTCCGGCGACGCTCTCCAAACCGAACAGCGCCGAAGCGGTTCCCGCCATTCCCGCCTTGAAGAACTCCCTCCGGTTCATACCCGCTCCCCTTTCCGCTGCAGGACTTCCACGGCGGAACGCCCCACAATCCGCTCGTACAATTCCGGGTCCGTATCGCCCTCCGTACCGATCACAAAAACGGTCGACCGCGCGTCGAGGCCGATACGGCCGCGGACCTCGGCGTTCCCGGCGGCGGCGATCAGACCCGCCAGGCCCGCGACACCGGATTCCCCGCCGACAAGGGGCGGATCGCCCCCGCTCCCCCGCGCCAGGCGCCGCATCGTTTCCAGCGCAGCCTCGTCCGGTATCGTCGCGAAGAAATCCACCCCGGTATCGAGAATGTCCCAGGCCAGCAGAGACACTTCCCCGCAGGCCAGTCCCGCCATGACCGTTCCGAGATCGCCTGAGACGGTGCGGCGCTCCCCCGCCTTCGCGCTCTCGAAGAGGCATGCGGCCTTCTCGGGCTCGATGGTGACGATCCGCGGCCGGGCGGGGCCGAACCGCTCCCAGAAATAGGCGCAGACGGCCGCCGCGAGCCCGCCCACGCCCGCCTGAACGAAGACGTGGCTCGGCGGCTCGTCCTTCCACCGCGCCGCTTCTTCCTCGAGCATCACTGAATATCCCTGCATGACGTCCCTCGGGACATCCGTATAGCCCGGGAAAGAAGTGTCCGAGACGAGAACCCAGCCGTTTCTTTCCGTCTCTTCGGAAGAAATGCGCACGGCGTCGTCGTAATTGCCTGCGGTCCTTTCCACGCGCGCCCCGAGCGCGGCAATGGCGGCCGCGCGCGCGTCGCTGACGAGAGAGTGGATGAAGATCACGCAGCGGCAGCCGAACGTTCGTGCTCCCCAGGCGACGGAACGGCCGTGGTTGCCGTCGGTGGCGCACGTTACGGTGACTCCTCCGGTGATGTCCTCGAAGCGGCGGGCGGCGATGTCGGCGGCCGTCACTTCCCGGCCGAGCCGTTCCGAAACGATCCTGCGCAGCAGTCGGGAGACGGCATAGGCGCCCCCCAAGGCCTTGAAGCTCTTGAGGCCGAAACGCTGCGATTCATCCTTGCAGAGGACCTGGCGCACGCCCAGTTCCGCGGCCGTCCCCTGCAGATCGACCAGCGGGGTCGGGCGATAACCCGGCCAGGAAGAAACCGCCGCCATCGCCTCGCGCCCGGCGTCGAGGTTGAGAATCTTCCTTCTCGCCTCGCCGTAGGGTTCGCCGCGGCGGGTCTTGCCGTTGACAACGATTTGGAGATGAAACGAAGGCGGCGTACGGGACATCCGAAGAAATCCCCCTCCCTTGCGGGCGTCCATCAAGCCCGGTCAATTGCCGGCCAAGGCCTTCACGACCGCCTGATATTTCTCATGGATCATCATCCGGTCGAATGCGAAGAATTCGGCCAGCATGGCCCGGTCTTCCTCTTCCGTCATGTAGGCCCTGCAGGCCGGAAAGAAGATCCTGTCTTCCTTTTCGATGTGCCGCGGGTAAAAATCGGCCAGCGTCCGGAGTCTCCCGGCGACAACGGCCAGGGCCGCCGCATCGCCCCGACGATAGCGGGCGTTGGCTTCGACCAGTTCTTTCGTGGTCTTCCTCCCCAGCACGTGTTCGGCGATCAGGTCTTCCATCAGGCGCCGGTCCGCTTCGCTCATCGCCTTCCGCCCGAGATCACGGAACATGATCTCCTCTTCCTTTCCGTGGTGCGTCCGGTCGGCGTACATGCGGATGAAGTCCACGGCGGCGTCGATGAACAGCGGGTCGACCCCGCCGCCCGTCTCAATCTTCGCCAGCGTCTTCCGGAGAATCGCAATCATCTTCTCAATGAGGCGATGCTCGATCATGAGCGGTCCCCTTGCCTGCATGACGTCCCTCCCTCTTTCCGTTCGATGTGCCGGGTTTCAGTATAGCGGGCCTGAACGCAATGTCAAACCGGAATCGTTTTCCCCGCTTCCGGGCACTCCGGCACCTTGACAGGGAGACAAAGAGATGTTTTATCTCCTTCCGGGATGTTGATCGGCGGCGCTCCGGCCGCCTACAATCCGTGATCGGACAAGAGGCATTTCACGGCCTCGATGTTCTTTTCCGCCTGTGGGTTCATGCTGCGTGAAGGGGGAAGCGTTATGACGAAAGAAGTGGTCGTGGTATCGGCGTGCCGGACCGCCGTCGGGGAGTTCGGCGGAAGTCTGAGGGACCTGAATTGCGCCCTGCTGGGCAGCGTCGTCATGAAGGAGGCGGTCCGGAGGGCCGGCATCGATCCCGGTGTGATCGACGACGTCCGCTTCGGCTGCTGCGCGGAACCCGCGGACGCGCTCAATGTGACGCGCATCTCGGCCCTGATGGCAGGCATCCCGGATACGGTCACCGCCGTCACCGTCAACCGCGTGTGCATTTCCGGCATGGAGGCGGTCCTGTCCGGCATGGCCATGATCCGGGCGGGGATGGCCGACATCATCCTGGCCGGCGGCATGGAGCACATGTCGGGCATTCCCTATTCGGTCCCCAACGCCCGCTGGGGATGCCGTCTCCAGGATCAGGTCTTCGTGGACAACATCATCCACGCGCTGCACGCCGGTTCGCATCTGCTGCCCGGCCCGGAAAACGGCCCGGTGAAGTCGGGCATGCCCCTGGAACTCTTCCGGGGGAAACCCTACATCATGGGCGTCACCGCGGAACTGATCGCGCAGATGCACAACCTTTCCCGGGAGGAGATCGACGAGGTCGCGCTGCGAAGCCACAACAACGTCGAGCGGGCGACGCTGGAAGGGGACTTCCGCGAAGAAATCGTCCCGGTCGACATCCCGCAGAAGAAGGGGAAACCGCCGGTCCGCTTCGAAAAGGACGAGCACTACCGGCCGAAACTGACGATGGACGACCTGGCGAAGCTTCCGCCCGCCTTCGTCCCCAAGACCGGGAAAGTCACGGCCGGAAACTCCTCGGGGATCAACGACGGCGCCAGCGCGATGGTGATCATGTCCCTGGACAGGGCCCGGGAGCTCGGCCTCCGCCCTCTGGCGCGCATCCGCGCCGTCGGGCGGGGGGGTTGCCATCCCTCGGTGATGGGCCTGAGCCCCGTTCCCGCCGTGCACGACCTCTCTGCACGTTCGGGCCTCCAGATCGCGGATTTCGAACTGGTCGAACTCAACGAGGCCTTCGCCGCCCAGTACCTGGGCTGCGAGCGGGAGCTGAAGCTGAAGCGGGAGATCACGAACGTCAACGGCTCGGGCGTGGGCCTTGGACATCCCGTCGGCTCCACGGGCTGCCGGATCATGGTCACGCTGCTCTACGCCATGAAGAAACGCGGCAAGTCTCTGGGGCTCGCGACCCTCTGCGGCGGCGGGGGCGTTTCGATGGCCGCCGCGCTGGAGTCGATGTAGGAACGGGGAAAGGACGGCGCCGGCCCTCCCTTTCAGGGCCCTTCCGCGGACCGCCGGCGCTCTTCCTCATCGGCGGCGGAATCCGGGCCGGGCAGGATCGGCGGTTCCCCCTCCCCAGCATCCGCGCTTCCCTCAACCGCCTGGCCCCCGCCCATGATCTCCTCGTAATCGGGCACGACGATCCCCCGCTTCACCAGAATCCCGTAGATGTGCTCGGAGCGGTTTTCCACGTAGCGGGAATTCCCTGTGGGGTTCCAGCGCCGCGGGTTGGGCAGGACGGCGGCCAGCCGGGACGCCTCACGGGCCGAAAGCTCTCCCGCCGCTTTTCCGTAGTGGTGGCGCGCGGCCGCCTCGATGCCGAAGATCCCCTCTCCCCATTCCGCCACGTTGAGGTAGATCTCCAGGATCCGCCTTTTCGACAGGGTCCTTTCGATCCTCCAGGTGAGGATGGCTTCCTTGAGCTTGCGGACCGGGTCCTTGGATGGGGACAGGTAGAGGTTTTTCGCCAGTTGCTGGCTGATCGTGCTTCCTCCCGCCCGGAGGCTTCTCCTGCGGATGTCCTTCTCGATGGCCTTCTGCATGGCGGCGAAATCGAACCCTTCGTGGGACCAGAATTTGTCGTCTTCGGCAACGATCACCGCCTTGACGACGTAAGAGGAAATCCTTGCGAACGGGACCCAGTGCTGCACAAGGCGGGCCGGCTTCCCTTCCGCCAGCCGCTCCCGCTCCCGGAAGACCATGAACGCCGTCTTCTTCGGATTGTCCTTTTTCAGACGGCTCACGTCCGGGTATACGGAATACCGTCCCACCTCGAGCAGAAAGGCCGCCAGGAGAATTAGGAGAATCAGAATGATCGCCTGCCTCGTCTTTTTCATCGCCGTTGTCTTTACCCCAAAGAAGACCCCTTGTGAAGGGCGGAAAAACGCGCCGCGGGACGGCAAAAACGTTTTGACATCTCCCCGCAATTCCGATAAAAGTCAACGCCGTAGTTGTTCGTGTGCAGTTTTCATCCACTGGGAAGCCCCGGAGAAGGGCCCCCGGTGACCTTTCCGGAGGAGTTGCGGGCGGCGTCCGAAGCCCTCGTCTCCACCGGGAAGAGGCACCGGCCGAAATCTGTGCACCGTTCATTCATCGTACGACCCCCGATTGAAGCAAAAGGAGGTACGGCACCATGAAACGGCGGATTTTCCTCTGGATGGGACTGGCGGCGCTGTGCATCGTGTTCGGTCTTCAGACCGAAGGACTTGCGAAGCCGCAGTATGTCGTCAAACCCGGTGACAATCTCCAGAAAATATCAAAGCGTCTGGGCGTGAGCCCCGAGGCCCTCAAGGCGGCCAACCAGATCGACGGCGATTCCCTCAAGGCCCGGCAGGTCCTGATCATCCCCGGGAAGGAGATGAAGAGGATTCACGTCGTCAGGAAAGGGGAGACCCTCTCCAGCATCGCGAGGAAGAACGCCATTTCCCTCGACAGCCTCCGAGCGCTGAACAACATCCGTTCCAGCAGGCTCCGCATCGGCCAGAAACTCGTCGTCTCCGTGACGCCGCAGAAGAAGGAACCGGCGCCGGACGCCGAGGCATCCCTGTCCGGCGATGCGGACGTCGAAGAGGAAGGGAGCGACGGGGATTTCCTTCCGGACAACCTGGCCGAGAGTGAAGGCGGGGGCGCATCGGCGGAGCTTCTCGGGCGGTGGCGGAATCCTGACGAGCAGCAATTGTTCGTCCGCGTCGTCCGCGGTTTTCTGGGCGCGCCCTACCGTCTGGGCGGATCCTCCGTCCGCGGCCTCGACTGTTCGGCCTTCGTAAAGAAGATCTATGAATTCTTCAACATCAGCCTTCCCCGGACGGCCCGCGAACAGTCCCGGGTCGGCCTGGCGGTTTCCCGCGAAGACCTCATCCCCGGCGATCTCGTCTTCTTCAACACGCGGCGGCCCTTCGGCCACGTCGGCATCTACATCGGCAACAACGAATTCATCCATGCATCCTCCCGCGAGAAGCGGGTAACGATCAACAGCCTGGACTCCGCCTATTTCAACAAGCGCTTCGTCAAGGCCATCCGCGTCAAGGGAATCGATGAGGGGGCTTAGAGGGGAGACCGGCGCAGCGTCCGAAACGATCCTGAGGAGAGGAACGGTCCGCCGTTCCTCTTTTTTGTTGTTCCTTGCCGGGCTCCTGTATTTCCTGCCATCCGCTTCCGCCGCCGTCGTCATCGAAGACTATCGGCCCTGCTTCCACGCCTACCTGGAATCCGACGGCACCGTGCGGGTCGCCTGGCGCCGGTTCCTGGAAAGCGGCGAGCCGCACGTCCTCGTCGTGGACCCGGTCCGCATGGAACTTGGGAAGGTGAACCGCCGGGCCATCGAGGGGAAACCGGCGGCGGACGGGCAGTGGGAGACGACGCCTTTTGCCGCCGCGCTGGCCCGCTATTGTGCCCCGCCGCATCCGCTCCGGAACGCGGGCATCCTGCGGGCCGAAGAACCGTCCCGGGGATATTTGCTGACGGTGGATCTGTGTCCCAGCAGGAGGCCCCTGGACCGGAAGCTCTTCCGGGAAATCGCCGGCTTTGCCGGCGAAGCGGCCGCGTCCGTGCCGGTCGGCATCGCGGCCAGCGGCCTCTGGATCCGCAACCATCGGGAAGACTTCCGCTGGCTCGTCGATCTGGGGCGCTCCCCCGCTGGCCGATTGCGCATCACCTGGATCAACCATTCCTACTCCCACCCCTACGACCCGGCCGCGCCGCTTGAAAAGAACTTTCTCCTCCGGCCCGGCAGCGATCTTCTCTTCGAAATCCTCGAGGCGGAAAAGACGCTTCTGCAGCACGACCTGCTTCCCGCCCCCTTTTTCCGCTTCCCCGGTCTCGTCTCGGACGGCCGTCTGGTCGAAGCCCTGCGGGAGAAGCTGCTCCTTCCCGTCGGGGCGGGGGCGTGGATGGGCAAAGGAGAGCCGGCAAGACCCGGCGACATCATCCTCGTGCACGGAAACGGGAACGAGCCGAAGGGGGTGCGGGAACTGTACCGGCTGCTGGACCGGCTTCGCGCCGAGGGCAGCAGGACCGCCGCCTTTCTCCCCCTCGCGTCCGCCGTCACCGGCAGGCCGGCGCCGTGATTTTTCACGCCGTGATTTTTCCGTTGCTTTCTGCCTGTCCATCCGATACGCTTCGCTTCCCCGGCGTCCGGCGCGAAACGCGCCGATCCCGACTGCAATGGAAGTTCTCCCGGGCAACCCGACGGGAATCCTGGCGCCCGGGGAGGATTCTTCTGTATGCGCCCGCTCCCCTAGGCAAGGCCGGAGGGGAACGCGCCCGCTGCAGATTTCATGAACGATTCGCAGACCGCATGAACAAGCGCCCCAATCTCAAGGACCTGTCCCTCGAGGAAATCGAGGCCCTCGTCGCTTCGGTGGGCAAGGAGAAGTACCGCGCCCGCCAGATCATGAAATGGATCTACCAGAAGCGGGCCGCCTCCTTCGACGAGATGACGACGCTGTCCAAGGAGCTGCGGTCTTATCTCAAGGAAGCCGCGACCCTCGCGGGACCCGAAATCGTCCGGACCCGGACCGCGAAGGATACGACGAAGAAATTCCTCTTCCGTCTGGACGACGGGCTGCACATCGAAAGCGTGCTGATTCCCGGCCGTCACCACTGGACGATCTGCGTCTCCACCCAGGCGGGCTGCCGGATGGGATGCCGCTTCTGCTGCACGGGGACGCAGGGTTTGAAGCGCAACCTGCTGCCCTCCGAGATCACGGGCCAGATCACCGCCCTGCAGGCGCTGCCAAAGGAAGGGCCGGACATCAAGAACATCGTCCTGATGGGAATGGGCGAACCCCTCGACAATTACGACAATGTCGTCAAGGCGATCGGCCTCATCACCTCGGACCACGGATTGGGTTTTTCCAGCCGGAAGGTCACCCTTTCCACCTGCGGCCTGGCACCGCTGATCGAACGGCTGGGTGCGGATATCTGCGTCAACCTGGCGATCTCCCTCAACGCCCCGGACGACCGGCGGCGGAGCGAACTCATGCCCGTCAACCGCCGCTATCCGCTCAAGTCCCTCCTCGAGTCCTGCCGCCGCTATCCCATGCCGGGCCGGAGGATGCTGACATTCGAGTATATCCTCATGTCCGGCGTGAACGCATCGGCGGAAGACGCGAAGCAGCTGGCACGGCTGCTCAAGGGAATCCGCTGCAAGCTCAATCTCATCGCTTTCAACGAATTCCCGGGCTCCCCCTACCGGACGCCGTCGGACGCGGAAATCCGGGATTTCCAGCGGATCCTGGCCGAGTATCACTATACGGCCATCCTTCGGGTCAGCAAGGGAAGCGACATCCTTGCGGCCTGCGGACAATTGAGCGGTTCGGCTTCCTCCGACGGGACCCCTGAATAAATATACATCAATATATACTTGACATATATTAAATATCATCCTAAGAGATAGCTGCCTAGCGTTCCCGCCGGCCTGATGCATCCTTCCTGGGGCGGTAAAAAGGACCTCATCATGCCCATGACGACGGCAAACGGCCAAAAGCAGCCCTTGGGCGTCAAAGCCTACGAAGAGATTTGCCGAAAAATCATCACGCTCGAGTACAAGCCCGGCCAGGTCCTCGACGAAAAGCAGTTGATGGTGGACTTCGGCCTGGGACGCACGCCGATTCGCGAAGCCCTTCTGCGCCTCGCGGGCGAAGGATGGGTCGAGACGCAGCCCAACAAGGGGGCGACCGTGCCGGCCATCACGCTGCAGGGCACCAAGGCCCTCTTCGAGGCCATGAAGATTCTGGAAGCCGGCGTGGCGGATCTGGCCATCAGCCAGGACAATGCTTCGCTGCTTGAGAACATGAAGCGGATCAACGAGAAGGTCCGGCTGGCCGTGAAGAGCGGCGATCTATACGGCCTCGTCGAGTCGAACCACGCCTTCCATCTTGATTTTGCCCGCTGCTCAAAGAACGAATATCTCATCCGCGCCGTCAATGAAGTCCGAAGCCAGGCCAAACGCCTGACCTATTTGTCGTTTGCCAACGAGATCAAGACGGAAAAATCGCTCCAGTTCCACTACAAATCGGTCGTCGAAGAGCACGATGGGATCATAACCTCCTTGAAGGAAAAGAACGGAGCGATGCTGAGGGAAATTCTGCTCCGGCACAATCAGTCCTTCCAGCGACGGATCGTCGCCTACATGACTTCCTGACGGCCGCCGCCTGCCGTCGTCCGGTGCAGCGGTGCGGATTTCGGCCCGGGAAGAGGGAGGGACGGGAACGGCTTCTCCGCGGAAAGGGACGGATGGAAGGGCAGCAGATGACGTGCTTCGTCTGATGCTTCGTCAAAAGGGCGTTCAGCAGAAGTGGAAACGGTCATTCAACAAAACATCAGAAGGGAGAACGTGCTTATGAAGAATCTACTCCGGGTACTGTTTGTCGTCGCGTTGATTGTCGGGTTTGCCGTCTCGCCGGTTCTCGCCAAGACCACTTGGAACGCGAATTCCGTTTGGCCGCCGAAGAACATGCACAGCGTTGGTCTCACCGAGTTCGCCGAAAAGGTGAAGAAGGCGACGAACGGCGACCTCGAGATGGCCGTCCACACCGGCGGCGCCCTGGGATACAAGGGGCCGGATCTTCTGAAGGCCGTCCGCGACGGTCTCGTTCCCGTCTCCGACATGCTGATCAGCGGCGTGGCTGGCGACGAAAAGGTCTTCCAGATCGTGACGCTGCCGTTCCTGGTCCGAAACTTCGATGAACTGCGCCTCCTGCTCGACGTGTCGCAGCCTTACTTCGACAAGAGCGCTCAGAAGTGGGGCCAGAAGATCCTCTACATCGCCCCCTGGCCGGGAGCGGGTCTCTGGACGAAAAAGAAGATCATCACCCTTGAAGAAATGAAAGGTCTGAAAACGAGAACCTACGACAAGAACGGCGCCCTTGTCATGGAAGCGGTCGGCGCGACGCCCTTCGCCCTTCCCTTCAGCGAGGTCTACACGTCGCTGCAGACGGGCCTCATCGACTCCGTCATGACCTCGACGCCCACCGCCGTCGATGCCAAATTCTGGGAAGTCCTCAAGTATTATCAGCCGCTGTTCATCACGGCCGCCACCGATATGGTGACGGTCAACCTGAAGGCCTTCCAGAAACTCCCCAAGGCCCAGCAGGACGCCCTCGTGAAGATCGGCAAGGAAATGGAAGCGGCGATGTGGGCCAACGTGAAGACCTGGGACAGCGAACAGGAAGCCATCAGCAACAAGAACGGCATCGAGACCGTGAAGCCTTCCGTCAAGCTCATCGGCGAACTGGAGAAGATCACCGAAAATATCCGCGCCGAATGGCTGAAGACCGCACCGGCTGACGGAAAGAAGATCTACGACGAGTTCATGAAGAGGGTGAAACGCTGAGCATCTTCCGCCGCGGGAGCCTTTAACCCCTGGACTCCGGACGTGGAACGTCCGGAGTCCAGGGTCGTCCGCAGCCGGACACGGCCCGCGCGGGCAGCCCCCTGCTTCGTTTCATGGAGAAGTCGAAAATGAAAAAACTGATCAACGCCATCGACAGGGTTTCCGGCTTCGGCGGCTGGTCGGCGGGCGTCATGATGGCCGGCGCCCTGCTCATCGTCTGCTCGGAGATCGTCGCGCGCTCCATTTTCGGCAAGACCCTTTACATCTCCGACGAGTATTCCGGCTATCTCATGGCCATGCTGACGTTTTTCGGCCTGGCCTATACCCTGCGGGAACGCGGTCACATCCGCATGATGTTCCTCGTCCACTTCCTGAAGGGCAGAGCCAGGATCATTTACAACATGGCTTGCATGGTCGTCGGTTTTCTCTTCTGCCTGGGGTTGATTTGGTTCACATTCGAATTCTTCTGGGATTCCGTCGTCAACCGGACTCAATCCATGCAGATCACGGAGACCTACCTGGCGGTTCCGCAGGCATTCCTGCCGGTCGGATCCTTTTTTCTGATGCTTCAGTTTCTGTCCGAGTTCCTGAAAGGCGCCGCCATCCTGCGGCAGGATACGAAGGGACTTCGCATCCTGGAGGAAACGGACGAACTGGGCCGATGAGCGGACGCGTCCTGCGCCCTGTTGAAAAAGCACCCTGCGGAGGGGAAATTTCATGAACATTGATCTGGGACCTGTTTCCGCGGTGATCATCGGACTGCTCGTCCTGTTCCTGGGCGGTTCGATCTGGATCGGCATCGCCCTGTTCCTTGTGGGCATGGGCGGCTTCTTTGTGTTCACCGATGTCTCCTACGGGTCGATCCTGGCGAACATCGCCTGGAACAATACCAGCGGTTCTGCCATGATGGCGCTGCCCTTCTTTATCTGGATGGGGGAGATCCTCTTCCGCAGCAAGATATCGGAGAATCTCTTCCGGGGCCTCTCGCCCTGGATGGATATGATCCCCGGTAGGCTGATCCACGTCAACATCCTTGCCTGCACCTTTTTTGCCGCCGTGAGCGGGTCTTCGGCGGCGACGACGGCGACGGTGGGGAAAATTACCGTCCCGGAGTTGACGAAAAGGGGATACGACCACGACCTTTCCATCGGCTCCCTGGCCGGGGCCGGCACGCTGGGATTCATGATTCCGCCGAGCATGGTGATGCTCGTCTACGGCATCATCGGCGACGTGAGCATCGGGAAGCTCTTTATCGCCGGCTTCATCCCCGGTTTCATGCTGGCCATCATGTTCAGCGGTTACATCCTCCTGCGGTGCATGATATCCCCCCACCTCGCGCCGAGAAAAACGGAGAACTATACCTGGAGGGACCGCCTCGCAGCCGTCCCCGCCATCGCGCCCGTCGCCATTCTGATCCTCTTCGTTCTGGGGAGCATCTACATGGGCATCGCGACGCCGACGGAGGCCGGGGCGCTCGGCGTCGTGGGCGCCTTCTTCTTTGCATTCGTCACACACAGCCTCGACTGGAATGTCTTCAAGGTAAGTCTCGTGGGGGCCGTGCGCACCAGTTGCATGATCATGTTCATCGTCATGGGCGCCGCCTACCTCTCCAACGTGATCGGATACCTGGGCATCACGCGGGCGCTGACGAAATACGTGACCGACATGGGGCTGTCCCCCTACATGCTCATCGTCATCCTGACAGTCCTGTACCTGATCCTGGGTTGCCTGGTCGACGGCTTCTCCATGATCGTCATGACGGCGCCGGTCGTCCTCCCCCTGATCGAAGCAGCCAAGTTCGACACCGTCTGGTTCGGGATCTACCTGGTCCTCATGATCGAGCTGGCGCAGATCACGCCGCCCGTCGGCTTCAACCTGTTCGTCATCAGCGGTCTGAACGACGACCCCTTGTCGACCGTCGCCCGTGCGGCATTCCCCTTCTTCGTCATCATGCTGCTGGCGACGGCGCTCCTGACGGTCTTCCCGGATATCGCCCTGTTCCTGCCGAACAGGATGGTCGGGAAGTAAGACGACGGATTCCACGATTTCTCAGCGAGGGACAGACGATGAACAGCATCGACATCAATTGCGACATGGGGGAAAGCTTCGGCGCCTACACGATCGGCATGGACGGCGAAGTCCTCCGGTACATCAGTTCCGCAAACATCGCCTGCGGGTACCATGCCGGCGATCCCCGGGTCATGAACCGGACCGTGAAGGCCGCCGGGGAGAACGGCGTCGGCGTCGGAGCCCACCCGGGGTTCCCCGACCTCGTGGGATTCGGCAGGCGCAACATGGACTGCACTCCCGACGAAGTGCGCGACGACGTCATCTATCAGGTGGCCGCTCTGAAGGGATTCTGTTCCCTTCACGGCGTCAAGATGCAGCACGTGAAGCCGCACGGCAGCCTGTACAACATGTGCGTCGGCAACGAGGCCCTTTCACGGGCGGTGGCCGAAGCCATTGCCGCCGTCGATCCGACGCTTCTCTGGGTCTACCTGGGCGGCGCTTCGGCTGCCCAGGCGCAGAAGGTCGCGCGAGAGACGGGGATCCGCGTTGTTTTCGAAGCCTTCCCCGACCGCGCCTATACGCCCGACGGAAAGCTCGCGTCGAGGAAACTCCCCGGCGCCGTCATCGAAGACCCGGCAAAGGCCGCCGAGCAGGCGCTGCGGATGGCAAGGGACGGCAGGGTCATCGCCCTGGACGGCACGCCGCTCGATATGGAAATCCATACGCTGTGCGTTCACGGCGACAATCCATCGGCCCTTCACCATGTCCGGACGATCCGGCAGGCACTCGCGGCCGAAGGGATTTCCATCGTCTCCCTGGGCAAAGCGGTCTGACCCGTCGAAAGAGTGGGCAAACCATGGCAGCGATGCTCTACGACCAGGCCCGATTCCGGCTGAGCGGCGACTGCACCCTCCTCGTCGAATACGGAGAGGGGATCGATCCGGTCGTCAACGAAAAGGTGCGCGCCGTGACGGCCCTGCTGAGGAAGGCCGCACTCGCGGGCGTCGAGGAAATCGTTCCGGCCTACCGTTCCCTGGCCATCCATTACGATCCGCTGACCACATCGCCGGCCGCCCTGGCGGGCGTCCTCCGGGCGCTGGAGACCCGGATCAGCACCGCGGAAGCCGCCGCGTTCAAAGTCGTCCCGATCCCGGTCTGCTACGGCGGAGCGTTCGGCCCCGATATCGGCGTTGTGGCGGAGCACGCGGGCTTGACGGAAGAGGAAGTGATCGTCCTCCACTCCTCCGTCGATTACCCCATCTACATGATCGGCTTCACGCCCGGATTCTGCTACCTGGGAGGCCTGGATCCGCGGCTGCAGACGCCCCGCAGGAAGACGCCGCGGACGAACCTCCCGGCGGGGTCCGTCGGTATCGCGGAATCGCAGACGGGCATGTACCCTGTCGACAGCCCCGGCGGCTGGCAGATCATCGGGCGGACTCCGCTCCTGCTTTTCGCCCCTGCACGGGAGAACCCCTTCCTGTACGAGGCGGGAGACCGCATACGGTTCGTTCCCATTTCCGAAGCCGATTTCCGCAGTCTGTACGAGAAGGAGAAAGCCTGATGGAAGCCTTCGCCGTCCGGACTTCCGGCCCCATGACCACCGTGCAGGATCTCGGCCGCCGCGGCTTCCTCGACCGCGGTGTCCCCCTTTCCGGAGCCCTCGATCCCTTTGCCTGCCGCGCGGCCAACCTTCTCGTGGGGAATGCCGAGACAGAGGCCGTTCTGGAGTTCACCCTGATGGGTCCCACCCTGGAAATCCTCTCGGCGGCCGATATCGCGCTGACGGGGGCCGATATGGGAATGACGGTCAACGGGGGCGCTGTTCCGGGTTGGCGGGCGGTCCGCGTGTCCCCCGGCGATATTGTCCGCATCCCCAGGGCCGTGGCCGGCTGCCGGGCCTATCTGGCCGTCACGGGAGGCATCGACGTTCCGCCGGTGATGGGCAGCCGCTCCACCTTCGTGCGGGCGAGAATCGGCGGCGTTCAGGGCAGGGGGCTGGTCAAGGGCGATGTGCTGCGCCGCGGGGAGAGAAAGCTGTCGGGTGATCTGCGCAGTTTCCCCGATGCGTGGATCCCGCGATATGCGCGTGAGATTTCGCTTCGGGCGATTCCCGGTCCGCAGGACGACTCTTTCCGTCAGGGAAGCGCCGTTTTTTTCAGCGCCGTCTACGAAGTGACCACGGAGGCCGATCGCATGGGGTACCGGCTCCGCGGGCCCGCCGTCGAATGCGACGAGGGCGTGCCCAAGAGCATCGTGACGGAACCGACGACGCCCGGGAACGTTCAGATCCCGGCCGACGGACAGCCGATCATTCTCCTCGTCGAGCAGACTTCGGGGGGATACGCGAAGATCGCCACGGTGATCTCGCCGGACCTTTCCAGAGTGGCCCAGGCGTTGCCCGGGAACACGGTGCGCTTCGAACGCATCACCGTCGAGGATGCCCATCGGCTGTACCGGGAACAGCAGGATCTCCTTTCCCGAATCCGTCAATTCCTTCAATAATTGCGTTCCACCGCTTCGCCGCGCATCCGTCGCGAAAGACACACCCGTAGGTTCCGGCAGCAGGAGGAAGAGACCGCTTTTTTCCGCACGGCACCGTCAGCGCCGGCTCCCGGAAATGGAAGCCGCCTGCTCCCCTCCGGGCTTGAAGGGGAGGATCAGTCCAACCCGCTGTCCCAGAAGGCGGAATGGAGGCTCAGGCGGAAGACCTTTTCGGTCTCATCGGGATCGGCGATTTTCACATAGAGCTGGGGTACGTCATTCCTGGAGAGGGCGACAATCCAGGTCGCGAGCGTACGTTCGGCGAGGGGATCCCGTCCGTTTCTCCAGAGGGACTGATCCGGACCGCCCTTGCGGTCCCCGCTGAAGACGACGAAATCCTCCATGCTCAGAGGAGGCACATAGGACTGGAGGAGCTGCTGGATCCGCTGCAGTCGCTTGCGGCTTCCCTCATCGCCCTTCGCGTTGAGCCGGACAAGCTTCTCGTGGAGGTAGTGATTGGTATGCGCCAGGACGCCGCTCTTTCGTCCCCGGGCGGCGAATTGCCTTCCCGGCGCAATCTCGATCCAGGCGATTTCGTTCCTGTCCCCCACCAAATAGAATCCGGGCGGCGCGGAAAGCAACATCTCCTGTTTCGCGAAGACTTCGCCGACGCCGGCGCAGGCCTGCAGGAGGCGCCCTGCGATTCCCCTGCCCGCGCCCTGCTCCCGCCATTCGGGCACCCCGCTTCCCGCGGAAGCGGAAACCACCGCCAGGCCCTTCTCATTGATGCCTGCCAGGATGCCGCGCCCCTTCACGTTTTCGGAGGGGGCCAGCCCCAGATACCGGTACCCCTGGCCCTCATTCACCACGGCCAGCCTGTCGCCCTGGGTCGGCCGGCCGTCGCGGTTCTTGGCGATCAGCACGACATTGCCCTCGGTCCGCTCCCCCGCCGCAGCCCAGAGGGTGCAGGCGCGGGCCGGCGCCACGGCGATTCCGCAGAGGATGCAGAGCCCGACGACGAGGCACGTCACCCGGTATTTCCGCTCGCGCATGTTGTCCCTTCTCAATTTCTTCCCGTGTTCTGTCCGGAACCGGCCGCCATTCTATCCAAAGGCACGCCGAAATACAATCCGATTGGGCTTGATTTCGCCGCACAGATGCGCCTAAGTTTGTCCGTAAACCGGCGGAGGACATCCGATGGCAGGCGAATCTTTGGTCGAAGCGATGCGGGACCCGGCCTTCTACCCCCATGCGCCGGATACCGTTGAGCTGATTCAGACCCACATTTCGATGATCTTCATTGCCGGCGAATTCGTCTACAAGGTGAAAAAAGCCGTTGACTTCGGTTTTCTCGACTTCACCACGCTGGAAAAACGCCTTTTCTTCTGCACCGAGGAGCTTCGCCTCAACCGCCGCCTCGCCCCCCGGATTTACCTCGACGTCCTGCCGATCTGCCAGGACGATCGCGGGCGGATCCGGCTGGGCGAAGGAGGCAGAATCATCGAATATGCCCTGAAGATGCGCAAGATCCCCGCGGACCGCATGCTGAAAAGGCTTCTCGCCGAAGGCAGGGTCGAGCCGGCCGTGATGAAGGCCGTGGCGGAACGGGTCGCGCGCTTCCACGGAGAGGCCGCAACGGGCGGTGAAATCGACAGCATCGGCGGTCCGGACACCGTGCGGAAGAATATCGAGGAAAATTTCCGGCAGACGGAGCCGTACGTCGGAAGGACGATCCCGGAAGATCGGTACCGCTTCCTCAAGTCCTACGCGTTGCGCTTCCTTCGAAACGGAAGATCCCTTCTGGAGAAGCGGGTGGCCGACGGCAGGATCCGCGACTGCCACGGGGACCTGCACCTGGAGCACATCTGCCTGGCGGAGGAGATCATCATCTTCGACTGCATCGAGTTCAACAAGCGCTTCCGTTACGAGGACGTCGCCGCCGAGGTTTCCTTCTTGGCGATGGATCTGGACTACAACGGCCACGCCGATTTCGGAGAGGTCTTCGTGGACAGCTACATCGCGGCAACCGGGGACCGGCGGGTTCTTTCGCTCCTCAACTTCTACAAGTGCTACTATGCCTACGTCCGGGGCAAGGTGAACGGCTTCCGCCTCGATGATCCCGCCATTCCCGAGGAGGAAAAGCCCGGGGCCGCGACCGCCGCATCGCGCTACTTCGAACTCGCCTACCGGTACGCATGCCGGCTGGAGAGGTCGACCCTGATCCTCACGGTCGGCCTGATGGGCACGGGCAAGAGCGTCCTGGCAAGGACGATCTCGCCCCTTCTGGGGGCGGAAGTCATCCGCATGGACGTCCTGCGCAAGGAGATGCTGCGGATCGATCCCGCGGAGCGGCATCCGGAGGGGTTCGGGGCGGGGATCTATGCGGATCCTGTGAGCCGCCGGACCTACGAAGAGGCCTTCCGGCGCGCCGGCCGACTTCTTTCCACGGGGGACTCCGTCGTGATCGACGCGTCTTTCCGCAAACGGGAGGACCGCCTGAAGGCGCTGCGGACGGCGGCGGCGGCGGGAGCCGACTTCTTTGTCCTGGAATGCGTCTGCCCGGAGGAGACTGCGAGAATGCGGCTGGAGAAGCGGAGCTCCGATCAGGCCGAAGTCTCCGACGGTCGGTGGGAGATCTTCGCGGAACAGCGAAGGAGTTTCGAGCCGATCGACGAGCTGCCCGCCGGCGTCCATTTCACCGTGGACACGGCGGCGCCACCGGAAACCTGCGCCGCGTCGGCAATCGAGACGATCCGCCTCGGCGGCCGTCAATAGTACGGGAACAATTGGATGGGTCTGCTGATCGGCCTGTACGCGTCCGTATCCTTGTCTTTGTTCGCCTCTTCCTCAATCAGACGCTTTCTGGTTTCGGCAATGAAGAAATCCACCTTGTAGTCCAGCCCCAGCCCCGCGTATTCCTTGGCGACCACCTCGAAGCGGCGCAGTGCGGCGCCGTAGCGCTTGAGCTTGTAGTAGGTGTGGGCGATGTAGAATTCCTTCTCCCCCAGCATCCGCCGGCACTCCTGAATCATCTTCTCGGCCATGAAGGAAAACTTGCTGCTGGGGAAGCGGGCCACGAGCCGCTCGAATTCCTTCTTCGCCCGGACCGTCTCCGTCTGATCCCGGTCGATGGACCCGATTTGCTTGTAGTGGCACATGCCGAGCTGATAGATGACGTAGGGCAGATTTTCGTTTGCGGGGTGCAGGCTCAGAAAATCCCCATAGACGAGTTCCGCCTCGGCGTACTGTTCGTTGCTGAAGTAGGAATCCCCGATGCCCAATTCCGCGAGAATGGCCACCTCGCTTAAGGGATGCTCGTCCTTGACGCGCTGGAAAGATTCGACGGCCTTCTTGTAGCGGCCCTCCTGATAATCCTCCAGTCCGCGCTGGTAAAGCCCCTCCGGGGTCGTACGGGCCATGTCCGTGCTCTTGAAAAGAGCGCAGCCCGACAACAGAAACAGCAAAGCGGCCATGACCGCAAGAAGGGGAACGTTTCTCATGGGTGAGGACGTGCTCATAGACCTTTTTTCACGAACTCCTTCAGGCGGTCCTTCGATACGAGGCCGATGATGGAGTCCAGTGTCTTCCCTCCCTTGAAGAGCATCAGCGTCGGTATGCTGCGGATGCCGTAGTTTTTGGATGTGTCCGGATTGTCGTCGATGTTGATCTTCACCACTTTCAGGACATCCTTCTGTTCGCCTGCCAACTCCTCCACGATGGGTCCGAGGGCCCTGCACGGCCCGCACCACGGGGCCCAGAAATCAACGAGAACCGGCTTATCGGCCTCCAAAACCTCTTTCTGGAAGTCTGCATCCGTGGCGTGTCCGACATGTTCCTGCGCTGCCATGATCGTCCCCTCCCGTCTGATCTTTGCTTGATGGGAATGATGTCATACATGGACAAACGATGTCAAATTCTATTTGCCGGCGGCACCGGCCCCCGCACCTCCGTTTTGACATCGTTTCCTTCCTCTGATATGAGCAATGCCGTCGACTTCTTTCCAGATTGAAATCCGAGGAGGCGCAAGTGAAACGACTGGGCATCATCTCCGGCACCGTGCCGCTGGAAGAAGCCGTGATCAGCCGGTTCGTCGAAAGAGCCGCGGAAAACGAATTCGGCTCCGCTCGCCTTCTCGTCTCCGATGCCGCCGTCTTCATCCACCGCCACGGAAGCGGCGCCGGGAAGCATATCCTGCCTCATCTGGTGAATCATGCCGCAAACCTGAAGGCACTGAAGGACCTGGGAGTCGAAGAAGTGTACGCCGTCAACTCCACGGGCTCCCTCAAGCGCCGGCTGAAACCGGGTACGCTCATCGTACCGGACGACTTCATCCTGCTGGAGCGCGGTCCCACGACGATCACGACGAAAGCCACGCATATCATCCCCAGGTTGAACGAGGCCGTACGGGGCGCCTGGCTGGCGGCGGCACGCAGGGCCGGGGTCGAGATCGTCAACGGCGGCATCTACTGGCAGACTGCGGGACCGCGCCTGGAAACGCGGGCCGAGGTCGGGCTGATTTCGCAGTTCGCCGATCTGGTCGGCATGACCATGGCGTCCGAGGCGATCGTCGCACAGGAACTCGGCCTCGCCTACGCCTCGCTGTGTTCCGTGGACAATTTCGCTCATGGGCTGGAGGACAAGGAATTGACGATGGAGAAGATCCTCTGGCATGCGCGACGCAACGCCGAGGCCGTCGCCGCGATCATAAAGACCCTGCTGGAAACGAAGACCGCTCACTGGCGGCAGGGATGAGGAATAGCAGCAGACGGCGTTTTGGTAGAACTCCGAAGCCAGCTTCGGAGTGATACGATTCCCAAGGAAGGGAATGGATCTTCATTCACTCGTCCATTCCGCGGCCAACCGCGGAATGGCGTCGTTGTCGGATTCAACGGCCCGTCAGATTAAAGCTCCGATTGGAGGCTGCTCAAAAATGCCCGGATGCAAGGCGCCGAAATCCTGAGGAGCGAGGCGTACTGGGATGTACGCCGCAGCGACGAAGGATGAGGCAACGCAGCAGGCGGGTATTTTTCAACAGCCGATCAGAAGGCCCCAAGCTGGCAGGCCGATACCTTGATCCCCAGCGCCTCGCAGGCGTCGGCGACGTCCCTTCGCGGCAGCCCCAGTTCGCCGGCAATACGCCAGGCATCGATGCACGGCAGGCGCCCACCGGACAGGGCCTTCTGGATTGAGAGCCGGAGGGGCTCCGAAACACGATCGAGTGGCTTGACGGCCTTCTTTCCGGACTCGTAGCCGAAGAGCCCGAGCTGGCATGCCTCGATGCGGATCTCCAGGAGATCCAAGGCGACGCCGATGTCCTTCATGGCGGCCTTCATTTTCTTCGCAATGCCTTCCGCCTCGGCACAGGAAAGACCTCCCGACGGCGCCTTTGCCCGCAGCGCCGCGGCAATGGCCGGGTCAAGCTGAACGCCTTCATGCTTGGCGCCAAAATGTCCTTTGTCTTTGCGGCTCATATCTTCACCTCGTTGGCCTTCAGTACTTCATATAGTGGAACGGCTCAATCGCCGACAGGGCCTCGGTGTCCAGCGTCCGGAACCCGTTCTTTTCCAGGAGCTCCGCCGTCCTGTCCATCTGGTCCACATCCACGATGAAAACGGCCTTTTCACGGCTCTCCAGGACAAAACCGTAGGCGTTGTGGATGTTGATCTTTTCCCGGGAAAGCAACTGCGTCAGCCGGTCCAGCCCCCCGGGGCGGTCGTCGATCATGACGGCCAGCACCGGACGGAGGTGAACCGTCATTCCGGCTTTGGTCAGGGCCGTTTCCGCCCGCTTCGGATCGTCGACGATGAGATTGATGACGCCGAAGGTGTCGGCCGTCGCGATTGTCGTCGCCCGGATGCTGACCTTGGCCTTGGCAAGAACGGACGTAACCGCCGCCAGCTTGCCCGGTTTGTTTTCCGCAAAAATCGAGATCTGATAGGCGATCATGGCGTTCCCTCAATCCTTCCTGTTGTCGATGACGCGGACGGCCTTGCCCTCGCTCTTGGGAAGGCTGTCCGGCTCGACAAGATCCACGCTGGGCGTGATGAGGATGTCGCTCTTGAGCTCCTCGACGATGCGACGGCGGAGCCGTTCCAGCTGCTTGAGGTCTCCGGAGAAGAACTCCTTCTGGACCTCGACCTTGACGATCATCCGGTCGTTGAAACCCTCCCGCTCCAGGATGATCTGGAAGTTGGTCCCCACGCCCGGGACCTCCATCAGCTTCTTTTCGATCTGGATCGGGAAGATGTTTACCCCCTTCAGGATCAACATGTCGTCCGTTCTGCCCTTGATGCGTTCGATCCGGCGATGGGTGCGCCCGCACTCGCACGCTCCCGGGATGATCCGCGTCAGGTCCTTTGTGCGGTAGCGCAGCAGCGGCATCCCCTTCCGGCAGAGCGTGGTCATCACGAGTTCGCCTTCGGTGCCGTCGGGAACCGGCTTGAGGGTTTTCGGGTCGACGATTTCCACGAAGAAGCTGTCTTCCCAGATGTGCAGCCCGTTCTGGGCCGGGCACTCGAACGCCACACCCGGCCCGCTCATCTCCGAAAGGCCGTAGGAGTTGTACGCCTTGAAACGGTAGATCTCCTCGATCCGCCGCCGCATCTTTTCCGAGTGGGGTTCGGCACCGAGAAAGGCCATCTTGACGGTGGTGCCGCCGGGGTCCAATCCCATCTCACCGAAGACCGTCGACAGATGAAGGGCGTAGCTGGGAATGATGTGGATCGCCGTCGTCTCGAAGTCCCGCATGAGCTGAATCTGGCGTTTGCTGTTCCCGGCACCGGCGGGAATGACCAGCGCCCCGACGCGCTCCGCCCCGTAATGAAACCCCAGTCCCCCCGTGAACAATCCGTACGTCATCATGTTCTGGAAGACGTCGCCTCGCCGCATCCCCGCCATGTACAGGCAGCGGGCCATGAGCTGCGCCCATGCCTCGATGTCATCGGCCGTATGAAAGATGACGGTCGCCCGGCCGGTCGTGCCGGAAGAGGAATGCATGCGGATCAGATCTTCCCTGGGGACGGCGACAAAACCGTACGGCCAGTATTCGCGCAGATGGTCCTTGGTCGTGAAAGGAATGCGCGCGATATCCGAAAGGCCTTGAAGACCTTCGGGGTCCAGTCCGATCTCACGGAACAGTTTCCCGTAGTAGGACGAACGGGCGGCAGTGCGGCAGGTCTGCTGGAACCGGCTCTTCTGAATCTCCTCCAGCTTGGCGCGCTCCATCGTCTCGATATCCCGGTCCCAGTACATGATCGCCTCCGCCAAAATCATTTTTTTTGTCATTCTCTACAACCCACCGGCTGTTTTATCAAGTCAAATTCCGGGATCCGGTCCGATGGAACCGGCTCGACACGGCGTCAAAGCGGCTTGCCGCGGAGCCCGGGTTGTGCCATACTGCACCGCCTCCAAAGCAGGGGGACGGATTCGATTCGCCAAGGCGGGAAAGTCGTGGAAAAAAGCGGAGCCGGGACCGGCGTGATCCTCGCCGGCGGGAAGAATATACGAATGGGCGTCAACAAGGCCTTCCTTCGGGTCGGCGGCGAGCGCCTCATTGACCGCACCGTGCGCGTCTTCCGGAGTCTATTCCCGGAAGTGCTGATCGTAACCAACAGTCCCCTGGAATACCTCGATCAGAACGCGACCCTCGTCACCGACGTCTACCCCGGGAAAGGCGCTTTGGGTGGAATCTATTCGGGCCTTTTTTTCTCGTCAAGCCCGCAGGTCTTTGTCGCGGCCTGCGACATGCCCTATCTCGACGTCGATTTCATCCGTTACATGAAGGACGGCGCGGACGACTTCGACATCGTCGTCCCGCGCACGCCGGAAGGACTGCAGCCGCTGCACGCGATCTATTCGCAGCGCTGCCTGGAGCCCATACGCCGCAGCCTGGAGGCCGACCGGCTGAAGATCACGTCCTTCTACAAGGGCCTCCGGATCCGGGAAATCCCGCCGGATGTCATCAGCACCTTCGACCGTCGGGGCAGGATGTTTCTGAACGTCAACTCGAGGCAGGAGCTGGCCCTCCTCCAGGCGTGAAGAAAAAAGGGCGATCCCCCGGCGGAGGAGATCGCCCTTCCCCTGAGAAAGGTCTCAGGACGGCACTTCAGTCACGGCAGATCAATAATCGTGGGATTCACTCTGACGCGATGTCGCCAGAGAAATCTTCTCCCATCCCTTCACGAAGCCGTAGATCAGAAAACCGACAATGCCGGCCACCATCCCGAAGCAGACAAGAAAGATGAACTCGCGAAGCAGTGTGAACATGTTCGACCTCCTCTAAGACAATCTGACGCAAGTGCACAGGCCCGTCAGCCTGCGCCGCCGCGGAAAAAGATTTCTGGGGCGATGAGGATGATCTTGGGGAAGACCATGCACAGGGCCAGCCCCACGAACTGCAGCCCCAGGAACGGCGCGCCAGCCAACCAGATGTCCGTCGTCGTGATCTCCTTCGGCGCCACGCTCTTCAAATAAAACAGCGCGTACCCGAACGGCGGCGTCAAAAACGACATCTGCAGATTTACCGCAAACAACACCCCGAACCAGATCGGATCGAACCCCAGCGTCCGGATGATCGGCCCGAACAGCGGCACGCACAACATCACGATCCCGACCCAGTCGATGAAACACCCCAGAAAGATCAGGATGAACTGCATGATGAAAACGATCACCCAACGGTTCAATCCCGATTCCGTCAGCATCCTCGTCACGAACTCCCCGCCCCCCACCATGATGTACAGGGCCACGAAAATGTTCGCACCGAACATCGTCCAGAGAACCATCGCCGACGCCTTGAACGTGTTCTCCGAAGCCGTGATAAAGTTCCGCCAGTTCAGCTTCTTCCGCAACGCAATGATGACCAGCGCCCCCGCGCAACCCACACCCGCCGCCTCCGTCGGCGCTGCGATCCCCACCACGATCGTCCCCAAAACCAAAAAGATCAGGATCGCCGTCGGAACGATGGGCGTCAGCTTCCGGATCTTCCCCGACCAAGGTAACCGCTCCTCCTTCGGAATCGGCGGCCCCATCACCGGATTCACGTAGCACCGCACCGTAATGTAGAAAATGTACAAACCCGCCAGCAAAAACCCCGGCATGAACGCCCCCGCGTACAACTGCCCGATTGAACTGTTGTCCACCATCCCGTAGACGATCAGCATGACCGAAGGCGGTATCAGAATCCCCAGCGTCCCACCGGCCAATATCGACCCCGCCGCCATGTACTTGTCGTACCGCCGCTTCAGCATCTCCGGCAGCGCGATCAGGCCCATCGTCACTTCGCTCGCACCGATCACCCCCACCATCGCCGCCATCAGCGTGCACGCCGCAACCGACGCCGTCGCCACGCCCCCCTTCAATCCCCCCATCCAGTGGTACACCATCTCGTAGATGTCTTCGATCAATCCTCCCCGCTCCAGCAGGTTCGCCATGAAAATGAACAGCGGTATCGCCGCAAGCAGGTAATTCGTCATCAAACCGAATATCCGCGTGGGAACGATGTTCACCGCCGCCGGACCCTGCAGCAGCGCCGTGAAGATCACCCCCGTCACCCCGCACGAAAACGCCACCGGCAGCCCCATCATCATGAAAAACAGCATGGAGCTGAACATCGTGATCGTAATCCATTCAATGCTCATCGTCATGCCAGCTTCCTCCCCCAAAACGCCATATGGATATCACGGATGAACCAAACCAACCCCTGCAGCAGCAACAGCAACGACCCGAAAAACAACATGAACTTCACCGGGTACAGAGGAGGCGCCCAGTCCGTGAATGAATTCTCCCCCACAACGTTCACTCCGAACAGCGTGCCGCCCGCTTCCATCATCTGCGAGCTCCAGTAGAAATTCCAACTCGTCCACGTCAGCACGATCACGAACGTGAAAAAGAAAATCGACGTGAACAAATCCATCCACGCCTTCGTCCGGTCCGACTGCAATGCGTAGATCACATCCACCCGAACATGCGCACGATAAAAATGCGCAAAACCTCCCGCCATGACGTAGATCACCGCGTACATCAGCGTCATCGACTCGTGCCCCCAGTTCGTCGGCTTCCCGAACGCGTACCGCATCACCACCTCGAACGTGATCACGAATACCGCCAAGGCGTTCACGATTACCAACATCTTCCCCACCCACATGTTGGTCTTCTCCACGATCATCATGAACTTCTTCAAAAAATCCATACCCCAGCCCCTTTCTATGAAAGCCCTCTCGCCGCCGCTGCAAACGACTCATACAAATCGGGGGAAGGAAAAATCCTTCCCCCGGGTCGATTTCCATCGGTCTCAGATGACCAGTTTCTTGCCGTTCCGGTCCACCAGGTCCGCATCCGTGTAGTACTTGATCTTCTCCGACTTCATGTACTCCCACTGCGACTTGAACGCCTTCATCGCCATCGGGTTCTTCTTCGCCCAGGTCACCCACAGCTCAGGCGCGAACCTCCGGAACTTGTCGATGTCCGCCTCCTTCAAACGGATCACCTGCACGCCCATCTTCAGGTATTTGGGAATCGCGTCGATATCCGCCTTCTGGATCGCCGTGTAGTGATCCAGGGAATGCCACGCCACCGACGCCTCGAAGAGCTGCTGCAGGTGCTTCGGAATCGCCTTCCACTTGTTCATGTTGAACTCGATGCTCATCAAGTCCACCGGCTGATGCAGGCACGGCGTCGAGGGCGGTCCCAAAATGATGTATTTGGCGATCTCGCCGAACCCCAGGTTGTAGTTGATCGCCCAGCCCACGAAGTCGGACGCGTCGATCACGCCCTTCTCCAGCGCAGGATACACTTCCCCGCCCGGCAGCAGCACCGTCGAAACGCCCGCCGCACGGTAGATATCCGCGATGATCCCGCCCGGATAACGGATCTTCTTGCCCTTGAAATCCTCGAACGAACGAATGGGAATCTTGGAATGGATCAGGTTGTCGTCGTGTTGGATCGGCCCGATCCAGTGCATGTTGTGCTGCCCGTAGGCCTCGCGCGCCATCTCTTTGCCGCCCAGCGACCAGTACCATGTGTCCCACTGGTCCGGACGGTCCAGGGCGAAGGGATAGGAGGAAAAGAACGTGCACGCCGGAATCTTGCCGGGCCAGTAAACGTCAAAGCAGTGCATGGCGTCGAACACGCCCGCCTTCACCGCATCGAACATCTCGAAGGTCCCGACGATCGCGCCCGCGGGGAATCCCTCCACCACGAGCTTCCCTTCCGTCATCTCGCCGACGACCTTGCACCACTCCTGAAACTTCGTGTAGCCGACCGTGCCCGCGTCCCAGGCCGTCTGGATCTTGATCTTGATGGGCGCCGCAGCCTGCAGCCTCATGACGCCGGGGAACCCGAGGACGCCCGCCGCCGTCCCCGCCGCCACCGCCGCCGTCTTCAAAAACTTCCTCCGCGAACCTTCCGCTGACTTGGTCTTCTTCACGTCTTTGGCCATAGATCTTCTTCCTCCCATTTTGAATTTGATTTGACTTCCGAACAACTCTATCGCCACCCCGGATCGCAGTGATCCAGACCTTCCGAACGACGTTGTTACGAGCGACAAATTCTTCTTTTGGCAGGAGTGCCGATGCTATGTCTGTGTGAATTGAGGCTTCCGTGCGTCTACTACAATAAAGCCCCCCTTTTATCAAGCCTTTCTTTCCCGCATCAGAGAAACTTCACTTTGATGCCGTGATTTTCCTTCAGCAAATCCGCCAGGATTCCCTGCAGCCTCTTGTCGGTCATGCGACAGAAGAGATAGATCTTCTCCCCGCCGATCTTGAATTTCATGAAACCGAAGGGCATCCGGAATGGCGGCCCCTCGATCGCCTCCACGCGGGCCGGTGTGACGCGGATCTCCCGGCGAAAGCTTCTCAGCACGATCGTCCCGTCCTCCTCCAGTCGGATGCGATAGGAAATCGCCAGCGACCAGTACCATGTGTAGCCGAAGACGAAGACGATCATCACCGCCTGCAGCCAGTAATTGGACCACCCGGTTCTCTCCGCGTGGAGAGCGACGAGCGGCAAACACAGGACCGTCCAGAGAAACAGAAAGATGTAAAAGAGCCCTATGGAAGCCTTCGAAACCCCGTACTCAAGCCCACCCCCGTCCTCCCCGCAACCCACGGAATCCACCTCGAATCCAAACGGCATGAGTGCATCCATACCGCCCGCTCCCCTTCATCAGCACCCTCTGGTCCATCAATCCGCGTCCCCGCGTGCGGCAAAAGTCGGAAACACGGGACGCTGCGGCGCTCCGCTACCACGGCCCGCCTCACATGAAGCGTGGAAGGAAGTCTCTTTCCGCCGCACGGTAGATATCCGCGATGCTCCCGCCCGGATAACGGATCTTCTTGTCCTTGAAATCCTCGAACGAACGAATGGGAATCTTGTGAAACTTCGTGTAGCCGACCGTGCCCGCGTCCCAGGCCGTCTGGATCTTGATCTTGATGGGCGCCGCAGCCTGCAGCCTCATGACGCCGGGGGACCCGAGGACGCCCGCCGCCACCGCCGCCGTCTTCAGAAACTTCCTCCGGGAACCTTCCGCTGCCTTGGGTAGCTTCTTCTGAAGATGGGCCACGAACCGTTTCCTCCTTTAGGATTCTGCCGTTCGACCGCCCCCCCCGGAACCGTCGAAGCCGGCTTGCCCAGAAGACCCCTGCCAAGCCCCCTGCAAAAGCAAGATGCACTTAACATCCCGATTGCGGTTTGTCAAGAGCATTATCGAATATTACTCAATCAAATTACATGGTTAACATTATTTACCTGGTGGTCATTATTTCTTACCATTCCTGTCCATGCCTTGGATATTCAGACCCACCTCTTGCGCCGGATGGACAGGCAGGACCCCATCATGAGAAGACGCGGCGCGGAAATCGGCATTCCACGGGGTTCACCGCTTCAGTGCGTTTTCCCCCCTTCCTGCAGCGCCTGACTCAGCAGCTGCACCGGATGGAGGACCTTGACGCCCTTCGCCGGATCCAGGTGCGCCCCGATCGTGAGATTGCATCCCGGGCAGCAGGTGCAGAGAACCTGGGCGCCCGTTGCGTGGATATTGGCGACCTTGCGCTTCGTGATGGCCTTCGAGGTCTCGGGGAACTCGACCTGGAAGGAGCCGCCGCCTCCGCAGCAGGCGTCGGCTGCCGGCATCTCGACGTACTCGACATCCGGCATCGCCCTGAGGATATTGCGCGGCTGGGCGCTGACCTTCTGCCCCTTCACCAGATGGCAGGGATCGTGATAGGTGACGCGCGTCTTCCTGCCGTTTCCCTTCATCTTGGGCAGCCAGTCCATGTGCTCGCTGATGAAGACGGAAACGTCCTTGGTCTTCCCGGCAAGCAGTTCGGCCGCCTGAATTTCCGCATCCGTGATCGTCGTGCCTCCTTCGCCGAGGTCGCGCAGTTCCTTGAGCAGATGCGGATACTCGTTCTTCAGCGCCGCGCCGCAGGTGCCGCAGTCCACGACGACCGCGTCGATATCGGGTCTCGCGAAAAGCTTCAGGGTCTCGCGGATGACCGTCACCGATGTCTCGCGGTCGCCCGACATGAAGATCGGCAGCCCGCAGCAGCCCTGGTCCTTCGGCGTGATCACTTCGACCCCCATGCGGGACAGGACGTCAACGACGGCGTTGCCGATGTCGCCGTAGAGGTAATTCGTCGCGCACCCATGGAAATACAGGACCCTGGCGTTCACCTTTCCCTTGGGCTTCACCACCTCCGCCACCTGCTTGGAGAAGGGGACCTCATTCATCTTGGGGATGCGGCCCACCGGCAGGGCGCCGGCCTGCATGCCCTTTTCGATGCCGCTGAAGGCCTTGCGCGCCCACTTGCCGAACCATGCCGACGTCGACATCATCCATTTGTTCGCCATGACCTGGAACAGCAGCTTCTTGCGCCAGTCGATCCCGTAGCGCTGCGCCGCCCGCCAGCGGACGCCCGAAAAGAGGTGGTCGCCGTGAACGCCGCTGGGACAGAACGCAACGCACGAACCGCACAGAAGGCATTTCGAGAAGAAGGCGGTCTTCAATTCCTCCGAAAGCTGGATGCTCCCCTCCGCCATGAACCTCGACAGCTGCACCTTGCCCCGCGGCGTCGCATCTTCCGTCAGAAGTTCCTTGTACACGGGGCAATGGGCGAGACAGAGCCCGCACTTGATGCAGTGGTAGCAGTTCTCTTTCGTATTGTCGCTGAACAACGCTTTCTTTTCCGTCATAATCTACCTCTTCGTGAACCGTTCGTGTCCGGACGGCGCCGGCCGCCGCTGCGTCCCGGCGCGCCGCCCGAACGGAGGGATGCAATCAGGCGACGATCCGGCCCGTATTCATGATGTCCGCCGGGTCGATCTTCTCCTTCAGGCGTTTCATGACAACGGAATCGCTGCGCGGCTGGCCCCAGACGTTGACCTTTTCCTTCACCGCGCGGGGAGCCGCCTCGACGATGCAGTTTCCGTCACACTTGACCGCCTCGGCAACGATCCTGCCGAAGAAGTCGGCGATCCCGCCCGCTTTCGCGGCGGCATCGGACCCGACGGGCAAGTACCCCTGGACGATCCCGTTGCCCGCCTGCGCGACCAGCGCGATGTCGAAACCACGCCCCTTCGCCTCCCTTTCCGCTGCAGCCATGATCTCCACAAACTTCGAGAGGACGACGTTCGCCTTGACGCCGACGGCATTCGGATCTCGCTGCCGGAGCGCAAGCGGGAAGTCCGACAGGGCCGCCCAAAAGGCCTTGTGTCCCTCCGCCTTGAGGGTCGTCACGTCGACGGCGCCGCCCTTTCTGCCCATGGCGCCCAGCTCGGCAATCTGACGCTCGACGGCTTCGACGACGCTCTCGCAGGCAAAGACCACGGAATACGGCGCCTTCGCGGCGGCTTCCGAATGGACGCCGGCCATGGCCGTCCCGTTGAAAACCTCGATCGCCGCAGGAAAGATCTTGGAATGAACGATTTCCCGGACGAACTTCGCCGCCCCCTCCAGTTCCTTGAAGGGAAGGATCAGCGTCGCCTCCGCCTCCGTCAGGGGAAGAAGCCTCGTCGTGATCTCGCAGAGGATGCCCAGGGCGCCGCCGGAGCCGATGAGGAGCTTCGTCATGTCGTAGCCCGACACGTTCTTTACGCACTTTCCGCCGGCGACGACGATGTCCCCGTTCGGGAGGACGGCCTTCAGGCCCAGGAGCTGATCCCGGGCGGAGCCATAGACGAACCGGCGCGGCCCCGTTGCGTTCGTTGCGATGACGCCGCCGAGGGTCGCCTTCGAGCCGAAGGGCGGATCCAGCGGAATGAAATATCCCCTTCCCTCCTTGGCCAGCCTCTTCTGCATCTCCGCGAGCGGCATCCCGCATTCCACCGACAGCGTGAGGTTGTCGATATCGCTGTCCGTGACGCGGTTGACGCGTTCCATTCCCAGGACAAGGTCGACCTTCCTGGGAAGCGCTCCCCAGGACATCTTGGTTCCGCTCCCGCGGGGCGCGAGGGAGAGCTTCCGCTCGTTGGCGAAAGCAACAACCTTGGAAACTTCCTCGATCGATCCCGGAAAGACGGCCGCCTGCGGGGACAGGCCGTCAATGCTGTAGGCCCTGAGCCGGTCCGGATCGGAAGCGACGTTCGCTTCTCCGACCATCCCCTTCAAGGCGGAAATTCCTTCTTCCATGTTGGACATATCCCGATCTCCTTTCCTCTCTTCCCGTCTCAGGCAGCCTTGGTCAGCGGAGGCAGAAGCTTTCCCGGATTGTAGATGCCGTCCGGGTCGAAGGCCTCCTTCACCTTTTTCATGGCCGAGAGATCCTTCGGAGTGAAGACGAAGTACATGGCGTCCAGCTTCTCCACGCCGATCCCGTGCTCGCCGCTGATGGTGCCGCCCATGTCGACGCAGACCTTCATGATTTCCATCGCCGCCTCATGAACCCGGCGCAGTTCGTCCTTGTCGCGTTCATCGAAGAGGATCAGGGGATGCAGGTTCCCGTCCCCCGCATGGAAAACGTTTGCAATCGGGATATTGTACTTTTTGCTGATCTCGAAGACCTTCTTGAGCGTTGCGGGAAGCTTGGTGCGCGGCACGGTCCCGTCGTTGACCAGATAGTTCGGACGCAGCCTTCCGACGGCCCCGAACGCCCCCTTGCGTCCCGCCCAGATCTTGTCCCGCTCCGCCTGGTTCTGGGCAATGCGGATCTCGCGCACGTTGTTCTTCCTGCAGAGCTCGGCGACGCGTTCGCTCAGCCGCTCCATGCCGTCCTTGAGGCCGTCGAGCTCGATGATCAGGATCGCCGCGGCGTCCAGCGGGAAGCCCACCTTGTAGGCCTCTTCGACCGCCTTGATCGTCAGATTGTCCATCATTTCGAGCGTCGCCGGGATGATGCCGTCGGCGATGATGGCGGAGACGGTACCGCCGCCGTCTTCGATCGAATTGAAGATGGCCATCATCGTCTTGACCGCTTCCTGGTTGGGCATGATCCGCAGGATCAGCTTCGTGACGATTCCGAGGGTCCCTTCCGAACCGACCAGGACGCCCGTCAGATCGAAGCCCGGGTTGTCCAGCGACTTGCCGCCCGTGGTCACGACCGTGCCGTCGGACAGGACCACCTCGGCGCCGAGCGTATGGTTGCTGGTGACGCCGTATTTCAGGCAGTGGGGCCCGCCCGAGTTTTCGCCCGCGTTCCCCCCGAGCGTCGTGACCTTCTCGCTGGCCGGATCCGGCTGGTAGACGTAACCGTGCTTGGCAAGCACCCCCTTGAGGTCCAGGGTAACGACTCCCGGCTCCACCACGACGCGCTGGTTTTCCGTGTCGATCTCCAGGATCTTGTTCATCCTCGTGAACAGCATGGCGATGCCGCCCTTGGTGAGCACGCTCCCGCCGCTGAGGTTCGTACCGGCGCCCCTGGCAATGATGGGAATCTTATGGTCATGGGCAAATTTGACGACCTTCGAAACCTCGTCCGTCGAACTCGGCAGCACGATGCAGTCCGGCTTGGAGCGGATCAGGGATGCATCATACTCGTAGAGGCGGATCTGCATCTCCGAGGTGAGGACATCCTCCTTTCCCACAATCTTCGCCAACTCCTGGATCATTTTCTCCCGTTCCATCATGAGGACACTGCTCCTTCCGGCACACAAGGCGGACGTTGACCGTCGGATCGCGCACAGGAACCCCGGCCGGCAACGCGGGACGGCTTGTGCCGTCCGAACCGTCCCGCCTGCCGAACCGGAAAGACATCAGGCACCCTTGGTCATCTTCTTGCGGACGGCTTCCATGTCCGCAATCTCTTTCATCGTCGCCAGGATCTGGCGGGCGTTGTCGTAGACCGGCGTATCGACCATCTTGCCGTTGTACGAAACCGCCGCGGAGCCCTTGGCGATGCCTTCCTCCTCGAACACCTTCACGACGCCCTTCGCCCACTCGACATCCTCCGGCGAGGGCATGTACAGCTTGTGGGCGGGTTCAATCTGGGTGGGGTGCAGCAGCATCCTGCCCTCGTAGCCCATGGCACGGCCCTGAAGAACGCTCTTCTCGAAACCTTCCGTGTTCTTGAAATCCACGAAGGGGCAGTCGATCGCGACGCAGCCCGCGGCGCGCGCGGCCACCGCCGTGTAAAAACGGGCGTACAGCTGCTCGTCGCCCTGCGAGGTCAGTTTCACGCGCATGTCCTTGGTGTAGTCGACGGCGCCGAAGATCAGGGAGTTCACGCGCTTGCTGGCCGTCGCCGAGGGGTACGCGTTGATGACGCCCTTCGCCGTTTCGATCAGCAGCTGGATCGCGATGCTGCCCACCGGCAGGCCGCGCCTTCTCTCCAGCTCTTCCAGCTTCCAGTCGAGACGGATGACGTTGTCCGGATGACCGGTCTTGGCCAGGCAGACGCCCGACAGTCCTTCATGGACGACGGCCTCCAGGTCGTCGTTCGTCATCAGGGTTTCCCAGTTGTTGACGCGGACATAAACCTTCGAACCGCCCGTACCGGCGAACTTCAGGTTCTCCCGCACGATCTCGCGCGCCTTCGGTTTCTCGGCGGGCGGAACGGAATCCTCCAAATCCAGCGTGACGATGTCAGCCGGAAAGGTGGGCGCCTTGCTGACCATGTTTTCCTTGTTACCGGGGACATAAAAAACGGATCTCATTACGGCCATGACACTTTCTCCTTTCGACTTTAAGATAGTTTCAGTAACCGCTTCACGGTCGTTGCCAACTCATCGGGACGGTCGACGACATGAATCCCCGCTTCGCGCAGGTAGTTGATCTTGTCCTTCGCCGACCCCCTCCCCCTTTCCACAATGCTGCTGGCATGAGAAAATCTCATGCCGGGGGGCGCCCAGGCCCCCGCCACGTATACGACCAGCGGCTTGGTGAATTTTCCCGCCCGGACGATGTCGGCCGCCTCCTCCTCCTGCGTGCCGCCGATCTCGCCGAACATCACCACCGCGTGCGTTTGCTCGTCCTCCTGGAAATAGGGGAGGATCTCGTCCGTCGACATGCCCGTCACGGGTTCCGTCCCGACATGAATGACGGTGCTGACGCCCATGCCGGCCACCTTGATGGTCCAGGGCAGCGTCCCCGACTGGCCGCCGCTGCGGGAGATGACCCCTACATGCCCCGGCACGAAGCGATTCCTGGCATTCTCGACAGACCCTCCCAGCCAGCCAAGCGTTCCGATGCCGGGGCTATGTATTCCGATGGTGCCGGGCCCCAGCAGCATCGCGTTCTTCTGCTTGCCGTAGGCCACGATCTCCAGGATGTCGTAGAGAGGTACGCGCTCGACGGGCATGACCAGCCACCGGATTCCCGCATCCAGGGCCTCGAACACGGCCTCCTTCAGCGCCGTGCCCGGCACGAACGTAACGCTGACATCGAAGTGCCCCTGCGCGCGGACAGCCTCCTCGACGGTATTGTACACGGGAATGCCGCTCACCTCGTCACCGCCGCGGCCCGGCGTGACGCCCGCCACGACATTGGTCCCCACCCCGCGCATGAAAACGGCGCGCGCGGAGCCTTCCCTGCCCGTAATCCCCTGAACCAGCACCCTGGTTTCCTTCTTCAACAGGATCGCCATAGCGTCACCGCCTCTCAATCCAAACCGTGTTTCTTCCGGTATTGGTCCAAACCCGGGATCGGCGCTTCGATCGTAATGGCGCTGTTCCCCCGGAACCAGCATTCGTACTCGCAGGCGAGGCAGTCCGTACCCATGCGCAGCGCATAATCGGCGTCGCCGTTCAATACGGGAACGCCGTCCTTGAGCGTGATGATGCCTCTCGCGTAGAGCTTGCATGCCGGAATACAAGCGTGCGTCTTGCACGTCTTGCATTTTTCGTGGTCGATCTTGACCTTGATGGTCCTTTCCAGAAATTCCATGGTCCTTCCCTCCTATCTCCTCGGGTCCTTGCGGTACTCTTCGATGAGGGCCAGGAGCCTCTTCGCGAGAAACTCCGTTTCATAGACTTTTTCCGAGCCGTAGATCTCGATCCGGCCCGGGAGATCCTTCGTCCCTTCCCGGAGAATCTCGAGGGATTCCTTTTCCTTGTTTCCGCAGAGCAGCAACACGGCCGGGAAGCCGGGCCGTTTCGGGATCTCTTCCCGAAGCGCCTTCACGACGCCGTGGGCATGGTGCCACTGCTCCTGGTTGGCCACCATGAAACCGCCCAGCATGTACCCTTCGATCCCCTTCTGGGACAGAATGACCTTCGCGGCCCGATAGACCTTCGATGCCGGCGGGTTGCCGCTGGTGTCCGCGTAGTTCGCGATTTTCAGCCCGACGCGGTTCAGGGCGTCGACGCCGAGAATGGCCCCGCCGCCGCCCATGCCGTGGTAGCCGATGTAGCCCGGCTCCTTGATCTCCTCGACCATCTGCGCGATATAAGCCGTGCCGCGGAGATCCGATTCCTCGATCTGCCAGGCGATCTTGTCCAGTTCCGTGGGCAGCGTGGAGGCCTCGCGCGCGACTTCGATGCCCAGTTCCGGATGGCGGCACACCGACGAATCGTCGATCGACATGCGGCAGTCGCTTGCCAGCACCTTGCCTTCCTTCGTGACCACCATCGGGTTGATTTCCGCGGTCCGGCAGCCGTATTCCTTGAAAGCCCAATGCAGGCCCGAAACGATCCGGGCCACGTCGGGAAGGACCCTGCTCGGCACGCCCGCCTTCACGCAGAGGTTGAGTGCATCGTAGTACCGGAGCCCCCTCAGCACGTCGATGTTCATGCGGGCAATCTTCTCCTCGGGGACCGATTCGATGTCCATCCCGCCCTCGGTGCTGAAGATGACCACCGGGGCGCGAACGTCCTTGGAGGAATCCACGATGATGCCGGCATAGTACTCCTTCGCGATGTCGAGCTTTTCTTCGACGAGAACCTTCTCCACCCGGATGCCTTTGATCACGGCGCCCAGAATCGCCCCGGCCGCCTTTTCGGCGTCTGCGGGGCTTTCCGCAACCTTGATGCCCCCGGCCTTGCCTCGACCGCCCGCCCAGATCTGGGCCTTCACCACGACCGGCTTCCCCATCCTTTCGGCGATCTTTTTCACTTCCGCGGGCGTTGCGGCGACCTCGCCCTTGGGAACAGGCACCTTGGCGATCTTCAGGATCGCCTTGCCTTCATGTTCATGCAAACGGGCCATAACAACTCCTCCTTTGACAAATCCGAACCACCCCTGAAAAGGATAAAAGTCTAGTGACCGAAAACGACCCTCTCCGTGTTGATCAAGTGCTCGTTCATCTCTTTCCAAGCCAGCTGCGGGTCCCTCTTCTCGATCGCCTCAAGTACCTTGAAATGGGCGCTCAGCGAGAGTTCCTGACGGGTCTTGCTCTGGACGTATTCCGCACGGCTTTCCCGAAGGGCATCGTTGAGAATTTCCACGACGCGCATCAGCAGGGAATTTTTCACCGACCTCGCCAGGGACAGGTGGAATTGAACATCCGGCTCGATGGCGTTTTCCCCGGCCCTGATCTGCCGCTTCTGTTCTTCGAGGATCTCCCGGAATTTCGCCACCTCATCATCCGTCGCGTTTTCGGCTGCAAGGTAGGAGATCTGCGGCTCGATGAGCCGGCGGAACTGGAAGATCTCCTGGAGTTTGTCCTTCTGCTTCTGGATCGCGTCCGCCAGCGGCTCGATGAGGGACTTCTCTTCGGGGATGACGACGTAGGTCCCGTCTCCCGGGCGGCTCTGGAGGATCGATTTCTCCTCCAGGGCGCGGATGGCCTCCCGCACGGAATTTCTCGACACCTTGAAGATCTCCGCCAGTTCCCTTTCCGGAGGCAGCTGATCCCCGGACTTGAGGTTGCCGCTGCCAATGAGATTCTGGATCTGGGCGACGATCTCCTCGTAGAGGCGATTCCTCCTGGCTGCCTTGAGGTTCAGGACACTGGCTTGCGTTGATTTCTTCACAGCAAAACCCTCGACCTATAATTGAAGCTCTCCGGAGCATCTTCGATCCCCAGGGAAGGGATCATGAACATCATTCGCTCGCGTACGCCGCAGCAAGCTGCGGAGAGTGCGCTCGCTGCCGGATTCATCGACTGCAGAAACGGTCCGGCTTTTCTCAGGGGAACTGCTCGTGAACTTCCGTGTGGTTCAACCAGTAAACCTTTTGAAGGTTCTTGTCAAGTGTTTTTTCAGGACAGCGGCTGGAGGGGCTATATCTAAATAACTATTTGCAATAATTAAATATAATAATATTTCCCCTGTACCGGAGGCAGCGGAGACGGCCATTTGAGCAAGCAGTGCGGTTCAATGGCTCAGTGGTTGGACCAATGTGCCTGTGCGGACCAGTGGTACTCCAGATAACGTCCGTCCGGCTACAAAAAAGCCGGCCTTGCAGCCGGCTTTTCAAGGTTTTCTCTCAGCTTCGACGTCTACTTCTTCGCGGCGAGATATCCCTTCGCCAAGGCGGTATTGACGTGCACGACGCCCTTGTTGAGGCTCTTCATCGGATAGTCGTCCGTAATCGCCGGGAGCGCATCCGCATCCTGCTGGTTCCTCACGACGGCGCCGGCGGGCACATAACGGCCGTCCGGCACGGCTACGCCCATGACGATGGCCCCCGGCTCGACCACGCATCCTCTGCCGACACGGGCGCGGAATACGAGCGCCTTCATGCCGATGAAGGTGTCGTCCAGGACCACCGCGGGTCCGTGGATCTGGACCTGATGGGCCAACGACACCCTTTTCCCGACGTAGACCGCATACGGGCGGCCATCCACCTCGCAGAGATTCTTCTCCACCGGCTTGCCGTGTTCCTCCGTTTCGAGGGCGTGGATGACGACGCCGTCCTGGACGTTCGCGTCGTCGCCGACGAAAAGCGGCTGCCCTTCGTCTCCGCGTATGCAGGCCGTCGGCGACACCATGACATTCCGTCCGATGCTCACATTGCCGATGACGGCGGCCAGCGGATGGATATAGGCCGTCGCATCGACGACGGGCTCCGAAACCCGCCCGCTGAAGTCCGCAAGAACATTCTTCTCGATCATATCGTTTTCCCTCCAGGGTTGTATTGCATCCTCTCCCGCTCGACCAGCCGTTCCCAGAGGTCCGCCACCTGCCTCCTCGTCTGCTCCAGCGTGCCGAGATTGTCGATCACGTAATCGGCGGCCGCGATTTTCCGGTCGATCGGCATCTGCGCGGCAAGCCTCGCCTCTGCCTCCTCGCGCCGGATGCCGTTGCGCCTCACGAGCCGCTCGATCTGCTCCTCCGGCGGGACATGAACGAGGACGATCACGTCCACCATGTCCTGCGCGCCCACTTCGACCAGGAGGGGAATGTCGGAAACGACGATCGCCCGCGGATCGTGCCGGCGGATGGCGGCGATCCTCTTTCTCCACTCCGCAAACACATGGGGATGGACGCATCGATTGAGCAGCCGGAGCTTCTCCGGGTCGGAAAAGACGATGGCGCCCAGTTTCGGGCGGTCGAGCGTCAGGTCCGGCAGAAGGATGTCCCTGCCGAAGGCCGCGACGATACCCTTCCAGGCGGGACGGCCCGGTGACTCCACACCGCGCGTCAGGACGTCGAAGTCGATGAGGCGTGCGCCCCTCTCCTCCAGCATCGCCGCCACGGTGGATTTCCCCGAGGCGATTCCTCCCGTCAGTCCGACCTGCAGCATGAGGCGAATCTCCGGTTCGAGGCGATTGCCGTCTTACGCATTCCGCATGTAGATGATCCTGAGGCCTTCGAGGGTGAGCATGTCGTCCACGACGTCGATGCTCTTCGCCTCCGCGGCGACGACCCTCGCCAGGCCCCCCGTCGCGACGACGATCGGCTCGGACTTCACCTCGGCCTTCATGCGCCCCACGATCCCGTCCACCAGGCCGGCATATCCGAACAGGATTCCGGCCTGCATGCTGCTGACCGTATCCTTGGCGACCACCGCCCGGGGCCGGCTGAGTTCCACGCGGGGAAGCTTCGCAGCGCGCTCGAAAAGGGCCTCGCTCGAAATCATGATCCCCGGGGAGATGCATCCGCCCATGTACTCTCCGCGCGGCGAAACGTAATCGAAGGTCGTCGCCGTGCCGAAGTCGACGATGATGCAGTCGCGGCGGTATTTTTCATAGGCCGCCACGGCGTTGACGACGCGGTCGGCGCCGACCTCCTTGGGATTGTCGTAGAAGATCGGCATCCCCGTCTTGACGCCGGGCCCGACGATCAGCGGCTTCAGATGAAAGTATTTCTCGCACAGGGGTTCCAGGATGTTCAGCATCGGCGGCACGACGCAGGAGATGATGATGGCCTTGATCGTCTTGGCGCTGATCCGGCTCGACTTGTAGAGGCTGAGGATCAGCATGCCGTACTCGTCGATCGTGTGATCCACGACCGTCCGAATCCGCCAGTCGTGGACCAGTTTCTCACCTTCGAAGACGCCGATCACCGTGTTCGTATTCCCGACATCGATCACCAGAAGCATTGCCCCACTCCTTCAAGGTCAATCTTTGAGCACCGTGGCGTCGCCGATCGTCATCCGCCTCATGAGGCCCTGTTCGTCCCGGATAACCAGCGCGCCGTCCCGGTCGATCGTCTCCGCGATGCCGCAGCAAACGTCATTTTCAAGGGATACGCGCACCCGCTGTCCCACCATGTCGGTGGAACCCAGCCACTCCTCCCGGAGCGACCGGAATCCCTCCCGGAGAAAGCGCTCGTAACATCCCTCGAAGGCCTGTAGAAGATCTACGGCCAGTTCCAGCCTCGACAGCCTCCAGCCGGTCACTTCCCGGACCGAGATGGCCTTATCCCGGATCGCCGGATCGAAATCCGCGGTTTCCATGTTCACGTTGATGCCGATGCCCACGACGACGAAATCGACCCTCTTCTTCCTCGTCCGCATCTCGGCGAGGATCCCGGCCGCCTTCCTGCCGCGCAGGAGAACGTCATTCGGCCACTTCAGGCGGACCGAACCTTTCCCGGCATGGGGCAGAAGGGCCCGCGCCGCGGCGACACCGGCCACGAGCGGGAAGGATGAAAGTTCCTCCGCGGCCAGCGGCGGCCTCAGGAGCAGCGATACGTAGAGGTTCCGTGCAGGCGGAGACTGCCAGACACGCTTCATGCGCCCCCTGCCGCGGGACTGGCTGTCCGCGAAAACGGCCGTACGGTCGGGAGCTCCTTCGCGACCGAGTTGAAAGGCCGTTTCGTTCGTGGAGGCAAGGGCGGGAAAAAAGCGCGCATTCCAGCCGCCCGGTATCCCGCCCAGGCGGTCCTTCAGTGCTTGTTCCGTCAGATCCATAGGGGCTCGTGTTCCGGAACGGCCCGGCGTCCGGGCCGCCTATGCGCCGGTCCCGGAATCGCCGGATATCTTCAGCGAGATATCGGCGGCAGGAGCGGAGTGGGTGAGGGCGCCGACGGAAATCAGGTTCACGCCGGTTTCGGCGACGGCACGGACGTTTTCCAGCGAAATCCCTCCGGAGGCCTCCAGAAGCCTCCGCCCGCCGACGCGCTCCACCGCCTTCTTCATCTCCGCGACGCCCATGTTGTCCAGCAGGATGATTTCCGCATCCGCGGCCAGGGCTTCGTCCAGCTCTTCGAAATTCGTCACCTCGACTTCGATGCGGCAGGTATGCGGTACCGCGCCGCGGGCGCGCTGCACGGCCTGGCGGATGCCGCCGGCGGCGGTGATATGGTTGTCCTTGATGAGGACGCCGTCGGAAAGACCGAACCGATGATTGGCGCCCCCGCCGGTCCTGACGGCGTATTTGTCGAAGATCCGCAGGCCCGGCGCCGTCTTCCGCGTATCGATGATCCGCGCCCCCGTTCCCTGAACGGCCTCGGCATACCGCCGGGTGAGCGTCGCGATGCCGCTCATCCGCTGGAGAAAATTGAGGGCGACGCGCTCGGCCATGAGGATGGAGGAGAGATTCCCCTGCACCTCCGCAAGGGGTTCCCCCGGCTGAACGAGCTGGCCGTCCCGGCGCGATGCCGCAAAGGACAGGAACGGATCGAGACAGAGAAAGACCTCCCGGAAAACATCGATGCCCGCCAGCACCAGCGCCGATTTGGCCCGGGCCGTCGCCCTGCCCCTTTCGCCGCCCGTCAGGCAGGAGGTCGTCGTGATGTCGCCGTGTTCGAGATCTTCCTCGAGGGCCCTGCGGATCGATTGCCGGAGCCGGTACGGGGGAATCATTCGGCCATCTCCTCCAGCCTCTTCAGGGCGGCCCGCAGCACCTGCCGCTTCTCCTGGAAGCCGCGGCCCTTCCGCTCCTCCTTCTCCAGGACCGCCGGGGCCGCCTTCGCGCGGAAGTCGGGATTGGAGAGTTTCCGCTCCACCACGGCCATGTCCTTGTCGACCTTGGCCATCTCCTTCTCGAGCCGCGTCTTCTCGGAAGCGAAATCGATGACGCCTTCCAGGAGGACATAAACCTTCGTCGTCCCGCACAGGCCCGTCGCCGCCTTCCTCGGCTCCGGCGCGCCCGTCCGCACCGCCAGGTCTTCCAGGTTGGCCAGGTTCACGATGTAGCGGCTCCCCTCCTGAAGGGTCGCGCGGGCGGATTCCTCCCCCGCCGAGAGCAGGACCTTGAGTTTCCGGGAAGGCGCGATTCCCATCTCGCCGCGGATGTTGCGCACCGCCGTGATCACGCCCACGATCAGCGTCATCCGGGATTCCGCTTCCCTGTCCCGCGGGAGCTCCCCGGCCGCCGGGAAGGAACTGGTCATGATCGATGATCCGTCCGCGACCAGCGTCTGCCAGATTTCCTCGGTGATGAAAGGCATGAAGGGATGGAGCAGCTTCAGGGACGATTTCAGAACCGTGTACAGCGTCCTCTGCGCCGTCCTGCGGGCGGCTTCGCTTTCCCTGCCGTACAGAACCGGTTTGACCAGTTCGAGATACCAGTCGCAGAGCTCGTGCCAGACGAAGGCGTAGACGGCGCCGGCCGCTTCGTTGAAGCGGTACTCGTCGAGGCACCGGGTGACGTCGGCGACGACCTGGTCCAGGCGGGAGAAGATCCAGCGGTCCGGGAGCGAAAGCGGCTCCTGCGGCGCCGCCGCGGGCGCCGCCGCGGAGAAATCCTCCAGGTTCATCAGCGAGAATCTCGCCGCGTTCCAGACCTTCGTCACGAAATGCCTGTACCCTTCGATGCGCTCTTCGGACATCCGCACATCGCGGCCCTGCGCGGTGAACGCGGCCAGGGTGAAGCGGAAGGCGTCCGTCCCGTACTTGTCGATCATCTCGAGCGGGTCGATGATGTTGCCGCGGGACTTGCTCATCTTCTCGCCGCGTTCGTCCCGGACAAGGGCGTGCAGATAGACGTCCCGGAACGGCACGTCCTTCATGACGTAGAGTCCCATCATCATCATCCGCGCCACCCAGAAGAACAGGATGTCGAAGCCCGTGACCAGGAGCGAGGTCGGATAGAAGGTCTTGAGGGCCTCCGTGCGGTCCGGCCAGCCCAGCGTCGAAAAGGGCCAGAGCGCCGAACTGAACCAGGTGTCCAGGACGTCTTCCTCCTGGCGCAGTTTCGCGTTGCCGCAGTCCGGACAGCGATCGGGGTCGACGGAGGCCACGATCGTCTTCCCGCACTCCTCGCAGGTCCAGACGGGGATGCGGTGCCCCCACCAGATCTGACGGGAGATGCACCAGTCGCGGATGTTGTTCATCCACTCGAAATAGGTGGCCTCCCACATGGCCGGCACGATGCGGGTATTGCCCTTGACGACCGCCGCGATCGCCTCCTTGGCGAGCGGCGCGATCCGGACGAACCACTGTTTGGAGACCATGGGCTCGACGTCGGTCTTGCACCGGTAGCACTGGCCGACGTTGTGCAGATAGGGCTTCACGCCCACGAGATACCCGCCCTTTTTCAGATCCTCGACGACATTCCTGCGGCACTCGTAACGATCCTGCCCCTTGTAGACCCCGCCGTTCTCGTTGATGACGCCGGCGCCGTCCATGATCTTGATGATTTCGAGATTCTGGCGCTTGGCCATGGCAAAGTCGTTGGGATCGCAGGCCGGCGTGATCTTGACGGCGCCCGATCCGAAGTCCATCGTGACGTATTCATCGGCGATGATCGGGATGCGGCGGTTGACAAGCGGCAGGATCACCTCCTTGCCCACCACCTCCCGGTAGCGTGCGTCGTCGGGATGAACGGCGACGGCCGTGTCGCCCAGCATGGTTTCCGGACGCGTCGTGGCGACGACGATCCCTCCCGGCGATCCGTCGGCGAAGGGGTAGCGGATCTCCCACAGGGATCCCTGCTGTTCCTTGTACTCGACCTCGAGATCCGAAATCGCCGTGTGGCAGCGGGGGCACCAGTTGACGATGTAATCCCCCTGGTAGATGAGTCCGTCGCCGTACAGGCGCACGAAGACCTCGCGGACGGCCCGCGACAGGCCTTCGTCCATCGTGAAGCGCTCCCGCTCCCAGTCGCAGGAGCAGCCGAGCCGCTTGAGCTGATTGACGATGACCCCTCCGTACTTGGCCTTCCATTCCCAGACGCGCTCGATGAATTTCTCGCGCCCGAGATCCTGCCGCGTCAGTCCCTCTTTGGCGAGCTCCTGCTCGACGACGTTCTGCGTCGCGATGCCCGCATGGTCCATCCCCGGCATCCACAGCGCGTTGCAGCCCTGCATGCGCCGGAAGCGGATCATGACGTCCTGCAGCACATTGTTCAGGGCATGCCCCATGTGGAGCATCCCCGTCACGTTGGGCGGCGGGATCACGATGGAAAACGGTTTCTTGGAACTCCTGTCCTCCGCGTGGAAAAACCGGCCCTCCAGCCAGGTCCTGTACAGCCTCTCCTCAACCTCGTGAGGCGAAAACGTTTTCGGTAAAAGCCCGCTCTGCATTCGTCGTCTCCATAAAAAAAGGACTAAGAACGGAGGGGCTGGAAAACGTCCCGCCGCCTCCCGTTCCTAGTCTTCCGCACCATGGTCTTCTTCAGAACTTCAACTGCTCCTTCATCTTCCGGATCACGAGAAGGCCGTCCACGCCCGGCACCGGATTCAGCGGTGCGAACTCACCGGTCCCCGCGTCCTTGACCTCCATCAGTCCCCGGGACGTGACGACCATCACCGCGTTGAAATAGGCGAGGTCGGCCCGCAGGTCCGGGAAGGGAGAGGTGTTGCCGATGAATTTGGTGGCAAGGGCATTGTCGCCCGTCGCCTTGATCAGGATATCTTCCACCATCATGGCGAAGCTGGCCCGGTCGACGATCTCATTCGGCCGGAAGCTGCCGTCGGGATAGGGCTCCAATCCCCGCACGCCGATCGCGAGGAGTCCCTCGATATCCGCCTTCAAAGGATGATCGGCGATGTCCGCCGCCGTCTTGGGCCCCTTGGCGGCCGCCTCTTTGGCCTTCGCGGGGTCCTTGAAGGAGGTGTCGAAGCTCTTCAGGGTGCGCTTGCCGTACAGACCGTCGATCTTCAATTCCTCCATGAAGAGGGCCGCGGCATCGGCGCGTGTGATCCGCTCGACGATGGCGATCTTCTTGCCGGTGATGGTGCCAGGCATGGCGCGCTGGATCTTCTGGACGAGGTTCCATTCCGCATCCGCCGGTCCGGCATACTCGCCCTTCAGTTCCAGGACCTTGGCAAACATCTGTCCGGCCGGAGCGAATTCCAGTGCCTGTTTGTAGGCCTTGCCCATGAAGAAGTAGGGGGCGTCGGCCTTCGGATCCACGAGGATCGCATCGTCAAAGGCGTCCTTGGCATCGTCCAGCCATTTCTTTTCCCGCGCGGCGTTCATCGTATGGAGGCGGATCAACCCGGTGTAAAGGGCGGTCTTTTCCTCGTTGGTGTTCGCGTATTTCTTGGCGCTCTTCATCGCCTCGAAACCCGCCTTCAGATCCCCCTGCTGGGCCTTGACGAGTCCCATGCCGGTGTGGGCCGACGAAAACTTGGCGTTCAGCTGGAGGGCCAGCTCGAATTCCCGCTGGGCGTCCGTGTACTTTCCCTGGTTGAGGAGCTTGATCCCCGTGTAGGTGTGATGCTCCGGCGTATCCAACTGGCCGATGGGCGGCCTTGCTTTGGGTGCGCAGGCGGAAAATGCCAGCACAACCGCGAAAGCGATCAGGACCGTCAGCAGCCGGCGATGACGAATTCGGTGCATCATATCAATCTCCTTTCGTTGGCCCGTCTCCGAAGAGGAGGCGTCCCGTTTTCGGTTGCCGCAAAACAACCGCTTCGTTAGTTATATCCATGCCTTTTGTAAGTCAAGCACTTTCGGCGCGTCGGCCGCTCCGCCCCGCATCGGAACCGCCGCGGCGGGGATGTCCCCGTCATGGATGGCCGTCATCAGGACAGGAATCCACCGATCTTTTCATAGACTTTTTCGGCGTCCTCCCGGGGATGCCACTGGATTTCGGGATCGGCGCCGAACCAGGTCATCTGCCGCTTCGCATAGCGCCGGGTGTCCTGTTTGGTTTTCTGAACAGCCTCCGCAAGCGTGCAGCGCCCTTCGAGGCAGCCGGCGATGTGCCGGTAGCCCAGCGACGACATCGATTTGAGATCCGGCCCGTACCCCCGGCGCCGCAGTTCACGAACCTCGTCCACCAGGCCTCGTTCGATCATCCGGTCCGTTCTGCGGTCGATTCTCTCCAGCAGCTCCCTCCTTTCCACGGCAAGACCGATCTTCAGGGTCCGGTAGCGGCAGGTCGCAAAGGCGTGCCGTTCGCGGATCTCCGAGATGGATCGGCCCGTCAGTTCGAACACCTCCAGCGCCCGGATCACGCGCACCACGTCGGAAGGGTGAATCCTCACGGCGGCCTGCGGGTCTATTTTCCGAAGCCTCTCGTGGAGGGAGAGGCTCCCGTACCGCCGGACGTGCTCGCGGCAGCGGTTTCTCAGTCCGGCGTCCGACGCGGGCGTCTCCACGAGCCCCCGGAGCAGCGCCTTGATGTAGAGTCCGGTGCCGCCGACGAGGAAGATCGTCCTGCCCTCCCGGTGGAGCCTCTCGATCACCGCGGCGGCCTGCGCGGCGAAAACCGCCGCGCTGAAGTCCTCGTCGGGATCGGCGACATCGATCAGATGGTGGGAGATGCGCCCGCGCTCCTCGGCCGAGGGCTTGGCCGTGCCGATATCCATGTATCGATAGACCTGCATCGAGTCGGCGCTGACGATCTCGCCTGCGAACCTGGCGGCCAGGTCCACGCCGAGTTCCGATTTTCCGGCGGCCGTCGGGCCCACGAGGACGACGACGCGGGGGCGGCCGTCGGCTGTTTCTTTTGAAACCACGTTCTTTCCTCAAGCAGTGGACGAAAATCCTCTCCGGTGGACCGCTTCACTTCCGGTGAAACATCCTCTCGAGATCACCCTGCGAGAGCAGGATGAACAGCGGTCGGCCGTGCGGACAGGTCGTCGCGGTCGCGGCGGCATCCAGATCGGTGCAGAGCGCTTTCACCTCCGACTCGCTCAGGTCCGCGTTGGCCTTGACCGCTCCCTTGCAGGCCATGCGGGCGAGGATCCTTTCCCGCCGGTCCTCGAGTTCCGCCGTCCGGGACGTCTCGGCCAGTTCTTCCAGAATCTCCGCCACGAGATCCCGCGGGTTCGTCCGCGCAAGCAGCGACGGCACGGACCGGACCACGGCCGTATCGGCACCGAAGGGTTCGACCTCCAGGCCCAGGTCACCCAGAATTCCGGCGGCCTCGGAGAGAAGCGCGAAGTCGCCCGGCGGCAGGCTCATGACCTCCGGAAGAAGAAGGCGCTGCGCCGGCGAGCCGCGCAGCGACGAACTCTTCTTCAGCTTGTCGAAGAGGACCCTCTCGTGCGCGGCGTGCTGGTCGAGCAGCACAAGGCCGGAGGGACCCGCGAAAACGAGGTAGGTCTGGAGGATCTGTCCGAGATACAGGAGGTCCGAAAAACGCGGGGCCGATCGGGCCGGCTCGGGCGCCGGCCCCGGAGCCGGCGCCGTCGGTTCCTTCCGCTCCGGCAAGGCGCCCGGTCCGGCAGCCGGACGGCCGGATTCCCCGTCGTGCGGCCGCCGGACGGGAAAGTTCCTCCGCGACGGCAGGATGGTGTATCGTTTGAGGGCTTCTTCGATGCGCAGCCGGTAGTTCTCCGGCGCCTTCGCGACGCCCCCGGCCGCGGCCTCCCCTTCTTGAGACCCGGGACGGGACAGGGCCCGGTTCGCCGCCGCCCCCGTCAGGGCCTCCACGACCGTTTCGTACACGGCACGCGGGTCCCGGAAACGGACCTCGACCTTCGCGGGATGGACATTGACGTCGAGTTCCTCCGCCGGCAAGTCGACGAACAGAACCACGGCGGGATAGCGTCTGCCCTCCATGGTTCCCCGATAGGCCGTCATGATCGCGCTCGTGAGCAGCGGGTCCCGGACGGAACGGCGGTTGACGAAAGAGAACATCCCGCGGGAGGAGGAGCGGCTCAGGTCGGGACGGCCGGCAAAGCCGGATATGCGGATGCCGCGGGCGCTGTAGTCGAGGGGAACGAGCTGCCCGCGGAGTTCTCCGCCGAGCAGGAGCGCCAGCCTTTCCGCGAGATCTCCGGAGGCGGGCAGGTTCATCGTCTCCCTCCCGTTGGCGGTCACGCGGATCCCCACGCCCGCGTTCGACATGGCCAGCCTCGTGACCGTGTCGAGACAGTTGCCCTGCTCTGTCGCCGCCGTCTTCAGGAATTTCTTCCTTGCGGGAACGGAAGCGAAGATGCGGTCCACCAGGACCGTCGTTCCGACGGGGCAGCCGATCTCGGCGCTCTCACGCACCGTCCCCGACTCGACGACGATCCGCATTCCGCTTGGACTCGAGGCGGTTCTCGAGACCATCTCGACCCGCGCAACGGCGGCGATGCTCGCCAATGCCTCTCCCCGGAATCCGAAGGTCCGCAGCCGGAAGAGGTCGTCGAAGACGCGGATCTTGCTGGTTGCATGGCGCGCAAAGGCGAGCGGCACGTCGGCGGCCTCGATGCCCCGGCCGTTGTCGGCGACGCGGATCGACTCGCATCCGCCCTTCTCGATCGTGACCGAGATCGAAGAGGCGCCGGCATCCAGGGCGTTCTCCAGAAGTTCCTTCACGATGGACGCCGGACGCTCGACCACCTCGCCGGCTGCGATCCGCTCCGCAACGTCCTGCGGCAGCACTTCGATTTTCGACATGCGGTTCCCCCGATGCGAAACGACCGCAGCTCCGTCCCGGGGGGGAGGCAACTGCGGTCGAAAGGTTCCGGCGACATCGCGTCCAGGCGCGAGACGCAGGGTCTTTGCTTCTCAGTCCAGTACGATCATGACGCGGCACTTCTTCATGAAATCCACGTTTTCCGCCGCGCCGCGAAGCTTGTCGGCATCGGCATTGCCGATGACGATGTCGGCGCGCCCCGGTCCGTCCGTCTTCAGGCCCTTGGCGCTCAGCGGATTGTTCGTGACGCGGGCGTTGCTCTGCGCCGCGGTCAGATCCCTTGCGTATCCGCTCATGCCCTGCTGTACGGCGTATTCGCGGTCGACGTTCGCCGAACCGTAGACTTCCCTGCCGCTCTCATCCAGAATCTTCGGGGCCATTGCCGGTCTTGCCTGGAGTCCCCTGGCATCGACGACGAGTCCCGTGAAAACCATCGCGGCGGGCGCGGGACCTGCCGGCGGCGCAGGGGGCTGTACCTGCTTGCGTTCCAGGATCTTCGGCAGCACGGCCTGCGCGAATCCGCCGCCCAGCGGCATCCGCACGGTCACTTCCACCGTGCCGTCGGACATGTATTCCTGTTTCGTCACCTTCGATCCGTTGACGACGCCCTCCACCTGGGTGCGAATGATGTCGCTCTCGACGGTGAAGTCCTTGACGGTCGTTGTCGAGTCGACGCGGACCCCCTTGGTCACCTCGAGCAGATTCCGGTACGCATCCACCTGCGCGGCCCGGAGCGCCATGGGGCGGGCCTGGGGCTTGCCGATGAACCGTTCGGGCGGTGCGCCGATCCCCACGGCTTCCACATAACCCGCCGACCAGTTGATGTTCCCCTGATTCCCGATCTTTTCGATCCATTCGGACATGCTGACGGCGTCCGCCGACCAGCCGATTCCAGCCGTCAGGGTCATCGCCACTGCGATTCCCAACGCTGCCAAGAGCTTCGACTTCATATCGTCCTCCTTATGAAGACCCCGGAAGGGTCACCCCTTCTCAAAGGGGTTCCGTCAGCGCCTTCCGGTCCCCGTCGTGCGGCCGCCCCTCGGGCCGCACCATACCAAAAACCCTGTGGGATTACAATTGTCAATTGGCTTCAAGTCCGCAAGGCCCCTGTCACTCCTCCGAAAAAGCCTTCTCCGCCGGCGCTTCCAGCCACGGCTTGATGTTGATGTTCTTGTCCAGGTCGCCCCATATGCCGTCGAGATCGGGCGGATTCCTGCCCCACCAGTTCTGCCGTGCGTCGATGTAGATGGAGGAAAAGGTCTGGATCGACACGGCGTTCTCGACGAAATTGTTGTTGCGGATCGTCGGATTCGACATCCCCACGCACTTGATCGCCCCCTCCCCCTGATTCCCCTTGAAGGTGGAGAGTGCGATCTTCGGGGCGGAATCGTTGCGGCAGAAGATCCCGTTCTGGGCGCTGTACAGGATGGCGCAGGACGAGATCTCCGGGGAGCCGTGAAACATGTCGAAGGCCGTGGAAGCGTACTTGACGATGCAGAAGGCGAGCGCGCTGTTGACCTTCGTCGCCTTCTTGAACTGCACCGCCGCCGCATAGGCGCCGGGCGACGGTGAAACGGCCGATGACGTGAACAGGATGGGACGGTCCGGCGTCCCCCGGGCGATGATCCCTCCGTCCTCGGCGATGATGGACGTGCCGTGATCGTACTGGAGGACCACCCCGGGCTCGACGTACAGCGTCGCTCCGCCGTCCAGAACGACGTCCTTCGCCACGCGGTAAGGGCTGTTGGAAAGGGTCAGGAAGGAGTCCGTCTTGACCGTCCCGGCGAGCGGCGAACCGAGAATCGGCAGTTCCAGGGGCTTGCCCTCCGGATAGGGGCCCGTGAGGACGGAACGGATGTCGACCTTGCCCCTGACCCTGGCAAGGACCTCGATCCCCTTGGCGGTGCCCCACCAGTTGTCGAGCGCGCTGACCGCCTCGCCCGTCATGTCGGCCGCCGCATCGAGCGGCTTGTTGTCGGTGATGTTGTTTTCCGCAATGATCGGTTTGCTCTTCTGAATGACGATGCCGGTCCCGCGGTTCTGCGTGATGACGTTGCGGGTCACCGTGGGCATGGCGGAGACAATCAGGAGTCCCTCTTTTTCGTTGTCCTCGATGCGGTTTTCATCGATGGAGGGCCGTGCGCCGTCCGTGACGATCACAGCCGCCTCGCTGTTCTTGCGCAAGGCGTTTTTCCCGATCACGGGCTTCGAAAAAGCGCCGGCAATCTTGATCGCCGTCCCGTTCCCCGTCAGCTCGCAGAACTCGACCCGCGGCGACGACGCCTGGCAGGAAACGGCCGTCCCGGCGCTCCGGATCCGGCAGTATCTCAGGATGTTTTCTCTTTCCTTCACGTTGTTGAAGGCGATCCCGCCCCAGGACTTGCCCGGCTCCATCGCATCGAAAGCGATCAGTCGCTCGGCGTCGCCCTCGGCGAGCAGCCTTCCCTCGATCACCAGGGCCCCTCCCCGGGAGCGGATCTCCGTTCCCGGTTCGATCGTCAGCGTCGCCTTGTCGCGAACGAGGATCGTCTCTTCGATCACGTAAGGGCTCGCCCCCGCAACCCAGGTCGTGTCGGTCTCGATGACGCCGCCGACGGGCGTCGGCCCGGGCGCCACGGGCATGCCGGCCAGCGCATCGCTCCGGTCGCTTTCATTTCCGGCCCGGTCGACGGCGGTCACGGCGTAGTAGTACTTCTTGCTGTTGACAAGGCCCGCGTCACGGAATTCCGGCAGTTCCGTCTTCGCGATTTCCGCATACCCCGTCAGAGGCGTCTCGCTGCGATAGACGCGGTAGCCGGCGAGGTCCCCCGTCGCGGACTTCTCCCAGTTGAGAAGGACCGTCGTGTTCCGTCCCACGGCCGCGACCTTGCCGATCTTGGCGGGAGGCGTCGTGTCGATGGTCACCGTTCCCAGGGCATCGACCCATTCCGCGGTCCCGCCCGAATCATCCCTCAGATATCCCGTGATGAGGGCTTTGCTCACGTTGTCGCCCGGGATGACGCGATAGGTCCCCAGATAGCCCCCCGGTTCGATTTCGCGCATCTCGATGTCCTTCTTGAAGCCGCCGATGCTGAAGGACGCCTGCTTCTTCGGATCGCCCTGGATGACGACCCGGATCTCGTCGCCCGCCTTCTTCGGCAGCCCCTTGGTATCCTGCGTCAGCAGGGTGATGACCGGGGGCCGCAGCTGTTCCGCCAGGGACGGCGTCGGGATGGTCTTCACCATGTCCCGGAAGAGGTCGTCGCAGGCGCGCAGCAGCTGGATGTCGCGGACGTTCATGGAGGTGGCGATGATGGTCGCGATGAGGCCGACGGGAGTCGTGGAAATGCCGCCTTCATGGATACGGACGGTGTGTCTGCCGCTCCAGAGGAACTTTCCCGTCGCGGTATCGTACATCCTGATGTCGGCCCCGACGGCGACCTGGGAATAGACGACGGCGAAAAGCTTGTCGAAGTTGGAGATGTCGCCGTAGACCACGGCGTCGACCCCGAGGATCTTGCCCAGTTCCTGCGGCGTCTTCTTGCTGATGGCTTCCGGATCCGTGAGGTCCGCCTTCCGCAGGAGGTCGTCGGTGCGGTACAATTCCAGATCCTTGAAGGGAAGCGAGCTGAAATGGTTGTAGAAACCGCGCCGGACCGGCTCGAAACCTTCTTTGCTCCCGGACTGGTCCACGAAGGGGAGGACGGCCACGGTCCTGGGCCGGTGGTCCTCCATGTACGGATCGATCTTGTACTGCCCCTTGAACAGCGACGTGATCTCGGGAGAAATGATCGTGTTCTTCGTTGCCACAAGGCACCCCTGAACGACCGGCAGCAATACCGCAAAGGCCAGGATCAGTCTCCAACGAGCGACAGCGAATTTCATAAATCCCCTCCCCGTCCGGCGTCCCGCAGACAGGCGGCGAAACGGAACCCCCTATCCTGCCCTTTCGTTCCGGCGCGCAGAAATCTCCGCGGGTCTTCCCCCGTTCATTTGCGCTCTGCCTCTTTGTTCAGAAACGGAGCGACCTGCTGGACATTTTCGACGATGAATGTATTCGCCTCCTTCGGCGTAATCTTGATGAACTTGTACGGAATGGCGATCGGTTCACGGCCCGTGGCGAGCGTGCGATAGGTCAGAACCCAAACGGCACCCGTCGTCGTATCGACCAGGTAGCTGTTTTCCTCCTTGCCCGCCACGACCTGAAACCGTCCCGTTTCCGCCGCGAAGCTCGCCCCGCTCCATAGCAGGAACACCACGAGGGCGATCCCGGCCGCCGTCCATCGTTTTCCGCCCCATCTCCGCTTCATGCCGAACCTCCTTCTTCTTCGTGGTCAAAATTTCCGTTCTCACTTCGGCGGCGAAACCACCAGCTCCTGGCTCGGCTCGCTTTCCAGACCGTCTCTGTCGACCGATGTGATGGCGTACGTCTTCGGTTTCCCGGGCACGATCGAGGCGTCGCCGTAGCTCGCCTGCGTCGACGAACCGATCTTTTCGCGTCCCAGGAAGCGCTTCTCGTAGACGTTGTACCGGGCGAGGTCGGCCTCCGGACCGGCCTTCCAGCGCAACTCGGCCTTGCCGTCCTTGAACTCACCGGAAAGCCCCTCCGGACTCTTCGGCCGGGGCTTCGTGGAAACGGTCACCGGCTCCGAGAAATCGCTGATCAGTCCGTCCCTGTCCTCCGCCTGGATGCGATAGCGGTAGAGGGCGCCGTCCTTGAGTTCCTTGTCCTGGTACTCGGTCTTTCCGGGAAGCCTGGCAATCTGACTGTAGTCCTGTCCGCTTGCACCCTCAGCCCGGAAGACGAGATACTGGGCGATATCGTTCTCCGGATTCGCCTTCCAGGACAGCGGCACGGACTTCACTTTCCTTTCCTGTGCCGTCAGCCCCGACGGCTTCGCCGGCCGCGGCTTGGTCGTTGCGCTGACGGCCTCGGAAAGATCGCTTTCCACATCGACCTTGTTGAACGTGGAGAGCGTGTAGAAGATCGTCGCGTTGTCCGCGAGTTTGTCAAAACCCCGTCCGCTGTCGGTATAACGCCCCTGGTCGCGGCCGTCGATCTTCTTGAGCAGGCTGTACCGCCCGACCTTTTCTTTCGACCAGTAGAGATTGTACCCTTCCACGTCGTCCGCCGTCGAGGGCGCCCAGCTCAATTCGATGCGCTTCACGAGACCGCTCTGGGCCTTGAATCCCTGCGGGGTGGGCGGTTTGCCCCTGGTCACGGCGGAAACGGTTACGGAAGCCGATGTCTCCTGATCCCCCTCTTCGAAGGCCGTGACGCAGTAGTAGTAACGGATCTTGTCGCCCAGGCCATCCCTGTCCGTGAAGGCGATCTTCTTGTCCGCCCCGACGTCGTAGGAATCGAGACGCCTGATCTTCTTGAAATCGGCGTTTTCGGAGGTGCTGCGATAGATGGAATATCCCTTGGTGAACGGTGAATCCAACGGGTTCCAGCGCAGCAGGATCTCCCGGATCATGTCCCCCTGGGCCGCGAGGCCCGACACCACGGGCAGGCTCCTGCCCTTCAGGGAAGCGGAGAATTCGCTTTCCAGGTTCTTCTCGTTGCAGGCCGTGACCTTGTAGAAATAGTCTTCTCCGTCGGCCAGGCCCTTGTCCAGGACGTTGACCTTGAGGAGCTTGTCGAGCGTGGTGGCGGAATCGATGCCGATGCCGAGGTCCTTGCCGAGGATGTTCGCCACTTCGCGGTAAGGCCCTTCTTCGACTTTGGCGCGGTAGAGCTTGTAGCCGACCAGCTTCGCAGGATCGCCGCTGCTCGACGGATTGGGGGACCAAGTGAGCATGATGCTCCTCACGTGGCTTTCCGTCCTGAGGATGACCGGCGGATTCGGGGTCGGCGCCGTCTCGGCGGAGACGACCGCCGAATAGTCGCTGCGGCCGCCCCGGGCGTCGAACGCGCGCACCTTGTAGAAGTACGTCTTGCCGCTCTCCAGGTCCTGGTCCGCATACTCGGGTTTCGTCGACTCTCCGATCTTGACGTACGGTCCCGCCTCCTGGGCGCTGCGGAATACCTCGTATCCGGCCGGCCGGGTGTCCGGGGAGTCCTCCCAGCTCAGGAACACGCGCTTGTTGCCCCCGCGCTTCTGCACCCGGACGGGTCCCTTGAGGGCCGCCTTGCCCTCATCCCCTCTCTTGGCCGCCTGCGCCTTGATGGCGGCAGTGATCATGGAGCTGAGTTTGCGGATTTCCCCGACGAGTCCGGCGTCGCCGAGCGCTCTCAGCTGCGTGCTGAAGAACGCCTTCTTGGATTCGACGTGGATCACCTTGGAGTTGATGATGATGATCGATCCCTTCTTTTCGACGTTGCCGACGACGATCATGTTGATCCCGAGCCGTGTGCCGATGGCGACGACGTTGTCCAGATTGTCGTCCTGCTGCAGGTCGTTCAGACTGAGGAACGCTTCGAGTTCCTTGCGGTCCAGGACGGCCAGCGAGGGCTCGGCGCCGAGCGAAGTCATCAGCATGTTGGTTGCCGTCGTTCCGTACCCGGACGCCTCCAGGTTGAGGGTGCCGAAATTGAAAACCGAGACCTTGATCTGCGCCGAGGCCGTCGTCGCCGCAGCGGAAAAAAAGAGAAGCGTAGCAGCAAGAATCCAACGCACGAGCCCCCGGGTCGCCATGCCCTCCTCCTGAAATGAGGCCCGGGCGTCGGAGAGACGCCCGGGCCGATTCTCTCCATCCCTCATTTGTCGAGGATCAACTGCTCGACCGAAGCCAGCGAATTCTTCGTGATCGGCGTCGAAATCCCCTTCGACCGCTCGTCATAGACGGCGTCGACGTATTTTTCCACGGCCTGCTCCACGCTTCTGCGTTTCTGAAGCTGCTGGGCCTGGTTGAAATACTCGACTTCAAGGCTCTGGTAGCTTTTCAGCACGCTCTGTCCCATCTCCACGATCTTCGCGTTGGCCAGTTCATCCAGCACTTCCACCTCCGTGGGCAGCTCCAGGGGGTCGTGGGGGATGCTCGCCGCCATTACGGCGTCCTGATATTTGTCTTCCTTGATGAGCTTTCCCGCGATCGTATTGGTGAAGACGTTTTCCCCCGTCGAGGTGTCGACCAGCTTGTAGGAAACCTCGATCAGGGCGCTGATCTTCGCCGATCCCTGACGGTACGAAATAAACTGGTAGTTGCGCTTCTTCATGGTACGGGGTGGGGCATTCTTCATGTCCTCCGGCGTCGGCTTGGGATTCATGATGAGCCAGTCGGAAAACTCCGGATTGCGGACCTCTTCCTCGTCGACCAGCACCTTGACCTGGCTCGTGCTGGGGCTGTCGGTCGTCCTGGCCTCGAAGTGCAGGACGTCTCCCATGATGAAGGTGTCGATGCCGCGCATCTTGCCGACCGTCTGGGCCGCCTTGATGTCCACCAGGCCCGTCTGGCCGAGCTGCATCTCACGAAGGATCGACTGGAGGTTTTCCCGCTCGATGATGCGCAGGTCGCCGCTGGCGTTCTTGTGCAGGTAGGTGATGAGCTTGTTGGCCGCGATCTTCCCCGCGTCCTTGTTGTTGCTCGGACTGCTGAAGTCGAAAACGGCGATCGATTTCTTGATCCGGCGGTTGACGTGGTCCTTGACCTCGATGCTTTTCTGGAAAAGCCCCGGGAAGGAAGGATTCAGGGCTTCGACCTTCTGGTACCAGACCAGTGCGTTGCCCCACATCTCCTTTTCGCCGTACTTTTCGCCGCGCTCGAACAGCTTGGTGCAGAGGTTGTTGACGAGCTCCCGGAAGATCGGATCGCCCTGGATGTCGGGAACGTGATGCTTGACGGCCTCCGCCTTCTTCACGGCGGCGTTCAGCTTCCCCTGCCCCAAGAGCTTCACGGCTTCATCGAGATAGAGCTGGGCCACCTTGGCGCGCAGGCCGTCCAGCTTCTTCGGCAGCGCCTGGCTGTCCGGCATGTACTCGCCGGCCTTCTCGTACATCATGATGGCCCGCTCCCAGCTTTGGGCCTTCTCCGCCTTTTCCCCTTCCTTGAGGAAATAATCGGGGGTGTCCTTGGCCTTGGCCGCCTCGTACAGTTTGGCCACGTCATAGTATTGGGGATTGATGTCCATCGCCGCCTTGAAGGACGACGCGGCCATTTTCCAATCCTCCTGCTTGCCCAGGGCAATCCCCTGCTGGTACAGGATTTTCGCTCCTTCCTGCTCCGCCTTGTTCAGGCGGTTTCCGGAGTCCTCGTAACCGGGGTAGAGCTGGTTCACCCGGCGCAGCTTCGCGGTCGCCGCCACCCAGTCCTCCTTCTGAAGATCGGTTTCGGCCTGACCGTAGAGCGTCTTCACCTGGGTCTGAAGGGCCGCGGCCTTCGCCTTGAGTCCGTCGGCGAAAGACCGGATGTCCTTGTTGTTCGGGTCCAGTTTCGCGGCCGCGTCCGCATCCCTGGCGATTCTTTCCAGGACGGGCACGGTCGGTTCGGCCGCAGCGGACGCCGCCTGGCGGGCCTTCTCGTAGCGGCTCTTGGCCGAAACCTGTCTTGCCTTGATCAGGGCATCCCGGTATTCCTGGTTGTCGGGCGCTTCCTGGACGGCCTTTTCGAAATAGGCGATGGCGTCGTCCCAGCGGTGGTTCTGACTCAGTTCAAGGCCCGTCTTGTAATTCTCGCTGACCTGGCATCCGACAAACAGGACCAGGCCCAACAGGCCGATCAGCGTCCAGTGGAAATTCTTCGTTTTCATTCGATCCTCCCTCTCCGTGTCGTCACAGATTCCCGCAGAAGATTCCCGCCCGGCAGCCCCGGATTCCTCGTTTCCCGTCGGCCGGCCGCGGCGCCGCCCCCGTTCACGGCACCAGACGAACCTCGATCCGGTTCGGCGTGATCTCCAAGATCTTCACCTTGCGATTGCCGAGGGACATGGCGGCAACGTCGTCGGCCATGCCCTGCGTGTTGCCCCGGAGTTCCACATCCAGTTCGACCCTGCCCTGCTGGAAGGCGCGCTGCTGCATTTCCTTGAAGCCCTTCACTTCCTGGACCACCATGTCCTTGAACTTCATCAGGTCCTCGTATCCGCCCAGCCCCGACGCGACGAGTTTCACCGTCGCCGTATTGGCCAGTTCCGACGACCATCGATCGAGAACGGAATCCAGCATGTTGCGGGCGATCTTCAGGGAGACTTCTTCGGTGATCGCCTTGATGTCCCCCTTCATCCCCGGGACCGATTTCGTTTCGCTTTCCGTCGCCAGCACCTCGCCGGTGTCGCCGTTGATGACCTTTCCCGATACGATCACCTTGTTGGAATGCATCTCGATCCCGCCCACGTTGAAGGACTGGCTCGTCGCTTCCGCCCGCCCCAGAATCACCACCTCGGCGCCGTATCGGTGCGCGATGTCCGTGACCGCCTTCCGGTCCGAAGCCAGATTCTGGAGGTTCTCCTTTTCCTTGCCCTTGCGGACCGTCTCGGCATCGATCACCTTGAAGCCCTTGGACAGAAAATACTTCGCCATCGCCGCCTCGGCCAGGGCATCCTTCTGCGCCTGCTCGCCGAAGAGGATCATGAGGCGGGGTTTTGATTTGCGCGCGATGATCAGGTTGATCGCCTGCATGCGGTCCTTGAGTTTTCCCGATCCGATGTCCGCTTCGATGGTCACGAAGTAGGAATCCGCCTCCCTCTTCTCGGAGATGACCTTGTAGCTGTTGATGAACCCCCGGGACTCGGAGAGGATGCGGTCCAGTTTCAACTGGTAGTTCTCCACTTCGGACGTGCTGGTGACCATGACCCCGACGGCCTTCTCCACGGCATTGCGCTGGGCATTTTCGATGGCCTTGTCGCGGGCGATGTCGACCAGGTTCTTGTGAATCGTCGACATGCCGTCCGCACGAACGCGCGACTGCGCCCCGGCGGACGTGCAGAATATCAGGAACAGGGCCGAACAGAGGACTGCAGAGAGAATCTTCATCGGGATACTCCATCCACGCAGGTTGGCTTCCACTCGCGGGGTTCGCAGGCCCGGGCGAACGGTCAGGGGCGGAGCGCGAAAAACCCCTATTCTTTCCGATGGAATTTGGGTCACGGGAATATAATGGAATCGCCCTTTTCCGTCAAGACGATTTCGGGACGTCCGGTATGGCACGCCGCCGTCCCGCAGGTTGCAGGTTCTCCTCCGTCCGTGGAAGCGTTCAATACCCCGTCCCGCTGAGGTAGTCGCTGAGGGCCACCTGCCAGAAGCGCAGGGTCTTGCCCGTCGCTGCGAAAAATTTGCGGCAGCTGAAGACGCTGTAGACGGGGCGTCTCGCCGGGCGGGAAAGCTGTGAAGATTTGATGGGATGGACCTGCACGCTGCTCATCCCGGCGAATTCAAAGATCTTCTTTGTGAACTCGAACCAGCTGCAGCTGCCCCGGTTCGTCACGTGGAAGACGCCCCGCTGACCCGTCTCGACCAGCCTCTGCACCGCCTGTGCCAGGTCCGCCGTATAGGTCGGCGAGCCGATCTGGTCGTCCACCACCTCGACGACATCGAGGCTCCTGCCCTTTTCCAGGATCGTGCGCACGAAATTCTTCCCATGGGCCCCGTACAGCCACTGTGACCGGATCAGGAGATAATTGTCAGAGGAGGATTGGAGGAGCTTCTCGCCCTCGAGCTTCGACTGCCCGTAGACATTGAGCGGTCCGGGGACGTCCTCCTCGACGTACGGCGATCCCTTGCTGCCGTCGAAGACATAGTCGGTGCTGAAGTGGACGATCGGGATGTTCCGGGGCCGGCAGGCCGACACGATATGTTCCACGGCAAGCGCATTGACGGCAAAGCAGCGGTCCCGGCTGGATTCGCATCCGTCCACGTCGGTGAAGGCCGCGGTATTGATCACGATGTCCGGTCCGACTTCCCCGATCGTCTCGCGGCATGCCGCGGCGTCCGTAACGTCGATTTCGTCGATGTCCTTCCCGACCACCTCGTGCCCGGCGGAAAGCCTCGTACGAAGATCGGCACCCAGCATTCCCTTGTGTCCCAAAATCAGGATTTTCATGATGCTCCTTCCCTCTGCAGTCTCGATCAGTACTTCACTTCTTTCAGAAACAAGCCGCAGGCCGGCGCCGTCATACCCGCCCGCCGCCGGTCCCCGGCGGCGAGGATGTCTCTGATGTCGTCCGGCGCAAACTTGCCGAGGCCGGTTTCCGCCAGCGTGCCGGCGATGATCCGCACCATGTGCCTCAGGAAGCCGTTGGCTTCCACGGAGATCTTGACGATCCCGTTCCCCGGCCCTTCGACGAGAAGGCTCGAGACCGTGCGGACGTGATCCTCGACGTCGCAATGAACGGAACAAAAGGACGTGAAGTCGTGCGTACCCACCAGATGGGCGGCCGCCTGCCTCATCCGGTCCAGGGCCAGCGGCTTGATGATGTGCCAGGCGTAATGGCGATAGATCGCCGGACGCGCGAGGCCGTTGAAGATGCGGTAGAGGTAGATCTTCGTCTTGACGCCCCGGCGCGCGTGGAAGGCGGGATCGACGTCGTCCAGCTCCTTGACGACGATATCGGCCGGCAGAAGGCTGTTGAGGCCGCGCAGGAAGCCCAGCGGCGGGATCCGGGAAGTCGTGCGGAACGAAGCGACCTGATTGAGGGCATGGACGCCGGCATCGGTCCGGCCGGACCCGACGATGCCGACGGCCCCCCCCGTCATGACCGCGACCTTTTCCTCTAGGACCTCCTGGATGCTCGGGCCGTCGGACTGACGCTGCCAGCCGCGGTACGCCGTCCCGTCATATTCGATCACCAGGCGGAGCGTTCTTTCCGGAGCTTTATCCATGGGGAGTCACGGGGAAGAAAAAGGGGGAAGGCCGGCCTCCCCCCGGAAAAACGGCCGATCAGAACCGCATCACTTGTTTTCGCTGCACCGCTCGAGCGCTTCCAGCGCCGGGAGCCCGTTGCCTTCCAGGTACTCGAGAAACGCGCCGCCCCCCGTCGAGATGTAAGTGATCTTGTCGCTCTCGCCCGCCCGGTGGATCGCAACATCCGTATCGCCGCCTCCCACGATCGTCTGGGCATAGGAATTGGCCACACTGTGGGCCAGCGCCGAAGTGCCGCGGCTGAACGCGTCGATCTCGAACATGCCCATCGGCCCGTTCCAGATGATCGTCTTGGCGTTCGTCAGGGCTTCGGTGAAGAGCGTAATCGTGGCCGGGCCGATATCGAGCCCGGTCCAGTTGATGTTGATCTCCTGCACGGGGACGATCTTCGTTTCCGCCTCCGCACTCTTGTTTTCGGCGATGACGCAATCGACGGGCAGATAGAGTTTCACGCCCTGTTTCCGGGCCGACTCCATGATCTCCCTGGCCTTGTCGATCAGTTCGTCCTCGACGATGGAACGCCCGACCTCGTACCCGAGGGCCTTGAGGAACGTGAAGGCCATGCCCCCGCCGATGATCATCTTGTCGACTTTCTTCACCAGGTGGCTCAGCACCTCGAGCTTCCCCGAGACTTTCGATCCTCCGGCGATCGCGACGAAGGGTCTCGCCGGCTTCTCGAGCGCCTTGCCGATATAGTTCAGTTCCTTCTTGATCAGGAAGCCGGCCCCGCATTCCTTCAGGAATTTCGTGATCGCGACATTGGAGGCGTGGCTGCGGTGGGCGTTCCCGAAGGCATCGTCGATATAGACGTCCCCGTAGCTCGCCAGCTGCCGGGCGAAGTTGTCGTCATTGGCCGTCTCCTCGGCGTGAAAACGGAGGTTCTCGAGCAGGATCATCTCCCCCGGCTTCAGGGCATCGACCGCCTGCTTGACCTCGGGGCCGATGCAGTCCTTGACGAACCCGACTTCCTTTCCCAGGAGCCTCGAAAGGCGTTTCGCGACCGGCGCGAGGCTCATGTCGGAAATGATCTTTCCCTTCGGCCGGCCCAGATGCGACATCATGATGATGATGGCGCCCTCATCCAGCGCATAATTGAGCGTCGGCAGCACCGCCCGGATCCTGGTGTCATCGGTGATGTTCAGACAACTGTCCATCGGAACGTTGAAGTCGAAGCGGAACAGCACCCTTTTCCCCTTGATGTCGATGCCGTCGATGAATTTCATGGATCCTCCTTGCCATTTTTCCCCAAAAAAGTTATGATGCGCCCCTCTTTACCAAAATGCTGCTAAACCAATGGGTTAGACATCCAGAAACGGGTGACGACTTCAGGTGGTTCACGGCGTTTTTCTATAACGCAGCGCACCCGATAGGTCAAGGACGAAAAGGGCGATCGCGGATGGGTCCCAAGGTCAGCAGTCTTGAGGAGGATGGACGTTTTTATGGAAAAAGAACCTTTGCAGGCGACGACAGAGGGAAAGATCAAGGCCTTCGAGCGGAAACGGGATGCCTTGATGACCATGGGAGGGGAAAAAGCGGTCGGAAAGCAGCACGAACAGGGGAAGTTGTCCGCCCGCGAAAGGATCGATCTTCTCTTCGACAGGGGAACCTTTCAGGAAGTCCAGCTTTTCGTGAAACACCGCTCGACGCTTTTCGGGCTCGGCGACAAGGAGATCAACGCCGACGGCGTGATCACCGGTTTCGGAAAGGTGAACGGCCGGACGGTTTTTGCGGCCTCCCAGGATTTTACCAGCGTGGGAGGAAGCCTCGGCGAAATGCATGCCGAGAAGATCTGGAAAGTCATGGATATGGCCATCGAGGCCCGCAAGCCCTTTGTCGCCATCAACGACTCGGGCGGCGCCCGCATTCAGGAAGGCGTGCTTTCCCTGAAGGGTTACGGCGGCATCTTCTACCGCAACACGATCGCCTCCGGCTACATCCCCCAGATCGTCGCGATCATGGGTCCGACGGCGGGCGGCGCGGTCTATTCCCCGGCGCTCACCGACTGGGTCTTCATGGTCAAGAAAACGAGCCACATGTACATTACGGGCCCCGACGTCATCAAGGCCGTGATCGGCGAAGAGGTCTCCCACGAGGAACTCGGCGGGGCCATGGCGCATGCATGCAAGAGCGGCGTCTGCCACTTCGCGACGGACAACGACGAAGACTGCATCGGCCGGATCAAGATGCTGCTCTCGTACCTGCCGGACAGCTGCCACAGTCCGCTGCCGAAGGGCGCGTGTACGGACGGCACGGACCGCCTCTGCCCGGAACTGGACAAGATCATCCCGGACAAGTCCACCCGCGCTTACGACATGAAGAAGATCGTCGCCGCTGTGGCGGACAACGGCGAGATGGTCGAGCCGCACGACAACTGGGCGAAGAACATGCTGGTCGCCTTCATCCGCATCGGCGGGACGCCGGTGGGGGTCATCGCCAACAACCCGAAGTTCGGGGCAGGCGTCCTGGACGTCAATGCCTCCGACAAGGCATCCCGATTCATCCGCTTCTGCGACGCCTTCAACCTCCCGCTCCTGACCTTCACCGATGTGCCGGGGTATATGCCCGGAACGCAGCAGGAATGGTCCGGGATCATCAACCACGGGGCAAAGCTCCTGCACGCCTATTCCGAAGCGACCGTCCCGAAGATCACGGTCATCACCCGCAAGGCCTACGGCGGCGCCTACATCGCCATGTGCAGCAAGCACCTCGGTGCCGATTACGTCATGGCCTGGCCGACCGCGGAAATCGCCGTCATGGGGGCGGAGGGGGCCTGCAACATCATCTACCGGAAGGAAATCCAGGGCGCCCCGGATCCGGCGGCGAAGCGCAGGGAGTTGATCGCCGAGTACGAGGAGAAATTCAACAACCCCTATTTCGCATCGCAGCTGGGGATTATCGAAGAAATCATCCGTCCGAGCGAAACGAGAAAGCGCATCGCCATGCTCCTCGAGACCCTGCGGGACAAGGCGGAAGTGCGTCTGCCCAAGAAACACAACAACATTCCCCTGTGAACGGGGTTCCGCAAAGGCGCTTCTCTTCGGTACGAACACCGGAAACAGAAAGGACGGGATTTTCTCCCCGCCCTTTTCTTGTCCGCCGCAGATCCTTTTCGCCCGCGCTTTGCAGGTCACTGCCACCCGATGGTCTCGTAGCCTTTCTCACGCAGACACCTTTCGACGAATTGGCGCTGCACGGGGGACGGCGTTCCGGCGTCGGCGACGCTCTTGACCACACCCGCCGCCGCTCCTGCAGCCGCGCCGATGCCGATTCCCCTGCCCAGACGTCCCGTCACGGCACCGACGGCTCCCCCGACCACGGCCCCTCCGGCCGCTCCGCCGGCTGTATTCTTGAGCGCTTCCTTGCCGGCATCGGACTGGACGTACTCCTCCGCGAGCTGCTCGCAGACGGCGATGTCCCTTCGCGCCTGTTCCTCCCCGACGCGCTTGAGATGGTCGTTCGGATAGAGGACGGGCTTCGGCGCGCCGCAGCCGGAAAGAAAAAACAGCAGCGCCGCGGCGGCGACCGCGCAACATCCCCAGGTGTTCCTCGTTCTCATGCCTCGGCTCCCCTCTCGAAGTTCAGGACCCTTTCAATCCGCTCCATGGTCTCCTCTCCTCCCAGGAGCGCAACGACCTTTTCGAGCTCCGGACCGTCGCTCCGTCCCGTCAGCGCCAGGCGAAGAGGCAGCAAGAGCCTTTTCCCCTTCCGGCCGGTCCGTTCCTCGGCATGGCGGACGGCGCGCCGGAAATACCCGTCACCCGGCTGCACGCGGCGGAGTGCCTCCCCGAACGCGGCAAGGACGTCGCCCTCCTGGCTCGCCCTCCGGAGGGCCTCCGGCCCCGGGGAAAAATGCAGCGGATCGAAGATTTCCATGAAAGGCGCGATGTCCGCCAGGGTCCGGAGATTGTCCCGGCAGGCCTCCGCAATCTGCCGGAACCTGCCCGGGTTCTCCCCGGCCATCCGCCTGCCGGCCTCGCCGGAAAAGGGCAGAAGCCGCTCGGCAAGCCGGTCCCCGGCGAGGAGCTTCAGATGCGCCGCGTTGAGCCACTTCAATTTGGCCTCGTCGAAAACGGCGCCGCCCTTTCCCAGCCGATCCAGGGAAAACGAGGCGATCAGCTCCGTGGATGTGCCGATCTCCTGCCCGTCCGCGGCCGATGCGCCCAGGAGGGCGAGATAATTCAGCAGGGCCTCGGGAAGGACCCCCTCTTCCCGAAAGGCCCGCACGGACACGGCGCCATGGCGCTTGCTCAGTTTCGCGCGATCGGCGCCCAGGACGAGCGAGTGGTGCGCGAAGACGGGCGGCTCGAATCCCAGGGCCCGGTAGAGCATCAGCTGGGGCGCCGTATTGGAGAGGTGGTCCTCCCCGCGGATCACGTGCGAGATCCGCATCAGATGATCGTCGACGACCACGGCGAAATTGTACGCGGGAAGCCCGCTGGAACGGACGATGATGAAATCTCCGATGTCCGCCCCTTCGAACCGGACGGGCCCGCGGATGAGATCGTCGAAGGAAATCGCCGCGTGTTCGCTGCGGAAGCGCCAGGCCGGCTTTCTGCCCCGCTTCTCTTCGGACTCCCGCTGATCGGGCGTCAGGTTCCGGCACCTCCCGCTGTACCGGGGCGCGACGCGCCGTGCGAGCTGCACGGACCGTTCCGCCTCCAGTTCCTCTTCGGTGCAGTAACAGGGATACACATGGCCGCCGTCGCGAAGTTTTGCGAGGTACCGTTCATAGAGATCGAAGCGCTCGCTCTGCCGATAGGGACCGCAGTCGCCTCCCCGGTCGGGGCCCTCGTCCCAGTCGATGCCCAGCCAGCGAAGATCGTCGCAGATCCCGGCGGCAAACGCGTCCGTCGAGCGCTCCCGGTCCGTATCCTCGATCCGCAGGACGAATGTCCCGCCGTGATGCCTGGCGAAGAGCCAGTTCAGCGCCGCCGTCCTGGCGTTCCCCACATGGAGTTCCCCGGTCGGAGACGGGGCGAAGCGCAACCTCAGCGAAACGGACATGGCCACACCTCAGCGTTCATCCAGCAGGGCGACGGCGAAGGCCGCAATGCCTTCACCCCGGCCGACAAATCCCATGCCCTCGTTCGTCTTGGCCTTGATGCTGACGCATCCGGCGGCGATCCCCAGCGCATCGGCAATGTGGTTCACCATCCCGGCGATATGCCCCTGCAGCTTCGGCTCTTCGAGGACGATCGTCGAATCCACGTTGCGGACGCGGAAGCCCTTGTCTTCCGCCAGGGCGCGGACCCGCGAAAGAAGCTTCAGGCTGGAAATGCCGCGATAGGCCGGGTCCGTGTCGGGGAACAGCCGGCCGATGTCCCCGCCGGCCATGGCTCCGACCACGGCATCGCAGACGGCATGCACGAGCACGTCCGCGTCGGAGTGGCCCAGCAAGCCCTTGCCGTGGGGAATCTCGACGCCGCCGAGGATCAGACGTCTGCCTGAAACCAGGCGGTGGCTGTCGTAGCCGAACCCCACTCGCATCGCCATCGCTCCCCGTTCATCCCGCCCGCGGCCGGCGCCATCCGCCGCCGGCCGGGTTACCCCTGCCGTTCTTCCCGGCGCTGCAGAAAAGCCTCGGCAAACCGGAGATCTTCAGGGGTCGTGATCTTGATGTTGTCTGCGGAGCCCGGAACCATCTTGACCGGCACCCCGATCCGCTCCAGCAGCACGGCGTCATCGGTCCCCGTAAACGCCTCCGCCGCCGCGGCGGCAAAGGCCTGATCGAGGAGTCCCCTTCGAAAGACCTGCGGCGTCTGCGTCATCCAGAGCCGGCTGCGGTCGAACGTCCGGACAATCCAGCCGTCGCGGTCCGCCTCCTTGACCGTGTCCTTCACCGGGATCCCGAGCGTGGCGGCGCCGTGCCGGCGACCGGCAGCCACGACATCGGCAAGAAGACCCTGAGCCAGGAACGGCCGCACGGCGTCATGGATCACGACAAGGTCGTGGACGCGGTCCGCCGCCTCCAGACCCCGCTGCACGGAATCCTGCCGCTGCGCCCCGCCCGCAACGACCCGGGCCACCTTGACGGCCCCGGCCTCCCGCACCATTGCCCGGACCGACGGGATCTCCGCCTCCGGAACGACCAGGACGATCGCGTCGATGACCGGAGAGGTTTCGAAGATCCGGAGCGTACGGGCGAGGATCGGTTCGCCGGCAACCGTCAGAAACTGCTTGGCCGTCGACAGCCCCATGCGTCTGCCGGCCCCCGCCGCAGGGATGATCGCAACCGTTCCCACAGAAACGCTCCTTAACAGGTTTCCGGCGATCCCGCATGCCTGGGCGCAGGGGCGCGATGCAGGATGCACGGGCCTGCGAAAAGGCCGGAGAGCGTCACGTCTCCCGGGCCCGGTTTCACTGCCTGCCGGCGCCGCCGTACGATTTCCTGTCCGTCCCCTTGAGTTCGGAAAAGATCATCCGGCCCGCCGTCGTCTGGAGCACGCTGGTCACGACGACGTCCACGGTGCTGCCGACGAACTTGTTGCCGCCGTCCACGATGATCATCGTGCCGTCGTCGAGGTAAGCCACCCCCTGGCCCGGCTCTTTCCCTTCGCGGATGATCTTCACCGTCATCATTTCGCCCGGCAGGACGACGGGCTTGAGCGCATTGGCAAGCTCGTTGACGTTGAGGATCTTGATTCCCTGCAATTCCGCGACCTTGTTCAGGTTGAAGTCGTTTGTCAGGATCTTTCCGTTCATCTTCTTCGCCAGGGCCACCAGCTTCGCGTCCACCCCCTTGATCTTGGGGAAGTCCTGGTCGACGATCTCGATATACACGCCGGCCATTCGCTGCATGCGGCCCAGGATATCGAGTCCCCGCCGCCCGCGCGACCTCTTCAGGGCGTCGGCGGAGTCCGCGATCAACTGCAGCTCCTCCAGCACGAAGCGGGGGACGATGAGCGTGCCCTCGACAAAGCCCGTTTCACAGACATCGGCAATCCGTCCGTCCACGACCACGCTCGTGTCGAGGATGCGGTAGTCGCCCGGCCCTTTGCCGGTGAAACCGAGAAAGTGGAATTCCTCGATCTTCTTGGACCCGAGCACAAGACCGAGATACCCCATGACACCGATCAGCAGGGTATAGACCCAGGGAACCACATACTGCTTTTCCATGATGTTGCTGACGAAACTCAGCCCGTAGGCCAGCAGGAATGCGATCAGCAGGCCCACGATCATGCCGGCCACCCCCCCGAAGAGGGTTCGCAACGGCACCTGCCGGATGGCCTGTTCAATTTTCATGACGATAAAGGCGATGAGCGCGCCGAACAGGAGACCGGCCAATGACCAGGGGAAACCATAATAGCTATAAAGGATAAAATAGCCGCTCACGGTACACGCAAGGAACAACAGGAGCCTTACAATCAAAACGGTTCACCTCCTTTCCGTTTTTCAGATATGAAACAAGAAACGATATCCCTTGTCCTCATACGGGAGATACCGCTCATGTCACGGGTATTGAACTGCACCGGATGAAAGCAAAGGAGTGTTACTGCAAGGTGAATATTTTCTTCAAGTCTTCTTCGATCTTCGCTTCGTCGGAATTGCTCGCGATGGAGATCTCCTTGATCAGCAGACTCTTGGCAGTATCCATCATCTTCCGTTCGCCGAAGGAAAGATTCTTGTCGCTCTTGAGGATGAGGAGGTCGCGCAGCACCCTGGCGATTTCATAGACCGACCCCGTCTTGATCTTCTCCAGGTATTCCCGGTACCGCTTGTTCCAGGTCTGCTTGTCGATCGTCACGTTCTTGTTTCGAAGGATCGCATAGATCTTGGGTATTTCCCTCGCAGTGATCAATTCCCGGAGACCGACCGCCTTGGCGCTGTCCATGGGGATCATGATCTTCATCCCGTTGCCCATGATCTTCATGATATAATACTGCTGCTTGTTGCCCATGACTTCGCGGTTCTCGATGGCCTCGATCACGCCGACACCCTGCGCCGGGTAAACGGCGAGATCCCCTACTTTAAACATCTTGATGCACACGCCCATTGTTCCCATAACGTAACCTTACCAAGTTTTTGAACGTAGCAGACTACCATAATATAGTCATTCCGTCAACATTTGTGACATCATCCGGTGACAAATCGTCCCGCCTTGGGGTGTTTCACCGCCTCTCCCGCCGTCGCCGCGCTCAGATGAACCGATGCATGGCCCGGCCGAGGTCCCGTTCCAGGCTTCCTTCGCCCCTGTGCGCATATCCGTCGACGAAGGCGCCGATGCGGCGGTGGAGCTCCCGGTCCGAAAGGTCGGAGAGCCTCCGGAGGCTCCCGGTCCTCCGCCCGACCCGGAAGATGAGCCGCTCCCTCTCCGGCAGACGGAAGAAGCTGTCGATGATCTCCAGGAGGCGTCCCTTGTCTTCCGGAAGCGTTCCTTCCAGTTCCTCCAGCAGATTCAGGATGTGGTCACTCACGATCCGCGAGGTGATGCCCTCCAGATGTTCGATGAAGAGCCGGATCTCCCTGAGGATGTCCTCGTCTCCGATCGGCGTGAAATCGCCTGCGCGCATCTTCGCGTCCAGGTCCGACCCCGGCTTCACGTGCAGGGTCCGAAGCCGTATGAAATCGGGGTTGACGAGGTTCAGGGCCCGGGCCGTATGCTCGGCGTGTTCCCGTGACCACTTCGCCCCTCCCAGGCCCGGCATGAAGTATTCGGACAGGGAGATTCCCGCCTCGCGGATCCGGCGCCCCGCCTCGACGTGCTGCTGCGCCGTCACTCCCTTGCGGACGAATCCGAGCACGGCATCGCAGCCTGATTCCATGCCCACGTGGATCCGCGTCAGGCCGGCCCCGCGGAGGCGGCGCAGATCCTCCACGGACTTCTGCGACGCCGTCCTGGAGCGGCAGTAGGTCGTCACGCGGCTGACAGAGGGAAAGCACTCGCGGAGGAAGGACAGGATCTCGACGACATCGTCCGTCTTCCTGACCAGGGAATCGGCGTCCTGAAGGAAGACCGACGTCCCGCCGAAGTACATCCACGCGGCCACGGAAGAAACGACGCCGTCGTCGGCCCAGTGTCCGTAAAGCGCATGCAGCAGGCGCTCGGTGACCCGCCCGCCTTCGCCGCAGTCCTGCGAGAGCGCACGGATCTTTTCGGCAGCCGCTGCCGCCGTCCGGATGTCTCCCTTGACTTCTTCCACGGTCCGGATTGAAAATTTCGTGTCGCGATAGGTGGGGCAGAAGGCGCACTTGTTCCACGGGCAGCCCCGCGTGAGACGAATCAGGAGGCTCTTCGCCTCGCTCGGCGGCCGGATGGGGCCCTGTTCAAAATTTCCCTGCACGATGCATTCCTCGCTTCCCCGCCGCTCAGGGGAGAAAGAAAAGAGGGTTGCGGGCCTTGTTGCGGTAGCGCACCTCGAACATCATGAAGGCGTCTCCCGCCTTTCCAGGCACTCCCATGAAGGCGATCCGGTCCCCTCTCTTGATCTGCTCATCCAGTCGCACCAGCCGGCTCCCCAGATCGGTATAGACGGTCGCGTAATGGTCTTCATGCCGGACGATGATCGTCTCCCCGTAGCCCTTCAGCACCGACGAATAGATGACGGTGCCGGCGGCGGCCGATTTCACGGCGGTCCCCTGAGGCGCAACGATCTTGATCCCGTTGCTGAACATCCCGTTGGACTGAATGCCGAACCGGGACGCCACCTTTCCGTCGACGGGCCAGGAGAATCGCTTGCGGTCGAACTGGAGCGACGGCCGGTCCGCTTCCGCAGGAGCGGGAGCCGGCCGCGGCGCCTCCTGCCGCAACGAGGGGCTGCGATCGACCGGGCCCCGTTCGGGCGAAGGCGCGGTCTGAGCCTTTGCCGCCCCGGGCCGCTCCTTGAGCGGTGCGGCCTTCGTGTCCGTCCTGGCGGTCTGGGCGCGGGAAGCCGCGGCCGCCCCGGCGGTTTTCCCGTCCCGGATCGGCTCTTCCGCAGTCCCCGGCGGCGCCTGTTGGATCCCCTCTCTGTCCGAAAGCGGACGGGACGCCGCCTGGGCCGCTTTTTCAGGACGGGACGCCTCCGCCCGGTCGTCCGTTTCGCGGCTTTTCAGCGTCGAAGAAACATCATCCTGGACGGGCTGGGGGTCCGGGATGAAGACGACGCTGTCCGCCTCGATCCGGGCGGGATCGCCGATGTCGTTGATCTCGGCAAGGTCCTGCAGGTTGACGCGGTACAGGTGGGCGATGTGCCAGAGCGTTTCCCCCTTCTGTACGCGGTGGTAGATGCCCTTGGGCCGCGAAGTCCTGACGGGCAGTGCACTGCAGGAAACAACGAAAAGAAGGGCCAGCAAGGCGGCGGATATCGCGCGGAAGCGGTCCGAGTTCGGAGCCATCTCTTACGAATCCCAACCGTGTTCGCCGATGAGGTTCACGAAGCGGACCCCGCCCAGCGACTCGCGAACAAGCCCGTCCGGCTTGTCGGAGGTCTTCGTAATCTTGATCAAATCCTGCGTGTACCGATCGCCGACGGGAATCACGAGCCTGCCGCCCACCGCCAATTGCTCGATATAGGCCTTGGGAACGCTCGGCGCCCCCGCCGTTACGATGATGGCGTCGAAGGGCGATTCCTCGCGCCATCCGTACGTCCCGTCTCCGACACGGATCGCCACATGGTAGTAATGAAGGGCTTCCAGGATCTTGCGGGCGCGCAGCGCCAGGGAGGAGAACCGCTCGATGGAAAAGACCTGGTCCGCCAGGAGCGACAGGATCGCCGTCTGGTAGCCGGAACCGGTCCCGATCTCGAGGACCTTCTCCCTTCCCGTCAGTTCCAGCGCCTCCGTCATGAGGGCGACGATGTACGGCTGGGAGATCGTCTGCTGCGCCTCGATCGGCAGGGGATTGTCCTGATAGGCCTGCTCGGCCAGCACCTCTTCGACAAAGAGATGACGCGGCACGGTCTCCATCGCCTTGAGCACGCGTTCGTCCCGGATCCCCCGCGCCCGGATCTGGGAATCCACCATCTTCAGCCTGAGCTTCTTATAACGATCCATGCCTCAATCCCGTTCGGGAAGCCGGGCCCGCCGCGCCGGTACGCGGTATGCCGCCTCCACCCACGAATGCCTTCTCAGTCCCATGGCCTCCCGCGTGACGATCAGCCAGTAGTATTTCTCCTTCGCCGTCTCGCGCGCCGCATTGAACCGGTCGATCTCGCCGTTGATCTCCCGGATCATCCGCCTCCGGATCCCCGCGGCCCCTTCCGGCGCCTCCGTCGCATCCCCTTCGCATTCGCGCCGGAGAAGATCGTCGAGACGGCGTGCGATGACGCGTTCGATCCCCCCCAGCCTGTCGAGGGCGTTGGCCACGCTCTCGCCGGCGCGTCCCAGAACGGCCGCACGTTCACGCCAGAATTCTTCTTGGAGAATCTCTTCAGGACTTCTTGCCGCCGGCATTTCCGATCCACGACGCGACACCGCCGCCGACCTCACTGCCCTTCCCGGCGGCGCCGGTCACCCCTTGTTCTTGTCGATGGTCACCTTATCATCAGCAGGCCGGCTTTTCAATAACAAAGCCCTCTTAGGCTCCGGAAAACATTTCCCTTTACACCCCGGACCGATTTCGTTACTAATTTTCCGAAGCGCCGGAAGAGACGGGCGCCCATGGGGAAAGAGGTCCCGGAGATGAAGGAACTTTTCGGACCACTGGCGGAGGCCGTGTCCCTCGCTTATCGTCAGGGCCAGGAGGACGAAACCCTGGAGCCGCATGTCCTGCGGAACGTCCGGGGCGCACCGGTCGGCCGGTTCCGGGACGGCGATGCCGTCATCTTCTACAACATCCGCGGCGAGCGCGAGATCGAACTGACCCGCGCCCTCACGGAGAAAAACTTCCGCCCCTTCCCCGTCGCAAAGGACCTGGGCCTCCGTTTCGCAACGCTTGTGGAATATACGGCCGATCTGAACGTCCCCGTCGCCTTCCCTCCGCCGGGGACGCTTTCCGACACGCTCGGAGAAACCCTCTCCCGGCTCGGCATCCGCCAGGCCAGGATCGTGGAGGCGGAGAAGGCCTACCACGTCGGTTTCTTCCTCAACGGAAAGAGAGAGGCCCCCCTGCCCTTCGAGGAAAGGATCGTGGTCCCGACCCGCAAGGATGTCCGCCTCTTCGACGAGGCTCCGGAGATGTCCGTCGCCGAGGTCGCCGAGGCCGTCGTCGAAAAGATCGGCGATGAAGACACCCGGTTCATCTTCGCCAACTTCGCCAACGTGGACGTCGTGGGCCACATCGAAAACGAAGCCGCCGTCCTCCGCGCCGTAGAGGCCGTCGATGCGGCGCTGGGAAGGGCCGTCGCCGCGGCGCGGCGTGCCGGAGTGCCCGTTCTCATCACGGCCGACCACGGAACGGTGGAAAAATGGCTTTATGAGGACGGAACCGTCGACACGGGCCACACGGCGAACCCCGTCCCCTTTGTCCTCGTCGACGATGCCGAGGGCTTCTCCCTCCGCACCGAAGGGGAGCTCGCGGATGTTGCGCCGACGGCCCTGCAGCTTCTCGGCATCCCGCAGCCCGCGGCCATGACGGGCCGGACGCTGATCGAGACCCTGCCGCCGGGCTTCCTGCCGCGCCGGCGGCTGCTGATGATCCTGCTGGACGGGTGGGGATACAATGAAGAGCCCCGGGGCAACATGATCGCCAGGGCCCGGACGCCGGCGATGGACGCCCTGATGACGACGTGCCCCCGGACGGCGCTGGCGGCCGCCGGGGAGGCCGTGGGGCTGCCGCCCGGGATGGTCGGCAACTCCGAGGCGGGGCACCTCCATATCGGCGCCGGCCGGCGGGTCCCCTCCGATCGGGTGCGGGTGGAGCAGGCGATTGCCGAGGGGTCCTTCTTCCGGAATCCCGCCCTCCTGGGAGTCGTGCGCGGGGCGACGGCCGCCGGAAGGGCCGTCCACCTCATGGGGATCGTCTCGTTCTTCAGCTCCCACGGCTCCATCGAACATCTCTTCGCCCTCATGGAGCTGGCCGGGCGCGAAGGGGTCCGCGACCTCTTCATCCACGCCATGCTGGGCAGGCGCGGCGAACTGCCGGAAAGCGGCGCGCGGTACCTGTCGCAAATCGAGGAACAGTGCCGCCGGCTCGGGGTCGGCAAGGTGGCCTCCGTCATCGGACGCTACTGGTCGATGGACCGCGAGGAGAACTGGGACCGGATCGAGAAGACCTACCGGATGCTCGTCTACGGAGAGGGCATCCCCGTAACCGACGAAAGGAGATGACCGGCATGGAAGCCTCGATCAACAAATCCAGACTGGTGCTCGTCCAGGGGGACCTCACCGAGGAGGAAACGGATGCGATCGTCAACGCCGCAAACTCCCGGCTGGCCGGAGGCGCCGGCGTGGACGGCGCCATCCACCGCGCCGGGGGGCCGTCGATCATGGCGGAATGCCGCAAGATCGGGTACTGCCCGACGGGGCAGGCGGTGATCACGACGGGCGGGAACCTGAAGGCGAAATACGTGATCCATACGGTCGGCCCCGTCTACCGGGGCGGGACGCACGGCGAGGCGGGGCTCCTGGGGAGCTGCTTCACCGAGAGCCTGAAACTCGCCGCATTGCGGGAGCTGAAGAGCGTCGCCTTCCCGGCCATCAGCACCGGCGTCTATGGATACCCCCTCGGCGAAGCCGCCGAGGTCTCCCTGAAGGCCATCATCGGCTATCTCAAGGAGCACACCGACATCGAGACGGTCCGTTTCGTTCTCTTCGACCGCCGCAGCCTGGACGCCTTCACGGAGGCCCTTCGCAAGCTGATCTGACCCGGGAGAGGACAAAGTCCTCCTTGGCTGGCCGTTCCTGCTCCGTCGGGACGGCCGGCGGCGTCATCCTTTCCCCATCGGCAATTGCTCCTTTTCGAACGGGCGAATGCGCTTTTCCACGATTCGTGGAGGGCCTCGGACGTACTATAAAGGAAGCTGCGCTGCCGCACGAATGCCGCCGGACGCAGGGGCGTCTCATCCCGGTCCGTCCGGACGCGTCGGAACCGGCGGGCCCGGACTGTCCGGCGAGGAGGCAATGAGTCCCGTCATGAGAGGAGAACCGTGATGAGCGGCCCCACCGATGATCCGAAAACCGGAGAACGGCCCGCCGATGTGCTCCTCGAAATGATCCGTGAACTGGCCGCCGAACTCCATCCCCGCCGCGCCCTTCCGCGCCGTGCGACGCTGGACGGTTCGCTGATCCGGGACTGGGGTCTGGACAGCCTGGCGAGGGTGGAGCTTCTCGCCCGGATCGGCAAACGTTTCCGGGTCGGATTGTCGGAGCGCGTCCTCGCCGATATCGAAACGCCGCGCGATCTGCTTCGCGCCGTCCTCAGCGCCGGCCCCGCGCAGAGCGTCGCGGGGACCCCGGAAATCGTGGAGATCGGAACGGCCGACGCGGCCGAGGCGCCCCATGCCGCGCGCACGCTGCTCGACGTCGTCAACTGGCACGTGGAGCGCCATCCGGACCGGCCGCACATCCTCTTCTACAGCGACCGGGAAGGCGAGGCGGAGGACCGCATGACGTACCGCCAGCTCCGCGACGGCGCCGCCAACCTGGCCGCGCGTCTGCAGCATGGCGGCCTCAAGCGGGGGGAACCCGTCGCCATCATGCTGCTGACGGGCCGCGACTACTTCTTCGCCTATCTGGGCGTCCTCCTGGCCGGCGGAGTGCCGGTGCCGATCTATCCGCCGGCGCGCCGTGGACAGATCGAGGACCATCTCCTGCGCCATCGCGCCATCCTGCGGAACGCCGGGGCCGGGATCCTGATCCTCATCCCCGAAGCCAAGCTCTTCGCCCAGATGCTCAAGTCGCAGGTGGAAAACCTGCGGAACCTGATGACCGTCGAGGAACTGACCTCCGGACCGGGAACCTACCTGGAGCCCCGGCTGTCGGAGCACGACATCGCATTCCTGCAGTACACCTCCGGCAGCACCGGCAATCCCAAGGGGGTGATCCTCACCCATGCCAACCTGCTGGCGAACATCCGCGCCATGGGCGAGGCGGTCCGGATCGAGCCCGCCGACGTGGTCGTCAGCTGGCTGCCGCTCTACCACGACATGGGCCTGATCGGGGCCTGGATGTGCAGCCTCTACTTCGCCTGCCCGCTCGTCCTGATGTCTCCTCTGACCTTCCTCAGCCAGCCGCAGCGCTGGCTCTGGGCAATCCACCGGTACCGGGGAACGATCTCGGCGGCGCCCAATTTCGCCTACGAACTCTGCCTGAAGCGGATCGAGGACGAAGACCTCAAGGGGCTCGATCTCCGCTCCTGGCGGATCGCCTGCAACGGCGCCGAACCGGTCAGCCCCGAAACCATTGAAAATTTCTGCCGGAGATTCCAGCCCTACGGCTTCCGGCGCGAGGCGATGATGCCGGTCTACGGGCTGGCGGAGTGCTCCGTGGGCCTGACCTTCCCCCCGCTCGACCGGGGTCCCCTCATCGATCGGATCCAGCGAGATCCCTTCATGAGCAGCGGCCGCGCCCTGCCCGCCGACCCGGCGGACGCTAGCGCCCTGCGCTTCGTCGCCTGCGGCCGTCCCCTGCGGGGGCACGAGATCCGCATCCTCGATCCCGCCGACCGGGAGCTCCCTGAACGCCGCGAAGGGCGGCTGCAGTTCCGCGGACCGTCGGCCACGAGCGGATACTTCCGCAACGCCGAAGAGACGGCGAGACTCTTCGCGGACGACTGGCTGGAGTCGGGGGACATGGCGTATCTCGCCGGCGGAGACCTGTTCCTCACCGGCCGCAAGAAGGATATCGTCATCCGCGCAGGGCGGAACATCTACCCCCAGGAGCTGGAGGAGGCGATAGGCAAATTGCCGGGCATCCGCAAAGGAAACGTGGTCGTCTTCGGCGCCTCAGATCCGGCAACAGGCACGGAGCGGCTGGTGGTGGTGGCCGAGACCCGGGAAGAAGGGCCGGAGAAGCTCGATGCCCTGCGGGAAAGCATCGACGCGCTGGCGGTCGATCTGACGGGCGCCGCCGCCGACGAGACGGTCCTGGCGCGCCCCGGCACGATCCTGAAGACCTCCAGCGGGAAGATCCGCCGCGCCGGCAACCGCAAGCTCTATGAAGAGGGGCACTTCTCCGGCGGACGGCGCGCGGCAAGGGGAGCGTTCGCCCGGATCGCCCTCGCCGGACTGGTGACGGAACTGCGGCGCCTGCGGCGCACCGCCGCCGACTTGTCTTTCGCGGCCTATGCGTGGCTTCTCTTCTGGCTGGCGGCGCCCCTGACATGGGCGGCCGTCATCGCGGCCCCGCTCCCTTCGTGGCGCTGGGCCGCCATGCGCGCGGCGGCGCGTTTTCTCGCCCGGGCAACGGGAACCCCTCTCGCCGTGGAAGGCCGCGGAAACCTGCCCCGGGAGCGGCCCTGCATCCTCGTCGCCAACCACGCAAGCTATCTGGACGGATTCGTCGCCGTGGCGGCGATCCCGCTGGAATTCAGCTTCGTCGCCAAGTCCGAACTGACGGCCAAATTCCTCTACCGGTTCTTTCTGAACCGCATCGGCACGAGGTTCGTCGAACGCTTCGACCGCCTCAAGGGAATCGAAGACGCGACGCGGCTCACGGCCGCCGGCCGCGCCGGCCACTCCCTCTTCTTCTTCGCCGAGGGGACCTTTTCGCGGATCCCGGGGCTGCTCCCCTTCCACATGGGCGCCTTTCTCGCGGCGGCCGATGCGAATCTGCCCGTCGTGCCCGTCGCCATCCGCGGCACACGCTCCATCCTGCTCGATCAAACGTGGTTCCCCAGGCGGGGACGAATCGAAGTCGTCATCGGCGAGGCGATCGAGCCCGGAGCTGTGGCGGATCCGGCCGCGCCGGACACGTGGACGACGGCCCTGAAACTCCGCGACCTGGCGCGCGACCACATCCTTCGCCACTGCGGCGAGCCGGACCTGGCGGGGGAAGACTCGCCGGTGTGAGCAGTCCGGCAGGAGAAGATATGGAGGACGACAGAAGGGCCGTCTGGTCATGGGCGCTCTACGACTGGGCCAACTCCGCTTTCGCCACGACGGTGATGGCCGGATTCTTCCCCCTCTTTTTCAAAGGCTACTGGGCCGATCCCGGCGCCCCCGAACAGAGCACGTTCTGGCTCGGGCTCGCCAATTCGGCCGCCGCGGTCATCGCCGCCGCCGCATCGCCCTTCCTCGGCGCCGTCGCCGATCGCGGCTCAGCGAAGAAGCGATTTCTCTTCCTCTTCACCTACCTGGGCTGCATCATGACCGGCGGGCTCTGGTTCGTCGCCCGGGGCGACTGGCCCCTGGCCGTCGCGCTATACGTCGCGGCCAATGTCGGCTTTTCCGGGGGAAACACCTTCTACGATTCCCTCCTGCCGGGAGTGGCCTCGGAGCAGAGGGTCGATTACGCCTCGTCCCTCGGCTACGCCCTCGGCTACGCCGGCGGCGGCATCCTCTTCCTGACGAATGTCCTCATGTATCTCAAGCCGGCGGCCTTCGGGATTGCCGACGGGCCGACGGCGATACGGCTGTCGTTCGTTTCCGTGGGTCTCTGGTGGGCCGCTTTTTCCATCCCCGTCTTTGTCTTCGTGAAGGAGCCCGCCGTCGAAAACGCGGTCCCGCTCTCCAGGGCCTTCGCCGTCGGGTGGCGCCAGCTCGCGGGCACCTTGCGGGAGATCCGGCGGCTCCGCACGGCCGGCCTGTTTCTCCTGGCCTACTGGCTCTACATCGACGGCGTGGACACCATCATCCGGATGGCCGTCGATTTCGGCATGTCGCTCGGGTTTCCCGCCGGTTCCCTCATCTCGGCGCTCCTGATGGTCCAGTTCCTTTCCTTTCCCGCAACGCTCCTGTACCTGAAGATCGCCGCGCGAATCGGCGTGAAGCAGGCGATCCTGACGGCCGTCGCCGGATATTGCGTCGTCGCGGTCGGCGGCTACTTCATGGACCGGCAATGGCACTTCTTCGCCCTCGCGGCGGGCGTCGCCCTTTTCCAGGGAAGCGTACAGGCGCTCAGCCGCAGCCTCTATTCCCGCCTCATTCCGGCGGGTGCGGCGGCGGAGTTCTACGGCTTCTACAACATGCTGGGGAAATTCTCGGCCGTGATCGGCCCGGTCCTGCTGGGAGGGGTAACGGTGCTGACGGGCAACATCCGGTATGGAGTCCTGTCCATCCTGCTTCTCTTCGTCTCCGGAGGCTGGCTGCTGTACCGCCTGGATATCCCTGCAGGGGAAAAGATCTTCCCGGAGCATCGGACCTAGACCACGGTTCCCGACGGGTTCCCGCCTTCAGTGCGGGGACGGCGAGGCGAAGAGCTCGAGAAAGAGCTTCAGATAGGTCTTGAAGTAGGCGTATCCGCTGATCAGATTCTGCCTCTCGGGCAGATCGGGTTTCTCCTCGAAGTCCCTCCACTTGTTGCGGATGATCTCTGCGGCATCGCTGTCCAGAAAGCAGACCGAGTCGTTGTCGCAGAGGCGGTCGCCGATCATGCAGACATTGAAGGCCTCCATCACGCCGCCCGTGTGAACACGACGGAAGAGGAACGCATGGCCGAGTTCGTGGACGAGGACCCGGACCCGGTCCCTTCTGACAACGATGAATCTGCGGTACTCGTCGTCGATCACCCCCCCCCAGCCGCCCACGAGGTTGAAGCCGAGCTGCTGGAGCGGATCCATCTCGTAGATCGCGATCGCGACATCGAAGGGCCGGCCGTATCGTCTCATCTCGTCTTCGAGCTGTTGCAGGAGTTCCGTTCTCGACGATCCCTTCCACCGGGTCGTCTTCCAGTCGCCGATCCGCGCCCTGATGCCTGTCTGGCGGAAAAAGATTCCGAACGCCTCCTCCAGGAATTCCGCCATCCCGTCGCGAGCCGTCTGCTCGTCGATAACGATGACGGCCGAGACGTTTCTCACATGCCGGAGTTCCTGCTCCGGCAACGCACAGTCCGGGACAGCCCTCAGGCCGCATCCGGACAGCACCAGAAGACAGACGGCGACGATCGGGCCGGTCCGGAGAAGGGCGCAAAGGTCTTCCCCACGGCGGGACATGCCGCTCCGGATCTGTCGAACAGGGAATATGCCGACGGTTCCTTTCACGGACCTGCTCCGTGCATCGGCCTCAAAGCGATACGGAAGCGGCCTCTTCACCGCCGATGCCGATTGCAGGAGAGATTAGACACCGGATTCGATCCCGGCTCCATCGGGCAATGCCTCGATCGGGGCCTCGAAATTCCTGAAAAGAGGAGGTCTTTTTGGCAGGGGGCCGCAGGAGATCTCCTGGAGGGATCCTGTCACTCTTCGCGGGACGCCGTCCCGCGCTACGGCCGCTTCTCCGGACCGGCCCACCAGAAATCGTTGTTTTCCACGGGATCGTGGACCTTCCGGCGGCCCTCCGTTTCGATCTCGGTGCCGAGCGAAATCTCGTCGCTTTCATGGATCAGACGGTCCGCGATCATGAAGATGCCCAGCAGGAAACCATGTTTTCTCACGGCCTCGATGCCGTAGGCGGAGCACGAGGGATGCATGGGACAATCCGCTCCGATCACGGGAGAGAGGACGTCCTGATAAAAGCGGATGCTCCCGACCAGAAACGAATCCGGAAGGCCGGCGGTCTTCCGTTCCCCCGATTCCTGCGCGGCGGGATCGGCTTCCCAGGGCCCGAAGGGCGCGGGGTCCGCCGCATGAAGCGGACATGCCAGGGCAAGGATCGAAAGGACCAGGAACATCCGCATACCGCTGCCGGGCGACGGATTCGCCGCCCTCCTCCGCATCGAAATCTCCCCCGGCCGGCGTCCGAAACGCCCGCAGCCTACTTCGCCGGCTCCGGCGGCGTGAAGCCCGCCGCCCGGAAGGCCGTCTGCCCGGAGGGAGACGCCAGGAACTTCACGAAGGCCCTCGCGACGTCCGGCGACTGGCTCGCCTTGAGAACGACCGCCGCGTAGGGGAGGTCGTTCCGGAACTCGTCCGGCAGAGGTCCGACGAGCTCCGCCCCCGGAACGGCCGTGATCTCGCTTGCCTGGACGACCACCATCTCCGATTGGCCGTCGGCGACGCGCCGGACGGCATCCCCGCCGACGGCCGTCAGCACGGTCTTGCCTTTGAGCTGCTCGGCAATGCCGAGGCGCCCGAGGACCACCCGCGCAAAGTACGCGCCGGACGTGCCGCCGCGGTCGGGATCGGCATAGGTGATGGACTTGGCGGCAAGCAGCGCATTCTTGAATTCTTCCGTCGTGGCGATCCTTGGCCGCGGGGCGCCGGCCCGGATTCCCACGCCCACGCCGATCCGGCCGATTTCCATGCGCGACCCCCGAACCGTGATCCCCTGTGCATCGAGCTCGTCTACGCCTGAAGACGGGAGCACGGCGACATCGCCGGCCGCTCCGGCCGCTACCTGCTTCTGCACTCCGCCGCCCGTTCCGAAGGTGAAGTTCACCCTGTGGCCGGTCTCGCGTTCGAACGCCTTGGCCGCTGCCATAACCGCCGACTTCGTGCCGCCGGGACTGAAGACCATGATCTCCGATGAATTGCCCACTGCAGAATCTCCTTTGGTCTGTTCAAGGTCGCCGTTCCCGCGCGGGCGGGATCAATCCACGTACTGTCATCTTCGAAAAAGCGAGTCCAGGCGGAACCATAAACCGGACCGCCTCTGTCCGTCAAGACAGTCATCGGCATCCCCGGTCCCGATTTTCAGCGCTCGGCCCGTCCCGGCCGCACCTCTTCCATCTCCATTTCTTCCGCCGGATAGGGCCTCAGCATCGCCAGGAGCGCCTTCAGGTCCCGGTTGCCGGGGGCAAGCCAGGCCTCCTCGTCCCGCGCCGTCAGAATGACCGGCATCCGGTCGTGGACGGGCCGGATCAATTCGTTGGCCTCCGTCGTGATGATCGTGCAGCTGCGGACGGTCTCCCCCGCCGGCGATGCCCAGGTCTCGTAGAGTCCGGCGAAACCGAAGGGCCGCCCGGACTTGAGACGGATCAGCATCTGCCTCTTCGCCTTCCCGAGCTTCTGCCATTCATAGAAGCCTTCGGCAATGACGAGGCAACGCCGATCCCGGAAGGCGCTCCGGAAGCTGGGCTTTTCCGCAACGGTTTCCGCGCGGGCGTTGAACATCTTCCGGCCGATGGCGGGATCCTTCGCCCAGGAGGGGATCAGGCCCCAGCGAAAATTGACGAGGCGGTTCCTGTCGTGCCGCACGACGGCGACGACCTGCTGACCCGGGGAGATGTCCCCCGCGCCGCATTCGCCTTCGACCTCTTCGACATGGAAGTCTTCGGTGACGCGATGCAAGCCCATCGAGAGGACGTAACGGCCGCACATCTCTGTCACACCTTCCTGGCCGTTCCGCCGCCTGGACCGGCCTCCGGCCCGCACGCGGCCCGGCGCCGCCGGCGACGCCTCAAACCGACGGCAATCCACAGGGCGGCGAGGACCGCCGCGGCAAAGCCGGCGAGCGGGAGGAACAGGGAAAGAAGCGTCGCCAGCGCCGAGCCGGCGAATTCGGCGGCCGCGAGAAGGAGGTTCGCCGCCCCGCCCGTGGACAATGTGGACGCCCCGCGCAGCAGCGCCGTGCCCGTCTGGATCGTTCCCGCCACCCCGCCGCCGGCGATCAGGGCAATCGTCCATTTCAGGAAGGGCGGGACGTCGGTCATCACCGCCGCCGTCGCGAGGGCCCCGGCGGCGGCCGCCAGCGGCGTCGCCGCGGCGTCGAGGAAATTGTCGAGCCACGGAACGGAATAGGCGATGATTTCCAGGACCGCGGCCGTTGCAAATGCCAGGAGAGCGGCCTGCGTCCCGATCCACCGGAACTCCGGCGCCGGCTGGATATGACCGCTCACGGCGGCGATGCTGAGTCCGAGAAAGGGGATGATGATGCGGAAACCGCAGGCCGCGGCGAGACCGACGCCGATGATCAAACCGGTGAATCCGCTCCAGAGATGTTCTTCCATGAAATGGGGGCTTCTCCTTTTCCGGACGCCTGTCCTTGATGCCTGATGAAGAAAAGCGGCGACCGCCCCGGCAGGCGGGACCAGGGGTTTCTCATCGGGTTCACGCCTTCGCGCCGCGGAACGTCTCTTCCACAAAACGCGCCAGGTGATCCCCGATCAGGCTGTAGGGGAGGAGCACTTCGTTCGCCCCGCTTGCCTTCAGGGCCTCGACCTGATCCGCCGAGTCGGCCGTGGCCACGATCACCGCGTTCGGCGCCACGGCGCGGCAGGTCGCCACGATGGACGCATTGTTCGTTCCCTTCAGGAGCATGTCGGGGATGGTGGAAAGGATGATCTCCGCCTCGGCGACATGGGCGTGCTCCAGGGTGTCCATGCTGCCGATGTCGCCGAAGACGCCCTTCACGTTCCGGTCGTTCAGCTCCTTCAGGACTTCGAGATTGAAATCGATGACCAGAATCTTTTTCAGGAGATCGGGCGCGACCGCCTCGATCCGGTCGATGAAGGCCCGGGCGCTCCTGTGAAATCCGAGCAGCACGACGGGATAACGGCCGCCGATCTCCCCGGCCGCCGTTTCCCTGGCCTTCGACGGAAATCCCATTCTGACGAGGAGACGATCGAAGGCCAGGTACGCCCTGTGATTGCCGTTGATGAAATAGGAGGCCAGCACCGACGTGATCGCCATGGCGTAGATGATCAGGGACATCATGCGCTGCTCGATGTGGCCGAGGCCGACCCCGAGGGCGGCGACGACCAGGGAGAATTCGCTGATCTGGGCAAGGTTGAGGCTGGCGATGAAGCTCGTGCGCCGCCCGCTTCCGGCCACGGAAAGAAGCGGATAGACCGTCAGGAAGCGGGAGACGATGACGAAGAGGACGATGACGACGGCCATGATCAGCAGGGAGGCGTCCGGCATGGGAATCTTCATTCCGATGGAGAGGAAGAAGAGGGTCAGGAAAAAATCCCGCAGCGGGAGGACCTTGGCCGTGACATGGACGCTGTAGGGAAAGGTCGAGATCGCGACCCCGGCGATCAGCGCCCCCATCTCCATGGACAGTCCGATCCAGGACCCCGTCCCCGCCATGAAGGCGCACCAGGCGATGGACATGGCCACGACCATTTCCGGCGTCTTCGAGATCTTCCCGAAGATCCAGCGCAGGAGATACTTGCTGAGGAGATACCCGATGGCAAGGAGCGCTCCGCTCTTGCCCAGGGCGAGGACGACCAGGAGAATCTTCGGGTTCGTGAAATGGGGCTGCAGCGCCAGGATCAGGATCGCCCAGAGATCCTGGAAGATGAGCACGCCGAGGGTGATGCGGCCGGGCAGCGTATCCAGCTCGAATTTGTCGTAGAGGAGCTTGACGACGATGGCCGTGCTGCTCAGCGCGCAGAACATGGACAGATAGAGGGCATCGATGCGCCCGTTGCCCAGGCCGTATCCCAGGAACATGAAGAAGGCCGTTCCGATGAGGACGCACAGGAGAAACTGGCCGACCCCGGCGTAGATCAGCTGCCTGCCCGCCGAGAGAAGCTTGGCGGGATTCAGCTCGAGGCCGATGATGAACAGTAGGAGGATCAATCCGATTTCCGAGATGACCTCGATATTCTCGGCACTGGAAACGAATCCGAAGCCGATCCCCGGTCCGATCACGGCGCCGGCGACGAGATAGCCCAGAATGACCGGCTGCCGGAAGAACTGGAAGAGAAAACCCAAGGCCGTAGCCGCCAGAATCGCAACACCGATTTCCGGAAGAATGCCATGCATGGGCGCGCCCTCCGAGGCCGCGCCCACGTCTACCACAGGTACCGTCAGATTTGAAGCCCTCCGGTGGGAAATGCCGCCATTTTGGAGGTTGACTCTGCGGCGGCCCGCGCGTATCCTCGGCATGCTGGATTCCAGGAGGAGCCGCCATGCTCGAAACGATCAATCTCAGCGTGGAGATGTCCAAGGAGGATTTCCGGCTTGCCCACCAGGAGCTCGACCTCAGGCTCGGCGCACTGCAGCGGCGCGTCCGCGAGGCATGCATCCCCGTCATCATTGTCTTCGAGGGATGGCGCGCCTGCGGCGTCGGCACCGCCATCACGCGGCTCCTGGCGCCGCTGGACCCCAGAGGCTACCGCGTACGCATGTTCAACGACCCCAGCCCCGACGAGGTCCTGCGGCCGCCCTTCTGGCGGTTCTGGCAGGCCCTGCCGCCGCACGGGGCGTTCGGCATCTACGATCGCAGCTGGTACCAGCTCATACCCGGTCCCAAGTCGGAAGCGGAAGAGTGGTACGAGCGCACCCGCCTCTTCGAGCGCAAGATGACGGACGACGGGGCAGTCCTCGTCAAGTACTGGCTGCACATCAGCAAACAGGAGCAGGGAAAGCGCTTCCGGAAACTGGAGAAGGACCCCGCCCTGTCTTGGATCGTCACCAAGGCGGATTGGCGGGAAAACCGCAAGTACGACAAGATCCTGCGCCGCGTCGAACGCATGCTGCGGGCCACCTCCAGCGATTGTGCGCCCTGGACGGCCGTGCCCACGCACGATCCCCGCAGCGCGAGCCTCTGCATCGCCAGGACCCTCGCCGAGGCGATCGAGAAGGCCCTGAAGCGCAGGGAATCGGCCGCAAAGGCCAGGCCTCCCAAGACGCCCGCGGTCCGTCGCGGCAAAGGCCCCCTCGACGCCGTCGACCTGACCCCGTCACTGGACCGGGAAACCTACGAGGAAAAGCTGCCGAAACTGCAGAAGGAGCTGCTGAGGCTCGAACACCTGCTTCATCCGCGGCGCATCCCGGTCGTCATCGTCTACGAAGGATGGGACGCCTCGGGCAAGGGGGGGAACATCAAGCGCCTCGTCACCGGTCTCGACAACCGCGGTTTCCAGGTGATCCCCGTCGGCGCGCCCGCGGGCGAAGAGGGCGCTCATCACTTCCTCTGGAGGTTCTGGCGCGATCTGCCCAAGGCCGGCCACATCACGGTCTTCGACCGGTCCTGGTACGGGCGGGTCCTGGTGGAGCGCGTCGAGGGATTCGCGAAGCCGGCGGAATGGGATCGGGCCTACCGGGAGATCAACGAGTTCGAGGCCGAGCTTGGGGCATTCGGCACGGTCCTCGTCAAGTTCTGGATCCACATCTCCAAGGACGAGCAGATCCGGCGGTTCAAGCTCCGCGAGGAATCGCCGTTCAAGCGCTGGAAGATCACGGAGGAGGACTGGCGGAACCGCGACCGCTGGGACGACTATTACGGCGCCGTTTCCGACATGATCGAGCGCACGTCCACCGGCCACGCCCCATGGACGATCGTCGAGGGCGAGAACAAGCTGTACGCCCGGATCAAGACCCTGAAAACGGTGATCGCGGCCGTCTCGCGGGCCGTCGGTAACCGGTCCCACCGCAGAGGTCCGGATTCTCCGCCGCATGACGGCTGAAGACGAGGGGGCTTTTCGAACGGTCCTGCGGCGTCCCCTATGCGAACGGGGACGAAGAAGATCCTCCCGGCGAGACGATTGCCGCATGGCCCGGCCTCGTCAGCCGCCGATTGCCCAGGATAACGGGGTCCATCACCTCCCCGCACATGATGCATCTCCATCCGGAGAACTTTTCGAAGTCGGTGTAAAAGGTCTCGCGGGTCATGTTCTTGTTGCAGCGGGGACATTTCAGGGGTGCCGAGTTCTTCATCAGATTTCCTCCATGATTTGCCGGTTCATGTGCAGCGACGCCATCAGACGTGACGGTGGATCTCATGGTTCCTGACCAGGCGGCCCTCGAAATCCGGTGTTTGCCGCGGTTCCCGGGGCAGCGGTCCCGCGCAGGTCTTTTTTTAATCATCCTCCTCCCATGCGTCCATCAGGAAGGCGCTCAATTTCGTCTTCGAAATTCCCTAGGAGCGGCGTGAGACCGCCCGGCACTCCTTTTGCTGACCGCAATATAAGAGACTTTGATCCCCCCTATCAGCCAATCCCCGGTGGCAACGCCGCTCCCGAACCGGTACCATCAGGACAGCAATCCTCTTTGCATGCGGGAGGTTCGTTCCACAGGATCTTGAGAGAATGACTGCGGAGAGCAGAGGTGGGGAAGACGCCCCTCCGATCATGGCTCCGGAAACGGGATTCCTGAAGGAGTCACCGGCCAGGAGGTCAATGTGGGAGGTTTCCGGAACAAGACTTTGCTCTGCATGCTGGCCGTTTTCATCCTCTCGGCCGACGCCGCGGCAGAGCCGACTGCCTCTCCGCCGGTATTCTGGAAGGGGGAACACCTCGTGTTCAAACTGTCCTGGCTGGGTATTCCGGCAGGAATGACGGTGCTGGATACCTCGGATGCCCTATATCTTGGGGGGAAGAAGATGTACGGCATTTCCGCCGTCACGACGTCGAATCAGTTTGTCGATGCCTTCTACCCGGTGCGGGACAGGATTCATTCCCTCGTCCTTGCGGACACGCTCGCTTCCTACAAGTACGTGGTTCGCCAGGAAGAGGGCACGTACCGGAGCGATAAGGAAATCATTTTTGACTATGCCGAGCGCAAGGCGACGTTTACGAAGAACGGCGAAGTCTCGATCTGCGACATCCCGGCCTTCGTCTCCGACTCCCTTTCCGCCTACTACTACTTCCGGACGAAGGAGCTGGCGGTCGGGAAGGCGATTGCCTTCGACGTCTTCGACGACAAGAAGCTGTGGGAGGTCCACGTCCAGATCCTCCGCAGAGAACGCATCGAGACGCCGGCAGGCGCCTTCGACACGATCGTCGTCAAGCCGCACTTCAAATTCGAGGGGATTTTTCGAAGAAAAGGGGACATCTACTTCTGGCTGACCGACGACAGCCGCAAGATGATGGTCCGGATGAAAAGCAAGGTCATCATCGGCTCCATCAATGCCGATCTGATCGAGTATGCGTACAGGCCGTCCCATGACGATGCTCGGGTGAGATAGCCTCCGCGGAGGGAAGGTTGATGAGGACGTCGATTCGGAAATCAGGATGGCTGGTGCTCCTGGTCATGGTGGGCATGCTGGATTCCTGCTTTGTGCCCCAGATTTATGATTCGACCGACCATCATTTGATCTCCCTCAGCGCGGACGATCTCGCCAAACAGGGCATCGCATTTCTGACGCCGTCGACGATCACCGGCCAGGAAGAGGAGAAGCAGGCGCTCGCCCTCATATTTGCCGACGTACTGAAAAAGGAACGGCCGGCCATACGATGCGTCGGCCTCCCGGAAACCCTGAATGCCCTGAATCGGGCCGGACTCGCAGATGACTACAAGCACATGACGGATGAGTACCGCAACACGGGGATATTCGGTCACGGCATCCTGCAGAAGGTGGGCGAGGCGACAAAGACGGGCTACGTGGCGCAGTTGAAACTCATGAATTTTGTTCAGGGTTCATCGGAGCGGTTCGGATTTCTGGGCCTGCGCATGATCGAGACGAAATATTCACATCTGAGACTGTTTTTTCAAATCTGGGATGTCCGGTCCGGCTCCATCGCGTGGGAGGGGGTCCACGAAATGCACTATGCCGTCGACACCATTTCCGAAGACACGGTGACGCTCAAGACGACGATCCACAAGGCCGCGCAGGACATCATCAAATATCTGCCCTGAGGGAGCGGATCTCCCTGCGGATGACGATCCTGTCAGCAGCATTGCCTCCCGTTCACCTGATCCGATAGATGGGGTTGTCTTTTCCGAGGAAGATCATCAGCGGCGTCTGCTCGCGGCCGATTTCCGCGGAGGTCTTCGTTTCCCCTACAGGTTGTTTCTCCGGCGCAGGCGGATTCCTGCGCTGCAATCCATCCGACCGCGTTCAGCCCATCCGGCGAATCCGCCCGTGGCGGAAGCAGTCGACAAGGTGATCGTTCACCATGCCGACGGCCTGCATGAAGGAGTAGCAGATCGTCGACCCGACGAAGCGGAAGCCGCGCTTCTTCAGATCCCGGCTCATCCGGTCCGACTCTTCCGTACGCGACGGCAGTTCGGCCGGTGAACGCCAGGCGTTCTGCCTGGGAACGGAACCGACGTAGCGCCAGATGAACGCGTCGAAGGTCCCGAACTCCTCCCGGATCTCCAGAACCTTCCGCGCGTTCGTGACGGCCGCTTCGATCTTCAAGCGGTTCCGCACGATGCCGGGGTCGGCCAAAAGGCGACCGATGTCCGCCTCCGCATAGGCGGCAACCGTTTCCGCGGCAAAGCCGTCAAAGGCCCGGCGGTAATTTTCCCGCTTCCGGAGGATCGTCAGCCAGCTCAGACCCGCCTGCGCGCCCTCGAGGACCAGCATCTCGAAGAGACGGCGGTCGTCGTGCACGGGAACGCCCCACTCCTCATCGTGATACTTCAGGTAAAGGGGGTCGGCGCCCGCCCATGCGCACCGTTCGGTCATCCCTCATCCGCCTCCTGTCGGCTCAAACGGCCCGGACCTCGCCCATCCGCAGCACCGGCTTGACGGCGCGGCCCTTCCGTGCATCGGCGATGGCCCGGTTGATCCTGCCGAAGTCGTAGAATTTCTCGATGCGGTCGAAAGAAAATTGTCCCTCCCGGTGAAGCCGGATCAGTTCGGGGATGAAGCGCTGCGGCACCGCATCGCCCTGGATGATGCCGACGGTCCTGCGCCCCCCGGGCAGCTCCCTGCCGCTCTCGCCGGTCATCAGCGCCACGGCGCCGCCGGGACTCAACACGTCGACGGCGAGCCGATGCATCGCCGGGCTGCCGGTGGTCTCCACCACATAATCGACGCCGCTCCCGGTGATCGCGGCGATGCGTGCGGCGGTCCTGCCGCGGCGGTTGTCGATGACATGGCCGGCGCCCAGCTCCCGGGCGAGTTTGAGACGCATGGGCACGACGTCGACGCCGATGATCGGGTCGGCGCCGGCTATGCGGGCCGCCATGACCGCGGCCAGGCCGACCGCGCCCGTGCCGAAGACGGCGAGACTTGCCCCGGCCGGAACGGCCAGCGAGTTCATCACCGTGCCCGCTCCGGTCTGCAATCCGCAGCCGAGCGGCGCCAGCCGATCCAGGGGCAGGGTCCTGGAAACTTTGACGAGGTTGCGTTCGGTCGCGAGGGCATGCGTCGCAAAGGAGGATTGGCCGAAGAAGTGTCCGCGAACGCCGCTCCGGTGCAGGGCGTTGCTGCCGTCCAGGCGCTGAAAGCCGAAGTTCGCCTCAAAGAAGCGATCGCAGTCCGTGGGACGGCCGCTGCGGCACGGCCGGCAGCGGCCGCAGGACTGGTAGGAGAGCACGACATGATCGCCGCGCCGGACGCCTTTCACCTTCCCGCCGGTCTCCTCCACCACGCCGGCGCCTTCATGGCCCAATACCACCGGCCCGTCCGCCGCGGCCCAACCGTCGAGCATGTCGATATCGGTGCGGCAGATACCGGACGCGACGATGCGCACCAGGACCTCGTCGTCCCGCGGACCTTCCATCTCCAGGGATTCGATCTCCAAGGGGCCGCCCGCCCTGCGCAGCACGGCCGCGCGGATCATGCGCGTCTTCATTCCGGACCCCTTTCTCCGGTCCCGCGGTTCCACAGGCGGACCGTGTTGTCGCCGCCGCCCGTCAGGATGCGCCGACCATCGGACGAGAGAGCCACGGCCGGTACCCATCCCCTGCCCATGGCACCTTCGTTCGCCTGGAGACTCCTGTCTGAGGTACCCTTCTCGATATCCCACAGCCGCAGCGTTCCGTCGCCGCCGGTGGCGGCCGTCTTGCCGTCCGCAGATACGGCGATGGGATGGCTCCATCCGCATCGGGTCACCGGACTGCCGGAAACGGTTCCCGTCACGCTCATTTCATCCTCCTCGAGCGGGCAAGAGGGACGGCGGACGTGCCCTCTCCGTAAAACTGTTTCATATGCTTGTAAACGATGAGGTGCATGAAGACGGTTTCCAGACAGCGGGGGTTGTGAAGGGGGGTTTCAAAGACGACCCTCAGGAACATGAACATCCGCCGGGGATCTGTAGTGAGCAGATAGTAGCGAAAAAGCCGGCGCAGTATGCGCAATTCCGTTTGATGGATTTTGGCTCTGACTGTGCTTCGAGACTTCTTCCCCAGCCTGACGGCGCCGATCAGACGTTCGGCGAAATTGTCATCATCGTACAGGCTGGTCACGAGGTATCGAAAACCTGCTGCAAGGTCTTCGTCGGTCATATGCAGCGGTTTGATATTCGAGGTGGCAAGCAGATTCGCCGACCCTCTGATGCCGCCGGCCGCATCGTCCTTCAATCGTCCCTGCCGCTGCACACGCTCGTAAAGAGGCGTGCCGGGCAAGGCCTGCAGGATTCCGACCATCGCGATGGGAATGGATGATGCCTGAATGAAATCCAGCTGTTCCTGAAATATCTCCGTGTCATCATCGTCGAATCCCACGATGAACGCCCCCCAGACGATCATATGGTGCGACTGGATCCTGCGAACGGCATCCAGGAGGTCGATCTGCGTGTTCTGCCGCTTCCCCGCCATCGTCAATGTCGACTGCCGGGGGGTCTCGATGCCGATGAAAACACGCCTGAAATTGGCCTCGCGAAGCAGCGAAAGGAGGTTTTCGTCCTGCGCCATATCGATGGTGAACTGACAACTGAAAGAAATCCGATCGCCGACGGACCGGACAAATTCCCGAATCCGGGTGACAAGCGTCACTGCCCTCGGTCGATCGCCGAGGAAGTTGTCGTCGATAATGAAGATCGAATCGACACCCAGCGCATAGAGCCGGCGAATCTCCGTCATCACCTGGTCCGCCGATTTCGTCCGCGGTTTCCTGCCCAGCCGGACCGGAATTTCGCAGAACTCGCACGAATGGGGACAGCCGCGCGACGTTTCGATGATGGCCGAAGAGTAGTTCCGCAAGTCGAGCAAGTCGAACCGGGGCGCCGTCGAATCGGACAGATCGACGAACCCCGACTGTTCGTAAACGGCCCTGACGGTTCTCAGCCGGATATCGCGAATGAACGCCGGCCAGGTGCATTCCGCCTCCCCGAGAAAAACGGCATCGGCATGCCCCGCGCACTCGCCGACCGTTGAACGTTCGACGAGGGGGCCGCCGATCGCCACCATCTTCCCCCTCCTGCGGAATTCATCCGCCAGCTGATACACGCGGTCCTTCTGGGAGGAGTAGCCGGTGAGACCGACCGCGTCCGCATCCGTATCGAAGTCGACGGCGCAGATGTTTTCGTCGCAGATCGCGACATCATGCTCCGGCGGCGTCAGGGCGGCAATGGTGGCCAGCGAGAGGGGGGGGAAAGGAAAGGCGTTTCCCGTGATATCCCTGCAACAGGAATAATCCCAAAGCGACGGGGGAAAGCGCGGATTGACCAGCAATATCTTCATGCCTTGGATTCGATGATTTCCGCGATCCTGTAATAGTGCGCCCGAAGATGCTTGTACGCCAGGAGATGGAAGAAGGATTCGTCCAGATGCCGGAACCGGTGCGAAGCCATTGCGCCGAGGACCTGGAAGAACATCCTGCGCGTCTCGGGGTCCGCCTTGAACAGAAAATATGAGAAGAGACGGACCAGAACCATGACGGCCTTCCCGTTGATGGTCGGCAGGGACTTCATCATGCTCCTCGTATTGGTGGAGAGGTATTGAACCATCTTGGCCTTGAAAACCTCGGGGGAATACATCGCTCTCAGGACGCGGGCGAAATTCTTCGTCAGTTCCTCTTCCTTCATCTTCTGCGGAACCAGATTGGTCGCCTTCGGGATATCGTTCTCGCTCAGGGCGGTTACGCCGTAGAGAGAGGGAAACGCCACAAAGCGATTGGTTTCGACGGCGCGGCGGTAAAGCGCCGTTCCCGGCACCGCCTGCAGCAGCCCCACCTGCACGGGGATGAAGTTGGCGTCCAGGATGAATTGCACCAGTTTGTCGAACGACGACGGGTCGTCGCCCTCGAGGCCGAACATGATGCCGCCCCACACCGTGATCCCGTAGGAGCGGATCTTTTCACAGGCGCGCTTGATGTCGATCTCCGCGTGATGCTTCTTGTTCAATTCGCTCAACCTGGCCTGGTCTCCGGTTTCGACCCCGATGAACAGGCGGATAAAGGCCGCGGCCCGGAACAGTTCCAGCAGCTCGTCGTCGCCCGCCACATCCAGGGTCGCCTGCGTGTAAAAATACATCCGCGTCGGAAGGGATGGAAGCAGCGCGGCGATGGCCTTCAGCAGCGCCTTGGCGTAGGACTTGTCCCCGGCAAAATTGTCGTCGACGATAAACGCCGAGTCATACCCGCTTTCCGAAAGAATCCGTATCTCCTTCAGGACCTGGTCGATCTTCTTCGAGCGCGGGCCGCTTCCGTACTTCACCGGGATATCGCAGAAATCGCAACGGTAAGGGCAACCCCGCGTCACCTGGATGCAGCCGCTCGCGTACTGGCCCGGCTTCAGCAGATGAAAAAGGGGAACAGGAGAGTCCTTCATGTCGATCCACTCCTGCTGGTGGTAGAGTTTCTTCCAGTTTCCCCTCCCGAAATCCTCGAGAAACGCCGGCCACGTGTATTCGCCCTCTCCGATAAAGACCACATCCGCGTGCGCCTTGCATTCCTCCAGCATATCGAAGGTGATCGGTCCGCCGAGCGCGACGAGTTTCCTGCGCTTCCTGAAACCGTCCGCCAGCTCGAACACGCGCAGCCGTTGGGCCACGGAACCCGTCAGCGCGATAATATCGGCATCGGTCTCAAAGTTGACCGGCTCGACATTCTCGTCGACGAGTTCGACCGTCCAGTCCGACGGCGTCAGCGCCGCCAGCGTGGGAAGGGACAGCGGCATGTGCGAGTACTTGACGCCGACGATGTCCAGGCAGTGGAAAAAGTTCATGGAATGCGGGTGATGCAGCGGGTTGATGAACGATACTTTCACGGCAATCCCTCCTTCGGCAAATCCACGGTTAGATTCTGAGAGCGGCTATGAAGGCTTGCGCAAAGCCACAGGAACGAGGCGAAAAAAAGAAAGAGAAGCGCCATCTGCCAGGGATTGAACAGACCGTTGCTGATGGCATCCTCCTTCCTTGCAAACTCTACGAAGAAACGCCCGCCGGCATACATCGTACCGGTTGCGGCAAAGACCGTCCCCGGATAGAGGTTCCATTCCGCCCGGTTGCGGAACAGCTTCTCGGCAACGATCAATGCGAGAAATGCATTGATCATCAGGAGCAGCGGGAGATTCCATGCCGCGCTGTCAGGAGACACGCCGATATAATCGCGCCAGGCGCTCGTCGGCTCCACGTAGAAACCGACGGGCAGCGTCCCCAGCGCAAGCACCGGATATTTGACGGATAGCGGCGCGATCTTCCCGTAGCAGCAGCCGTTCAAGAGGCATCCGATGCGGCCGATGAGGATGGAAAGGGGCAAGGCAAATGCAACGGCGTCGAGAAGCTGCATCGGCGGGACTTTCATGACGTACTTGGCATAGAAAAAACTGAAAAGCAGGCATGAAACGATGCTCCCGATCACGGTGAGGCCGGAAAAGGAATGGGTCGGGCTGCCGGCGCCGGCCAGGTCGGGGATCCACTGATTAAAGAAATGCCCTCCCAGGGTGCCGACCGGCAGTCCAAGCAGCAGCCACAGAAAAATGCTGTTCAGGGAATATTTCAGCTCGTGCGCGCGTGCCAGAACAAGAATCCAACACAAGGCCACACTCGCCAGGGCAACGATCCGCCATACGGAAATGTCGAAACCGCCGATAGAAATGAATGGCAACATGTCTGATGGGCGGCATCCCTTGAGGAATGTCCCGCCGGGTGCCCGCTCGTTTCCCCCGCAGCAGGTTGCCGGTAACGTGCTCGCCGCCGGATTCGGGGATTTAGTACCTCTTTCTCTCCCTGATCTCCTGGGACTTCATCTTCAGGTTCAGCATCTCGTCCGAATCGAAATAGGTCCACGCAGTCTTCATGATCTTGGGATAGGCTTCCTTCAGGACATCCGAGAAGATTTTCGTACGCGAATCGTAGATGAACGAATTTGTGTCCCTCCACCCATAGGTGGTCTGATTGTATCCCCCGCCGCAGCCGTCGCTCACGAAGTGTGTTCCGCTGACATACTGCTCCTGTTCCTTGGCCATTTCGTAATCCGACTCCTGCACTCCGAGGTCCAGTTTCTTGATCCACATTTTTTCCTCGGACAGCGGTTCGAGCAGGTAATAGAAGACCTTGATGCCCACCGACATGTTGCCGGCATAGACCTTTCCCTGTTTCCCGCCCACGAACGCGCTCTGCCGAATATACTTCGGATCGGTGTACTGGATGTCCAGGATGACATGGATCAAAACCGTGAGGTCGGCGCCCTTCTTGTCGGTATAAGTCACTTCGGACATATCAAGGGGCCCCTTCGTCGTCATGCCTTTTGCCACGAGCTGAGCCTCGATGTCCTCGCCCGCGCTCCCGGCGAAACTCTTGAAGACGTTGAGCATGCTTTTCGTCATCACCCCGCCGGCCGACATCTTGGCTCCGCCCGCGTATTCCTGGGTGAGCGTGTCCTTGTACTGGGGGATGATGTTCACCACCGTCAGGTTCACGCTGCCGGGAGGCTTGGCCATCGGCAGAACGAACTTGGGAAACGAGAACAGGTCGCGGGTGTAATCGGGAATAGGACTGTACTGCGGCTCATAATGCTGGGTTTCGGCGCATCCCGTCAGAATCAGGTACCCCGTCGGATACAGCAGAAACACAAGCGGAATCAGGCAGCCCAACAAGATAAGCGAAAGCCGTTTGATTTTCATGGCCGCACCTCACGTACCATGCGTATTTGGCTGTGTCACGAAATGTATGCGACAAATTGACATCGATAAATGAAGAAGTCAACTGATTTATAGGACGCTTGTCTGTAGGAAAGAAATCCACGGAGGAAAGGGTTCCGTCAGTTTCTGCATCCCGAAATGCGGGAAGTCCTTTGACCGAAATTCTCCAGATTTTTCTTGACACGGGAGCAATATCTGCCACTTAATAGCGCCCAAGTCTTTACGGGTTTTTTCATGATCCGGCGGAGAGCCTTCGATTGCATTACCCAAATTTCACCACCCGCTTCCGACAGCAGGAGGAATAGAAATTTCCGTACTCCAGAGATACCCCAAGATGAACATTGAATCATCCATGGATCCGGAATCGGAAGAAATTCCGTGGGAATTTCATGATCTTCAATAAAAAGAGGGGGGCTTATGAAAGAATTGCTGGTATCGGTCTTATGTCTCGCAATATTCAGCGCTGCGGCAAATGGGGCGCAAGCGCAGTCTGTCGGTGTTTCTGCGAAGAGCCGGAATGCATCGTTTTATCTGTCGGAAGCTTACACGTGCATGCGGGAAGTGATCGAATCCAGGCAACCTGAAATCAACAGGAATGCCGACGGCACGTTCAAGAGTGACCGCCTGACGCCCTCCAAATTCGTGGAGAGTATCGAGAACGGATTTGCCAAACAGCTTGCCCAGCGCAATATCAAGAGCGATTTCCAGACAACCGATGAAAGGCAAATCGTCCTGTATCTTGCTCATGTTGTCTATGCCGGCCGTTCCGGGATCGCCGGAAACCAGACGGCTTTCGACAGAGACGGCGATGGAGTTTTGAGGACCAAGGAATTCAAGCTTCTTCCGGCCGTCTTTACCAAGGCCTGGACCGTCCCCTTCATGAAGAAGACGGGAGTCTATATTAAGCAGGCGTCACGCCCCAAAGGCGATTATCTGGCCGGCACGCCCTTCAACATCGCCGACAAGTGGGAGCTCGCCGCCCTGGAGAAGATCAACGAGCCAGGCTATGTGCGGGACGCGGAATTCATCGAAAAGGATCATGGCGTCGTGAGAATCAGCAAACCCGTTTACATCAACAATGCTTCCTGCCTGCGGTGTCATGGCACGCCCATCGGAGAAAAAGGTCCGACAGGAATTCCAAAGGAAGGGTTTGTCATGGATGAGCTCAAGGCCGGTATCAGCGTCATTCTCACGGACAGGCATCCGGAGATGATTCCACAATTGACCGGCGAAATTCGAGAAGTTCTTGAAAGGTAGAGCGCTCCTGTCAGCTTGCGGTCCGCCATCCCACGGCGCGCATCCCGTACGTCGGCGGCTGCGCTGGCGATCACGGCCAGGGACGCGGTCGGACTTTTTCCTTCAACAGGTAAGCACGGTGCGACTCCAACCACACCGCTGTTTCCGCGAACGCCGTGACGCCGCGCGTCCCGTACCGCGCCGCAGCGCAGAGTCCTTCCAGGAGGAACCGCCGCGCCTCGCGCCCGGCCCGGAACAGGAAATGCCGCACGACCCGCAGCCCCGATGCGGCATCTCTCAGGGAAAGCGCCTCCCCCTCCGCCGTGCGGCCGGCAGCGGCGCTCTGCTCCATGAACTTCCGGAACCGCCCGAGGAAATGCGGGTAGCCGAACACCGTCTCAAGGAGATGCCGGTAACCCGCTTCCAACTCCTCCCGCGTCATGTTGCGGGGGATGAAGTTGCAGGCGGAGTAGAAGTCGCCGTCGTCTCCACCGGTCAACCGCCCCTCTTCCGACAAGCGGTTCCACAGCCGCGTGCCCTTCGACGCCTTGAGCATCGAAACCACCGGGAGAATCAGGCCCGATTCGGCGATGAAGCGCTCCTGAGCTCGGAAGACATTCCCGTCGTCCGCGTCAAACCCTACGATCATCCCCCCCACGACATAGATGCCCTGCGCCTGCACGCGCCGCACCGCCTCCGCGAGGTCGGTCTTCACGTTCTGCCATTTGCCGGTTTCGACAAGGCTTTCCCGGTTGATGGATTCGAGGCCGATGAGAACGGCATAGACGTTTGCCGCCTTCAGCAGGGAGAGAAGCTCGGCGTCCTCCGTTCTCTCCGCGGTAATCTGGGTGATGAACCGCACCGGCCTCCGCGCCGAACGGTTGATCGTCGCAAGTCGCGCAAGCAGTTTCTTCGCGTGGGGGATGTGAGCGGTGAAGTTGTCGTCCGCGATCCAGACGGTGGAGATGTTCCGGCGGATCAATTCCCGCACCTCCGCTTCCGCCGCTTCAACAGTCTTGGTGCGGACCGCACGTCCATTCAACGTCACCACGTCGCAGAACTCGCAGTCGTACATGCATCCGCGGGTGGTCTGCAGGATGCCGCTGGTGTATTGGCTCAAGTCCACAAGGTCCCACCGCGGCGGAGGAGAAGTCGACAGATCCGCGAATTGCCGTTCCTCATAAAGGGATGCGTGGCGTCCCTGCTCCCACTCCTCCAAGAAGCGAGGCCAGGTCCGCTCCGCCTCACCCACGAAGACCACGTCGAACTCCCTGCGGCAGGTTTCCGTGTCCGTCTTGCAGAAAGGGCCGCCCGCAACCGTCAGCACCCCCTTCCTGCGAAAGGACCGGGATATTTCCCGCATCCGCGCCGCATTGAAGGTGTAGCCCGCCACGCCGACAAGGTCGCAGGGCACGGAAAAATCGACCTCCGCGACCGACTCGTCCACAATGCTTACGCGGTACCGCGACGGCGTCAGTGCCGCGACGGTGGCAAGTCCCAAGGGCGGCATGAAAGCTCGTTTGCCGAGGACTTGCAGGGCGAGCCGCATATTCCATATGCTTTCCTGTGCGCGCGGAAATACGAGAACGATATTTTTCATGGTTGACCCGGATTCTCTTCGGTTGAGTTGTCGGAATCGTCCGCAGCGTCCGTCCCTGCGCCTCGGTCCAACGGCTGCGCCGTTTCGGCTTATTCGTAGAGCAATATCCGCAGAATGTCAAAGCAAGGGACAAGGACCCTTGCGAACCGATCCAGGACGTGTATGCGAACCTGCACTGCCCGTCCCCCGCCCCGGGCGATCATTTGCCTTGAAGATTTGCCGGCGTCTCTATAATACAAAGCAGTCGTCATCGTCATGGAAGCGCGGTAATGCAGACGGTTTCCCGCACGAAGGGGGAAGCGGTCCGCACTCGTCTTCAGCGGCCGCGGGAAGCGAACGGGGAGAGCGATGCAGAGCGAAAGCTATTACGTGGGAATCGACGCGGGATCGGTCAGTCTCAACGCGGTGGTCATCCGCCGTGACAAGAGCATCGCCTACGAGGCGCCCTACACGCGGCACATGGGGCGGGTGGAGGAAGAAACCCGTCGTCTGATTCGGGATCTTCGCAAGCGGCTGGGGGAGGAGCATATCTCGGCCTTCGCCTTTACGGGAAATCACGGCCGGACGATCAGCGAAAGGACGGGGGCCTTCTACGAATTCGAAACCATCAGCCAGGTGACGGGCGCGCTCTTCCTGAGACCGGACGCGAGGACCATCATCAGCATGGGAGGTCAGGACACCGCGCTTTTCCAGATCCGTCACGACGCGACGGGATGGGAGCTGGAATACTTCAACGCCAACGGTCCCTGCGCGTCCGGGACCGGTTCCTTCATCGATCAGCAGGCCCAGCGACTGTCCACCTCGATTTACTCTTCCGGAAAGGGCGTCTCCTCTGATGGGATTGATCGGATCCTGAGGGACTTCATCAGCCTCGGCCTCTCCAGCGCCAAACCGGCTACGGTAGCCTGCCGTTGCACGGTGTTCACCAAGTCGGACATGATTCACCTCCAGAACAAAGGGGAAAGGCTGCAGGACATCATCTATGGCCTTCACGTCGGAAATGCCAGGAACTACATGAGCACGATCGTCTCCAACCGGACGCTGGAGAGCCCGCTGCTCTTCATCGGCGGTCTGTCCCTCAATGAACTGCAGGCGAGGGCCTTCCGGGCCTATTTCCCGGACCTCCTGGTACCGCCCCACAGCACCTCGACGGGAGCGCTCGGCGTCGCGCTCTGCGCGCTGGAACGCGGGCTGGAGAATCGATTGGACTTGGAGGCGCTGGAAAGCGGAACCGTTGCGGACCGGGAAAAAGTGCCCGCCGCGCCGAAGCTCGAACTCAGGGAGACCCGTTTCCCCGAAGACAACGGCCTGCCCGCGGCGCTCCCCGGCGGGAAGACGCCCGTCTATCTGGGGATCGACATCGGCTCCACGACTACGAAGTATGCCGTCGTCACCGAAGACCGGCAGTTGATCGACAAGAGTTATCTCCCCACCCGGGGGAAACCCATCGAGGTGACGCAGACGCTGCTGAAGAGGGTCGGCGAAGGACTGCGGGATTGCGTGACGATCCGCGGAGTCGCGACCACGGGCTCCGGAAGAAATGTGGTGGGCGACTTCCTGAACGCGGACCTGATCCTCGACGAGATCACGGCCCACGCCCGCGGAGCCGTGGAGATCGACTGCGCCGTCGATACGATCTTCGAAATCGGGGGCCAGGATTCCAAATACATTTCCATCACCGATGCGAACCCGCTGGACTTCGACATGAACAAGGTCTGCGCCGCCGGCACCGGGAGTTTTCTCCATGAGCTGGCCAACAAGCATGGAATCAACATCGTCGGCGAATTTCAGGACATCGCCCTGTCCTCGGAGCGGCCCGTGAAGCTGGCGGAGCGCTGCACGGTGTTCATGGAGTCGGATCTCGTATCCTACCACCAGCAGGGCGTGCTGCGGGAGGACCTCATCGGCGGTCTCTGTTATGCCGTTGTTTACAACTATCTCAACCGGGTCGTGGGAAAGAGGAGGATCGGCAGGCGTGTCATGTTCCTGGGCGGACCGTCCCTCAACAAGGGAGTGGTGGCCGCCTTCGAAAAGGTGTTGGGGCGGGGTTTGATCCTGCCGAAGCACAGGGAAGTGCTCGGCGCCTTCGGGGCGGCCGTTTGTCTCCAGGAAAAGATGGCCGTCGAGAAACGGCGGGAAAGTACCTTCCGGGGAATCTCCGGCGCGATCGCCGACCGCATGGACTATGCGGAGAAGGTGTGCGTCTCCGATCCCGGCTGCCACAACCGGTGCAAGCTCAAGATCTACGACTTCGGCGGCCGCAAGAGCATCTGGGGAGGGGAATGCGGCCGCTATGAGGCGATCCGGGGCGGCGGAGGGCATCGGGAAGACCTTTTCAAGGTGCGCGAAGAGGTCTGGACTGCCGCCATGTCGGGCGTTTTCGAAGAACTTGCGGAGAAGCCCCTGCTGGAGGTCGAAGGGCGGCCGACGGTGGGAATGCAGAGATCCCTGTACACGCTCCAGACCGGCGTGTTCTGGGCCCACTTTTTCGACCGGCTGGGATACCGCCTTGTCCTCACGCCTTCCACCAACGGCCGCATTTCCAGTGCGGGCATCGAGTCCATGACGGCGGAGACCTGCTACCCGGTCAAGGTGTCGCACGGCCATGTCGGGGAGCTCCTGGGGAAAACGCGCTTCATCTTCCTTCCCGGCATCGTGACCATGCCGACGCCCGTCGAGCAGGAAACCGGGTTCACCTGCCCCCTGGTTCAGGCGAATCCGTTCATGGTGCGCGCGGCCCTCGGCATCGGCGGGCAGGGCGTCCTCAATCCGATTCTCCATCTCAAGCACGACCTCTCCACCCTTGCCCTCGAGTTGGCCGAGCAGATGGCCGCCAGTATCCGCCGCAGCCGGCGCCGCATCAGGGAAGCCGCGGAAGCCGCCCTGGAGGAGCAGCGGCGGTTCAACCAGGCGCTGTTCGAGAAAGGGCGGGAGGTCCTGGAAAGCCACGATCCCGCGGAGCCGATGGTGGTGGTCACGGGAAGGCCGTACAATCTCTACGATGAGAGGCTGAACCTGCATCTGGGGCGGAATCTTGCCAAGATCGGGACCGCGGCCGTGCCCATGGATTTCATCGACGTGTCCTCCGTCGATCTCGGTGACTTCCCCAACATGTACTGGGCTCTCGGCGCGCAGATTCTGAGGACGGCGAAGTTCATCAGAAGCCGGCCCAATGTTTTCGGGCTCCACCTGACCAACTTCAGCTGCGGCGCCGATTCCTTCATCGAGCACTTTTACAGGTATATCATGCAGGAAAAACCCTGCCTGATTCTCGAGCTGGATGAACACAGCGCGATGGCAGGAGTGATGACGCGCCTTGAAGCCTTCCGGAACGTGCTCGATCACACGATGCGGAGGCCCGAAAGCGGTGTTCGTGCCTCCGGTAGAGTATCCGACTGAGGCGTACATGGAAATGGAAGCGGAAGGAAGACGGACCTTTCATTCCCTGTCGGAAAACGTCGGGCCGTTCAGACTGAAAGGCAAGACCCTCCTCATCCCCCAGATGACCCGGATCGGCGCGAGCCTGTTGGCGGGAACCTTCAGGGGTTTCGGGGTCGACGCCGTACTCATGGACACGTACCAGGGCCTGAATCTCGGAAAGGCCTTCACCTCCGGCAAGGAGTGTTTCCCCTGCCAGGTGACGATCGGCGATATCCTGCTCCATCTCCAGAAAGAGAAGGAACGGTTGGGCGGGGCCTTCGATCCCGACCGCTACATCTATTTCATGCCCGAAGCGGAAGGCCCCTGCCGTTTCGGGATGTACAACAAGTACCAGCGCATCGTGCTCGACTCCTTCCCCGGCTTGAAACATCTCAAGATCGCGTCGATCACGTCCAGGAACTCCTATGTCTTCGATGGAATGTTCGACGGGAAGAAGATCGGGGATTTTCGGAAGGTCGTGTACGCTTCCGTGGCGGTGTCGGATGTGCTCGACAGGCTGCTCTGGCGGGTGAGGCCTTATGAAAAGCGGCAGGGCATGGCAGACGAATTCATCGCCCGCGCCACCGGCGCCATGGTCGAGACTTTCGAGCGGCACGCGGCAAGAAAGGATTTCGGGCGGATTCTTGACCGGCTCTCGGAACTGGTCCGGGAAGGGGAAGGGATCGTCGACCCGCGAATCAGGCAAAAACCCCTTGTCGGAATCGTGGGGGAAATCTTTCTGAGGACCCATGTGCAGGCCAATCAGGATGTGATTCGTCTGCTCGAAAAACACGGAGCGGAGGTCGTGGACGCCTCCATTGCGGAGTGGTTCAATTTCACGACCTACGAACGCATGAGAGAGGCGAGGATCGGCCTTCGCCTGGGCCTCAAGCAGCTGCAGGCGGGTCGGATCAGGGATTGCCTCCGGAAGATGCTCTCCCACGGTGCGACCCTCGCTTATCAGTACTACCGGCAGGATCAGATCTACCGGAGGGCGGAACCGCTCCTGTCCCCGGCCCGGGATCACAGGGTCCGCCGCCTGGACAAGACCCTTCAGGAGGAAGGGATCTATTCCTTCGACCTGGGAACCGAAGCCTGCCTCAGCATTTCAGGAATCCTCGAGTATGTGCGCCAGGGCTGCAACGGCGTCGTCAATGTGTATCCCTTCACCTGCATGCCCGGCACCGTCACATCCTCCATCGTCAGACCCCTTATGAAGCAGAAGAAGGTCCCGTACCTCGACGCACCTTACGACGGCTCCTTTCAGCCCGGCCGGGAAGCGGCGATCCGGACCTTCATGTACCAGGCGCAACGGCACTTCAAACACCACGGAAGAAACGGAAATGCAGAAAACGGCCTCTGAAAGCGAGTGACGGCGATCGTCTGACAAATCCCCGTTTGCGGTTCCCGCCGCGGAGGAGGAAGGTCCGTGCGCCCGGCGATCCGAAAAGACGTCACATGATCGGCGGCCATTTCGCCTCCCCCGCCCGGACGGAAATAGGGGCTTGGGGAGAAATCCTCGACCACCCGACGTACCCGGCGGTCAGTGCGAGGACGCAGCCGACGAGCGTCGCGGCCAGGCGATCGGCGATGACGGCCCAGGACGGCGCCTGCCCGAAATCCAGCAGCAGGATGACCAGCAGCGTCTGGACCGCCGTGTAAGCGACGTAGCTGCCATCGAGCAGAAACGCCCGTGCCGCGGCGGCGGCGATGATCCCGATCGTGATCCAGACGGACGCCGGCGCGAACACGAGCGGACATGTCAGGAGGACGCCGAACAAGGTTCCGGCGGCACGGCGGAACGTCCGCTTCAGCGCCTCTTCAAGGTCGCGTTGCACCACGATCACGATCGTGATGAACACCCAATAGCCGTGATGATGCGGCCATATCCATTCGAATGCCACGCCGATGAAGAGACAAAGGGCGATCCGAAGCGTATACCGCCAGCCCGCCAATTGTGTGAGCGATCTCATCCAGCGGCCCAGAAGAAGTCCGGCCGGGTATTTCGGCCGCACAACGACTGCCGGGCAATCCGGACTTCCCGCGACCCCGAGACCCTGCAACAGCGGTCTCAGCCCCAGGGACACACCGGCAGTCCACATGCCGCCCAGGAAAAACAAGAACATGACGCCGAGCGGATGGGTTTCTCCGACGTCCAGATTCGCAGCGATAATGGTGAAAAGCATGAACAAAGGGGCGGTCTGCGCCAGGGGCCTGCTGATGCTGCCGAGGAGTCCCGCCACCGAAGAGACCGCCGCAATGGCGAAGGCCGTAGCCATGCCGTGGCCCGACAGACTCGATCCGGCAAACATCGCCGCACTTCCGGCTACAAGGGCGTATGTCAGATCCCGCACCTGTTCAGGAAATGTTCCGGCACTTCTCTTGCCGCTCAGCGCGAGTCCGCCGAGGGAGGCCACTACCCCGAGCCGGGCGTGTCCGGCGGTGTATCCGAGCACCATCGGTCCTGCAATGCCGATCATCGCCGCAACCGCTTGCGAAACCCGGCCGGCCGTCATGACCGGCAGATTTCTTGAAGTGAATTTCCTGATCATGGACATCCTGTGAAGAAACGTCGCCACGGCGATGATCGTATATTGCGAGGTCTCGCAGATGCGATCGGACGCCGCCATCACTCCCCCTGGCTTCCCGCACCGGAGACGGTTGCGGGATCACTCCTCCAGTTCCTTCATGGCGATGTTCGAATGCGCCAGGGAGGCGCCGGCGCTCATGGCCACGGCGACCAGGACGGCCTCCGCGATTTCTTCGTCCGTGGCGCCCGCCTTCTTTGCGGCGCGGGTATGCCCGGCGATGCAGTAGGGGCAGCGGGTGACGTGCGCGGCCGCGACGGCGATCAGTTCCTTCGTCTTCACGGGGAGCGCTCCCGCCTGGAAGACCTTGCCGTTGAAAGCCCCCCAGCTGTCCATCTCTTCCTTCTTCAGCCCGATCAGCCTGGCCCGCTGCGCCTTCGCATTCTTGGGATAGTAGAAATCTTCCATTCCGACCTCCGCGCGTTTCGATGTCGTCCGCAACGGGATGGCGGACGTCCTTCCCTGTCTCACCGGATCCGGTAGACCGGGTAGTCCTTCCCGAAGTTGATGATCAGCGGCGTCTGGGAATGGCCGATCTCCCGCGAGAGATTCGTTGTTCGCTCCCTCGCGTAGCCGCCCAGCCCCACCACCGTCACCCTCCCGTCCCCGTTCCTGTCCGCGCCGCGGTTGTTGTTCAGCCCGTCGAGCAGCGTGTACGTGAACAGCCCGTTCCCCTTGTAGCCGTCCATCGACGTCTGCTTGTCCGAGGCCGACGCGTAGATGTGAAGCCCCATCTTCTTCGCCAGCACCGACATCCGCGCGTCGTACAGGCCGCTGACGATGGTGTCGACGCCGCCGGCGTGGCAGGTGTCGAAGATGAACAGCTGGCTCAGCGACTTGATCCTCTTCGACATCTCCACGATCTCGTTCGAACTGATGAGGCTCGCGTCCGCCACGGTGCCGTCGTAATCCGCCGTGAGCATGTAGTACTGGTTCTGCAGAAGCACCCCGTGGCCCGCCGCGAAGAGGATGAAACCGTCGCCCGGTTTGATCTTCTGTGACAGTTCCGAGAGTCTGCCGGTGATGCCGGCCTTCGTGGCTTTTTCGTCCGCAAGCAGTTCGCAGTGGATATTCTGCGGCCGATAGATCGTCTGCGCCTGCGCCACCAGCTTTTCCTTCATATCCAGGGAATCTTTTACCGCGTACTTGAGATCGATGGCGCTGTCCCTGTACCGGTCGATGCCGATGGAAAGGATGTAGAGATGGGGCTCTTCCGGCTTCGTCGCGGAGGAAAATCTCACCGTCTGCATGGAACTCTGGACCGTATTGTCCCTGTTGAAGGCCGTGACGCTCACCTCGTTTTCCCCCGGCACGGCATCGATGTCCCTGCACTCGCTGACGGCGTCCCCCTTTGCCCTGGCCGTCAACGGACTTGCCTCCGTCTTCTCCTTGATCTTCACGCTCCTCATCTCCGCGTAGATCGCCTTGCCGTCCATGGCTGCGAGCTGCGTCTTTTCCGCAGCCGCTTTTGCCGCCTCCTTGTAGTACCCGTCGGATTCGATGAGCTTGCCGTTGTGGAACAGCCGGACTTCGCCGATCCCGCCTCCCGCGCTCTTCACGTTGTAGCAGACCCTGGCCTTCGGGGAGGCGGGCGGAGCCGCGACGGGGTTGATCGTGACGACGGGAGGCGGGCTCTTGATGGCATCCGTCATTGTGATCGTGATCAGGTCCCGGATGTCCTCACCCCTGAGCTTCGCCATCACGATGTCGGGACGGTAGAAGACGTCGTAGAATCTCTCGACGCTGTACGAAGCCTCCCCCACCGTCACGCTGAGGTACTGCGCACCTTTTTCCGAGGCGTTGTAGTAGCCCTCGGGCGTGATCGTCAGCCATTCGCCGTCCTCGAAGGCGATGAGGACCGCCACCTCGTCTCCCGTCTTCACGTCGTAGATTCGCACGGCCGCGTCGTCCATGGTCATGAGGACAAACTTTCCGTTCGGATGATAGACCCCGGAAACGGGATTCCGGCCGGCGATCTTGATTCCCTTCCAGGCGTGGCGCAGATCGGTCGTGATCTTGCCGGTCGCCGCATCCCGTATCGTGTCGCCGACGACGAACACCTGTTCGCCGTCGGGAGAGAAGGAGAGGCCCTTGTCGAGGAAGTACATGCCCATCACGCTTTCAAAGCCCTCAAACCGCCGCACCTCGGCGCCCTGCTCGATGTCCCAGAGGATGACCTTGCCGTCGTTGTAGGCATTCGTGACGGCATACTTGCCGTCGCGGGAAAATTCGACCGAGCAGATGCCTCCATGCATGAACCCGGCTTTGTGCCCCGTAAAGGTCCGGATCTGCTTCCCGCTCGCGATATCCCACAGGCGGAGGATCGCGTCGGGGCCTCCGGAAAGGACGTATTTTCCGTCCGGCGAGAATGACGCGACGAAGCTCTTGTAGGGAATGATGGCGGGCGGGCTGTATCCCTCCGGGGTCAGGGTCCGGACGAGGTTCCACGTCCGGGCATCGAAGATGTAGACGCTTTTCCAGTCCGTGGCCAGAAAGTACTTTCCGTCCGCCGAAAAATTGATGCTGTTGAACTCGTTGCCCTGAAAGCCCGCAAAGGGCGTAAACCGCTTGCTCAGCCGGCCCGAGTCGATGTCCCAGACCTGCAGCGGTGGGAACGGCCTTTTCGAAAAGGGCCCCGCGTCCGGCACGAGCCCGCCGGCGACAGCGTACTTGATATCGGGCGACATGGCGACGGAGATGATGGTGTCCCCCGCGTTCATTTTCGAGACCTGTCTTCCCTGCGTGAGATCCCAGAACCGCAGCGCGGACCTGCCGGTGCCGAACCCGCCCCGCATCATGTCCCATCCGCCGTTGTCCCCCGTGAGGAGATACCGGCCGTCTTTTGAAATGGTCATGGCCTCCAGCCCGTAGGCCTCTTTATTGAGCTCCATCTTCATGTCGCTCTGTCTCAGGTAGATCTCGGGGACGGTCGTGGCCCCCCACATGCACGAACTGAGAATCATCGCCGACAGCGGCACCAGACATTTCAACAGGGAAGACATGTTCTCCTCCTTGCCCGCCAGGGCATGTCATTTGACCCAGGCTTTCGCGAAACTGCGTAAACGGGAGAATTTCTTTTCGTCAGGGAACCGGCCACTTCCTTGTCATTCCCGCACCCTTCTTTGTCATTCCCTCTATGTTGAAAGTCAAGATTCCTTTTCAACGAAGCGGGGACCAGTTATTCGTTCTTTGAGGCGGCAATCCTTAAATCAGCCTTCTATGAGCAGACATGCCGGGGGCAGCTGCGAAAGCGGGAACCCAGGATCTTAATCTTCTGGGGACAGATTTCAAATCTGTCCCCATGCCGAGCAGAGCGCTGGGTCCCCGCCTACGCGGGGACGACAGAATGCTTCTTCAATTTGCCATTTTCGATCCCTTCTCTGTCATTCCCTGCGAAAGCGGGAATCCAGCGTCTTTAGGCTCCGCTCCGACCGCGTGCAGAAAACATCCGCCCTACGGCGCCGTCTCTGCGAGCTTTCTGGCCAATCCCGACACGTCCGCCAGCAGCTGCTCCTGCTGCGACACGGGGCACTTCAGTGACGCCATCCTGAGCGTCTCCGCCTTCTCCAGATCGATCCTCTTTGCCTGTACGACGAGGGACGCGCCCAGCAGGGAAATCCTTCCCGCCACGGCCTGATGCGCCGCGAGCCATTTGCCCAACTGCAGGGCCTGTTTTTCGTCCACCAGGCCGGATTGCTGGAGCTTGTGTTCCTCCATGACCTGCACGATGTTCTCGCGGTTCACCAGCGAGAACAGCCCCATCTGCAAAAGCTCCTCCCGCAGCGCCTCGGCGAGAATCAACGCCACGACGCGGAGCTGCGCGTCGGCATCCAGATCGTAGACCACGAGTTTCGTGCGGGGACCCGTTTCCGGGGTCAGGGGCTTCCCGGCCTCCGGGGCGGCGGGGGCCTTCGGCCTGGGAACCGTCACCGGCGCCGGAACGTCGCGCTTCACCGCCGACCTGTCCCCCGCCACGCCTTGCGGCGGGCTTCCCTTCTCCGCGCTTTCACCGGCTTGGGGAGTTCCGACGCGCCCCTTGCGGATCGCCGTCGCCAGGAGATCCGCCTTGCTGATCCGGAACAGGTCGTTGAAGACGGAACCCTTCACATCCTCGAAAGTGCCATGCAGGCCCGCGACGGCCCGTTCTTCCGCCTCGAAGGCTTCTTCCGTTTCCAGATTGATCAGCACCATCTTCATGTACTTGGCTTGGCGGAAGCCCCGCTCGCGCACCACGACGTAGTCCGCGTAGAGCGCCCTGCCGACGTCTTTCGCCAGACGCCAGTCCTTGCGGGCCCACTGCCAGATGGGGAGATCTTCCAGTTCCTGCATGACCTGCCGCTCGTCTTGGCGGCGGACCACTTCGTAGATGCCGGTCCGGGCGAGATAGGAGGCGACCTGCTTGTGGGATTTCCGGGCGAACTCCTCATGCGAAAACGGCCACCCCGATCGCGGCGTCGAGGCCGTCACGGGCAGGACGAAGACCCGCAGCCTGGACGTATCGGGCGGTGGGGGAATCTTGCCGATCTTCCGGTCCGCGGCGCCGGCGGAAACGGCAAAGAAAAGAAGACAGGCTGCGGAAAAAAGAAGTCCGACGAGAAGTTTGCTCTTGGAATTCATGGCAGGCCTCCCTTCCCGCTGTGGGACGAACCTTGGAACGAAGGGACGCCCCCTCGTTGCCGGATGCACCGATCTTGAGTTTGATGAGGAAAATTACGATGTCCGCGGGAATTTGTCCACGACTTTGTTGGCGGGCTGCCCGCCCTTCTCGGTCATGGCGATGGCGCCGGTGTCTCTTGTCCGCACGCTCGGACTTCGGCCTTCTTTCTACCTGCCGCGCCGGTGTTCCCTGTCGCCAACCATCCGCTCCGTGCCCACGGTCAGGCTCCCTGTCGTGCCGGAGATGCCGCTCCCCGGCAGCGCGGAACGTAGACCTCGTCGTACCATCTGTTCTTCACGAAATGGACGGTCTGCCGCAGGCATCGTATCGGCGGCAGTGCTTCCGCCAATGTTTCACGCGTCCGGGCGGAACGCGCAGATAAACGGGCTCCTCTGCGATCCGGGCGTGCGGCTCATGAACGATCCACAGCCGCCGGCCCGCTCCATGCCGTCCCATGGAGGGAATATCATACACATCTTGCCGGATAATGTCCGAATTTCTTTCGAAATCGCCGGCACGGCCGGCCCTCTCTTTCCTCAAACACCAAACGAATACGACATGTTGTCTTCCATGTACCGCCTTCTGGCATGCGCCGTGCTAAACCAGTCTACGGAAGCTCTATGGAATCAGAGAGATGGAAGATGGGAAACATAGCGACTTCACATGCGAAACTACGATGCGTCGCCACTGCGACGACCGCCGGCCGCTTCAGGCCCCGGTGTATGATTTTCCCTCCGTTTCCATGAAAACGAATGCATCCGCAGAATGCAGAAACGCAGGACCAACCTATTTCTGTGCAGAAGGGAGATTCAACCATGAAAGCAAACCAGCCATCCCGCATCCAGCGTCTTCTCACCGGAATCGCAACGGCCGTGATCGTCGTTTCCCTGGCGTCATCCGCCGGGGCCCAGCAGAAGGCCGGCGGCAGCAAAGTAGGAGAATTCGCGTTCGGGGCCGCCATGGGTCTGCAGGCCGACACGCCGGACGGGGCCGCCTTTGCGCTCGGCCTCTACGGCGATTATTTCCTCACGCGCGAATTGTCGGTCGGACCGCTCCTCCAGATGGGAGTCACGAACGATCTCTTCCAGACCGGTGTCAGCGCCCAGGCAAAGTATTTCCTGGACATCGCCGACATTCCGAAACTCAAGCCAAACGTCCAGGCCGGCCTTGGAATCATCCATGCGGATCTGGACCGCAGGGGGGGAAAGGAGAGCGACACCAGCTATCTGATCCCCTTCGGCATCGGGGCAGAGTACAAGCTGAAGGACTCGGTATCGCTGGATACCACCTTTCTTTTCAACATTACCAACCTCGACGTTCGCGATGAAAAATTCTTCGTCACCTGGCTGATCGGCCTCAAGTTTTAGCCGTTGAGGCACACCGGAGATGCGATATCTGCCGGACAGGGACGCATCACCAAAGGCCATGGAGTCCTTCGAAATCCGCGCCGGGAGAAAAGAGGCCCGGCGTGGGAGGGGGCAAGCGCCGATCGATTGACCGTTTGCGAGCGTGAAATGAAAAGGGACGCGGACGCCGAGCATTTTCTGGAAGGGGCCAAGTACGGGCTGATCATTCTTCTGTGCGTCTTTTGCGCGGGGAGCGTAATGGTGTCGAAAGGCGACCCGCCCGACCCTATGCTTCCCGACGGATATGAAGACCCCGCCGTCCCTGAAACAGCGCATCTTTCCAAGGGGCCTCTCATCCCCCAGCAGCCCGGCCGGAAGAAGGCGGAGACCGTCTCTCCGGCCGGCGCCCTCCGGATGGATCCGGTCCGCGGCGCAGCAGGGCATCCGGGGAACTGACATCCTTCCGCTGCTTCGGGCTTCTTCCCGTCATTCCTGCGCCCTTCTTTGATAGGGGTAGGGACGATACATTGGACTGTATCGCCCCTACCCCTATCGGGAGAGGGATTGCATCGGTCGGTCCGCAGAACAAGAGCGGCATCGTGCAAACGCTCGGCCGCACGATAGCGGACCGGGGCGCAAGCTGTCAAGGCAGGTTTAGCGGCGGATGGCCGCCGATCGGTCGTCTACGACATAACCGGTTTCCGAGTCGACTCTGCACTCTAATACTTTTCGGAGCCAAAAATCAGACTTTGGATTGTGGCGGTGACAGCTACAATCCGCTAAAATCCTTCTAACTCTTTCTCTATCCACCTCTCCCACTCGTCAGAACGCTCAGTTTTTTCATATGTACCGCGCGGCCGAGGGTAAACTTCGATATCCGAATTTCTTAACGATCTGTTGGCACAAGGCTTTCGAGTGACGGTGTCCTTGCCGCAGGCGCTGCCGCGGCGGGAAACCATTACTACTCCGGCAACAAAAGATGCCAATACTGTCATTCCCGCCCCCGCCTTCGCGAGGGTAAACTGCAGCGGGAATCCAGAACAGGACTGGATGCCCCCGGATCGAATCCGGGGCAGGCTTATCAAGTCCGGCATGACAACCATGGATATGTTTACTTGCCGGAGTAATAACCGGATGAAGGAGAGAAGAAGATGAGACTCAGAGCCATCCTTCCCTTGTTTGTTCTCGCTGCCCTGTTGAGTATTCCGATGCACGTATCCGTGTCATTTGCCCGCAATCCGGACCTCGACGAGATACACCGGTCCATCGAGCGGAAAGGAGCACGCTGGCGCGCCCAGGATACTTCCATATCGAGGCTGCGCGCCGAGGAGCGAAGGAAGCGCCTCGGCTCCTACGTGCCCTTCGCGACGGACAAGGAAAGAGCCCCGGCCCCTGCTCCGGGGATCCTGCCTGCCGCGCTCGACTGGCGCGACTATAACGGCGCCAGTTACGTGACGACGGTCAAGGAGCAGGCGTCCTGCGGAGCATGCTGGTCCTTTGCGCCGACGGCGGCCCTGGAATCCAATATCCTCATTTCCCGGAATACGTCCGGGGTGGAACTGGACCTTTCGGAACAGACGCTGCTTTCCTGCAACGGCATGGGCACCTGCTACGGCGGATGGATCGACCTGGCGTCGGACTTCATCCGCGACATCGGACTGCCGGATGAAACCTGCTGTTCCTATGCCGGGGAGGAGGGGTTTTGCTCCTCCGTCTGCACGGACTGGCCGGACAAATCCTATAAGATCCAGGACTGGTATAAAGTCCGCCCCACGGCCGAAGCCATCAAATACGCCCTCTACAACCACGGACCGCTCCTGACGCTCCTGGCGGTCCATACGGACTTCTACTATTACCGGGAAGGCGTCTATTCCCAATCCTGGGGAAGCTTCGAGGGCTACCATGCCGCGGTGATCGTCGGGTACGACGACGCCGAACAGTATTTCATCGTGAAGAGCAGCTGGGGGACGGATTGGGGCGAGGAAGGGTATTCGAGGATCGCCTATGGCGAGATGGCGAGCGAGACGCAGTTCGGCCTCTGGACCGTCGCCTACGAAAGCCCCATCCCGGCGGATTTTCCCACGCTCGGCGACATTCCGCGCAGGGCGGCCCAGCAGAACGCCGAGAAGGAGGCCAAAGAGAAGAAGGACTCCGCTCCGCTTTCGGGCCTGACGGGCGTCATCACGGACAGCGCCGGCAACCCGGTCAGCGGCGTATCTATCAAAGTCGGGAAATACCGCGCGACGACGGATTCCACCGGCCGCTATTTCATCACCTCGATCCCCGCCGGGGATTACACCATTGCCGTCATGAAGAGCGGCTATGTCATTTCGATCGAAAGCATATCGATCGCGCCGAAGACGACGGCGACCAGGAACTTTGCAATGACGTCGTCAACCGCAAGTCGTCTGAACGAACCAGGCAAAGAAAAGAAACCTGAAAACAGGCCGACTGATCAGAAAGAGCCTGACAAACTCGCGGCAAATCAGGCCGGAATTCTGGGGCCCGGCTGGCACGCTACGAAAGCGGAGCGCATCACATCTGCCGAAGCAGAAGCGTATTATGCAGCCAAGAGAGGTGAACTCCGATCGGCCAGGGGAGGGAGGGCGCCCATGGCCGCAGCCGCGGCGGATATCAGCCCGGAGATCCAGGAACTTGCCCGCGGCCTGCGCCACGACCCGAAATTGATCTACGATTACGTTCACAACCATATCGACTATGTCCCCTATTTTGGCTCGCTTAAGGGAGCAACCCTCACCTATCTGGACGGCAGCGGCAATGATTTCGATCAGGCGTCCCTGATGATCGCCCTTCTCCGGGCAAGCGGATATACGGGTCAATACGTATTCGGCACAATGACCATCCTCGGCACTACCCTTAGCAATTGGCTCGGCGTGAACCAAATAGCGCAGGCTATCGGTACAGTCCTTGCCTCAGGTGGCATTCCGATCGATGCATTGTGGTCCGATGGGGGAGCCCAATTTCGCCGGGTATGGGTTAAAGCCACGATCGACGGCGTAGACTATGTCTTTGACCCTGCCTTTAAGTCCTATACTTACACGGACAAGATCGATCTCGGTCAAGTCATGAGCTATAGCAGGAATGGCTTAATGGCTGCCGTGAACAGCGGTGCGACGGTAACTGCCGACTATGCCCAGAATATGAACGAGGCGAATCTCCGGAGCATGCTTTCCACGTATGCGTCGAATCTCGTAAACACGATCCGAACCAATTATCCCAACAAGAATGTCGACGACATCATCGGCGGACGCAAAATCGTTCAAACCAATTTGATCGGATATCAGACATCACTGCCAGGAACTATCACCGCTCAATGGTCGGACATTCCATCCGAGTACACGACCACCTTGCGAATTCAACATGCGGGCATCGACTACACCTTTAATACCGCTGATCTTGCCGGGAAACGCCTTACACTTACCCACGCCGCCGGAGCAGGGAATCGTCCGGAAATCCGTCTGGACGGCGCCTTGGTGGTCTTCGGCAATGCAACGACAATTGGTTCGATAAATAATTTGACCATTACGATAGATCATCCCTATGCGGCAAACAACGGAACGTATTGCGATCAGACAGTTATTTATACACCGGAAAGCGGGAGAAACTATGCAATCGTGTATAACTTCGGCGGGATTTCCGATGCGCTTATCCGGAAACGCCAGCAGCAACTCGAAACCTACAGACTCCAGGGATTGTCTGATACGACCGAAGCGGTACTCGGTGAAACTCTAAACGTCATGGGGCAGACTTGGTTAGCGGAATATCTTGTGACAGGTCGGCTCACGTGCCAACTGGCCGAGACAACTTTGACGATACACCACAGCGTAGGCTTGGTGGCCCAGGAAGCAGGTTATTATATAGATGTTAAAGCTCTTTTCGTCAGCTTCTGTTCCAGGCATGGTATAGATATTGATGAGATTCAGGGATTTAAGGTGACCGCTCTTGTCGGGAGCGCATTTGAACATGGCATACTGGAACAATTGATGGGATCGGACAAGCCCGCAGTATCGACCATGAAGCTCTTCCAGATTGCGAACTCCACGGGCAGAAAGATGTATCATGTGACTCAAGCCAACTCTGCTTCGATATTGGGTGTGAACGCGAATTGCTCCGATACAATCGAACAAATCCGGAGTACGTATTCCTGCAGCGATATAACGGGTTTCAGGTACGCTGTGGGCAACAATCACACCCTCATTTTGCCTGAAAACGGACAGATCGTTTTGAATTCCTGGAGGGGTGAAGGCTATATCGACAAATTTTTCTCCGAGAGCAAGTGGTCCATGGGTATGATTATCGGAGGCAGTTATTTCGGTGGCTATGGGGGATATGACATACCTGTGGACATCCCAACCGTATCCGAGAATACGGCTGTGACCACGTTCGATCCCACGTCGTCAACAATCTTCCAGATATTGTCCCTCACACCACCTGTTCCTTTCGGAGAGCCAGTTGATTCGGCAAGCGGCGCATTCCTCTATGACCGTACCGATCTTGCCCTGGGAGGCGGTGTCCCCCGGGGCCTGGCTTTCAGTCGTTCCTACAACAGCAACCGGAACCTCTCCAAGAGAAGCTTGGGCTACGGCTGGACCCACAATTACGATATTTACCTGAGCCCCGCCAGCCATGGCAGACCGGGACTGGGCGGACGCCAACCCGTCGATGCCGCAGGCGTCATCGCGGCTCTCTACGCGAGCCTGGACTTGTTGAAGAACTCCGATGCCATAGATGCCTGGATGGCGGCCTCGCTCGCGAGCAAGTGGGCGGTCGATCAGGTGATCGATAACGCCGTCACCGTGTACCTGGGAAGCAAGTTGATGGAATATATCAAACTGGCGGACGGGACGTATGCGTCTCCTCCGGGCATCACGACGCAGTTGATCAGGAACGGAGACGGGACGTACAGTCTCCAGGAGCGATTCGGCACGCGCATGAACTTCAATGCCGACAAGCGTCTGTCTCAGATAATCGACATAGACGGCAACGCCGTGACGTTCAATTACTCGGGCGGTCAGCTCGCCTCGGTTCAGGATGGTTTCAACCACGCGCTGACGATTTCTTACAGCGGGAGAAGATCGCATCGGTTTCGGACTCGGGTGGCCGGTCGGTTTCGTACGCCTACAACGGCGACGACCTGACGGGGTACACCGATGCGGCGGGCAAGGCGTGGACCTATATCTACGACGGCACCAGTCACCGGATAACGGGCTTGAGAAACCCGCTTAACATAACCACAGTGACGAACGCCTATGACAGCCTTGGCAGGGTGATGACCCAGATTGTTCCCCGTCAAGGCGAGACGAATGCCACGTATAATTACTATTTTTCCGGCTACCGGAACCAGGAGGAGGACCCTGCCGGGAACAGCATCACCTATTTTTTTGATGAAAAGGGGAGGGAATATGCTCGGGCAAACGCCCTCGGGCACAAGACGATACGGGAGTTCGACGGCCAGGATCATATCGTCAGGATCACCGATCCGAGGTCGACAGAGGAGAATCCGATCCGGACGAACTATGCCTACGACGGCAGCCACAACCTGACGGAGGTGACGGACGCGCTGAATCGCGCGACGGTCAACACGTATGACGGGCTGTACCGGCTGACGGACACGACGGACCCGCTGAGTCACAACACGCATTTCACGTACGACGGGGAGCACCGCCTGACGGAGACGCTGGACGCGGTGGGGAACCGATTCGGTTCGAGCTACTACGGGAACGGCTTTTTGGGGACGGCGACGGACGGAAGGGGCGCCGTGACGTCCTTCAGCTACGATGCCTACGGCAACCCTCAGACAACGCGCACGGGGAGCCACCCGCACGTGTATTATACTTACGACGGCATCGGGAGGATGACGGTCCTGACAGACCAGGCAGGTGCGTCGACAGGCTTTGTCTATGACGAGCGGAATCTTCTCACGAGCAGGACGGACGTTCTGGGGAAGACGTCGAGTTATGTTTATGACAACGCAGGCCGCCTGACCGAGAGGACGGACCGCAAGGGGCATACGGTAGCGTATGCGTATACTCCGACGGACAAGGTGGAGACCGTCACCTACCCGGACCTCTCGGAGGTGACATTCACGTACGATGCATTGGACCGTCTGACGCAGATGGAGGACGCGATCGGGACGACGACGTACGTATACGACGCGGCCGGTAGGCTGACGTCTTCGACGGATCCGCACGGCTTTACCGTCGGTTATGCCTACGATGCGTCCGGGAACCTGACGAACTTGACGTATCCTGGGAACCGGACGGTTTCATACACGTACGACAAGCTGAACCGTGTGGAGACGGTGACGATCGATTGGCTGACGATCAATTACATCTGGCTGAATCTGCATCGGGCGGCGACGTATGGTTATGACGAAGCGGGCCGGCTGACGTCACTGACACATTTCAACGCACACTTGCCGCCCCTCGGGTTCCCTTGGGTGACAAGGTATGGCTACGACGATGCAAACCGTCTGAAGTGGTTGAGGACCCAGAGGTTGAATTTGTCGATGATACTTTCGAGCTATGAGTTCACGCTGGACGGGAACGGGAACCGGGTGTCGGCAACACAGACGGAGCCCTATGCGAGTGTCCCATCGGTGGGTACGACGAACTACGAGTACAATCCACAGAAGAACCGGCTTGTGACCGCCGGGGTGTACGACTTTACGTACGACGACGAGGGGCAACTCAGCACAGGCTACGGGTCCGGCTACACCTTCGATTACGAGCACCGGTTAACGGGAGTCGGGAGCTACCTCGAATATGCCTATGACGGAAAGGGGACGCGGCTGCGTGCGACGAGGAACGGGACGGAGACGCGCTACATCCATGACGCGGCAGGGAACGTCCTGGCGGAGGCGGACGGGAACAACAACATCACGCGGATCTATATCTACGGGAGGGGCCTGATGGCGATGGTAACGCCGGAGGGCCGGGTCTACTGTTACCACTTCAATGCCACGGGATCGACCACCGTCATGACGGACGAGAACCGGAACATCGTCAATAGATACAGCTACGATCCCTTCGGGAACATCCGGAACCAGCAGGAGAACATGCGGAGCCAGGATACAAGGCTGGTGGACCAGCCCTTCAAGTTCGTGGGCCAGTTCGGTGTGATGACGGAGCCGAACTGGTTCTACTACATGAGGGCGAGGTACTACGATCCGCAGGTGGGAAGGTTCATCTCCCAAGACCCCATCGGCTTCGACGGCGGGGATGTGAACCTGTATGCGTATGTTTCAAATAATCCGATAATGCGGATTGATCCTTCAGGGCTGGACATTCTCATTTCCGCCCGAAAAGCAGAGGGATCCGTATTTGAAACATTTGATGCCAATCATGTTTATCTCTGGAGTACTGTTTATCAGAGAGGAGAAGGAACCGGAGGGAGTTCCGGAAGCCATTCTGGGCGAATTGAGGAAGCACCCGCCGCCGGTCATTTTATGAGAATAACTGGGCTATCGAAAGAAAAGGAACTGGAAATAATTGATTATATGAAAAATATTAAAGACTCGGGAATTTATATCCCGTATTTCAATGATTGTTTCACAAAAGCAGAACATGTCATTCAACAGTTTGATCTCGGCGTTACAATCCCATGGGATAGAACCGGTCCAATTAAGCCCGTTGCGGACACTGCAACAAGTGCAATAAATGTCCCTGTTACACCCATTAGGGGGAAATAATGAATATAAAAATAAATATGTTCACTATCATATTGTGTTTGACGACAATATGGGGATGGTCCTTTGGCATGGAAACAAATGCATCTGAAGGAAAGGGGTTGTTTTTATATAGTGGGAGTGAGATTACGAAATTCTTGGAGAAAGTAGGGCACTCAAATTATCAACCGAAGTCGAACTTTGATCTTAGAAGAAATTCAACCGGGACAGAGCTTTTTTTCATAAATACCGCGGAAAACAGGGTACTTATTATATCATGTGCCGGGACCATTAAAGAAATTGAAATACCTAGTAATCTTATCTGGCTTGATGACGGATACCAAGCCTTGGCATGGGTAGATAAGAAAGACTGGAAGATTCACTATAAATATGGCCAAACCGAAGAACCGCCGTTTATGGCCGATAAGAGAGCTGATCCTTCAGGGACCTATTTCATGAAAATTATAGAGTCGGCTGAACACAAAGGACTGTCAGATGGTACATCCATTTATTCAATCGAAGATCCTCAAATGCCCCTCGCAAAAATTATGAAATTTCACGGGCAGCGAATCTTTTCGAAAGATAGTAAAGTCATTGTAATTGGTAATTATTACAACACACGGGATGAACAATCAGAAATATACATATATGAGAAGAAAGACAAAGCACTGGCCCAGGTCGAGAAAGAGATAGTGCGCAGACCGCACAAATCTCATGCCTCATTTGCTGTTGCTGATTTAAACCCTTGGGGTGATGAAATATTGTTCATCGACGTATTTGATTTCCCATATAGATCAGTTTGGTACAGTTATAACATGACGACTCATGAAATGAAGGAGTTAGACAAAATGCCATATAGCGGTGGCTATGGCTTCTATTTGCAATGCGACATCATAAAGAAAGTTGAAGAGATGTCTCAAAGCAAATAGAGGCATACTGGGGTCAGCCGGGGACCCTTACTGGCTTTCAGGAGTTTATGTGACGTCTGTTTGACGTAGATGTCATGCCATGAATTTGAGGATATCGGTGTCGGGGCGGGATCGGATTTTCCCGCCGCTGATTCCAACGGCGGGGCGGTCATCCGGCGGGATGCGGACAAGGAAGACGGAAGGGGTCAACGGCGACGTGAACGATCCTCCAACAACCCGATGGGAGGGCAAATGCTATGGCAGGCAAACGAAAATTCAAGGTGTCGATCCTGGGCGCAGTATTTTTGACGCTCCTCGCGACCCTTATGGTTCTGCTCTTCGCGCCGGTGCCGTCCATCAACGGCGAATCGATCAATTATGTCTACGACGATTTGAACCGTTTGACGCGGATCGAATATGGAGACGGGAGAGTCACGGCTTATGAGTATGACGAGACGGGCAACCGTGTGCAGAAGGCGTCTCACGATCCGCTTGTGATTACGGCGACCGTTACCGGGAACGGCAGCATATCGCCGTCCGGCGCGGTGACGGTTCCCTACAGTTCGAGCAAGACGTTCACGATCTTTCCGGACAGCGGGTACCGGATTCTGGATGTGGTGGTCGACGGGGTGTCGGCAGGGGTTGTGTACAGCTATACGTTCAGCAACGTCACGACCAACCATGCCATCACGGCCGCGATGCAGATTCTGTCCGAGATGGACACCTTGCTCTATGCGGCGAACGCTGGGGACGGCATCTGGAGATGGAACGGGACGGCGTGGAGCCAGATCACGGCCGAGAATCCGCAAGCTATGATCGCCTCCGGTTCGGTATTGTATGGAGACTTCGGTGCAAGCGGCATCCGGCGATGGGACGGAGTTGCATGGAGTCAGATCACGGCGAGCAATCCTCTGATCATGGCCGCCTCGGGGTCGCTGCTGTACGGGACGTTTGAGGCGGGTAACGGCATCTGGAGATGGGACGGGACGGCCTGGAGTCATATTACGCCCAACAACCCGGAAACTATGGCGGCATTCGGAGGGGGGCTGTATGGAGACTTCGGAAGCGGCGGCATCTGGAGATGGGATGGGGCGTCCTGGAGCCAGATTACGTCCAGCAACCCGGAAGCGATGGCTGCGTCGGGGTCGGTTCTTTACGGAGACTTCGGTGCCGGGGGGATCTGGAAATGGGAAGGGGCGGAATGGGGTCAGATTACCGGCAGCAATGCACAGGGTCTGGCTGCTTGTGGATCGATACTGTATGCGACTTTCGAGTCAGGGACCGGGGTTTGGAAGTGGGACGGTACGGCGTGGAGTCAGATAACACCCAACAACCCGGAAGCTGTGACGGCATCGGTGTCGGCTTTGTATGGAGACTTCGGCGCCGGGGGCATCTGGAAATGGGACGGCGCGTCCTGGAGTCAGATCACGTCGACGGACCCGGCGATCATCGTGGCGGGCTACTGATATCCATATTCGATTCATCTCATCCCTTATGGCAAGAGGAGGAGGCGGAATCGCAGGCAAGAGTGGGCGGATTTCCCCTCCGAAGCCGGTTGGACCAGGATCATTCCCGCGGAAGCGGGAATCCAGCGTCTTTTCTGTCGCCCCGCCGTCGGTGGAAGGTCCGGCACGTTATCGGTCTTAGCAACCGGGGGAGATATCCTTTCTTCTATCCCTGACACAAGATCTGATACATCACCGCCCGGCACGTCGCCTCTTGACATTCTACATGCCGAGCCAATAAAACTGTCGTCACGATGAAGCCTGCAGATCTCACCACTGATTACGTCCGGCAGTTTCTCTACGGACCGGGAACGATTTTTCACGCCCGGGGCCGGGCATCCGCCGACATCGTCATGGACGACCGCCTGGAGGGTTGGATCGGAATCCCCCACGGAGGCATCAGCATGGGGGTCATGATGGACCTGGCGGCGGCCCTCGGCGGCTATCCGGAGCGGGGCAATCCGCTCTTTCCCGTTTCCGCCGATTTCCGCCTGGGCGGGACCGGCATCAGGGTCGGCGACCGGCTTCACTTCGACGTCACGCCCGCCGAAGCCGGCGCCGAGGGGAGCGCCACCGTGGACGGCAATCCTCTTGAGTACATGCTTTCTTCCATCCGCTACGGGGAAGACAGCGGAGGGCACGGGAAGCTGTTCGCCGCGTTCATGCCGGAGAAATGCGGTGATCTCCTGAAGGAGCTCTCGCCTCTTCCCTCCTACAGGAACTGCTTCGTCTGCGGCGTCGGGCGCAGCCATCCAGGACTGAGGAGGCAGTTTCACCTCTGGAATGCACCCGGCAAGGTCGTTGTTTCACCGGTGGGCTTCGACGCCGGAGACCGCGATTCTTTCTGTCGATTCACCCGGAACGGCTTTCTTCATCCCCTCCCCTTCCTGGCCCTTCTCGATGAGATCCTGGGCTGGGGAGGCTTCATGATTTCCGGAAGCGGAGCCGTCACGGTCCGGATCGGCTACACCTTCTACCGGCCCGTTGCGGACGGCGAGAGGCTGCTCTTCTTCGGAAGGGGCGACCGGGTCCGCGGCCGCGCCGGATCGCGGCTTCTCTATTGGGCTTCAGGCGGCGCCGCGGCGGTCGGGGAAGACGGAAGCCTCGAGATGGTGGTCGGTGCATCCGGCCAGTGGTTCGGGATTCCGGAGCTGACCGAACAGATGAAATCATCGCTTCTGCCGAGGGAGCAGATGGAAAGGGCCTTCGAGGCGGCGGGAGAGTAGGCGCATTTGCCGGCCGCATTGCTCCATTTTCGATTTTTCCGGCAGAAGCCGTTCCTATACCCGGTAGGCCGCAGCACGCTGCTCGTTCTATATGGTTTCTTCAAGCAACCGGCCGTTTTCCTTCAACCAGGCCTTTGCCTGTTCCGCCATGGGCACCTGGGTGCGGACGATGTTCCAGAAACGGGGCGTATGATTGGCCTCGATCACTAACCTCTGTCACCCCCGCGAATGCGGGGGTCCAGTGCGCTGCCTGACACGGCAACAGGTTCCAAAAAAACCCCTTGGATTCCCGCTTCCGCGGGAATGACAAGGAGGGACTGGATTCCAGCCCGCCCATAGGGCCGGGGTCTGAGGACGAGCAGAGCACTGGGTCCCCGCCGCAGCCTGCCCTCGCGGAAGCGGGGGCGGGGACGACAAGAAATAACACCGGATTCCCGCTTCCGCGGGAATGACAAAGGGGACGGCGGGAACGACAAAATGGGATCGCATCCCTCCGGCGCGGGAAGGACAGGGCGGCCGCGACAATCAGCGGTCGCCCTGCAATGACTTCATGATCAGTGGGTCTTCGTCACCGGGATCCGGAGCTTGTCGCCCTTCGCGTCGGCGGGAAGCAATACCGGCGTCTGTTCGCGGTTGAACTCGACGACGGCCCTTTCCGCCACATTCGCTTTGACGTAGTCGAACAGCCCTCCGATCTCGACGACCCCTTTCTTGTCCCGGTCCGCCTCTCCCCTCATGCCGCGGAGCAGGTAGTACGTGAAGAGGCCGTGCCGCATCTTGTCGTAATCGGAGCTGATCTGGCTGCCCGTCGAGCCGGCTATGACCGTGATCCTCCCCACGGCAAGGGCCGGCGTTCCGGGAGACATGACCAGGGGGCGGGCCCCTTCGCTCGTCACGCTCCTGCCCTTCGCGCCGGAAAAGCAGCTGTCGAGCATCACGACGACTTCCTTCGCGGGAAGCCGGCCGAGGGCTTCGTACATCCTGGTGAGGGGGTAGAGTTTCGACGGGAAATCCGGGTGCCCCTCGAACGGCACGATGTAGGCCTCCTTGCCCAGGTGGTCAGGCGCACCGTGCCCGGCGTAGTAGACGAAAACCGTCGAGTTCTTCGTGGCGCGCTTCTGCAGCCAGTCTTCCAGGTGGGACTCGATGTCGCTCTTCGTCGCCTTGTCGTCCGTCAGGACCTTGATGTTGCCCGGCGAGATGCCCGCGAGATGCTCGAAATACTTCGCCACCACCTCCGCGTCGCGGACGGCGTATTTGATCTCCGGGATCATCTTCTCGCGGTATCTGCCGATGCCGACGATCAGCGCGAAATCCTCCTGTCTCTGGTACCCCTTCACCCGCGGAGGGATGTCGTCCACATCGATGTCCGACAGGACTTCCACCACCTCGCGGACTTCCACGGCGCGCATGGCGACCTGCAGCACTTTCCTCTCCGGAGGCGCGAAGCCGCGGCCTTCGCGGATTTCGACGCGAAGATTCGCGGGCTCCGACGGGATCTGCGCGGGAAGCGTCGCCTTGAAAAGCGCCGCCTTCTTCTCGCCGACCTGGATGTCGCCGATCGACCGGGCACCGCCGAAGGCCCTGATAAGAACGGGGTGGCCCGTCAGCAAGACCTCCACCTTCTCCGCCTTCGCTTCGCCCTTGTTTTCCACCTCGATCCGCAGCGAAATCTCTTCCCCGCCGTCCAGAATGCTGTTCCCGTTCTGATCCCGCAACTGCGTGTTGAAGACCAGCTTGGGAACGGCGGATATCACCTCCACGCTCTCCCGAACCGTGCCCGAGCGGACGGCGACCTTCAATACATTCATCTCCTCGGGAGAATAGCCCTTCCCCTCCCGGACCCGGACGTGGATCTCCTTCGCACCCGGCTCGATTTCCATGGGCAGGACGGCCTTGAACTCCGCCATGCGTTTTTCTCCGGGCTGGATATCGCCGATGGACCGTCTGTTCCCGAAGTAACGAAGCAGGCTTTCGTCGCCGGTCAGCTGGACCTCCACGTTCCCCGCCGAACCGGCCCCGCGGTTTTCCACATCGACGCGCATCGTGACCTGTTCTCCCCCGTCGAAGATCCCGTCTTTCGAACCGTCCTCGACGGCGGTCTTGAAGACCAGCAGCGGCGGCGAAGCGACTGCCGGCGAATCCGGTTTCTTCTCCGGCGGCGCGCCTTGGGCGACGGCCGGAGTCTCCGTCATATCGGGCAGCGCATCCCCGAGCGACACCTGCACATATCCTTTTCCGCCTCCCAGGGACAGAGGACCGACGTAACGGGTGGAGCAGGAACCGGCGAGGATCATGCGATCGAAATCGATGTAATCGAAGAACCACTTGAAGTGCCACACCCCCGTCCCGACAACCATCCAGGACGAAAGATGGTCGCTTTCCAGGCTGACCTCCGTCGCGGATTTGATCGACAGGATGGCCTCCGCCGGCAGGACAAGGAGCGGCATCATGTTCCAAGTGCCGACATAGGAGACCTTGAGCTTGATCTCCATGTTCTCCCGGTCCACGTAAAGGATGTCGTTGAAGGTGATCGATTTCGCCGTCCCCGTGCCCGGCATGGGCCCGCCCTGGACATAGAAGGAAAAACCCTGTTCCGGATAGGCCTGTCTGTCCTTGGCCGCGAGGATCTTCCCCGGTTCGACCTCGTACAAGGGGAAACTCTTGTTGAGATTCTTCTTGATCAGGCTATAGAGTTTCACCAGCAGTTCCTGCCGCGGGCTCTCTTCCTTGATCGGGTCGCATTTGTTCTGCTCGCACAACTTGACGACGCTGGGCTTGACCGCCGTCGCGCAGCCGGCCAGCAGCCAGAACAACGGCGGAATGACGGCCAGGCAGAGAATTTTCTTCATACAGCCTCTCCGGAATTTCGGGTTCTTCTCTAACGCTGAGAAGGGTGTATGTTTATATCGCCGTTTCAACGGCCGTCAAGTTCTATGTATGCGGATCGGCCGTCGGCAACGGAATCCGGGAAGGAACAAGACAAGCTCGCCAGACGATATCTGCTGTCGCTTCTTGCCTAAAGTTCCCACCTGTGGTACGGCAATGGCGCAAAAGATCCTGCCCGGCAGTTGCAAGAGGCATGTCATGGAAGTGGAGACAGCGGAGCCCCGGAAGGCATTCTGGGGCTGGTACGTGGTGGCGGGGGCCTTCATTCCCATCGGCCTCGATTACGGCGCCCGCCACAGCTTCGGCGTTCTTCTCAAGAATATGTGCGAGGAACTGGGCTGGTCGCGTTCCGTGGTTTCCTTCGCCGCATCGCTGGCCTTTCCGGCCTACGGAACCGGCGGCATTCTCTCCGGGCATCTCCTCGATCGTTTTGCATCCCGCTGGCTCATCGCGGCCGGCGCCGCGGGGCGGCCGGGGCAGTGGAAACGGACGGGGACGCGGCCGTGAGCAATCCTTCCTTCTCCCGCCGTGACCAGGTCCTGCTCCTGTCGCTGCTGACCGGCATCTTCCTGGTCAATTTCATCTGCCGCGTCGTCCTCGCGCCGCTCATGCCCGTCATCGAGAAGGACCTGGGTCTGGGCCATACGGGTGCGGGCGGATTCTTCATGACGATCGCCCTGGGATACGCGGCGGGGCTGATCGGCGCGGGGTTCGTCTCTTCCCGCCTGACGCACCGCCAGACCGTCGCCGCGGCGGCTGCGGCCGTGGGCGCCGCCTTCCTCGTCATCGCCGCCGCCCGCTCGCTCTGGATGATTCACGCCGGCCTTTTCATCGTGGGCATCTTCAGCGGCTTCTACCTCCCCTCGGGGCTGACGACCATCACCTCGGCGATTCCCTCCGCGCACTGGGGCAAGGCGATGGCGGTCCACGAACTGGCCCCGACGCTGGCCTTCCTCTCCTCGCCGCTCATCGTCGAGGGACTGCTGCCCTTCCTCTCCTGGCGGGAGATCCTCGCCTTGATCGGCGGCGTCGCGGTGTTGCTGGGGATGGCTTTCCACCGGTTCGGGATGGGCGGGGACTTCCGAGGGGAGCCGCCGACGTTCGGCAACGTGCGCCAGATGGGTGCGCAAAGCTCCTTCTGGATCATGGCGCTCTTCTTCACCCTGGGGATCACAGCCAGCATCGGCACGTACAGTATGATGCCGCTCTACCTCGTCGCCGAGCGGGGCATCGACCGCGGAACGGCCAACGCGCTGCTCAGCCTCTCGCGAGTCCCCGTCCTCGCGACGGCGCTGCTCTCCGGCTGGTTGACGGACCGCTTCGGTCCCAAGCCGATCATCACGGCGGCGCTCCTCTTCAGCGGCGCCGCGGCGATCCTGCTTGCCCTTCTTCCCGGCCGGCTGGTCCTGGCGATGGTCTTCCTGCAGCCGATCCTGACCGTCGTCTTCTTCACGTCGGGATTCACGATCCTCGCCCGGATCGTGGGGCCGCGCGCGCGGAGCCTGGCGGTGTCGATGACCATCCTCATCGCCTACCTGATCGGAGCCGGGCTGATTCCCACCCTGCTCGGCGCCTTCGGGGATGCCGGCGCCTTCGGACTCGCCTTTATCCTCGTAGGCTCCGTCACGATGGCGAGCGCCCTGCTGGTGCCGCGCCTGCAAGTCCCCGCCGCGGACAAGCCGACTTCCGCTCCGCCGCAGTGAACTGCGTGGCGCCGGTCAGCGTTTCGCGCCGCCGATGACGTTCCGCAGATGGTCGTTGAGGGCCTCGACCGAATCGAAGCGGCCGGGATCGATGGGCTCGCCGACCCGCAGGGTCCCCCTGCCGACTCCGAAGAACCTGGGGATCGTCCTGCCTCGGGGGAGGATCGCGAAGGAGCCGTCGATCGTCACCGGGATGATCTTCCTGCCCAGGTGCTTGGCCAGATAGGCCGCTCCGGACTTGAAGGGTCCGAGGGCGCCGTCGCGGGTCCGCGTCCCCTCCGGAAAGATGACCAGCGAGGCGCCGCTCCGGAGGACGTCGGCCGCCGCCTTGAGGGCGGGCGCCACGTTCCCGCGCCGGTCGACGAAGAGGAGCGGAGAACCGATGAAGAGGCAGCGGAGGAAGGAAAGCTCCTTCTTCCCGATGAGGAAGAGACGCTTCCGGAGACGGTAGGGAAGCGCGCTCAAGATCCACAGGGGATCCAGGGCGGACTGGTGGTTGGCGACGACGATCGCGTTGTCGGGGACCAGGCGTTCCGGATGGATGACCTTGAACCCCCAGCACAGCCGGGAAAGGACCCGGACGGTCAGGAGAATCAGCTCGCTCAGCGGGTTCGGGAACGTCGTCAGCGAGGTCGTCGCTTCTCCCCGGAGGATCGTCTCGTCCAGGTTTGCGCCGCTGCGGCCCGGGCAGCCGGCCAGATAGCGGACGAATTCGTCCATCCTCTGGAAGGGGCTCACCTTGTCCATGTCCACGGCGATGTCGAGCCGCTCCTCCAGATGGACGATCAGGTCGATCATCCCGAGGGAATCGATCCCGTGATCGGCCGGCGTTTCGCCGGCGTACAGCTCGGCGGAGTGCAGTTTTTCACCGAGGGCGGCGACGATCTCCTCTTCCCGCGCGCCCGCCGCCTCGAAGCGCCTCCGCGGCGTCGCAGTCCCGCCTTCGTCCGTCTGGTAGACGCCCTCGTTCAGCAGACGGATCACCTCGTCGATCAGGATCTTGCGCGTCGAGTTGCGGGGAAGAGGATCCGCCGACAGGGCGAAACGGACAAGCGCCTTGTAAGGGGGAAGCTGCCGGTTGAGCGAGACGATCTCATCACGCACGGCCCGGTAGGCGTCCGCCGCGCCGGCGGCGGGAACGACGACCGCGTACACCGTCTCGCGGCCGTCGATCTTCCGGCCGAAGACGGCGATCTCGGCAATCAGGGCCGACGTCCGGAAATGGAGCTCCAACTCCTCGGGGTAGACGTTCTTCCCGGAGTCGAGGACGATGACGTTCTTCTTGCGGCCCGTGATATGAATGTGGCCCTTCCCGTCGACGTAGCCCAGATCCTGGGTGTTGAAGAAGCCTTCCGCGTCGAAGACCCGGCGATTGGCCTCGTCGTTCCGGTAGTAGCCGGCCATCACCGCCTTGCCCCGCAGCCAGATCTCCCCGATCCCGTCGGCGCCTTCCCCTTTGATCCTGACCTCGTTTCCGGGAATCGGCGGGCCCACGGCGCCCGCGCGTGCGTCCCTGTAGTAGGGGATGGCGATGGGGCCGGTGGTCTCGGTCAGGCCGTAGCCCTCCATGATGTGGAAGCCCATGCTCCGGTAGGCGTCGAAATACTCCTTCTTGAGCGGCGCGCCGCCGCTGATGAAGAAGCGCATCCGCCGTCCGAAGAGGTCGTGGACCGGCTGGAAGACCTTCCGCGGAAGAAAGCCCAGTCCCAGGGCCTTCAGAATCGGAGCCGCCCGGAGAAAGAAGAGAAAGATGCGGTACTTCACCTGCGATTGGGCGCGGATCTTGCCCACCATCGCGTCGAAGAAGAGTTCCCACATCTGGGGGGCGGCCGGGAAGATCGTGATCGGGTTTTCCGCAAGCGCCCGGATGATGTCCGGGCCCTTCAGGGAGGTCTGGAAGACGATGGAGCTCCCCGTGAGCAGCGGGGCCATGAAGGTCGATTCGAAGGCGTAGACGTGGTAGAGCGGGAGCATGGCCAGCGTCACGTCTTCCGCGGTGTATTCCTCCAGTTCCGTGCAGACCAGCGCGACGTGAAGGATGTTCCCGTGGGTGAGCGAGACGATCTTCGGGGTTCCCGTCGTGCCGGAGGTGAAGAGCAGCGAAGCGAGGTCCTTTTCTCCCAGCGGAACCTCCGGAAGTTCTCCGCCGCCTGCGGCCCCTTCGCCGTCGATGTCGTAAACGGTCACGTCCCCGAAGAGGCCGCGGAACGGCCCGGAGACGAAGACGGCGCGCGCCGACACGGCCCGGAGCATGGCCCGGTACTGATCGGGCGTGAGGTTGGTGTCGAGCGGGAGGGCAATTGCACCGATCGCCGTGATCGCCATGTAGGCGATGCACCATTCCGGCGAGCTGGGCGCTAGGACGGCGATGACTTCGCCCTTTGCGCACCCCTCCCGCCGGAGGAAGAGGGCGAGGGACTCGGCCCGCCGCCAGGTTTCTGCGAAGGTGATGTTCCTATTCCTGAAAAGAACGCGGTCCCCATGGCGCCGGCAGACCGATCGATACGCCGCACCCAGATTCGTATATTCCATATCCGTCCATACTTCTCATACCGGAATGATGACTTCAGTAACGGGTTGATATGATACTGCTTCTGAAGGGCGGAACTATAGTGGGCGCGGCCCGGCGTGTCAATGAAAAAACCGGCCGCAGGGTGCGGGTCCCCGGCTTCGCGGGGGTGACAAGAAGGAAGTGGAACAACAAAAGGAGGGGCGGGATTGCCGCGTCGCCGCGGTCCTCGCGATGACTGCTCATGGGTCATTCCCGCGCAGGCGGGAATCCAGTGTCGTTGATTTTGTTTCCGCGTCCGGTACGCAGCCAAGAACCGTCTCCCGCTGCAGCCTGCCCTCGCGAAGGCGGGGGTGACAAGAAAGGATTGGGGATGACAAAGGAAAGGGCAGGATTGCCGCGTCGCCGCGATCCTCCCATGACTGCTCATGGGTCATTCCCGCGCAGGCGGGAATCCAGTGTCGTTGATTTTGTTTCCGTGTCTGGTACGCAGCCAAAGAACCGTCCCCCGCTGCAGCCTCCCCTCGCGAAGGCGGGGCGGGGGTGACAAGAAGGAAGTGGAACGACAAAAGGAGGGGCGGGATTGCCGCGTCGCCGCGGTCCTCGCGATGACTGCTTTCGTTATTGGTCAGTCCGCGTTTCCCGTCAGCTGGAACGCCGCCCAGTAAAAGGGATGCGGGTATTTGCTTTTCGCAGCCAGCATGGCGGACCGGAGCGCATCGCGCTTGTCGGCCTTCTGCAGATTGGAATAGAATTCCGTCATCAGGAAAGACGTCGCCAGGTCGTCCACCTTCCACAGGCTTGTGACGATGGAGCGGCTCCCCGCATAGAGGAACCCTCTGGTCAATCCGACCATGTCGTCGCCGTTGACGATCTTCCCCAGACCCGTCTCGCAGGCGCTCAGCGTCACCAGGTCGGCATGAAGCTTCATGGAATAGAGTTTGTCGACCGTCAGTCTTCCGTCGCTTTCCGCGTCCCCGGCCAGGAGCAGGGCGGAATTGAGAGGTTTGTCCGCGTCGAATTCCCCATGGGTTGCGAAGTGGATGTAGCGGAATCCGTCGCCGTATCGGTTCAGCGCCGTTTCGGTCGCCTCTCTCCTCAGAAGCACCCGCGAATTCGGCCGTGTCCGGGAAACGGCGACCGCCTCGTTCTGGGCAAAGGCAAGATCCAGTTTCGGGTCTCCCAGGTCGGGGTTCCCGAAAGCCAGGATGTCCCCGGGCTTTGCCGACTTCTCCCCCCGCAGGTACTTCAGGACGCCGGCGCTGGGCAGCATGCGGACGGCGTGGCGCTCGACGACGTAGCCCTTCTCGCCGCGCAGGGCATAGAAGGGAATGTAATGGAGCATGCCGTGGGGAACGACGATCAGCTGCGGAGTCTTCAGGGAATCCTCCAGCGGCCTGAAAAGCCTCGTGTACAGCCGAGCCGCAATCGCCTCATGCCGGCTCGCGGAGAGATCGGCGAGGGATCTGCGGAATTCCCTGATGTCCTCGATGAGCCCGGCGGTTTCCATGCAGACCGCCGAGAGCCCCTGCGGCGTCAGGACAAAGGCGTACAGGTCATCCCCCGCATAGTAGTACTCGACCAGCGTTTCGCCGGCCGGGATGAACTTCTGAATTTCCTCGGCGGACACGGAGGGGACGCTCACAAGCGAGGCGAGTTCGCCCGCCTGTCTCGTCAATTGTTCTCTCGTCCTGATCATCACCCCCCGCGTGCCGTCCTTCTGAAAGGCGCCCTCCCGCGCGAGGGCTTCCAGTTCCGCCGCCCCCTGCATGGCGAGCAGCTCGCGGACCTTCCGCTCGTCGCCGGTCCGGACGGCAAAATCCGTCTTGGCGGCCAGCATGTCCACGAGCGCCCGCGCCTTGCTGCGCTCGACGTACTCGAAAGCTTCTCTGTTCAGGCCCCGGCTGAACAGCGCCTTGATCAGGGTTTCGTACACCCTCTGCTTGTCCCCGAAGAAGCCGATCTTGGCGCTCTCCGTGGCGATGGTGGAGCGCTGCAGTTCGATCTCCTCCACCGCCTTGCGCAGCAGCTCGATGCCTTCGGGATACCGCTTCTGCGCCAGCCGGATCGACCCGAGATCGGCCAGGGCGAAGTAGTACATGTCCGCGCTTTCCGAGATCTTGGGCGCGGCGAGCAGCAGCGAATAGGCTTCTTCGGCGGCGCGGAGATCTCCCGATTCATAATGGGCCTTCGCCTTGACGAAATTCATGGTGAGCTTGCTGTAGGAAAAACGGTGGCCCGGAAGGCCGCTCCACCATTTTCCGTCGAAGATTCCCTCGTGCCGGCTGCACAGGGACAGGACGTCGGCATAGTTCTTCAGGGCAAAGGCGATGCGGATCTTCTGGAGCTGGCGGTAGGGCTCGAAGACATAGCCGCGCAGGATGGACATGGAGTACCCCTCGAGCCGGTCGAACATCTCCTGCGCCTTCTCCCGCTTGCCCGAAGCGGCGTAGGCGAGTCCCAGGTCGCCCATGATGTCGATGGCGACGGCATCCATGCCCGTGAACATGGAAAAGCCGCCCTCCTCGGCGAGGCGGTACGCCTTCTCACCGTATACGACCGCCTTTTCGAAGTCGCCGGTGTCGAGATAGGCCTGGAGCTTGATGAGGCAGGCCTGTACCTTCATCATGTCCGGCGTGAGGATCTGGCCGTTGGCGTTCATCTCCCGCCTGTCCCGCCTCTCCAGCTCGTCGGCGCAGGCCAGGGACTTCCGATAGTTCCGCAGGGCGAGGAAGGAGGGGCACAGGTAGTACAGATCGAAGCTGTTCAGGGTCCGGTGTCCTTCCTTGACGTCGAACTCCCGGATCATGGCGGCATGGTCGCCCGTGGCATAGTACTGCTGGGCCTTGCTCATGCATCCGCCGAGGCCGAAAGCGGCAAGGCAGGCGCCGATGATCATGCCGGCGGAGAGAAGCTTTTTCGGGGGAATGGTCAGCAGGGTTTCCCAGCGCATTTCCAGGGTCCGCATAACGGTTTGATGGTTGTAAGAGAAATGGAAACGCTCCGTTTTTCGAAATCAATGTAGCGCTGGCATTGCGAAAAGTCAAAAAGATGTTGGACCGATCGTCGCCGGAAGCGATCGTTGACGGCCATCCTGCATCCGGCGGCCCGCTTCGGGGCACTCACCCGTCTCGTGCGGCGCGGCGTCGCCTGGGATGGGCCGCGGGCAACCACCTGTTCCGCGCGCCATGCGATATCCGCTGCCGTTCCTTGCCTAAATCGACCGCCTGTGGTAGGGCAATCCCGCGACCGCGCCTTCAGCTGGCGTTCGCGAGAGGGATGCCATGGAAGTGGAGAGGCAGGTGCCCCAGAAACCGTTCTGGGGCTGGTATGTGGTGGCCGGAGCTTTCGTCACCATCGCAGTCAATTACGGCTCCCGTTATTGTTTCGGTGTCTTTCTCAAGCCCATGTGCGAGGACCTGGGCTGGTCGCGTTCCGTCGTCTCCCTGGCCGCCTCGCTCGCCGTCCTGTTTTACGGAATCGGCGGCATTCTCTCGGGCCGCCTCCTCGACCGCTTCGCACCCCGTTGGCTGATCACGGCCGGCGCCGCCGGCGCCGCAATCGGATTCATCCTGACGCCCTTTGTTTCCACGCCGCTGCAGCTCTACCTGATTTTCGGCGTCGTCTACGGCTTGGGGGCCGCCTTCTTCGGCACCGCCGTGTGCGTCTCTTCCGTCGGAAAATGGTTTGTCCGGAAGCGCGGCGTCGCCATTGGGACCACGACCACCGGCATCGGTGCGGGGACGCTGCTTTTGACGCCGATCGCCGGCGCCCTCGTCAAATTCTTCGACTGGCAAACGGGGTTCATCGTTCTGGGGATCGCGACATTCGTGCTCTGCACGGGCGTCGCCCAGTTCTTCATGGGAAAGACCCGTCCCGAGGAATACGGCATGCTGCCCGATGGGGCGACGACTCTGCCCTGCGAAGCGGGAAGATCGCCGGAGCCGCAGAATCTCTCCTACAAACAGGCATCGCGCCTGCTCCTGACCGATTCCCGGTTCTGGGTCATCGCCGTCTGCTTCGGCTTCGCCGTCATGGTGCAGCTGTCCGTTCTCATCCATCAGGTGGCCTATGCGGAGGAGTACGGCATCGACCGCCTTGTCGCGGCCTCTTCGCTTGCCGTGATCGGCGTCGCGAGCATTGCCGGCCGGTTTTTCTTCGGCTGGTTGAGCGACCGGGTCGGCGACGCCAAGCATTCGGCCTGCCTCGGTTTCGTCTGCATGGGCGCCGCCACGGCGATCCTGCTTCTTTTTCACTCGGTCGAATTCTTTTACGTCTACTCTTGCCTGTTCGGCTTCGGCTACGGATCCCTCAGTCCGATGCTCCCGATCTTGATCGTGGACCGGTTCGGCAGGCATCTTTCCGGGACGGGATACGGACTGTTGGGCTTCTTTGCGGTCGGTATCGGAGGCAGCCTCGGCCCGATCTTCGGGGGGCTTGTCTACGATGTCACGGGTTCGTACAACTTCGCCTGGCAGGTCAATCTGACGGGTATGATTTTCGTGGCGGCGCTTGTCCAGTTTCTCAAGCCGGGCCGTGATGCGGCGGCTGTTCGCAAATGACACCCCCGCGGCGGGATTGTCGGCCGCGGTCGGATCGCCTCCCCGGGAAGAGGTTCTAATAGCCGGGACACGCCACAACCGGACGGTAAAGATGGAGATTCTTCCGGATATAGCCCGTGTCTTTTTCGAAATCCTCGTGCGAATTGCACACGTACGTGACGACCAGGTTCCGGCCCCGGGCGAACTCCAGGTGCTCCTTGCCGGCGTAGCAGAAGTTGTTCCTGTCGTAGTGGGGGCTGTCCCGGTCGACTTCGGGAACCGGCGCGATGAGGACCCGGGCCTCGGACCATGGGCCTTCCAGGGCGTCCGTTGTCCGATAGAGCATCCGATCGCCGCTGTTCTGCAGGGACATGTACACCGCGATCCATTTCCCGCTCTCGGGATGGTACCTCACGCTCATCTCCGAAACGGCCGCATCGAGAACGACCTTGACCTCCCCCTGCCTCATTTCCTTTTCCCACCGCCCGTCTTTGGTGAAGTATTCGATGGCGCCGGCCGGATCGTCCAGCCGCTCCCGGGGAATACGTGCCAGGATGTTCCCCAGGACGCCTTTCCCGTCCTTTGTTGCGCTGTAGAGCGGGTAGAAATAGACGTGGTCCCGGTAAACGACCGACGTCGTCGCGAAGGCGCTGATGCCTTCCGGGATCGCGGCCGTCAGGTCGATCATCTCGACGGCCCATGCGTTCGGATCGGACGCCGCGAAGTCCCGGATCCTGGCGATCTTGTGCCCCGCGATCCGGAACTTGAAGGGCCCCTCTCTTCGCGGATCGGCTTTCACGGACAGGAGCGGAATGTAAAGGACGCGGTCCGCCATGAAGGGATCCTGCGGCCAGAGCCATTCCCCCTCGTCGAAGGACGAGACGAATTCCCCGTCTTTCTTTTTCAGAAAGTACCGGATCCGGAAATGCCCTTCGCCGATGCAGGTCGAGACGGCCAGCGTCGTCCCCGGCACCACCTTCATGCCCACGCGGTCGCGCCGGCCTTCCTCATCCGAAACGAAGGTATCGCCGAAAAGCCACAGGACGCGCCGGTCATCGAGCCGGACGGACCAGGCGCCGTCCCCTCCGTACCAGCCGTCCCGATCGGGAAAGGCGGGAATACACAGGGCCGCTGCGGACCGCGGACCGTCCGCCCTCTCCGGGACGGCCGAACAGGAGGAAAGAAGGAGGCCGGTCAGGAGCAGGGCGAGCGCGACCAGCCTGCCCTCTGCGCTGCGGGGGATCATGTCAGGCCACATCTTTCCGCGGATCAGGCATCATTCCGCTCGACGTCCCTCAGGAAGTCCTTGACAACGGCATTGAAGATCGCCGGCCGCTCCAGGTGGTGCAGATGGGAAGCCTGCGGCAGGACGGCCATGCGGGCATCGGGGAAGAGCTGCTGGAAATCCTTCACCGTCTTCACGCCCGCCTCGTCGCGGTCGCCGCAGGTCAGGAGCACGGGCGTCGATATCTCCGGAAGCCGCGGCGTCAGGTCGTAGTCCTTCAGCTTGCCGGTGATCGTGAACTCGCTGGCGCCCCACATCGTGTTGTAGACCTCGGGGTTCAGCCTCGAGAACGCCTCCTGCACGAAATCGGGCCACGGCGACAGGAGGCAGAGATGCTTCCGGTAATAGGCCATCATCGCGTGCTGGTACGCCTCGCCGAAGTCGCCGGCGGCCTCGCCGGCTTCGATCGCCGTCCGGATTCCCGGCGGCATCGCGGCGATGTTCCGGCGCTGGTCGGCGTCCCAGGCCGGCGACGAAAGATAGGGGGCGCACAGGACGATCCCCTTCACGCCGCGGGGCCGCCTGTCCAGCATGTAGGCGCAGGCGAGCGCACAGCCCCATGAAAACCCCATCAGGTACATCTCGTCGAGTTTCAGCGCGGCCCGCATCTCGGCGAGTTCGGCGACGTAACGGTCCACGGAATAGAACTCCCTGTCCGCCGCCCGGTCGCTTCGGCCGCAGCCCAGCTGATCGTAAAAGAATACGGGACGGTCCTCCCACAGCGGCTCCAGCCCTTCGCTCATGCTCAGGAATCCCGGGCCGCCGTGGAGCACGAGGACCGGCGCCTTCCGCCGGGCCTCGCCCTGAACGGAGTACCAGATCCTGCCGTTTGCCGTTTCCAGTTTCCCCTCACCCATGCAAGAACCTCCTGGCGGATCGCGATCGCGCCGGTTTCCATCGTAAGGAATCGGGATGTCCCTTGTCAATGTCTTCGCTGTCCCCGAATTGCCCCGCAATAAATGTTACCGGAGGATGGGGTTTCCGCAGGGTCCCTAAAAAATCTGCCCCCGGGGACAGATCTTGTTCCTCAGGATTCCGCGACGGCTCCCGTCTCCGACCGGCCCCGCCTCCCCTTTCCTTTCAGAATGTTTTGTGCGTCCTTTTCTTCTGTGGTAAAGGATTTCCCGTTCGGCCCCGGCGGGAACGCCGCCGGCGCTTCGCGATGCGGCGGAAACGCGTGCATCCGCCGCGGGGCCAGGGGGGAAGGGACCCATGAGGATCCTGCTGGTCGAAGATGATGCCAAGATCGCCTCTTTCATCGTCAAGGGCCTGAGGTCCGCCGGTTATGCCGTGGACCATGCCGCGGACGGAGAAAAGGGCCTCGATCTCGCGCTGACGGAACCGTACGACGCGGCCGTCATCGACATCATGCTGCCCCGGCGGGACGGCCTGTCGCTGATCCGGGAACTCCGCAGCCGGAAGATCAATACGCCCGCCCTGATCCTCAGCGCCAAAGGCTCGGTCGATGACCGCGTCAGGGGGCTGGAGACCGGCGCCGACGATTACCTCCCGAAGCCCTTCGCCTTTTCCGAACTGCTCGCCCGCGTCCAGGCCCTGATCAGAAGGGCGGGCGGCGTTTCCGAACCGACGCGGCTGACCGTGGGGGACCTCTCCATCAACCTCCTGACCCGGGAGGTGGTCCGGGCCGGGAAGAACATCGCCCTGCAGCCGCTGGAGTTTTCGCTTCTCGAATACCTGATGCGGAGCGCGGGCAGGATCGTCTCCAAGACGATGATCATGGAGCACGTGTGGGATTATTCCTTCGATCCCCAGACCAACGTGGTGGAAGCCAGGATCAGCAGGCTGCGGGACAAGATCGACAGGGGCTTCGAAAGAAAGCTGATTCATACGGTCCGGGGGGTGGGGTATGTCCTCAGGGAAACCCAGTCGCTTCCGGAATAGCCTCTCCTTCCGCCTGACCCTCTGGTATGCGGGAATCTTCACCGTCTCCGCCTTCGTCGCCTTCGCCCTCTTCTACGCGCTCATCACCGCCGTGATCCGGGAAAGAACGGATCAGGAGCTCCTCGGCCAGGCGGGCCAGTTCTCGGCGGTCCTGCGGGAACGGGGGATCGATGCCGTCGAAGAATTCTCCCTGCTCGAGGCCCAGGCGGCCGGCGTCAAGAAGGTCTTCTTCCGCCTCCTCTATCCCACCGGCCAGGCCTTTTCCTCATCCAACATGGCCTACTGGAAGGACATCGGCATCCGCAGGGCGGCGATCGACCGGCTGCTCGGAGGCAGCGGCCGGGTGTTCGAGACCGTCGTCCTGCCAGACCGCCGGGACGAGGTGCGCGTTCTCTACGCCATGATCGGGCCCGGCGTGATTCTCCAGATCGGCCAGTCCATGGAGAACTACGCCCGGATCACCGGCGTCTTCAAGGGGCTCTTCCTGGCGACGATGGCCCTGCTGATCGGCCTGGCGACCGGGGTCGGCTGGTTCATGGCCCGCCGGGCGGTTTCGGGCGTCGAGGCGGTCACCCGCACGGCACAGGTCATCTCCGGGGGGACCCTCGAAAAAAGAGTTCCCGTCGAAGGCCGCGGCGACGAGATCGACCGGCTGGCCATGACCTTCAACCAGATGCTCGACCGCATCGAAACCCTCGTCACGGAGATCCGGCAGATGGGCGACGACATCGCCCACGACCTCAAGAGCCCGCTCACCCGGATCCGGGGAAGCGCGGAGGTCACCCTGACCACGGGGAAGAGCCTGGCCGAATACCAGTCCATGGCGGCGAGCGCCATCGAAGAGTGCGACCGCCTCCTGGACATGATCAACACCATGCTGATGATCTCCAAGACGGAATCCGGCGTGGACCGGCCCGCCATGGAGCGGATCGATCTGGCGAATCTCGTGCAGGAGGCCTGCGCGCTCTTCGGGACGACGGCCGAAGACAAGGGGATCAGGCTCGACTGCCCCGTGCCGGAACGATGCGCGGTACGCGGCGATCTGCGGATGTGCCAGCGGATGATCGCGAACCTCCTGGACAATGCGATCAAGTATACCGGGCCCGGGGGGACCGTCAGCGTCGGCCTTTCGGAATGCGGCGGGAACACCGCCGCGATCACGGTGAAGGATACGGGCATCGGCATCGCCGCAGGGAATCTCCCCCGCATTTTCGAGCGTTTCTACCGGTGCGACCGGAGCCGGTCCGAGGCCGGCACCGGGCTCGGACTGAGCCTGGCCAGGGCGATCGCCCGCGCCCACGGAGGCGACATCACGGTGGCCAGCCGCCCGGGCGAAGGAAGCGCCTTCACCGTGACGCTTCCGAAATCGTAGCCTCCTTCCCCGCCGCGGGCGAAACGCCCGGCCGCCCCGCCGGAACCGGGACCGTTCCCGTCCGCACCCTCTGCCGAAGATGACCAAACGGTAATCTTCCGATCATCCTCCCGTCAGGTGCCTTCCTTATCCTGTTCTCAAGAGAAGGGGCCGGAACCGGACCCGAGACGACAAGGAGGCATCACCATGAACGCGAAGAAGAGCATCAGGACCGTGTCGATCGCCCTGCTCCTGGCGGGGGCGGTCCTCGGAATGGGCTACGCCGTGACGCCAGCGGCGAAAACGGGAGGGACGGCGCCGGCCCTCGCCGCAGGCGCGCCGACCGTCCCGGCGAATTTCACGGAACTCGCCGACCGGGTCCGCGCCGGCGTCGTCAACATCCAGGTCAGCAAGAAGATCAGCCGCGCGGAATTCCCGCATGTCCCGGGAAGCCCCTTCGGAAACCGGAATCCCTTCGGGGAGTTTTTCGGGCCCTTCGGCAACAGGCCCGAGGGAAAGCGGCAGGGGGTGGGCTCCGGCTTCGTCATCAGCAAGGAAGGATACATCCTGACGAACAACCACGTGGTCGAAGAGGCGGACTCGATCAAGGTGAAGCTGGCCGGCGGGAAGGAGCTCGAGGGCCGGGTTGCGGGACGGGACCCCAAGACCGATCTCGCCCTCGTCAAGATCGACGGCGCCGCGGATCTCCAGCCGTTGAAGCTGGGCGATTCGGACGCGCTGAAGGTGGGCGCCTGGGTGGTCGCCGTCGGGAGCCCCTTCGGGCTGGAGCAGACGGTGACGGCGGGGATCGTCAGCGCCAAGGGGCGGGTGATCGGCTCCGGCCCCTATGACGACTTCATTCAGACCGACGCCTCCATCAACCCCGGGAACAGCGGCGGCCCCCTGATCAACATGCAGGGGGAGGTCGTGGGCATCAACACGGCCATCATCGCGTCCGGCCAGGGGATCGGGTTCGCCATCCCGATCAACATGGCCAAGGAGATCGCTTCCCAGCTCCAGAGGAAGGGACACGTGACGCGCGGTCTGCTCGGCGTCGGCATTCAGGATATGACTCCGGAACTGGCCAGATCGTTCGGTCTGGCCGAGGCAAAAGGGGCGCTCGTCGCCAGGGTGGTCGCCGGCGGCCCGGCCGACAAGGCGGGGATCAAACCGGGTGACGTGATCGTGAAGTTCAACGGCCAGGCGGTGGCCGACGGGAAGGACCTTTCCCGGATCGTGGCCTCGACGCCGGCGGGCAGGACCGTCACCGTCGCGGTGATGAGGGATGGGAAGGCGCTTGAATTCCAGGCGACGATCGGAGAAATGGAAAAAGAAAAAGCGTCCGCAACGGCGAACGATTCTTCCCGCCAATCCCTCGGGGTCTCCGTGCAGAATCTGACGCCCCGGATCGCCGGGGAACTGGGCATCAGCGGAAACGACGGCGTCCTGGTCGCAGGCGTCGAGCCCGGCAGCGCGGCCGCCGGCGCCGGTATCCGGACGGGCGACGTCATCCGCGAGGTCAACCGCAAGGCGGTCAGGGACGTGGACGATTTCATTCAGAAGCTGGAGAAGGTGAGAGGCGGGGACAGCGTGCTTCTCCTCATCGAAAGGGAGCGGGGCACCCTGTTTGTTCCGGTGCCGCTCCGATAGCGCAACCCCAGACCCGGCCGGTGAACCCGCGCCGGCCGGGCTTCTTTTCCGCTGTTTTCAGGGCTTCCCGCCCTGGAAAGCCGCGAATTTCCCCTTCAGGTCCTCCAGGACGGCGGACAGGCCGGCGATGATCCCCCCGACAACGTCCGCCGCCGCCGGGGCGCTGCCGATCAGGGCCGCCACCTGGCCGCAGCACAGTTCACCGTTGTCGACATCGCCCAGGTGCTGGGCGGGATACTGGGAGTGCTCCGCCAGAAAGGCCTTCAACTCGGCGGCCGACGCCCCGGCCTTCTTCATCTCCAGGTACTGCGCGGTGAAGGCGTTGCTCAGATCGCGCGCCAGCATGAATTCCTTCGGCACGGACACCGTGCAGACGTCCTGCGCCCGGACGACGGCTTCCTTCACGTTCCGGTGACTCTCCGATTCCTCCGTCGCCATGAAACGCGTCCCCATGTAGGCGGCGTCCGCGCCCAGGGCCAGGACCGCCAGGACTCCGCGCGCGTCGCCGATGCCGCCGCCGGCGATCACGGGAATCCGAACGGCATCGGCCACCATGGGGGTCAGCACCATGGTGGTCAGCTCCGTAAACCCCTTGTGGCCGCCCGCCTCGAATCCCTCGCAGATGACGGCATCCACCCCGGCCTCTTCCGCCTTCTTCGCATGCCTCGCCGTCGAGACGGCGTGGAAGACCTTGATGCCGGCATCCTTCAAGGTCTTCGTATACGCCTTCGGCCCGCCGACCGACGTGACGACCACCGGCACGGCTTCCTCGATCACGACGGCGATGCACTTCTGCGAGTACTTCAAGGCATCACCGACCCCGATGGGGACATTCACGGCAAAGGGGGCCCGCGTCAGGCTTCTGACCCTCCTGATCTGGCCGCGCAGCCGCTCCCCCGTCAGTTCCACGTCCGGCGTAATCGAGTCTGCGCCGGCGTTGGGACCCAGGGTCCCCAGCCCGCCCGCGTTCGACACCGCCGCCGCCAGTTCCGCCCCGCTCACCCAGTTCATCGGCGCCTGGACGATCGGATAGCGGATCCCCACAAGTTCCCCGATGCGGTTTCTCAACACGTCCCCTCCTTCTCATCCCGTCGGGGCACGTCCCGACGGTCCCTGTACAGCGGCTCCGGCGCCTCCCTCACGCCGGTGCCGCGCGCACGATGTCCCTGTTACTCCCCGAGGCGCAGGACGGTAGCTCTGCGCATTCCACCTTCCCGCCGCGCCGCAGGGAGAGACAGACGACGGACCGGCGCCCGTCGAGGTCAGGATACAACAAGACCGCAGGGCAGGCAAGCCGCGAGATTCCGCAGCCTCAGGCCTGCCGCAGACGGCTTGACATTCCGCCGAAACGGGTGCATGTCAGACCCCTCACAGGATTTCGGCGAGACGTATGTCGACCCGCTACTCTTCGGCAGAAGGAAGGCGCAGACATGGGAAATCCGGAAGAGGCGTCGGCAGGTCGGGCGCAGGCTTCCCGTTATGGCTGGGTGATTGTCGGGACCCTGTGGTTGGTCCACGTCCTGAACTTCATGAACTTCTCGAGCTTCGGCATCCTGGCGCCGCTCGTCAAGGAAGACCTCCGGCTCTCGTCGTTTCAGATCGGATTCCTCATCTCCGCCCTGTCGATCGGGTCCGTCGTCTTCCAGATGCCGGCGGGTCTTGTCGTCGATTTCGTCGGCGTGCGGAGGATGCTGACCCTCGCGGTCGTCGGCATCGGGCTCTTCCTCACCCTGTTTTCCCTCGCGCCTTCCTTCCTGATCGGCCTGGCCGTCCTGATTCTCTACGGCGGCGCGAACGGCATCGTCGGGCCCGCCGCGTCCAAATGCGTCCTCGACTGGTTTCCCACGGTGGGGCGGGCCACGGCCATGGGGTTCAAACAGACCGGCGTCAACTTCGGCGGGATCTTCGCCGGGATTCTCCTGCCGGCGATCGTGATGGCCTTCACCTGGCGCCAGGGGCTCCTCGCGATCGGGATCGTCGAGATGGCTGCGGCAATTCCGATCTACCTGCTGCTTCGGGAATCGCCGGTCCGGTTGAAGGCCCGCAGGACCTCGTCCCTGGCCTGGGGAAAAATCGCGCGCATGGCCCTGCAGCGAAACATGCTGATTCTCAGCGGCATCGGATTCTGCTTCATCGCCAGCCAGTTCTGCTTTTCCACCTATCTGATCCTGTTCCTGACGCAGGAGATGAAATACCCTCTCGTCGAGGCGGGCTACTACTACGCCCTGTCCTTCTTCGCAGGCGCCGTCGCCCGCGTCCTCTGGAGCGTGGCGAGCGACTATCTGCTCTCCGGGAGGAGAAAAGGGGTGCTCGCCCTGATCGCCCTCATCCTCCTTCTTTCCTCCCTCGTGCTGGTCATGATCTCCTTTTTCCCCGTCTTTTCACCGCTCCTGATCGTCACCATCCTCGCCTTCGGCATGAGCGGAATCGGCTGGAACGCCATCTATCTGACGATCCTGGGGGAGTCGACGGACAGGGAGTCGACGGCGCTGGCAACCGGAATCGGCTATGCATTCGGTTTCCTGGGGAGCCTGGTGGCGCCCCCGCTCTTCGGCCTTCTGGCGGACAGGACCGGGACGTACGGATGGGCGTGGCTTCTCGTGGCCCTGTGCGCGGCGGCGATCTTGGTTCTTCTGATCTTTCACCGGGAGAAGCGGCACCGCGATCCCACTTTCGCGTGACGCGCCCTTTTTGAGCGGCCGTGGAACGATCCTCCTGCCGGACGTCGACCGGCGGCGCCGTCCGGCGCGCGCGGTTCGGGAAATTGGGGGCTGAAGCCTCCCGGAGCCTTCGGAAGAATCACGGCATCTCGCGCTTGCGGGTGACTTCGGCCTTGATGCGGTTGACGGCGCCGATCATCGCCGCGAAGACGTTCTCGCGGAAGTCGCCGGCGACGACGACGACCATGACGTCCTCGCCGACCTTCAACGTCCCCTCGTTCACCTCCGCCAGCACTTCCACGATGCCGGGCATCTTTTTCGTCTCGGCGATGATCGCGGCGAGACGCCCGCGGTCGACCGTCACGTCCACCTGCGACACCGGCGAACCGTCCCGGGACGATCCGCGGACGACGCCGTTGTGGCAGAGGATCATCCCCGCCTTCGCATAGTCCGGATGCTTCTTGACCCTTTCGATCAACGTTGCTAAGCTCATGACAACCTCGCTTCCTGGGATATGAGGGCCGGGCTTGATTGCCTGCTGCGCGAACGATTCAACGCCCTGCTGTCATGCCGGACTCGATCCGGGGGCATCCGGTTTCCTTCCGGATTCCCGCCTGCGCGGGAATGACAAGCCGTACGCTCCTTTCCTGGAGCAATACAAAGACTCGGATTTCGAGTCAAGCAGGGAATGGCACCCTGAACGGAACTTCATGCGGATCGCGGTATTCCGGTTATGGCAAGGCGCGGAAGACAGAAATCCCTGCAGCATCTCGGCGATGTTCTCGCTGCGGCCCTCCGGAAGAGACGCATCTTTCTGAACCTGCCGGACCGCAGGCTGGCAACTTCCTGGACCAGGGCGGTCGGGCACGTCATCGCCGCGCAGACCCGGATCGACCGTCGCTCCGGCGATACCCTCTACGTGAAGGTCTCCGGTCCCGCATGGATGCACCAGCTTCACTTCCTCAGGGAGGAGATCCTCGCGAAGCTCAACCGCGATTCCTCGGACCCGCCCCTGAACAACCTGCGCTTCTTCATCGGCGATGTCGGCCCCGCCCCGGCGGCGAACACGGCCCGGCCGTCCGAACGGTCCGCCGCCGCGCCCCTCAGGGAGCGCGACCGCAGGATGATCGAGGAGAGCCTCGATCCCGTTTCCGACGCCGAGCTGAAGGAAGTGCTCCGCCGGGTCATGACCCGGGAGATCGGCCGCCGGCGCGCCCTGGAGAGGAAACCCCGCTGAGGTCCGCCCCGCCGCCACGATCCGCGCCACGATCCGGTTGACAGCGGAGACGGCCTTTCCTATACTCTGCCTCCCTCCCGCGGGGGAAGATCTTGTCACGAACGAAGGAGATGAAGTCATGCAACCGAAAATCCCGGCTCAGGCGGGAACCCTCGAATCCAGCGACGCCCTGGTTCTCGTCGAGCCTGTCGCTGCCGGCGCCGGCAGACAGATCGATCTGGAGTCCAATGTTCTGATGCAGTACGGCAGGCACATCCGCCGGCAAGTGACGCAGATGCTGGATGAACTGTCCGTCGCGGACGTGCGGATGATCATCAAGGACAAGGGTGCGCTGGACGCCACGATCCGCGCCCGCGTCGAAACGGCGATCCGTCGATCGTCTCAGCCGGCATAGCGGGTTGCTGAAGGGGCAATTTTACAGGCTGTTCAAGAAGGTCCGGATGCAAGGCGCCCGACGGTTCGACAGGCTCACCGTGACATTCACATAGCCTGCCCTGAGCTTGCCGAAGGGAAGGATGAGGACAACGCGGCAGACGGGCGCCTTTCAACAGTCTGATAGGAGACGATCCATGGGAAACAGACGTTCAAGAAAACGGCGGAGCATGCTGTACATCCCCGGAAACAACGCGGCCATGATTCAGCAGGGCGGCGTGTACGGGGCGGACTGCATCCTCCTGGACCTCGAGGACTCGATCGCGCCCGGCGAAAAGGACGCGGCGCGGATTCTGCTGAAGCACATGATCCCCTCCGTGAACTTCTACGGCGCGGAAGTAGTCGTGCGGGTGAACCACCCGGACACGCCCTTCGGTCACGACGACCTCCGGGAGATCGTGCCGATCCAGCCGGACGCCCTGCGGCTGCCCAAGATCGAATCGGCCGATGACGTCCTGCGCACGATCCGGCTCATCGAAGAAATCGAATCCGCCCACGGGCTTCCCCACGACAGGCTGACCGTTCACGCGATGATCGAAACCGCCGTCGGCGTGGAGAACGCCCTCTCCATCGCCAAGGCCTCCCCCCGGATCTCGTCCGTCACGATCGGGGGACAGGACCTGGCGGCCGACATGGGGATCTCGCTGGAGAAGAACAGCCGCGGCCTCGACTACGCGAGCCAGCGGATCGTCATGGCCGCCAAGGCCGCACGGATCGAGGCGATGGACACGGTCTTCGTCGACGTCGACGACGAGGAAGGCCTGCGCGAGGCCGCGCGTCACGCCAAGGAGATGGGCTTCACGGGAAAGGCCGCCATCAATCCGCGCCAGATCGAGGTCATCAACGAGGTCTTCACGCCGACCGAACAGGAGATCACCCGGGCGATCGACGTGGTCTCGGCCTACAACCGGCACAAGGCCGCCGGCGTCGGCGTTTTCGCGCTTCACGGCAAGATGGTGGATGCGCCGGTCGTCGCAAGGGCCCTGCACGTGCTGGACCTCGCCGATATCGACCCGGAAACGCTGTAGGAAAGCTGCAAAGAGAGGATGTCATGAAAACGAGCATCGGAACGGAGATTCCGGAATTCATAGACAAGAAAAAGGGACGGGGAAGGTTGAAGCCTTTCGAGGGGGCCTGGACGCGGCTGCAGAAGGGCTGGATGGACGAACCGACGGTCTCGCTGCCGACGAAGGCCAAGATGCCGCATGTCTCCAAAATGGAGAAGGACCTGAAGACGGCGATCGAAAAGACCGGCCCCCGCGACGGGATGACCGTGTCCTTTCACCATCACCTGCGCAACGGCGATGCCATCGTGAACCTGACGATCGATATCCTCGCCGAGCTGGGGATCAAGAACATCACCCTGGCCGCGTCCTCGCTGACGAGCGTCCATCGCCACCTCATCCCGTACCTGGAAGACGGCACGATCACGGAGATCTGGACCTCCGGAATGCGGGACGAGCTGGGCACGGCGGTTTCCATGGGCAAGCTGGCCTACCGCGCCGTGATCCATTCCCACGGGGGCCGCGCGCGCGCCATCCGGACGGGAGAGCTGAGCATCGACCTGGCGGTCCTGGCCGCCTCCGCGGCGGACGAAGAGGGAAACGCCACGGGCTGCCACGGCCCTTCGGCCTTCGGATCCATGGGCTACGCGATCATGGACGCCCGCTACGCGAAGCAGGTGATCGTGGTGACGGACAACATCGTCCCCTACCCCTGCTTCCCCGTTTCCATCGAGCAGACCAACGTCGATTACGTCGTGAAGGTGGACAGCCTGGGCGACGTCAAGAAGATCGCATCGGGAACGACGCGCATCACGAAGAAGCCCCTCGACCTGCGTCTGGCGAGCCTCTGCGCCCAGGTCATCGAGCACTCGGGATACATGGAGAACGGTTTTTCCTTCCAGGTCGGGGCGGGCGGCGCATCGCTCGCGGCTGCCAAGTACGTCAACGAGACCATGAAGAAGCGCGGCATCAAGGGAAGCTTCCTCCTCGGCGGCGTGACCTCCTACGTGGTCGAACTGATGGAACAGGGGCTCTTCGAAAGCGTCTTCGACGTGCAGTCCTTCGACGCGGCCGTCAGCTCATCGCTGCTCAACAACCGCAACCACATCGAGATCTCGTCCGACATGTACGCAAACCCCTTCAACTGCGGCAGCATGATCAACAAGCTGGACGTCGTGGTGCTGGGGGCGCTCGCCGTCGACGTGAATTTTAACGTCAACGTGATCACCGGCTCGGAAGGCACGATCATGGGCGCCTCCGGCGGACACTGCGATACGGCCGCGGGCGCGAAGCTGACGGTGGTGGTGTGCCCGTCGTTCCGCGGGCGCATCCCCTCGATCAAGCGGAACGTCCACCACATCGTCACGCCCGGGGAGTCGGTGCACGTCATCGTGACGGAGCGCGGCATCTGCGTCAATCCCGCGTACAAGGACCTGGAGGCACGCCTGAAGAAAGCCGGGCTTTTCATCCGCGACATCCACGACCTTCACGACAGGGTGGACAAGCTGACGGGGGTCCCCGACCCCATCGAATACAAGGACCGCGTTGTGGCCGTGATCGAATACCGCGACGGCACGACGATCGACGTGGTGCGACAGATCAAGTGCTGACCGTCGTCTGTTCCTGCGACGAAGACGCGAAAATGAAGCCGTCAGCAGTTCTTGTTGTCATGCCCGCGAAAGCGGGCAGACAGTGTTGTTGGACGCTGCTCCCACGTCAGGCAGGGAGCTGGACCCCCGCGTTCGCGGGGGTGACAAACGTCGGTGTCATACCCGCGAAAGCGGGCAGACAGTGTTGTTGGACCCTGCTCCCGCGTCAGGCAGGGAGCTGGACCCCCGCGTTCGCGAGGGTGACAAAATGCCGGCGTCATGCCCGCGGAAGCGGGCAGACAGTGCCGTTGGACCCTGCTCCCGCGCCAGGCAGGGAGCTGGACCACTGCCTTCGCGGGGGTGACAAACGTCGGTGTCATGCCCGCGAAAGCGGGCAGACAGTGTTGTTGGACCCTGCTCCCGCGTCAGGCAGGGAGCTGGACCCCCGCGTTCGCGAGGGTGACAAAATGCCGGCGTCATGCCCGCGGAAGCGGGCAGACAGTGCCGTTGGACCCTGCTCCCGCGCCAGGCAGGGAGCTGGACCACTGCCTTCGCGGGGGTGACAAACGTCGGTGTCATGCCCGCGAAAGCGGGCATCCAGTGTCGTTGATTCCGTGCCCGCACCTGGTGCGCAACCGGAGAGCCGGGTCCCCGCTGCAGCCTGCCCTCGCGGAGGCGGGGACGACAAACAGGATGGACGGGACCGCCGCGCCGTTGCCGCTTCTCGTCATGACCGCATAGGATGGTTTTCTTTCGAAGTTTCCCCATATGCAAATCGATGAAATCCGGGAGAACATCCTGAACGCCAGGGAACGGCGGGCCGCCCTGCGCGGGCAATGCGCGCAGCAGGGAAACGCCTGCCTGAGCCTGACGCTCAACGTTCCCGGCTACCCGAAGAGCTCGCCCCTGCTCTCGGCGTTTTTCGACGCGGCCCTGCCGGACCTCAAACGGCACCTGCGGGCCCACCGGGTGGCGATCGATGTGGGGCGTGAGTTGCGGCAGGTCGACGAAGCCGGGGATTTCTACCTCGTGCCGCTGCGCGACGGCCGGCCCCTTTCCGATACCAAGGCGCTGTGCGAGGCCTTCGAGGAGGGCCATCCCCTGGGGCGGCTTCTCGATGTCGATATCGCGGACGGCCGCCTCCAGCCCGTATCGTCACAAAAGATCAAGCGCTGCCTCCTCTGCGAACAGCCGGCCCTCGTCTGCATGCGCGAAGGGGCCCATGCCCTCGCGGAATTGCGCGCGCACCTTCTGGCGCGGATCGAGCGCTATCTCTCCGACCGGGACAGGCGGCGGGTCTGCAGGCGGCTCGCCGAACTGGCCCTGAAGGCGATCCTCTACGAAATCACGGTCTCCCCGAAGCCGGGTCTTGTCGACCGCTTCGAGCAGGGCGCGCACCGGGACATGGACTATTTCACGTTTCTGGACTCGACGGCCGCGATCGCCGCGCGTTTCGAGGAACTGGCGGCGATGGGCTGGTCGTATCCGGGCGGCGACCGGCGCGCGGGTCTGCCGCTTCTCCGCACCGTCGGCATCGAGATGGAGGAGGCCATGTTCGCGGCGACGAACGGCGTCAACACGCAGAAGGGGTTGATCTTCCTCATGGGGCTCGCATTGTTTGCGACCGCCCGCGTCATCGCCCGCGACGGCGCCTTCCACGAGGACTCCTGCCGGGAGGAGATCGCGGCGGTCTGCCGGGGCCTCGTCCGGGACGAACTGGCAGCGGCGCCGAAGGAGGAGGCCACGCACGGGGCGGCCTGCTTCCGCCGCTACGGCGAGGAATACGGGGGCGTGCGCAGGGAGGCGGAAAAGGGGTTGCCGTCCGTCTTCGACCACGGGCTTCCGGAACTGAAGGCGGCGCTTGCGGGCGCCGGGGATCCGGTCGCGGCGCCGCGGCTGAACGAGGCCCTGACCCGGACGCTCCTGCGCCTGATGTCCGTCGTCGACGATACGAATATCCTCCACCGGAGAGACATCGCCACGCTGAAGGCCGTCCAGGAGCTGGCGCGACAGGTCCTCGCCGCCGGGTCCGGGAAGGAAGAGACGGAACGGTACGGCCGGCTGATCGACTACTGCCGGCGCGAATTCGTTTCGCCCGGGGGATCGGCGGACCTGCTGGCGGTGACGATGTTCTTCTTCTTCGCCGGGCGCGACTTCTCCGCCCACGCCGGGAAACGGAATCCGTCATGAGCGAGTCGAATCTCTACCGGGAAGAGGAGCTGAACCTCCGGAACCCCTATGCCCTGAAGCAGCTCGACGCCTTCCTCCAGCCGCTCGGCTTCCGCTTCGATCCCCGCGAAGTCGACTACACGATGGTCCTCCGCGATGCGCAGGGGCGGATCGCCGCGACGGGCTCCTGCCAGGGGCAGGTATTGAAATACGTGGCCGTCGGGCCCGCGCACCGCGCGACCAACGCGTCCTCCATGGTCGTGATGCATCTCATCAACCTCCTCATGAAGACGCACCGTCAGGTCTTCGCCTTCACGCGGCCGAATACGGCGCGGGTCTTTCAGAAACTCGGTTTTACGGAAGTGGCGAAGGCGGAACCGCTCTACACGCTGCTGGAGTTCGGCTTCCGTTCGATCCGGGATTATCTGGGCGAGCTGAAGTCGCGGAAGGCGCCCGATACGGTGAAACCGGCCGGCGCCGTCGTCGTCAACTGCAATCCCTTCACGCTCGGGCACCAGTACCTGATCGAGACGGCCGCCGCGCAATGCGGGGTCGTCTACCTCTTCGTCGTCGAGGAGGACCGTTCCGTCTTCCCCTTCGCCGACCGGTGGAAGCTGGTCGAAGAGGGCACAGGGCATCTCCCGAACGTGGTCCGGTTCAAGGGAGGCCCCTACGTGGTCTCCGGCGCCACCTTCCCCAGCTATTTCCTGCAGAACGAAGCGGCCGATCTCGTCATCCGGAACCAGGCCGAGCTGGACGTCGCGATCTTCGCCCGGCATATCGTCCCGGCCCTCGGGATCGACCGGCGCTACGTGGGAACGGAGCCCTATTCGCCGACGACCGCGGCCTACAACGCCGCCATGAAGAAGATCCTGCCGTCGCGCGGCGTCCGGGTGATCGAAATCGAGCGCAGGGCGAAAGGGACGGATGCGGATGGCCGGCCCGACTACATCAGCGCGACGAAGATCCGCCGGGCGATCCGGGAAGACAGGCTGGATTCGATTCTGGATCTTCTGCCGGAATGCACGCGGGCCTACCTGCAGTCCGCCGCCTCCGCAACGGTGCGCGCGCGGCTCAGGGAATAGCCGGCGCGAGTTCGGCGAACAGGCGTTTCGTCTCTTCCGTGTACCCGCCCCCCTCGCGGAGAAAGAGCGGCGGCTCGACCTTCAGCCCTTCCCCTCCCCCGCGTCTCCCCTCGATCAGAGCGAACGCCCCGGGGACATCCCGGTCGTCGTGGACGAGGCGGAGACGCTTGGGCTCGATCCCGGCGGCGCGCATCCGCGCCAGGATCTCCACGGAACGGACGGCGGCATAGATGAAGAAAGCCCTCCCGTCCGGCTTGAGCAGGAACCGCGCCGCGCGGACGAAGTCTTCGATCGTCCCGCGGATCTCGTGGCGGGCTGCGGCCTTCTCGCCGTCGGGGTTGATGCGGCCCGAGCGGACGCGGCGGTAGGGCGGGTTGGAGACGACGGCGTCGAAGGAGCCCCGCGGGAGAAGGAAGCCGATGTTCCGGACGTCGCCCGGAACGATCTCGATGCGGCCGGCGAGATCGTTGAGGACCACATTGCGCCGGGCGAGATCGGCCAGCTCCGCCTGCAGCTCGACGCCGACGGCCCGGACGCCCGGGCGGCGGCCCGCGAGAAGAAGCGGCAGAACCCCGCAGCCCGTCCCCAGGTCGGCGAGGCGGTCGCCCCGCCGCAGGCGCACGAAATGCGCCAGGAGCAGCGCATCCACGGAAAACCGGTAGCCCCGCTTTTTCTGCAGGACCTTCAGACGGCCGTCCAGAAGGACGTCGAGGACCTCCCCTTCCCGGATTTCCGGTCCCGTTTCCGGCAGAGCCATCAGAAGCCTTCCAGGGTATGGACGAAGATGCCGCTGCGGAGCTTCGGCTCGAACCACGTCGACTTCGGGGGCATCACCTTGCCGGCGTCCGCCACGGCCATCAGCTCCTCCAGAGACGCCGGGAAGAGGGAAAAGGCGACGGCGAAGCGGCCGGAGCCGACGAGCCGCTCCAGCTCGTTCATGCCGCGGATGCCGCCGACGAAATCGATCCGCCTGTCCGTCCGCGGATCGCGGATGCCGAGCAGCGGCTCCAGGAGATCCGCCTGGAGAATCGAGACGTCCAGAGACGCGATGGGATCGGCCTGCCGCTTCGGATCCGGCTTGGCGACGAGACGCCGCCAGCGGCCGTTCAGATACATCCCGAACTCGCCCCGGCGCCCCGGCGTACGGGCCGGAAACTCCTCGTGCACGTCGAACCGTTCCGCAACGCGGCGGAGGAATCCGGCCTCGTCCATGCCGTTCAGGTCCTTGACGACGCGGTTGTAATCCAGGATGCGGAGCTGCTCGTGAGGAAAGAGGACGGCGAGGATGAAGTTGTACTCCTCCTTTCCCGTGTGGGCCGGGTTCGCCTCCCTCCGCTTCCGTCCCACGGCCGCCGCGGCCGCGCAGCGATGGTGGCCGTCGGCGATGTAGAGGGCTTCGACCGCCGCAAACCCCAGCCGCAGGGCCTCGATGTCCGTTTCATCGTCGATCCGCCAGACCGTGTGGCCGTTGCCGTCTCCGGCGGTGAAATCGTAGAGCGGCGCCTTCCGCATCGCGGCGGCGGCGACGGCGTCGATCTCCCCGCGGCCGCGGTAGGCGATGAAGACGGGGCCCGTCTGGGCGCAAAGCGTGTCGATGTGGAGCGTCCGTTCGCGCTCCTTGTCGGCCCGCGTGAACTCATGTTTCTTGATGATGCCGGCCTCGTATTCCGCGACGCTGATCCCCGCCGTGATCCCCGTCTGGAACCGCTCTCCCATCCGCTGCCGGTAGACGTAGAAGCAGGGCTTGGCTTCCCGCAGAAAAACGCCCTCGACATGGAACCGGTGAAGGTTTTCCCTCGCCTTCGCATAGATGCGGAGGTCCTCGACGCCGCCGTGGTCGGGCAGGTCGATCTCGGATTTTTCGACGCGCAGAAAACTCAGCGATTCGGAGGCGGCCTGGGCCTTCGCCTCCTCGACGCTCATGACATCGTAGGGCAGCGCCGCCACGCGGCCGACCAGGTCCGCGCGCGGCCGCAGGGCTGCAAAGGGTACGACAGTTGACATGGTTCTTTCTCCCGATATGAAGTTGCCGAATTCCTACCACAACACCGTGGCGGGCGCAACGCATAAGGGGGAGAAAGGGGATCGGTGCCCGGCGGGGAAGGCCCCACGGAGCCGGGCGGAGGCCCTGCCCGGGCGGCTCAGGCCACGGCGACGTCGAGGCTCCCCTCCCAGAGGCCGTGGAGGTTGCACAGTTCCCTTGCGACCAGCGTGATCCTGCCTCCGGCGGCGATGCCCGGCGGAAGCACGACGTCGAAAGCGACCTTCGGCCTGAGATATCCCTTCGAGCGAAGGTCGGTCCTGCCGGCGGGCTCGTTCCCGATGTTGAGTTCGATGTATTCGATCCAGTGGGCGGGTCCCATCGGATGGATCGTCTCGCCGACCGAAACTTCCACCACGAACGGCTCGCCCGCCTTGACCGTCGCCGGAGCCTTGAGGACCGGCACATGGCCCCTCTCGAGCGGGGTCTTCTGTGCGGGGTCCTTGGCCCGGTTGATTCCCTCGAAGAGGGACTGGTCCACCCTCGTGGGGAAGTAGCGTTCCGCCGCTGCCGCATCGGCAATGCCGGCCGCCACGGAAACCGCCACGGCCCCCTTCAGAAACGTTCGTCTGTCCATCCCGCACCTCCTTCATTTGCTGACGCGACCGTACGGCGCCGCCTCCGGCAGCCCGCACCGCGCAACAGGCTTTGCAATCATTGTAGGAAGCCATTCCCCCCCGGACAACGCGAATTGATGGGGAGGAAAATGGTAGGCTTCGCCTGCCATCGGGTCCGGCGCGGACCGGAAGTATTAAAAGTTGCCATTTGACACGATACGATATTTACGATATGGATGGCGCACCATAGTCAATGGTTCTAACCTAATCTCTTTTCTTCACTCTCGCTCGGCCAGGCAGTCTTGTTTCAGGCAGTAAGCAGTTCGAAACAGTTCGTCTCTTGGCGGTGTTGTCGCAGCAGGCAGTATCGTTCGTGGGCTTGAACCCAGTCTTACGACGTCTTCACATACTCAATACCGGAGACTGCTATGTACTATTTCTTCATCCTGCCTGCCTTGGTTCTCTATCCATTGCTGACCTACAAGATAACGCAGGAGGTCTGGAAAAGGACAAAGAGCAAACGCCTCACCATCATAACGCTCGCCATTTTCCTTCTGATCCCCACCTGGGACGTCGTGATCGGCTATGGGATTTTTCTCTACAAATGGGCCACCTGGTCCGGAACCAAAATCTACAGGACCGTCGAAGCGGAAGGAATGTATTACGAAGGAGCATACTCAATAATATCGGAGGGCAGCGTTGTTTCAGCCGAATACTATTTTAGAAAAGGATACAATGTCTTAGAAACGCTCGTTGACAAAGACTGGAGCGGTCCCCGATTCGGTAAGGAAGAAACAAGAAGAGAAAAAATTAAACCAATTTTATATCGTTGTACCTACGATAAATCAAAAAAAAACAAGCACGACGCCAAGAGAGTGAAATGCCAACCCGTTGAGAAGCCTATTTGCAGGTTTAAGGTCACCAAACATGAAGAAAGGATTTTGAATCTGACCTTTTTCACTAATACGGTTTTTGACAGACAGGAAAGGGCCTTTTTAGGTGAAGCCCGAGCTATAAGTATCAAATATTTAGGTTTTGGACCTGTGCCATTCTTCAGCTGGTTGGAATGGCCAGATCGCAGTTACTATGAAAACTGGTGGATATCGAGCAATCCGAAAGTGGCAGAATTTGAATTTGAGGTAGTGAAACCTTTAGCAGGTTGTTGAAAAACCCTTCACCATTCTGGTGTTGGCATAGTGTGTATGGTAAT
>DAOSIS010000002.1:0-190560 GCA_035366835.1 Syntrophales bacterium | reverse complement strand
AAACCGGGAGATACCCCTTCTTCTATCCCTGACACAAGATCTGATACATCACCGACGGGGGATATGGACTTGACAATTATTACCCGATCCATTAGCGTAACCGATCAACTGTTTGCGAGGGACATATGGGCATGATCGGGGTGCTCGTCACGACCCACGGCAATCTTGGCACCGAGCTCATCAAGGCCGCCGAACTCATCAAGGGGCCGATGAAGGGGATCGTCCACATCAGCGTGGATCAGAACAAGGGCGTCGAGGATCTGAAGAAAGAGATCGGCACGGCCATCAAGAAGGTGGATCAGGGCAAGGGCGTGCTCATCCTGACCGATCTCTTCGGCGGCACGCCCTCCAACATCTCCCTTTCGTTTCTCAAAGAGGGAAAAGTCGAAGTCGTCACCGGCGTCAACCTCCCGATGCTCCTGAAGCTGCCCGATGTCCGGGAGGGGATGACCCTCAAGGAATTCGCCCAGTTCGTCAAGGACTACGGCATCCGCAACATCTCACTGGCAACGGAAATTCTCAACAAGAAAGCCGCCGGCTGAACCCGATAGCGCAATGAATGTTGTACTGGTCCGGGTCGACAATCGATTGATTCACGGTCAGATTCTCGAGGCCTGGGTCCCCTTCCTGCAGGCCGAGGGAATCGTGGTGGCGGACGACGGCGTGGCAAGCGACTTTTTCCGTGAGACGGTGATTCGCATGGCCGTGCCGCGCGAAATTGAGGTCATCGTCTGCAGCGTGGCCGATCTGTCGAAGAATTTCCCCGGGGCGCAGTCCGAGGGTCCGAGGAGCATCGTCCTGTTCGGGGATGCCGGGGCGGCGCTGAGGGCTCACCAGGGCGGTTTTCGGTTCGAGCGGCTGAACCTGGGCAACATCTACTCGGAGGAGTGCGTCGTGAGCTGCACGCCCTCGGTGCAGCTGGACCGGAAAGAGCTCGATGACGTTCTGTCGCTGCTGCGCGCGGGAGTGGCCATCGACCTGAGACGTGTGCCGACCGACAACCCTCCCGATCTCCAGTCCATCCTCCGGAAAGTCGGCGCGGGAGAAGAGAAGCGGCTTTGAGGGACCGGTATGCTGTTCGACGTGATGATCGCGGCGTTCCTCGGTGCCGTCCTGTGTCTGGACCGACTCTTTGTTCAGGCGATGATCTCGCGGCCGATTGTCGCTGCACCCGCCGTCGCCTGGCTGCTGAATGAGCCTTCCGCGGGCCTGATGGCCGGGGCGCTCCTCGAACTCTTCTGGCTGGACCGGACGGCCATCGGCGCCTATGTCCCGCCCAACGAATCGCTGGCTGCGATACTCGTCGCCGGTTCGGCGGCGATCCTTTCCCACCAGTTCGCCGGACACTCGAGGGAGATCTTCGTTCTGTGCTTCCTTTTCTTTCTGCCCTTCGGTGTCTGGGGGGGGAAGATGGATGCGGTCATCTGCCAGTGGAACAACGGTCTGTCCGATCGCGCCCTGGAGGATGCGGCGAGAGGGGACATGACGGCCGTGAGCCGCCGTCACCTCACGGCGGCATTGCGGTCGTTTTTTTCCGACGGGGTCTTCCTTTTTGCGGGCATGGCCGCAGGATGCTACCTCCTCCGGGGATTCGTCCCGCTGATGAGCCCGTGGATGACGCAGACGCTCGGCTTGGCGTACATCCTCCTTCCACTCATCGCCCTCGCCGCCGCACTGAACGCCCTCTCCAACCCGCGGGCGATCCACATTTTCTGCGTCGCCTATCTCGTTGCGATCTTGATCGTGGAGTGGGCCCGTGTGTGACGCGGAATCCGCCTTGACCGTTTCGATCGAAGCGATGAAGCCGGGTGACCTGCCGGAGGTGGTGGCGATCGCCGATGACCCTCAAGGCGTTCCCTGGACGAGGGGCATTTTCGAAAAGGAGCTGGCTACGCCTTTTTCGCGCAACCTGGTCTGCAGGGCGGACCTGGGAACGGGGGCGGAGGTCGTGGCCGGGTTCATCAGCTTCTGGGCGGTTGCCGGCGAGGTGCAGCTCCACAATGTCGCCGTCCGGCGCGACCTGCGGCGGCGGGGGATCGGCTTGCGGCTGATGGAGGCGATGTTTCGAACGGCGAGGGACGAAGGCGCCGGGTGCATCACCCTCGAAATGAGAGAGTCCAACCGGGCGGCCCGGAGACTGTACGAGCGTTTCGGCTTTGCCGAGGCCGGGAGCCGGCCCGGGTACTATCGGGACCGGCGTGAGGCGGCCGTGATCTTTCGGGCCGATCTTGAGAAGGGAACGGGAGCGGGGAATGGACCGTATCGGTGAGGCCGCGCAGGTCAAGGCGGTCGTCCGGAGCAATACCGAAATCGCACCGGCGCACTTCGAAATGACGCTGGAAGCGCAGGGCGCCTTCCGACGTCCCGAGGCGGGGCAGTTCGTCATGGTCCGGATCGCCGATGGAGAGGTCTTCCTGCCGCGGCCGTTCAGCGTCTGCTGCTGGGAAAAGGCGGTCTCTCCGCGCCTGAAGATCCTCTACCGCGTGGTCGGCCGGGGCACCGGCGGGCTGTCGCGGCTGGGCTCGGGAAGAACCGTGGATTTGACGGGGCCGTTCGGACGCGGTTTCAGCATGCCCGGCGACGGCCGGGACGTCGTCCTGCTGGGAGGCGGAATCGGAATGGCGCCGCTCCTGTCTCTCCTGGACCGGTGCCGGGAGACCGGCGGGCCGCGCTCGGGCCGCATTGCGGTCTATGCCGGGGCACGGACGGCTTCGCTGCTCATCGGCACGGCCCGCGCCGCGGAATGCGGTGCCGCCTTGCGCATCAGTACGGACGACGGCAGTGACGGATTTCACGGGCCGGTCACGGAACGATTCGCGCGGGAACGGGGCGAATGGGACGAAAAGAAGACGTCGCTCTATGCCTGCGGTCCGCGGCCCATGCTGCAGAGCCTTCAGGGCCTGCTGAAGGGGTCTCCGGCGATCTGCGAGGCTTCCCTGGAGGAGCGGATGGCCTGCGGGCTCGGGGCCTGTCTCGGCTGCGCGGTTGCCGTGCGTGACGGGGCCGGAAACCGCGTCTTCCGACGTGTCTGCAAGGAGGGGCCCGTTTTCCCCCTGCAGGATATCTTCTGGGAGTGAGGGAAGAGGTATGGCGAATACGGCGGTCTCCATCGGGAGGCTTCGGCTGGCGAACCCGGTCATGACGGCCTCGGGGACGTTCGGCTACGGGGAAGAGTACGCCGGTTTCGTCGACCTGAACCGCCTGGGGGCGGTCGTCGTGAAGGGGCTCTCACTCGATCCGCGTCCCGGAAATCCGCCTCCCCGCATTGTCGAAACGCCGGCAGGGATGCTGAACGCCATCGGGCTGCAGAACGTCGGCGTCCGCGCCTTTATCGGCGAGAAGCTTCCCTACCTCAGGGAATTCGCCGTCCCGGTGATCGTCAATATCTTCGGAGAACGCGTGGAAGAGTACGAAAGCCTTGCGGGGATCCTGTCGGAGACGGATGGCGTCCACGGGCTGGAGATCAACGTCTCGTGCCCGAACGTGAAGTGCGGGGGCCTTGCCTTCGGGACGAGTCCCGAAACGGTGGGGGAGGTGACGCGGCGGGTCCGGCGGGTCACGGACCTGCCGGTGATCGTCAAGCTCTCCCCCAATGTCACCGACATCGCGGTCATGGCCGGGGCGGCCGAAGAGGCGGGCGCCGATGCCGTGTCATTGATCAACACGATCACGGGCATGTCCGTCGATATCGACCGGAGGATCCCGCACCTGCGGAACGTGACGGGCGGGTTGTCCGGACCCGCCGTCAGGCCCGTGGCGCTGCGGATGGTATGGCAGGTCGTGAAGAGGGTCGGCATCCCGGTGATCGGGCTGGGGGGAATCGCCACCGCGCGGGACGCCCTGGAGTTCCTCATCGTGGGGGCAAAGGCCGTCCAGGTGGGGACGGCGAGTTTCGCGAATCCCCGGGCGACGCTGGACGTTGTCGAGGGCATCGAACGCCATCTGGCGGAACGCGGAATCGGCGACGTCAATGAAATCATCGGCACCCTTCGGGAAGGGGGAGAACTATGAAGACGGGAACGATCTCTCTTTTTTGCAGTTTCTGGCTGATTTTCCTTCTGATCGCTCAGCCGCTGCCGGCTGCGCAATCGACGATCACGGAAGGCGAGGGGTACGCCTGCATGGGCGTCGACAAGTCGAAAAGACAGACGGAACGGGAGGCGATGGAGGAAGCCAAGCGCAACGCCGTCGAGCATGCCGTGACCTACGTCAAGAGTTCCACCGAAGTGAAGGATTATCAGGTGGTCAAGGACCTCGTGGAGGCCTATGCGTCCGCGAAGGTGAAGGTCGTCGAGGAGCTGAAGAAGGGCTGGTACCGCGACGCGGCGGCGGGCGATTGCTACTCCATCCGCATCAAGGCCGAAGTGATCCCGGACGAGAAGGCGATCGAAGGGATCATGAAGACGGCAAAGCTCGAGGACGATCCTTCCGCTCCCCTGTCCGTGAACCTCTGGACGGACAAGAAGGACTACCGTCAGGGCGAGCGGATGAAGATCTACCTGAAGGGGAACAAGCCCTTTTACGCGCGGGTCCTCCACCGCGACGCAAAGGGACAGCTGATGCAGCTCTTTCCCAACCCCTACCGGAAGGACAATTACTTCAACGGCGGCGTCACCTACGAGGTCCCCTCGGGCCGCGACCAGTTCGAGCTTGAGATCAGCCCGCCGTTCGGTGAGGAAAACATCGTTCTTTTCGCAAGCACGACGCCCCTCGGCGACATCGGCCTTGCGAAGGAGGGGCCGCTGTACCAGGTGAAGACGCGCTCGGCCGACGTCGGCATCCGGACCAGGGGCGTGAAGCTCTCCGGTAAGACGGACGGCGGCGACGCAGCCGGCGCCGAGTTCGTCGAGCGCCAGGTTCGGGTCACGACGGAGAAGTGAAGGAGCAATCTCGCGGACAGGGCGGCCTTCTCCGCTCCTGTCCGCAGGCCGGGCTTCACGTCATTTCTTCGATCGTCTGCATTTTTTCCAGCAGGCGCTTCCGGGACACCGGAAACGCCGTCTTGAGCTCCTGGGCATGGAGCGAGACCCTGTATTCCTCGACCATCCAGCGGAACTCCTCGAGGGCCGCCATCTTCTCGCCGGAAGGCGGTCCGTCCGCACCGTCCGCCACGGCCTTCCGGTGGAAATCCAGGAACGGGCGGATCTCCTCTTCCCGCAGACGATCCCTTTCAAGGTTCGCCAGCCCGCGCTCCGAACGGACGGCAAGCGCCCTGAGATAACGGACGAGGTGCGGAAGCCGCTCGCGCTCGTACCGGAGAAGAAAATCCGCCGGGACGAGGCGTTCCTTCTCCTTCTGCAGGGATTGGATGAAGAGCAGCTCCGCCCGGCGGAAACGGTGGGTGCCTTCCAGTCTGCGGAGCAGCTCGTGCGTCTCGAAATAGGCCCGGACCACCGGTTCGACGAGGCGCAGGATCTCCTGACCGCAGGAGAGAATCCTTCCTTTCACCGCTTCCCCGTGTTCATGAAAATGCTTTTGGGAACGGATGTTTGCATAAAAGAGTTCATGCAGGACCTTCTCATAGGCCGCTTTTTCAACGACGCCGGCCCCGAAGACCGCGGCCGTCTTCTTCCACTCCGCGGGGATGGCGAGGGATTTCCTCAGATGCGCGAGGACCTCCCGGAAGCGCAACGCGTAGAGGTTCATGACGCCCCGTGGATGGGACGCCCATGCCTCGGCCGCGGTCGGGAAAAGCCACAGATGCACACCGTTGCCCTCGGACGCGAGTGCCGGGTACGCGAGTCCCTCCCAGCCGCTTTCCCCTTTCAGCGGAACCGAATCCGGCAGGTCGCCGATCGTCCAGTCGCGAAGGTCCTTTTTTTCCCAGGCGGCTCGGGCGGCGGCGAAGGCCCGTGACTGAATGTCCGCGACGAAATCCTCCTGCAGGACCCGCACGTCATCGCCCGATGCGAGAACGCGGTTCCCGTCATCGACGACGGAAAAATGCATCCTCAGGCGGTCCTCTGTCCTGATCTCACGCCAGACCTGGGCGGGGACGTGCACCCCGAAACGGCTGGCGAGGAAGCGCCCGAGGCGGTGCGTCAGCGGCCCCTCCGCGTCGTCCAGCTCCCGGAGGACGATTTCCGTCGTCTGCGCGAGCGGCTGCAGTTTCCGGCGGTAGCCCTTGGGAAGGGCCTTGAGCATGGCGGCAACCTTGTCCAACCGCAGGCCGGGGACGAGATTCTCGATTCTCTCCGGGGCGATCGCCGCCAGGGAGGGAAGGGGGACGTGCATCGTGACGCCGTCGGACGCCGTTCCGGGTTCGAAGCGGTATTCGAAGCGCACGCGGCTCCCGCCGAGGGATGCCTCGTCGGGGAACATCTCCAGCCGTTCCTGTTCGGGAGGCCTGCGCAGCAGGTCTTCCTCCCTCATGCGGAGAAATGCGTCGCCGCCCCTCTCCCGGATCGTCTTGCCGAGCGTCTTCATATCGAAGATGCCGGGAATCCTCGTTTCATAGAAGGAGAAGATGCATTCGTCGTCCGTCAGCAGGTCGCGCCGGCGGAGTTTGTTCTCCATGGTGCGGACGCGATCGATCAGTGCCAGGTTGTGTTCGAGGAACGGCGGTATCCGGCGGACCTCGCCTTCCATCAGGGCCGAGTGGATGAAGATCCTGCCGGCTTCCGCAGCGTCGATCCTCCCGTAGGGAACGGCGCGGCCGGGAACGATGAGGAGGCTGAAAAGGATGACCCTCTCCGTCGCCACGACCTGCTCCCGGGCGGCGTCCCAGCGCGGTTCCGAGTAAGAATACCGGCACAGGTCTCCGCCGATCTCCTCCAGCCAGTCGCTGCGGATGTTGGCCGCCGTTCTTGCGAAGAGCCGGGAGGTTTCGACCATCTCCGCCGCCACGATCCATTCTCCGCCGCGGTTGAAAAGCACCGAAGACGGATGGAGGGAAACGGCCTTCCCCCTGGCCGACGTGTACAGATTTTTTTCCTTCCGGCAGGCGATCTGCGCGAGGCAGCCGCTGAGGATCGACCGGGAAATCCGCTCGGGGAGGTCGATCGGGGGTTTCAGGGCCGGGGAGGTCTCGATGCCGGGGGCTTCGGCGACCTTCTCCCGGATCTGCCCGTGGACGTCGCACCATTCCTTCATCCTGCGGAAGGAAAGGAAGTGTTCCCGGCAGAATCTGCGGAGGGCGTTCTGCGAGCGGAGGCGCTTGCGGGCGTCGTGATACTGCCGCCAGAGCTTCAGGAGCGTCAGAAAATCCGAGCCCGGCTCCGCAAAGAGGGCATGCATCCGGTCCGCTTCCCCGGCCTGCTCCAGCGGCCTTTCGCGGGGGTCGGCGATCGACAGCGCCGCGGCAATGACCAGGATCTCATCGAGACACCCCAGCGGCTGCGCCTCGAGGATCATTCGGGAAATCCGGGGGTCGACGGGCAGTTCGGCCATCCTGCGCCCCCGCGGCGTCAGGCGGAAGATGGGCGGCGGTTCTTCCTCCCGCCCCGTTGCGTCCCCGTCGGCGGCGACGGCGCCCAGCTCCACGAGTTCGTCGAGCGCCTCGCGGGTCAGCCGCGGCTGCGGGGGATCGAGGAAGGGGAAGGCATCGACGTCGCGGACGCCCAGACGAAGCATCCGCAGCACGGCGGCCGAGAGGTTGGAGCGAAGAATCTCGGGGGCGGTGTACGGGGGGCGACTCAGATAGTCTTCTTCACTGTAGAGACGGATGCAGACGCCTTCCCGCACCCTGCCGCAGCGGCCCTTTCGCTGGTCGGCGCTGCTACGCGAGACGGGGCGGATGGGCAGGCTGGTCGTGCGGGACCGGGCGTTGTAGACGGAAATCCTCGCGAGCCCGGAGTCGATGACGAAGCGGATTCCCGGGATCGTAATGGAGGTCTCGGCGATGTTCGTGGCGACGACGATCTTCCGGCCAGACATTTCGCGAAAGACCCGGCGCTGCTCGCCGGCGGCCAGCCGGGCGTACAGCGGGAGGATCTCGGCGTCCTCGGCGAGCTGCCCGCGGAGCAATTCGCAGGTGTCCCGGATGTCCTCTTCCGTCGGCATGAAAATGAGGATGTCACCGGGCTCCTCCCGCGAGGCAAGCTGGCACGCCGCGCGGACGGCGGCGACGACATGGTGCGCCTCGGCCTCCTGCTCGCTGTCTTCTTCGGGGGGGATGTAGACCGTTTCGACCGGATAGGTCCGGCCGGACACCTCGAAGACCACGGCGCCGTCGAAGGCGCCGGCGAACTTTTCCACGTCGATCGTGGCGGAGGCGATCAGGAGCTTCAGGTCCGTTCTCCGGGCAAGCAGGTTCTTCAGTGCCCCGAAGGCGAAATCGATGTTCAGGCTCCGTTCGTGCGCCTCGTCGATGATGATCGTATCGTAACTGTTCAGGAAGGGGTCCGCCTGCATTTCCATGAGCAGGATGCCGTCGGTCATGACCTTGATGAACGGTTCCCGGCCGGACCGTTCCTCGAAACGGATCTTGTATCCGACGGAGCGCCCGACGGTCTCGCCGATCTCCTCGGCGATCCGCTGGGCGATGGTGACGGCGGCGACGCGGCGCGGCTGCGTGCAGCCGATTACTCCCTGGAGACCTCTGCCCGCCTCGATGCAGAATTTCGGGATCTGCGTTGTCTTTCCGGAGCCCGTTTCGCCGCTGACGATGACGACCTGACGGGAGGAGATGGCCTCGACGATCTGCCTGCGGCGCGCCAGGATGGGCAGCGACGCCGGATAGCGGAGCACGGGGCGGGCGGCCTTCCGGGCGTGCGCTTTCTCCGTCGCCGCGCGGAAGCGGCCCGCCAGACGCTGCAGATTCTGCATTTTCTCGGCAGAGGGATCGGCGCTGCCGAGATTGCGGAGAAACGCCTGCAGCGCCGCCGACAGAGCGGCGCGGTCTCTCCGCATCAGATCGGGGAGGGATTGGCGCATCCGGCGGATCAGGTGTTTCGCTGTCGATTCCATATCCTGCACTCAAGGTCGGCGCGGGGTTTACCGAATAAATAGGAGGCAACTCCCGCCGGAACGTGGTATTTCACAAGGCAGGGTTTCTTGTCAATGAGGCCTGCGGGGAGCCGGCGGTCTTCCCCGCGGAGGAAGGGGCGGACGGGCGTTGGGATCTTGCAGGAGGTTTGCGCGTGCAGTTGAAGACGCTGTTGGAGAACAAGAGGAAGTATCTTGCCTACAATCGGTTCCGGAAAGGTATCTTTGAGGAACTCGCCCCCAGGGACAGCGAGGCGGTGCTCTACCTCCTGCCGTGGATGTTGAGCGTCAACCACGTCGCCGTACCCGGCTACGTCGAGAAGATGCGGCGGCCGTGGAAAGTGTTCCGCATCGACTCGGACCGGGATATCCTGTCGCGGGAATCCGCGTTCAAGAGGAAGTTCGAAATCCCGACGGAACGGAGCCTGCTGAAGCATTCGCCGTCGCCCTGCTGGATCGAGGGGCTCTACACGATCGGCAGCGTCGGGTCGATCGCCCAGACCTCGCGTTCGGACTGCGACATCTGGGTATGCATCAATCGATCGGAGGCCGGCGAGGAGTCCGTGGAGGAGCTCCGTCGCAAGATCAACCTCATCAAGGATTGGCTGGATCAGCACGTCAGGATTCCGATCTATTTCTTCCTGAGCGATGCGGAAGACATCCGGCACTGCCGCTTCGGGATCGTGGAAGGGGAGAGCTCCGGGAGCGCCCAGCGGCAGGTGCTCAAAGAGGAGTTCTATCGCACCGCCGGTATCCTCGGCGGCAAGATTCCCCTCTGGTGGCTTTGCAGCGGTGAAGGATCGGCGACCGCCGATTACGAAACGCTGGCGGAGGAATTCCGGAAGGGGCGATATGTAGGCGAATACGATCTGATCGATCTGGGGAATATCGAAACCGTCGACCGCGACGAGTATTTCGGGGCGGCCCTGTGGCAATTCAACAAGGCCATGACCCATCCGCTGAAGTCGATCATCAAGATGCTGCTCCTGAAGATGCTGCTGGAATCGCCGCGCGAGGAACTGCTCTGCCATCGCTTCCGCCGCGCCGTTCTGGACTGCGCGGACGGCCAGTTCCTCGATCCGGCAACGTTCACGTTGCAGGCGATGCTGGAATACTATCGCAACCTGCCGGAAAGAACGTTCGCGTTCATCCAGGAGTGTTTCTATCTGCGCTATGATCTCAATCTGTGGTCGAAGAGGGTCACCATCCGGGAGAAGCTGGCGCGGGATATCTTCAAGCAATACGGCATGACGAGGGAAACCATCACCCGGCTCAATTCGTTCGCCTCCTGGGATTTCCAGGAGCAGTCCGGGTTCGGCGCGCACATCTTCGAGCTCCTGAAGAAAATCTATCGCGACATCGCCGGCATGGAAAGGAGCGTCGAAGGCGTGATCGCTCCGGAAGACCTGCGGGTGATGGGGGGAAAGCTTTCGGCCTGTCTGGAGAAGAAGAGCCACAAGGTGCCGATTATCCACATGCCCCTGGACAGTCCGGTCAGGCCGACCCTGGTCTTCAAAACGGTCGGAAAAGTATGGTATATTCATGCCGCCGGAGATCCGTCCGCACCGATCGTCGAGAGCCCGGACATCGTGTTCTGCATCGCCTACGCCGTCTGGAACGATCTCTTTGTCCCGACGGAGGTCCGGATGTTGCCGAATGCGACGTCGATCACCCTTCAGGAAATCGTCAACCTCGGCAGAAAGGTGCGGGACTTCTTCGGGATCAGCGACATCGCGGCCGTCGAATTTCCGAACTATCTCGAGGACGAGCGGATCCAGAAGGCCCTGATCGTCGTGAATTTCGAGACGGCGGGATACGGAAAAGAGATCCGCGACCTCCGGCTGATCTTCAGGAACAACAGGGGAGAACTCTTCGTGAGACGATGGGGTTCCCCGGAGGCGCTCAAGGCGTTTCTCGACAACGCTTCACGGGTCTCACAGCCCATGGAGGTTCAGTATTACCTGCAGCGCAGCAGTCTCCTGTACGAGAAGATGATCGACAGAGCCAAACGGACGACGACGAGATTCCTGTCCTGAGTTCCCGGCCGGTGAGGGCCCGCGCATGCCGCTTGTCACCATCTATTTTCAGCTTCATCAGCCGTTCCGGCTTCATCCGGACCGGGACAAGTTCCTCTGGGACCGCAGGAACCGCCAGATCTTCCTGAAGGTGGCCGAAAAGTGCTACCTGCCGGCGACGCGCATGTTCGCGGCGCTCGTTGCGAGGCACCCCGGCTTCAAGGTGACGCTCAGCATGTCCGGGACGTTTCTCGAACAAGCGGAACTCTACCGACCCGAGGTGGTGAGGGCCGTGCAGGAGCTGCTCGATGCGGGCAAGGAGCGCGGCCAGGTCGAACTGCTCGACGAAACCTATTACCACTCCCTGACGAGCCTGTTCGCAGACCCGAAGAAGCAGGAATTCCGCGATCAGGTGTCACTGCACCGCGAAAGGATGCGGAAGGTGTTCGGTGTCTTTCCGACGTCGTTCCGGAACACCGAACTCATGTACAACAACCGGATCGCGGAAGTCGTCGCGGACATGGGATATCTCTCCATCCTGTGCGAAAAGCGGGACGACATGTTCACGAAACGGGAGCAGTCCGTTTCGCCGAACGCCGTCTTCCGGGCGAAGGGCACCAACCTGATCGTCATCCCCCGCAACCGGGATCTCAGCGACGACATCGCCTTCCGCTTCCCGCACCGGCGGATCAGCCCGGAGACCTATGCAAGACATATCGCCAAGATCGACGGCGAAGCCGTGCTGCTCGGCTACGACTACGAACATATCGGAGAGCACATCTGGGAAGAGAAGGGGATCTTCGACTTCTGGAAGGGCCTGCCGGATGCGCTTGCACGTCACGAGGCCATCGTCATGGCCAACCCCAGCGAGGTGGCCCAGAAATTCGCGGACGCCGATTGCCCGATCCTCGACATCCATGATCTGTCCACATCTTCCTGGGCGGACGCGGGCAGGGACACCTTCGGCTGGCTGGGCAACGATACCCAACACGAACTGTTCAAGGACATCGAGGCCATGGAGTCGGACGCGAGGGCCGCGGCCGAGGAACTGCGGACGAAGTGGCGCCACCTGACGACCTCCGATCACATCTACTTCCTTCACGAGCGCGTCGGCGAGGACCACGCCGTGCACTCCTATTTCAACCCTTATGGCGGTTCCATCGTGCGGGCCGCACACCTTCTGACGCGGAAGATCGATTACCTGCAGATGACCTTCAAGCGTTTCGAGATCCTCAAGCGGAAGGAAAAGACCGCTATCATGATCGTGACTCCGGAAACGGGGAAGCTTCCCCCGGAAATGGGCGATCTCGCGCAGTACATCTCGGGAAAGAGCGGTGGACAGGGAGAGGTGGTCTCCGCACTCTGCGAGGGGCTGATCGACAGGGGGATCGACGTGCATCTGGCGACGCTGAACCTCAAGCGGCGGTTCCGTCAGGAGAGCAGGCTCGACGAAAGCGAGTGGCGGGAGTTGCGCTACAGGACGACGTCGGAAAGGATCCACCTGGTCAGTTCCGCCATTTTCGCCGAGAACCTCGGCGCCTATGATGGTGACTGCCTCCTCACGGCCGCGGAATTTCAGAGGCAGATGGTCAACAATGTCATCAAGACCGTGCGGGGCGGCCACCAGGGGAAGCTCATCCTCCACAGCCATGACTGGATGGCGGGCGGAGCGATCACGGCCTACGCGAAGAGCACGGATCTCCCGGTCCTGCACACGGTGCACAACGTCTTCACCGCACACCTGCCGCTGGACATGATGATGGGCGTCGATCTCCGGAGCATGGAGAATCATCTGTACTTCTCCTGGGCCTACGGAAAGAAATGCATGGACTGCCAGGCGACCGCCATCAAGAATGCGACCATCATCAATTTCGTCGGGCACCGTTTTCTGAAGGAGGTCGTCGACGATTATTTCCTGGACCGGCCGATCATTCCCCCCAGCGTCCGCAAGGAAGTGAAGATCAAGTACTACCACAATGCCGCCAGGTCGATCCTCAATGCGCCGGCCTCGAACATGTACCCGGAGAACTGCGAACATCTCGTGCGCAGATACGGCCCGGACGATGAGGTCATCCAGGCCAAGAAGGAGAATCTTGTCGAATTCCAGAAGCGGACAGGCCTGAACGTCAATTCGGAGGCGATTCTCTTCTTCTGGCCGTCCCGGCTCGATCCGCTTCAGAAGGGCGTTCATCTGATCGAAGAGGTGCTGCCGAGGTTTGTCGCGATGCACCCGGACGTTCAGGTCGCGGTCGTCGGCAACGGCGTCGGGCAGGACCGCCGGCACATCGACGTTCTCGGCGGCATCGCCTTCGGTTCCGGGGGACGGATCACCTACCAGCGCTTCGATGAGTGCCTCGCCATGCTCGGCTATGCCGCGGCGGCCGACGTCTTCGGCGCATCGCTGTACGAGCCTTGCGGCCAGATCGACCAGGTGGGAAATCTCTTCGGCGCGACGGCGACGAACCGCGACACGGGCGGCTACCACGACAAGATTACGGAGTTGAGGCTGAAGAGCGAGGGGGCGCCGCAGGACGTCGGCAACGGTTTTCTCTTCCGGGACTACGACGGGGGAGGATTGTGGTACGCGCTGGAAAAGAGCGTCCGTTTCCATCGCAAGCCGCCGGAGATCAAGGAACCGCAACTTCAGCGCATCATGCGGGAAGCCAGACAGAAGTACGACCTGTCGGGCATGATTGCGGAATACATTCACCTCTATGAATTGTTGAACGGCGGCAGGCCGCTGGCGTGAACCCGCGGCGGGTCACCGTCCCCCGGCAAGGGAGACGGATGGCCCCGGGCTCCCTGCACGGCCCTCAGGGGGCGTTTCTCCCCGCGATCGACATCGCGATCTTCCTGACCTCCTCCATCGCCTCATCCACGTCTATCGTGAGAAGCCGTCGGTCTCTCATGACGATCCTGCCGTTGATCACGGAATCCGACACATCTGCACCGGATGCCGCATACACGAGATGGGAATAGGGATTGTACATCGGCGTGAGGTGCGGCTTCTTCAGGTCGAGCAGGATGAGATCGGCCGACTTGCCGGGTTCCAGCGATCCGATCGCGCCGTCCAGCCTCAAGGCGCGAGCGCCGCCGAGCGTGGCCATGACGGTGACGACGGTGGCGTCCATGACGGTGGGGTTCGCTTCCTTCAGCTTGTGGTAGCGGGCGGCCGCGGACATCTCGCCGAAGAGATCGAGATCGTTGTTGCTTGCGGCGCCGTCCGTGCCGAGGCCGACGTCCAGGCCGCGCAGGAGGAGCGCGGGGACGGGCGCCATGCCTGCGGCGAGTTTCATGTTGCTTTCCGGGTTGTGGGAGATCTTCACGTCGTGTTCCGCCAGGATGTCGATTTCTCCGGCATCGATCCAATTGCAGTGAACGGCCAGTGTACGGTCGTCGAGCACGCCCAGTTTCCGGAGATAGCGGACGGGCGTCGTGCCGTAACGGGAGCGGATCTCTTCGACTTCGTCCCTTGTCTCGGCGAGGTGGATCATGAAGAGCGCGTCCGCCTCGCGGGCGATCTTCTTCACGGCCTGGAGGGTCTCGCCGCGGCAGGAATAAGCGGCGTGGCAGGCGAGGGCGGGAACGACGAGCGTCGAGGGATCGCGCCACTTGTCCAGGAAGCCCTGCGCGATCTCCATCTGCCTTTCCAGGACCCCTCCCGGCATCGGGCCCGCGTCGAGGAAGCCCTGGCAGGGGACGAGCCGGAAGCCCGAAGCGACGGCGGCGCGGGCGACGCTGCTTTCGTGGAAGTAGGCGTCGCAGCAGGTCGTCGTCCCCGAGAGGATCATCTCCGCGATGGCGAGCATCGACCCGGCGTAGGCCATCTCCCGGCTGACGTGCTTCGCTTCGGCGGGAAAGATGTGGTCGTGAAGCCAGGTCATGAGCGGCAGATCATCCGCCATTCCCCGGAAGCACACCATGGGAAGGTGACTGTGGGTGTTGACCAGGCCGGGCAGGATCAGGTGATTCTCGGCGGACAGGGTTTCTTTCGCGCGGTACAGCCGCTCCGTCTGCGGGCTCCATGGTGCGAGATGAACGATCTTCCCCTCGTCGACGATCAGGAGCGGATCTTCCACGATGCCGTCGCGCGTCGACATCGTCAATGCCGTTCCTCCCCGGATGAGGAGATCGACTTCACGAACGGCGGGACCTGTGGTCATGACGAAAGACTCCTTTTTACGCGAAGCGCGATTGCGGAAACCCTGCTCATCGCCTCGTTCTCGTCGAAGGTCAGGATGCGGCGATTTTTCATCACGATCCTGCCGTTGATGACCGTCGTTTCCACATCCGCACCGGAGGCCGCGTAGACCAGCTGGGAATGGGCATTGTAGAGCGGCGTCAGATGGGGCTTGTTGAGGTTCAGGACGATCACGTCGGCCTTCATCCCCTTCTCCAGCCGTCCCACCTGACCGTCCATCCCGAGGACCCTGGCCCCCTGGCAGGTGGCCATCCTCAAGACGGTGCGCGCGGACATGAGGGTGGGGTCGAGACGCTCGACCTTTTCGAGCTTGGCGGCGGAATCCATTTCGCCGAACATGTCGAGATTGTTGTTGCTGGCGCAGCCGTCCGTGCCCAGACCGACAGGGATTCCGGCCGAGATCATCTTCGATACGGGTGCGCAGCCGGAGGCGAGCTTCATGTTGCTCTCCGGCACATGGACGGCGCCGCAGCCCCCGTCCGCCAGCATGGCAATATCGTCCTCGTCGAGGCAGACGCAGTGGAAGGCGAAGAAGCGGTCCGTCAGGAAACCGATGTCCCGCAGAAACGTGACGGCCTTCTTCCCGAATTTCGCCTGGAGCTGTCTCGTCTCCTGCCGATTCTCGAGCAGGTGGACGGCGTACCGCAGGCCGTAGCGGTCGGCAAGCCCTTTCGACCGGAGAAGGATCTCCTCGGAGCACGTGTAGAGGGCATGCGGTTCGACCATGATCCGAACGAGCGGGTGGTCCGACCATTTCCGGATCAGCCGTTCAGTGTAGGCGAGACCCTCGTCCGGGGTCTTGAAGTTGGGCGACGGAAAGTCGAAGAGGACCTCGCCCAGGATGGATCGCATGCCGGCATCGCTGCAGGCGCGGGCGGTCTCGTCCTCGAAGATGTACATGTCCGAGAAGGTCGTCGTTCCGGAACGGATCATTTCCGCGCAGGCGAGCAGCGTGCCCCAGTAGACGAACTCGGGATCGACGTTTTTCGCCTCGGCGGGGAAGATGTAGTTGTTGAGCCATTCCATGAGATCCATGTCGTCCGCGATGCCGCGGAAGCAGGTCATGGCAGCGTGCGTGTGGGCGTTGACCAGCCCGGGCATGACGAGACAACCCCGGGCATCCAGGACGTCCCGGGCGTGCCATCGCTTTTCGAGGAGACTGCGGGGTCCGATATCGGCGATCGCATCGCCGGAAATCACCAGTGAGCCGTCTTCGATCGCGGTATCCTTCTCGTCGAGAGTCAGGATCAAACCGCCGGAAATGAGCAGATCGGCATCGGCCATGGGCTGCATGTCCTCCGTGGGGCGGATGTTTTCGGCGGCCTCTTATATCATCGAATACCAAGCTTGACACCAATTTTTTGAAATACTATAGGGTTGCAGGTTTGTCCGGGCCTGGGTGGCGGAATTGGTAGACGCAAGGGACTTAAAATCCCTCGATGCCCAGCATCATGCGGGTTCAAGTCCCGCCCTAGGCACCAAGAAAATCAAGGTCGTACAAGGGCTTACCCGAATACGGCCTTTTTTCGCTCCGGGTGACCCGCCGGTAATAGGTCATAATATCCCGTTCTGTGCACCCCTCAACGACACCACAACCAAGCCGCAAGGGATTTTTGGGGGGATAAATTTCCCTTGGGGGTGGCACTGGCATAAAAAAGGAGGGCCAACGGCCCCTCCCGTGCACTTCGTCTTCCGATCGTCTCTACAATCCAATCGCTGCGTCACCGGGTGTGCAGGTCAGACTTGACATTATGTCATTTGTGGCATATAGACAAAAACAAGATTAGATTTTTAATTAAATGAGTCCCTCTTCGGATGCATGAGCAATGGCAGAAAAGATGGCTGCATCGAATTCGGTTACCGCCAAGAGTTTTGCTGTTCGGCCAATGGAACCAATTGGCTGTCGGCCGTTCGTCCGGGAAGCAATAACGCGCATCGTGCGTGATTTGCCTCCCGTCTGCGGTGCGTTTCTAGAGAAGTCCTGTTTGGAAAGGAGACGGAATGGATAAGGTAACGCTTACAGTAAACGGTGTTCAACGTCAGGTCGCCGCAGGTCCGGATATGGTTCTGATCGATCTCCTGCGCAAGGACCTACATCTGACCGGGACGAAGCAGTCCTGCGACCGGAAAGGGCAATGCGGCGCCTGTACGGTCATCGTTAATGGCAGGGCGGTACGTTCCTGCATTACAAAAGTGGCCAAGCTGGAGGGCGCGGAAATCATCACGGTAGAAGGATTGGGGACACCCCAAAATCCCCACCTGATTCAGGAGGCTTTTGTCCTGGCGGGAGCCATTCAATGCGGATTCTGTACGCCGGGCATGATCATGGCCACAAAGGCCCTCCTGGATCAGAACCCGGACCCTGATGCGGCGGCGATCAAGAAGTCCCTGGCGCGTAATCTGTGCCGTTGTACAGGCTATAAGAAGATCATCGAGGCGGTCCAGCTTGCCGGACGATTTCTTCGCAAAGAGACGAACCCCGAAGAGGTCCGCAACATGATCCCCAAAGGTATGCTGGGTGCATCCCATCCAAGGCCCACGGCGATGATCAAGGCCTGCGGCACTGCCAAGTTCAATGCAGACATTGATCTTCCGCCCAATGCCTTGGACCTGGCCGTTGTCCGCAGCACCCAATTTCATGCCCTGATCAAGTCCGTGGACACCTCGGCGGCGGAGAAGATGCCCGGTGTCGTCGGTTTCATGAGGGCCGAAGACATCAAGGGGACGAACCGCATCCGGCTGACGGTTCCGGACCAGCCCATTCTCTGCGAGGACAGGGTCAGGACCTTGGGCGACCCGATCCTGGCCGTCGTGGCCGAGACCCGGGAGCAGGCGCGGGCGGCAGCAGCGGCGGTGAAGGTGGAATACGAGCCCCTGCCGGTCATGATGACGCCCGAAGAATCCCTCGCCCCCGGGGCTTATCAAATCCACAGCCATGCGCCCAACAACATCCTGGGATCGCAACCTGTGATCAAAGGAGATGCAGCAAAGGCCTTGAAGGAGGCGAAGACGGTCGTCGAGGCGGAATTCGCAACACAGACGAATCACCAGGCGGCCCTGGAGCCGGAAGTCTCTTCCGCTTACCTCGCCGGCGACGGTGAAAATCCGCAGCTGATCTTCATCGGCCGGAGCATCAACATCCACACCCACCTTGCACAGATGAAGGAAGCGGTCGGATACGAGAACATGCGTTACCAGGAGGCCTTCTCGGGCGGGCAATTCGGCATCAAGTCGTCGCTCGCCCCAGAGTCCCTGGCGGCCGCTGCCGCGCTGCACTTCAAGCGCCCTGTGCGTTACGTGCCCAGCCTGGAAGAATCGCTCCAGATCACATCCAAGCGGGCTTCCTACAGCAGCATGAAGGTGAAACTCGCGGCCGACGGCGACGGGCATCTGACCGCCCTTGACATCGATTTCACCGTGAACAAAGGGGCCTACACGGGAAACGGGATGAATCAGATGATGCGTTCCCTGCAGATGCTGCAGAGCGCGTACAACATTCCCAATATCGAAGCCCTCGGGCGGGTCGTGTACAGCAACGAAGCATTCAGCGGCGCCGCACGCGGCGCCGGCCCGCCCAAAACGAATTTCGCCCTGGAATCGGCCGTGAACATGCTGGCGGAAAAGGCAGGAATCGATCCCCTGGAATTCCGCCGGATGAACTCGCTGAAGCCGGGGCAGACGAAAGGCACCGGGATGGTCGTTCACCAGTGGCCCTTTGCCGAGCTTTGTGACGTCATTCGACCGCATTACGACAGGGCGAACAAAGAGGCGCAGGCCTTTAACGCACAGGGCGGGAAACTGAAGCGCGGCGTCGGCATCGCTTGTCATTCTTTCGGAATCGGCGCCGCGGGGGACAAGGCGACTCTGTCCGTCGAAATCGACGCGGATGACGGCATCACGATCTACGCCGCCGTCGCCGATCCCGGCGAAGGCAACGATTCCATGCTGTCGCAGATCGCGGCGCATCAACTGGGGCTTCCGCTCGAAAAGGTGCGGCTGTACACCCGGGATACGGACAAGACCGTCGGCATGGGGCCGGCGGCCGGCAGCCGTATGACGTTCATGGCCGGCAATGCACTGCTCAAGGCGATTGAGAACCTCCAGAACGCCATGAAGGAGGCCGGAACCAGGACCTATGCCGGGCTGAAGAAAGCGGGCAAACCAACGCGTTATGAGGGCGTCCACAAGAACGACCTTCCTGCCGGCCTTGACAAGAAGACCGGGCAGGGAAATTCCTTCGTCTCGGAATGCCACAATATCCAGATGGCCGAAGTGGAGGTGAACACGGAAACCGGTGCCGTCCAGGTTCTCAAGATGACGACGGCGGTGGATGCGGGAACGATCATCAACCCGCAGGCCCTTCAAGGTCAACTGGAAGGCGGAATGGATCAAGGCGTCGGTTATGCACTCCGCGAGGAGTACATCCATGGAAAGTCCAAAGACTATGTTACGTTCAAATTCCCGACGATACGCGACGCCTTCGAGAGCGAGATCATCACCCGCGAAACGCCCCGTATGAACGGGCCCTTGGGCGCCACGGGTATCGGAGAGATGACAATGCTTGCCACCGCTCCTGCGGTGACGCACGCCATCTACAACGCCTGCGGAGTCAGGATTTACAGGTTGCCGGCCACGCCGGAGAAGGTGAAGGCGGCGCTTGCGGCTGCAAGGAAATAGCCGCTCACAGTGCGTATGCGCGTCCTTGTTGGAAAATCGGCAGGCCTCCGAGGTCCTCTGCGGAGGCTTGCCGATCCGCGCGCACGACTCTTCGGCAAGGGGTTCCGTGAAACGCGCAAAATCCCTCGAAGATTGGAGGGAAGATTCCCGTCGCTGAAGAGAAGGCAAGAAGGGAAGCATTCCATCTACGCTGGCGATGCCTGCACGACGCCCCTGCCCAGACAGGACATGGAGTCCATCGACGTGTATTGTACGGGATACCCGGCCCGGAGCGGCGGGACGGGGGCGCCACGGGTTCGCCGAAGAGCTCCAGGCCCCATCGAGAGGAATCCCGCCCGAGCGTTAAGAGTGCCCGCCGGATTATCACCGAACTCATCAGTGCCCGCGTCCGCTGAAGAACACGGCTCGATCCTGGTTCTCCGGCTGAAGCCCCAGAATGCGGGGCGGATCTGGATCAACCGCGCAAGGGCCCGATGCGGGTGTTCGTGGATCCCGGGCAGAAATTCGCAGCATGCAGCCATTGTTGAATATCCGGAGAAACCGGGGGAGGGAAGAAGCGGCATGGATGACGCCGTGATCAAATACTACCGCTATCTGCTCAAGACGAATTTCGAGCACGCCGGGTCGCTCGATGACGCGTCGATCGTCCTGGATGCGATCGGAGAAAGGGCGATTAATTGTGGGGAGATAGACGCGTTCATGAAGCTGTATGTCCGTATCGCCGACAACAGGATCGAAGACATCAAGTATCAATGTTCTTGCGAACCGATCACCAATGTCGCGGTGGAGATACTGTGTGTTCTGATGAAAGGAAAGAGCTTGGACGAGGCTGCCACCCTAACGGAAGAGTCCTTTAGCCGGTTCCTGGAAAGTGAAAATGAAGAACTGCGGATCAGAGGCAAGGCTTTGCTGGAATTCGTGATGCGGGGGATTGAACGGTACAGAGTCGAGGGCTCCCCGCACGGTCGGCAGGAAACGCCGTGACGACGGACCAGTCCCTCCATTACCCCCCTTGCACGATCCTTTTTTTCGAGCTATCAAACGCCCATCGTAACGAACGGCGGCAGGTGTCCTCCTGCATCATGCCATGAAAGACGAGGAGAGGCGGATGAAGAGATGGCTGTATGACGAATCCAGGCATCGCGGGGTCGACTACTCACAGGCCGGGCAAACGGAATCGTATGACGACCGGCATCAGAAATTCCGCAACTATGAAAAAGAGTTCAAGGGGATGATGGATTTTCTGGAGATCGAGAATCCGGAGCGGAAAACAGTTGTCGACTTGGGCTGCGGTACCGGCGCCGCGTCCGTTCTGGCGGCGAACCGTTTCAAGGCCGTTTACGCGGTCGACGTCTCGGAAGCGATGATAGAGAAAGCCAGGAAGAAGGTCGGCGCGGATGTCCGGAACCTCAAATTCATTGTTGCCGGGTTTCTGAGCTATGAACATCAAGGGGAGCCGGTCGACTTGGTCATCACCAAGGCCGCGCTTCATCACCTGCCCGATTTCTGGAAACAGGTGGCGCTGCTGCGGATCAACAGAATGTTGAAGGCGGGCGGCCTGCTGTACATCCATGATGTCGTGTTCCAATTCGATCCCCGGGGATATGCCGGCAAGATCGATTCCTGGATCGCCGGGTTCGGGAAAATCGCCGGTGAAGAGTTCAAGTCGGAGGTCGAGACCCATATCCGGGACGAGCACAGTACATTCGGCTGGATCCTGCATGGCATGCTGGAGAGGGTCGGATTCTCCGTAGACAAGTGTAGATCGGACGATGATTTCCTGACGGAGTATGCCTGTCGCAAAGTCAGGGATTGATCCGTGCCGGGACAATCTGCGGGCGGCTGTCAGCCGTGGGCCGCTCTCACCGAAAAATCCTCGTCGGCAGGCTCCTGTCGGCAATAACGCTGTCGTCCCCCTGCACAAAGGCGGGGACATCCCCATCTCCGGTCTGTCTGCCGTCTCTTTCCAAGCCCGATGCGCTGTTTTCTTCCCCGACCTCTGACCGGACTGAGGATGGTGCGCGGACGGGAACGGCGGCGAATAGCCTATGGACCGGCAATTGAAGAAATGGTATCAGGGGCCAGAAAGGGGAAGATCATGCCCCGCATGCGGAAATTCCGCGGAGCGTTGTATGAGCAGTGAAGAACGGCTGGATGAGGACCTCCGTGCGGAATTGGATCTCCTCAGGCAGGAGATCGCCGCGCTGAAGAAGTCGGAATCCACATGCAGGGAGCAGATCGAATGCCTGCAGAAGGGCAAAGAGTTCTTTCGCGAGATCTCCCTGAATTCTTCGGACATCATTCTTGTCACCGACAGGAACGGGATGATCATCTACGCAAGCCCGTCCCTCGAGCGCTTCCTGGGCTACAAACCGTCGGAAATCATCGGCATGAGCGGCTTCGATTTCATCCTGCCCGTCGACTTGGCGAGGGCCTTTGACGACTACGCGAAGGCGGTTGTCTCGAGCGAAATAATCCCCAATGCCTTCCGCGTCCGGCACAAGGACGGCTCCGAACGCCTTCTCGAAGGCGTGGGAAGGAACCTCCTGGATCAGCCGTCGGTCAATGGCTTTGTCATGAACGTCCGTGACGTCACGGAGCGGAGACGGGCCGAGGAAAAGGTCCGCGAATCGGAAAAACGTCTTGCGGACATCGTCGATTTCCTGCCCGATGCGACTTTCGCGATCGACCGCGAGGGCCGCATCATCGCCTGGAACCGGGCCATCGAGGTCTTGACCGGGAAAGCCGCGGGCGAAATGATCGGCAAAGGGAATTTCGAATATGCCGTTCCCTTCTATGGAGAACGCCGTCCCATCCTCATCGATCTGGCCCTTCAGGGAGGCGGGGAGATTGAACAGCGGTATTTCTTCGTGCAGCGGAATGGGGACATCGTCATTGCGGAAACGACCGCTCCGATGATGCGGGGGGCGTCGAAATACCTGTGGGGGAAGGCGCGGGCCCTCTTTGACGGAAGCGACGGGATTGCCGGGGCGATCGAATCGATCCGCGATATCACGGACCTGACGAAGGCGGAGGAGGAGAGGGAGCTTCTCCGTCGGCAATTGCAGCGGTCGCGGCAGATGGAGGCGGTTGCGACGCTGGCGGGGGGAATTGCCCACGATTTCAACAATATCCTGGGTGCCATCTCCGGCTACATCGACATGAGCATGGCTTACCTCAAGAAGGAAGACAGGATCTACTCCTACCTCCGCACCATGAACGGCGCGGCGGAGAGGGCAAAGGATCTTGTCTGCAAGCTTCTCGTCTTCAGCCGCGAGACGAAACGGGAGTTTCGCCCGTTCCGCGTTTCCCTGGTCGCCGGAGACGCCCTGCGCGTGCTGGAGACGACCCTTCCGGAAAACATCCGTGCCCGCATGAAGAATTCGGCGGAACGGGATATCGTCAGGGGAGACCCCGCCCAGATTCACAGGGCCTTCATGAACCTTTGCGACAATGCGGTCTGCGCCATGAAGGAACGCGGTGGGCTTCTGGAAATCGCCCTTCGCTGCAGGAACGCCGGCAATCAGGAAGGGGCCGCCGGACTTTCCACCCTTCCGCCGGGGCGTTACCTCGAAGTCGCCGTAAAGGACACGGGCACCGGGATCGAGGCGAAGGACATGGAGCACATTTTCGATCCTTTCTTTACGACGAAGAACCCCGGCCAGGGCACGGGAATGGGCCTGCCCGTCGTTTACGGAACCGTGAAGAATCACGGCGGCAAGGTCACCGTGGAGAGCGAGGTCGGCAGGGGAACGACGGTGCGCGTGATCCTTCCGCTTCTGGAAGAACCGGAAGCGCTCTAGCCGCTGCAGAACAGCTAACAGCTTTCTTGAAAAAGGGAGGAATGGGTGGCCGATATCCTGGTGATCGACGACGATGCAAGTTACTCCAGGATGATCTGCGACCGGGTTGCGGAGATGGGGCACCGAGTCCAGCCGGCCCCTGACCTGCGCACGGGGCTGGCATTGGCCGCGGCGAAACCCTTCGATGTTGTTCTCCTGGACGTGCGCCTGCCGGACGGGAACGGGCTCACGGCCATCCCGAAGATTCAGGCCTCGGCATCGTCGCCCGAAGTCATCATCATCACGGGTTTCGGAGAGCCGGATGGCGCTGAACTGGCCATCCGGAACGGCGTGTGGGATTACCTGGAGAAGACGTCTTCCATCAAGAAGATCACGCTGTGCATTCAACGGGCACTGGACTACCGCGAGACGAAGCGGGAACGAAGCACGCCGCACGTGTTCCGGTGCGGCGGCATTCTGGGGCACAGCGTGAAGATGTCGGCCTGCTTCGAATTGCTGGCCCAAGCGTCGCTGTGCGATGCGAATGTCCTCATCACCGGGGAGACGGGGACAGGGAAGGACCTTTTTGCGACGTCGATTCACGAAAACAGCAGCCGCGCCAAGGGGAAATTCGTGGTCGTCGACTGCGCGGCCCTGCCGGCGACGCTGGTGGAAAGCATTCTGTTCGGACACGAAAAGGGATCCTTCACCGGCGCCGACAGGCAGATGACCGGACTGGTCGAGCAGGCGGATAAGGGAACACTTTTCCTGGATGAAATCGGCGAACTTCCTCCGGCCGTGCAGAAGACCTTCCTGCGCGTGATCGAAGGGCGCACCTTCCGTCCCGTCGGCGGCCGGGAGATGAAAGCGACTTCCGCCTGATTGCGGCGACAAACCGCAACCTCGAGGACATGGTTCGGGTGGGCGAGTTCAGGGAAGATCTCCTCTTCCGGCTTCGCACCATCACCATCAAGACGCCGCCGCTGCGCGAACGGCGCGAGGATTTGTGGGATCTGATGATGCACCATGTCGCCATGCTCTGCCGGCGTCACGACATCGCCTTGAAGGGTTTCTCTCCCGAATTTCTCGAAGTGATCGCCTCCTATGATTGGCCGGGCAACGTGCGGCAGTTCTTCCACACGATCGAGAGGGCCTTTGCCGTCGCATACCGCGAGCCCACATTCTACCCGAAGCACCTTCCCCCCGAGATCCGCGTGAAGCTCGCCAAGACGGATCTGGAGAAGGAGCGCGTCTCCGGCGCTGACGTCCCTCCATCCGCCGCGTCTCCCCTCGCCGCGTTTCAGGAATTTCGCAGGGCATCGGAGTGGGACTATCTTCGCCGCCTCATGGATTCCTGTGGGTCGAGCGTGAAGGAAGCCTGCCGCATTTCCGGGCTGTCGCGGTCCCATCTGTACGATCTGCTCAAGAAGCACGACATCACCGTCGTCAACGGATAGTCTGCCTTTCGTCTTGGTTCTTCCATCCTGTCACGGTGTCCGCTCTTCAGGACGGATTCCGGAATACCGGACGATTTTCCTCCTCCCGAGCGCCTTCTCCGAGACCTCTCCTGACCCGTCGATCTGCGCAACCAGCGAATATCGCTCGCTTCATGACATGCAGACGTATTTGGCATGCAAGTTGACTATCGGGGTACAAATCACTTCGACTGCAGGGGCGGTCACTGAACAAGACAGGGAAAGGGGGAAAAGAAATGAAAAAGATGACGTTGGGCATGAAGCTGGTATGGGGAGGGGTAGCTGTCGTTCTGATACCGCTTCTCGTCGTGGGAATCTTCTCCGCGCGATACGGAATTTCATCCTGATCATCGGCGCCGCCTTCCTGGCCGTCACGGTCCTGGCCGTGTTCTTCTTTGCGCGCAGCATCACAAGACCGATCCATCTGGCGGTGAGCCAGTTGAACGAGGCCTCCGGCCAGGTGTCGTCGGCATCGGGACAGGTGGCCCAGGCAAGCCAATCGCTGGCGGAGGGCGCGTCGGAATCCGCCTCGTCGCTCGAGGAAACCTCGTCTTCGCTGGAGGAGATGACGTCGATGACCCGGCAGAATGCAGACCATGCGACACAGGCGAAGAGCCTGATGGCGGAAACGAAGCAGATCGTGGAGAAGGTCGACGCGCACATGAATCAGATGGCCCAGGCCATGGCGGATGTCACGAAGACGAGCGAGGATACGGGGAAGATCATCAAGACCATCGACGAAATCGCCTTCCAGACGAACCTTCTCGCGCTCAATGCGGCGGTCGAAGCGGCGCGTGTCGGTGAAGCGGGTGCGGGATTCGCTGTCGTCGCCGACGAGGTGCGGAACCTGGCCATACGGGCTGCAGAGGCGGCCAAGAACACGAGCGTCCTGATCGAGAACACGCTCAAGAGCGTCAAGAACGGCAACGAGTTGACCAAGATCACCCACGAGGCTTTCAAGGGAAATGTCGAAATATCGGTAAAAGTCGGTAATATCATAGATGAAATAGCAGCCGCATCCCAGGAGCAGGCGCAGGGGATCCAGCAGATCAACATAGCCGTTTCCGAGATGGACAAGGTGACCCAGGCGACGGCGGCCAACGCCGAGGAGTCCGCAAGCGCTGCAGAGGAGATGAACGCCCAGGCCGGGCAGATGAAGGAAGTCGTCAGGGGGCTCGTCGAGGTTGTCGGGGGTGCGTTCAACGGCAACGGTGCGGGGTGTGTCTCGAAGGTCATGGGGGGACATGCAGGAGCGGTCAAGAAATCTATTGTCGCGGCAATGAAGGCGGCCAAGAAACCGAAGGTCGACAGGAACCTCATCCCGATGAAGGAAGGGGAGTTCCAGGACTTCTGACGACCATGCCAATTGGTGAAGGGCGGAAGCGAACCCTTCCGCCCTTTTCCTGCGGAGGGATGCACCCTTGACAACCGTCCCGGTGCCTGACATAGAAGCGAAAAAATCGTGCGGGGGCGTGGGATGGCGAGCGTTCGGCAGTTTCGCTACGGAGCGGACAATTTCGGATACGTCATACACGGGCAAAGGCAGGCCTTGGTCATCGACGGCGGCGCCGTGGCGGAGATCCTGCGCTTCACGGGGGAGAGGGGACTGCGGATCTCTCTCGTCGGGAATACCCACAGTCACGCGGACCACACGTCGGGGAATGCGGCTCTTCTCCGGGAGACAGGCGCAGAATACCTTGCACCTGACGTCCCGAGGGAGGGGCACCGAATCTCCCTGGGGGATGAATCGGTCACCGTCATGCGGACGCCCGGCCACACGAAGGATTCGATCTGTTTTCTGGCGGGAATCTATCTGATCAGCGGCGACACGCTCTTCAACGGGACGATCGGGAACTGCTTCAGCGGGGATCAGGCGGCCTTCCACCGCACCGTGAAAGCCTTGATGGCCCTGACGCCGGAGACGGTCGTGTACGCGGGCCATGACTACGTGAAGGATTCCATCGCCTTTGCACGAAAGCTGGAACCCGGGAACCGGGACCTCGATTCCTTTGCCGCAACGTACGATCCCCGGCACGTCTTTTCGACTCTCGCGGATGAATTCCGCATCAACCCCTACTTCCGCTTCAATGCAAAGCCGATCGTGGATCTCCTGCGCCGGAGAAACCTGCCCGTTGCGTCGGAAGAGGATCGCTGGCGGTCGCTGATGTCGATCGAATAGGGATCGCGGCATTCCCGGAAGGCCGACGGGGGGAGGCTTCGGCTGCAGGGGTCAACGCAACGTGAGGCGATAGGACTTGACGCGATGGACGGGATGGTAGGACATCTTCGACTGCGCCAGTTCCGGGATGTTCATATCGCTTTCCTTGCTGATGTAACGGTACCCCTGGAACAGCCGCCTGGCGCATTCCCTGTCGAGAAACTGGTAGAGCCCCTTGATTCTGGCGAAGGCCTTCTCGAAATTGAGGATGCCGATCTGGCCGTTGAGCCGCGTCCGGATGCCGAACGCCGTCACCTCCCCGTCGATTCGCACCAACAGCCCCTCGGCCTCGAGCTCGCGCAGGGACCTGATGGTCGCCTCGGCTGCTTTCTTCTCGCAGGCGAGCGGCCAGTTCGAAGGCAGATCGCATTCACGCTCGATGCACCACTGCTCGAGGAAGGCGAGGCATTCCGCCTGCGACTCCGGTCCCATGGCCTCGACCCGGACACGGTCCCGGTCGAGATATTCCCTCGTAAACTGATGGATCAGGTTCCGTTTCTTGGCGTAGCGATTCCCGCGGAGCTCCGCGAGGTCCGTCGTAAGATAGATGTAGTCCTCGAATTCCCGCTGCTCCTCGACGAGAAATCGTGCCTCGATCCCGGCCCTGCCGTAAAGGGACAGGTACTCCTCCGGGACGAACCAGTAGCTTCGATATCCGTGCCGTTCCGCGATCCTGGACAGTTCAGCCGGTTCCAGCGGGCCGGCGGGCCCGAAAGGAACGATCAGGTGGCGGTCCTCCGGTTTGTCCAGCGGTTCGTTGTCGATCAGGAGTACGCCGTCTTCGACGACGTAGGAAGTCCGGGAGGCGCAGTCGCTCCAGGCGATGAGCGAAGCCAGGGAATAGATGCTCAAGGAGAAGGGCTGGTCGGCGAAATAGGGCTTCAGCAGCGGAAAATCCGTTGTCTTAAGTGCCTTGAACGTCATGGCTTGCCTTTCAGCAGCATGGGCGCGGCATGCTCCATCGGGGAAAAACCGAGGCGTTCGTAGAACGGGCGAGAGTCCCCCTCGGCGATGAGACCGATCCAGAAAAGACCGTCCGCATGGAGGCGATCGACGATTCTGCGGACGATCCCGCTGCCGATCCCCCTGCCCCTGAAAGAGGCTCGGACGGTCACGTCCTGAATGTAGGCATCGCTGGTCCCGTCGCTGATGGCCCTTCCCATACCGATCAGGTTTCCGTCCAGAAAGACGGCGAGAAAACAGTGGCTGCGTCCGACGATACCGCGGACGATGCCCGGCTGCTCGTCACCGGCATCCCACCAGCCGTTTTCCTTGTAGAGGCTGACAATCTGCGCGATCTCCCGGGGAGCGGGGGACAGGAGAAATCGATATTCCATCGGTCGTGCGCTCTCCATGAGCGGCTTTGCTCCTTGTATTCGCAGGCGCGCCGCGCCGAAAGGGACGCTGCGCAGGCCTGACGTAACTTACTGAGAGGCCCTTCCGTTGTCAAGTTCGGTTCTTTCGGGCTCCCTGCCTCCGGCTCATTCCTTGATCTTTGCCATTCGATCGTCTATAGACCCTGAGAATCCCATCCAGAGAAGATTGGAGGATATCTCATGAAGAAGGGGCTGCTCGTCTGCAGGACGGAAGGAGAAGAGGCGGAGGAGGCGGGGAATCTGACCGCATTGAGAAGCCTGCTGAAAGAAATTCCGCATCCTTTCCGTCCGGGGATGGAGGTGGGGATCAAGGTCCATTGGGGCGAAAAAGGGAACCGCGGTTTTCTTCCCGCTCCTTATACGAAGGAGATCGTGCTGTGGCTTCAGGGCCTTCAGGTCCGGCCCTTTGTTTTTGACACGTCGGTGCTCTATTCCGGAGGCAGGCGCGACGGGGCAGAGTCATTGGAGACGGCGCGACGCAACGGCTTCAGCGAAGAAACCCTCGGCTGTCCCGTGATTGTGGCGGACGGCCTGGACGGGCGGGCTGTCCATTCCATTCCGGCGAGGATGAAACACTTTGCGACCGTCCAGGTGGCCGACGTGGTCGGAAAGACCGGTGGCTTCGTGATCTTTTCCCACTTCAAGGGGCACATGCTCTCTTCCTTCGGCGGCGCGATCAAGAACCTTTCCATGGGGTTCGCATCCCGAGCCCAGAAACAGCGCATGCATTCGGACGCCCATCCCGTCCTGAACAGGAAGAAATGCACCCGCTGCGGACTGTGCGTGAAGGTGTGCCCGGCCGGCGCCGCGAGCATAGGCAAGGGGGCGTTTCCGGCTTACGACCTCCAGCGCTGCATCGGCTGCAGTCAGTGCATCGCATTGTGCGCCGAGGCGGCGCTCAAGATCTTCTGGGATTCCGATCCCGGCGTATTCCAGGAAAAGCTGGTGGAAACGGCGGCGGCGGTCTGGAGGGTCATCGGCGCCCGCAGCATCGCCATCAACGCCCTCATCAAGATCACCAAGGAATGTGATTGCATGCCCGGCAGGAATCCCACCATTGCGAGGGACGCCGGATTCGTGGGAGGCGGCGATCCGGTCGCCGTGGACCGGGAATCCCTGTCGATCGTCGGGCCCGAACCATTCGAAAACGCCCATCCGGGCGTTCCCTGGAAGAAGCAGTTCGAGCATGCCGCCGCCGTGGGCTTCGGTGCGCCGGGGAAAGGTCAGGCAAGGACGTAGTGGTTGCCGGTCTTCGCAACGGCCGCCGTCCGCACGAGACGCTCCACGTGCTTTCCCATGATCGCCTTTTCACCGAAGACGAAGAATTCCTTCGGCTCGCGGGGCCTGCCATAGACGATCCAGCATTCGGCGATCTCCTCCAGCGAGCGGGGGACTTTGAGGGCCTCGATCAGTCTTTCCTCGCGGATCCGGATGACGTCTTCGTACTTCTGCCACAGATCCTCCGGAAAGGGGGCTTCGAAGATTCCCTTCTCGTGGCCGGTGACGAGCACCCTGGCCGGAACCCGCTTCAGACGGGAAAGAGACGCCAGCGTGTCTTCGATGCTGGAGTACCGGTCGCCGTACCATGGGCCGAAGGCGGACAGATCGTAGTCTCCGAGGAAGAGAACGCCTTCGGCGGGGAAATGCAGCGCCAGGTGTCCCGGCGTGTGGCCGGGCGTTTCGAGGATCTCTATTGCAGCGGAACCGCCCGCCGGTGTCCCGCCTTCGCGCAGGTATCCGGCCGGTTTCCGGCTTCGATAATGGAACCGCCCGCGCAACTCGTCCCTCCAGTAATTGCGGTAGGCGGCGTCTTCCAAGCCGTACCAGTCGAGGAAGGTCTCCAGGTCGGCGAGGGGGGAGGCGTCCTTCCCGGAAATCCGCAGGGGGAGCCCCTCGAAGAGATCCAGGTGCATGAAGTGGTCCTCGTGCCAGTGGGAAAGCCAAACTTCGCGGACGTCACCCGATGACGCCAGTCGGCCGAGGCGGTCCCTGTGCGAACCGGGGTCGATGAGGATTCCCGCTCCCTCGATGAACAGGGAATGGCAATTCGGGTACCTCCCCCGGCGGTCGCCGGGAAGGAAACGGATCGGGCCGAAACGTCGCTCTTCCATGGAACCTCCATCCAGAAGCGGCAGGACTATAACGGTTCCCCCGGTTGCCTGTCAAATTCCTTTATCGACGATTGCCTTGACCAGGGGCGCAAATTCCCCTATATTCGCTCCCTCTCTGAAGACAACCCATGCGGAGGTACGTATGAAATTGATACTCTTGGGCGCCCCGGGCGCGGGGAAGGGGACCGTGGCGAAGATGCTGGCGGAAGTGGACGGATCGGTGCAGATCTCTACGGGAGATATCCTTCGCGCCGCCGTGAAGGACGGTACGGACCTGGGCAGGAAGGCCAAGGACTTCATGGACCGCGGCGACCTCGTCCCGGATACGCTGATCATGCAGCTGATGGGAGAGCGGCTCCAGCAGAAGGACTGCGCGAAGGGCTTCATCCTGGACGGATTCCCGCGCACGATCCCGCAGGCGGAGGCGCTGAAGATCCTGATGGGAAAGCTGGGGATCCGCCTGGATTTCGTGGCGAACCTCGAAGTGCCGCGTGAGGTCGTCCTCGACCGCCTCACGACGCGCAGGACCTGCTCCAACGCGGCCTGCCAGGAGATCTACAATGTGAAGAGCAATCCGCCGACGCCCGACGGCAAATGCCGGAAGTGCGGAAGCCCGGTCGTCCAGCGCGACGACGAGACGGAAGAAGCGATCCTGTTCCGCCTCGAGACGTACGGCAAGAAGACGGCCCCGCTGATCGGTTTCTACGAGAAGGAAGGATTGCTCCGGAACTTCGCCTCGATCAACAGCAGGGAAACGGTCGCAGAAATCCGGAAAGCACTGGGGAGATGATCGATTACAGGCGGGAGCTGAACAGCGAACAGCTCCGCGTGGTCATGGAGCCCGGAGGGCCTCTGCTGGTGATCGCGGGGGCCGGCAGCGGGAAGACGCGGACGCTCACCCACCGCGTGGCGCGGCTGATCGAAACGGGCGTCCCTCCCGAACGCATCGTCCTGGCCACATTCACCAACAAGGCCGCCCGGACGATGCTGGCCCGGGTAAGGGAAATCGCCGCTGTCCCGACGGAGCGGCTCTGGGGCGGGACCTTCCATCACCTCAGCCATCGCATCCTCCGCGGCAACGCCGGCCTTCTGGGCTATCCGGCGAATTTCTCCATCATCGACGCGGAAGACGCCAGGCAGATGATCGCCTCGTGCATCGCGGCCTCCGGAATCGACGTGAAGGGCGACCGATTCCCCAAGGCGGACGTCCTGGGCGACATCATCAGCCTGTCGGCGAACACGGATACGGGGCTCGATGCGATTCTCCCGGCCAGATATTCCCATCTGCAGGATCGATTCGAGAAGATCCGCGAGGTGGCCCGCCGGTATGAGGCCAGGAAACGCGAAGTCGGTGTCATGGACTTCGACGATCTGCTCGTGCAGGCCCGCCGGCTCCTGCGCGAGTTTCCGGAAGTCGCCTCGCGCTACGCCGAGCGTTTTCTTCATATCCTCGTCGACGAGTATCAGGACACGAACATGCTTCAAGCCGACATCGTCGATCTGCTCGCGGCGCGCCACCGCAACCTGATGGTCGTCGGGGACGATTCCCAGAGCATCTACTCCTTCCGGGGCGCCGATTTCCGGAACATCCTGCACTTTCCCGAGCGCTACAAGGATTGCCGGATCTTCAAGCTGGAAACCAACTACCGGAGCACGCCGGAGATCCTGCACCTGGCGAACCTGTGCATCGTCCGCAACGACCGGCAGTTTCACAAGGTCCTGAAGGCCGTCCGCGACAGGGGCATCCGGCCCGTTGTGGTGCCGACGCGGAATGTCCTCCAGCAGGCGGACTTCGTCGCCCAGCGGATCCTGGAACTGCATCGCAGCGGCCTGTCGCTGCGGGAGATCGCCGTACTCTACCGGGCCCACTATCACTCGATGGAGGTCCAGATGGAGCTGGTCCGGCGCGGGATCCCCTTCGAGATCCGATCGGGGATCCGCTTCTTCGAGCAGGCCCACATCAAGGACGTGACGGCCCATCTCCGCATTCTCCTGAACCCCCTGGACGAGATCGCCTGGAAGAGGGTTCTCGGTCTGTACCCGCGCATCGGCAGGGCCACGGCCGAGAAGGCCTGGAAGTTCCTCCGGGCCAATCCGGGGCTTCCGGAGGCCCTACGCGGCGAGAAATTCCTTTCCTGCGCGGGAAAGGGTGCTGCGCCGGGCCTTGCCGCCTGCAGCAGCACCCTGCAGCGCCTCCTGGCGAAGCGGTCGGAAGGGAAGGTCTCAGCCCTCGTCGACGCGATCCTCGACGAAGGGTACCGCGGCCTCATGCAGGAGCGCTTCACGGACTACCTCTCGCGGGAGGACGACATCCATCAGCTCGCCTCCTTCTCGGACCGCTATGCATCGCTGGAGGATTTCCTGGGCGAACTGGCGCTGCTGGCGAACACGGACGAGGGGGAGGGGGAAGACGAAGGGGACGACGGTCCGGACCGCGTGACCCTGAGCACGATCCATCAGGCCAAGGGGCTCGAATGGACGGCCGTCCTGATGGTGTGGTGCGCCGAAGGGATGCTGCCGCTGGCCAGGGCCCTGAAGGAGGCGGAAGGCGAGGAAGAGGAGCGCCGGCTCTTCTACGTCGCGGCGACGCGGGCGAAGGACCAGCTCTACCTCTGCTACCCCGCCTGCACCTACGCGCGGGAAGTGGGGTACGCCCCGGTTTCGCCGTCGCGTTTCATCCGCGAACTGACGCTCTCCTCGCCGGACCGTTCCGCGCCGCCTTACGAGGAGTGGGTCCTGTTCGAGGAGTAGCGCGTTCCCTCTACATCCACTTGTCCGACTTGTCCCGGGCCTCGTACTCGGCGCGGAGGGCGATCTGCGTCGCCTCGGCGATATCCTCCACGCGCCGCACCCAGTCCTCGAATTTGATGTCCACGCCGAAGACGCCCACCATCTCGTCCCTGTCGTCCGCAATCGGGCCGGAAACGGTGAAGCACAGCGCACCCGTCATCTTCGAAATGTAGAAATTGGTGACGTGGATCTTGCCCGACTGGAGCGGGCGGATGAACCACTCGCGGTCGGACTGGTCCGTTCCGACGCCGTAGTTCTCGTATTTCGCACGGTCCGCGATGTTGGTGACGTTGCGCGTCGTCTTGCGGCCATTCATGTCGACGACGTAGGCGAACTGGATGGACGGGTTCTCCTCGATGATCTGCTGCATGATCGGTTCCTGGGCATCCGGCTTCATGGTCTTCATGACGGGGTGTTCCACGACCTGGCGCACCACGGCGATCGCGGCTTCAGCCGCCCTGTGCTTGATCTTCTCCAGCCCGGACATGAAGAGCTCCGGAAGGTACTTGCGCACCCGCTTTTCCATTTCCTCGTTGGAGATGCCCGTCTGCCGCCCGGCTTCGTATTCCTCCGCGATCCACTTGGAGATCTTGGCCACACCCGGATGGCGCTTGTCGATCGCATGATCGCCGGAAAGGCCCAGCTTCAGGTTGATCCAGTGGGAGATGCCCGCCTTCCCGGACTTGTCGGTGATCATCGGGACGATGGGCCGCTTCAGGAGCTTCGCGGTATCGAAGATGTTGTAGATCTCCTCGGATTTGATGAGCCCGTCGGCATGGACGCCGGCCCGGGTGACGTTGAACTCGGCCCCGACGAAGGGATAGTTTTCGGGGATCCGCACCCCGATCTCCCGCTGGAAGTAATTCGCGATGTCCGTGATGACGGTCGTGTCGATGCCGTCCGTGCGGCCGCGGAGCTGGATATACTCGATGATCAGGCCCTCGAGGGGAGGATTCCCGGTCCTCTCGCCCAGTCCCAGCAGGGTCGCATTGGCGGCGGCGCAGCCGAAGAGCCAGGCGCTGGAGGCGTTGTTGAAGGCCCTGTGGAAGTCGTTGTGCCCGTGCCACTCGAGGAGACGGCCGGGCACCCCGGCATCTTCGATGAAGGCCCGCACCAGTTTGTCCACGCTCCGCGGCAGGGAGGCGCCCGGATAGGTCACGCCGTATCCCATGGTGTCGCAGAGGCGGATCTTGATGTCGATGCCGCTCTGGGCGCGCAGTTTCATGAGTTCCTGGGCGAAAGGAATGCAGAAGCCGTAGATGTCGGCGCGCGTCAAGTCCTCGAAGTGGCACCGCGGGCGAATGCCCGCCTCGAGGATCGTCGTCACGACGCGCAGGTAATCCCCCATCGCCTGCCGCCGCGTCTTCTGAAGCTTGAGGAAGATGTGGTAGTCGGAGACGGAGGTGAGGATGCCGGTCTCCGCGAACCCCGCTTCCTTGACCAGTCCGGCGTCGTTCCGGTCGGCGCGGATCCAGCCGGTGATTTCCGGATAGGCCAGGCCCAGGTCCCGGCACCGGTCCACCGCCTCGCGATCCTTGCCGCTGTACAGAAAGAATTCGCTCTGGCGGATGACGCCGTTGGGGCCGCCCAGCCTGCCCATCAGCGTGTACAGCTCGACGATCTGCCGGACGCTGTAGGGGGGCCGCGCCTGCTGCCCGTCGCGAAAGGTCGTGTCGGTGATGAAAATCTCTGCGGCCGGGTCGATCGGAAGCAGCCGGTGATCGAAGTCGATGCGGCAGACCTCGTCGTAGGGGAAGACGTCCTTCTGGAGGTTCGGTTCGCCGACCTCCTTGAGGTCGAACTTCCAGAAATTCGTGTGCTCGTGATCGAGGACCCTCTTTTCCTTGTTCCATTTGGCCATGGTCGTTCTCCCGGGAGAATCTTCAGGCGCGATCGGGAAGGAAGACAGAGAAGGGCGATGAACTGCGCCGGACAAAAAGACGGTCGCCGGCAACCGGCGTCCGCGGTGTTTCCGCTCGGGAGCCGCCCCGTCGCGATCGCCCGCGCAATCTCTCGAAGGACTCCGCGTGCGTTACACGATCTTCAGGGACAGCTCCATCAACTGCTCGATGGCGACGGGCGACGGTGCATCGGTCAGCAGGCAGGTCGCCTTCTGCGTCTTCGGGAAGGCGATGACGTCGCGGATCGATTCCGCGCCGCTCATGATCATGACCAGCCGGTCCAGGCCGAAGGCAATCCCTCCGTGCGGCGGCGTGCCGTACTCGAGGGCGTCGAGCAGGAATCCGAACTTCATCCGGGCATCCTCCTCGCCGAGTCCCAGTGCCTTGAAGATCCTCGCCTGAACGTCCTGGCGGTGAATCCGGATGCTGCCGCCGCCGACTTCGGAGCCGTTGAGGACCAGATCGTAGGCGCGGGCCCGCACCTTGCCCGGATCGGTTTCCAGGAAGGGCAGGTCCTCCAGCACCGGCGACGTAAAGGGGTGGTGCGTCGACACGTACCTCTTTTCCGACTCGCTGTACTCCATGAGAGGAAATTCCGTGACCCAGGTGAAGGCCAGCTGATCCGCACCGACGAGGTTCAGCTTCCGGGCAAGGTGGATCCGGAGGTTGCCGAGGACGTCCTGCACGACTCTGCGCGTGTCGGCCGAAAAAACCAGCACGTCCCCCGGTTTCGACCCGGACCGCTCATTGATCCGTCCGATCTCCTCGGGGCTCAGGAACTTCGCGATGGGAGAGGTCCAGCCCTCGGCGGAGATTCTCGCCCAGGCGAGTCCCTTGGCTCCGTAGGCCGCCCCGAAGTCCTTCAGTCCGTCGAGGTCCTTCCGCGAAAGGGCGGCCGCGTCGGGGATGCGGATCGTCCGGATCAGGCCTCCCGAGTCGGCGACCTCCCGGAAGAGATTGAACGCCGATTTGCCGACGATATCCGTGAGGTCCTGAATTTCCAGCCCGTAGCGCAGATCCGGGCAGTCCTTTCCGTAACAGTCCATGGCCCTGCGATACGAAATCCTGGGGAAGGGCAGGGGCAACTCCCTGCCGAGGCAGGTCCGGAACACATGGGCGATCATCCTCTCCATCGTCGAGAGGATGTCTTCCTCCGAGACAAACGACATCTCGACGTCGATCTGCGTGAACTCGGGCTGCCGGTCCGCGCGGAGGTCTTCATCGCGGAAGCACTTCACGATCTGGAAGTAGCGGTCGAAGCCGGAAACCATGAGCAGCTGCTTGAAGATCTGCGGCGACTGGGGAAGCGCGTAGAACATCCCCTTGTTGACGCGGCTGGGGACCAGGTAGTCCCGCGCCCCTTCGGGCGTGCTCTTCGTCAGAAAGGGGGTTTCCACTTCGATGAAGCCTTCCCGCTGGAAAAAGGACCTCGTTTCCCCCGCCACGCGGCTGCGGAGGAAGAGGTTCCTCTGCAGGGCGGGCCTGCGGAGATCGAGGTAGCGGTACTTCAGGCGGACGTTTTCCGAGATCTCTTCCTGCGCATCGAGGAGGAAGGGCGGCGTCTTCGACTCGTTGAGGATTTCCAGCCGTCCCGCCATGACCTCGATCTCGCCGGTCTTCAGATCGGGATTCTCCATCCCCGCTGGCCGTCGGCGCACGGTTCCGGCCACGGCGAGCACGTATTCGCTGCGGATGCGGTGCGCATCGCGGTGGGCGTCCGGAGCAACGTCGGGATTGAAGACGACCTGAACGAGGCCTTCGCGGTCCCGCAGGTCGATGAAGATGACGCCGCCGTGATCCCTCCGGCGGTGGGCCCAGCCCATCAGCACCACCTCCCGGCCGTCCAGGGCGGCGGTCACATCGCCGCAGTAATGGCTTCTCTTTAGACCCGTAATGAATTCAGCCAACTTTCCTCACCTCGCTCGAAGATGGTCCGTGACAGTGTCCTCGATCCCCGGGAGCGGCACGCTCGACTGCGCGGCGCTTTTCATATCCCGCAGACCGGCGCTGCCCTGCGCGAGCTCGTTTTCACCCAGGATCAGGGTATAGCGGCACCCGAGCCGGTCGGCCCTTTTCATCTGGCTCTTGAGGCTCTTGCCGCCGATTTCCATTTCCACGGAGAGCCCGCGCATGCGGAGACGGTTGCAGATCCCGTAGGCGACTTCCTGCGCCTTCTCTCCGATCGCGGCCACGAAGAGGTCCAGACTCCGCCCCGGTCCGTCATCCTGATCGGGGAGCAGGGAGATCAGGCGCTCCATGCCGATGGCGAAACCGATCCCCGGGATATCCGGTCCGCCGAGGTCGCGAACCAGCCCGTCGTAACGCCCGCCGCCTGCGACCGCGTTCTGGGCGCCGAGGTGCTCCGTCGTGATCTCGAAGGCGGTCCGGCAATAGTAGTCGAGACCCCGTACCATGCGTTCGTTGATCCGGTAGGGAAGCGCGAAAATGTCGAGGGATTTCCGCACGGCGTCGAAATGCTCCCTGCAGGGCGCGCAAAGGTGATCGGAGAGCTTCGGGGCGTCCGCGGTGATCTGACGGCAAGCCTCCGTTTTGCAGTCGAAGATGCGCAGCGGATTCGTCCGGAGACGGCGCGTGCAGTCGGCGCAGAGTCCCGCTTCGCGGCCGGCAAAGAAAGCGACGACGGCCTTCTTGAAATCGGGACGGCAGACGGCGCACCCGAGGGAATTGATCTCCAGGGACAGGGCCTGCAGGCCGAGCCGCTGGAGGTAATGCACGAGCATGAGCATGATCTCCGCGTCGATGCGGGGATGCTCGGTGCCCAGGTGCTCCACGTCGATCTGGTGAAACTGCCGGAAGCGGCCTTTCTGGGGCCTTTCGCGGCGGAACATGGGGCCCATCGTATAGAGTTTGGACACGGACTCATGGAAGAGGCCGTGCTCCAGGTAGGCGCGGACCACGGAGGCCGTCGCCTCCGGGCGAAGCGTCAGCGACTCCTCCCCCTTGTCCGAGAAGGTGTACATTTCCTTTTCCACGATGTCCGTGGTCTCCCCGATGCCCCGGACGAACAGATCCGTCTTTTCGAGGATGGGGACCCGGATTTCCCGAAAACCGAAAGACTTGAAGACCTCGTGCGCCGTCTGTTCGACCTGGCGCCACCGGCCCGTTTCTTCCGGGAGGATGTCTTTGAAACCCCGGACTGCCGTCAGTTTTTCCATATCCCCACTTTCCGCCGATGCGGCCCTGCAAGTCGCGTCCGATAACACAGAAAGTGTTTCTAATGCAACAGGAATTCGTTGAATCGGCCCCTGTCGCTCTTGCCCATCGTGCGGCAGCGGAGGGTCTGCCCGTCCGTCGACATCATGACGGCCCCGTCGCGGTCGGTCCGCAGGAGCACGCAGGGATGGGCCGAAAAACGTTCCACCACGATCGGATGGGGAAGGCGAATACGGTTCAGTCGGCCGCAGCTGACGACGGCGATGCGCGGCTGAACGGCGCGGAGAAAAGCCGGACTGCTGGACGATGCGCCGCCGTGATGCGGGACGAGCAGGACGTCGCTGCGGAGGTCCGCACCCCCGGCGATCAGTCGCTGCTCCACGCCTGCGGAGATGTCCGCCGGCAGGAGGATCGAGTGCTTCCCGTACGAAACCCTGAGAACCAGCGACTCGTCGTTGACGGCATCGTAGGTGCGCCTGGCCGCCGCCGCGACCGGCAGGGGGGCCTGGGGATTGAGGGGGCGGATCTCAACACCGTTGATGACGCGGGCGGGTTTCGAGGCGTCGAAGGACCGGACGGGAATCCCGCGCGAGGACGCCAGCAGGTGAAAACGGTCCTGGTATTCCCCGCCTTCCCGTCTGCCGTTGGTCCAGATCTCCCGGACGGGGAATTCTTCCAGGACGGTCACGAGGCCGTTGAGATGATCGGGGTGGGGATGGGTGACGATGAGGAGGTCGATCCTGCCGATCCGCTGGCGCCTCAGGAAAGGGAGGAGGATGTGGCGTCCGCTGTCGAAGGCGTCCTTTTCCGCTTCCGCGCCACCGCCGTCCACCAGCACGGCAAAGCCTCCCGGCAGAGACAGCAGGGCGGCGCTGCCATGGCCGACATCGAAAAACGTCGCTTCCAGCCGGTCGTTCAGGCGATCGCGGACGACGCTCCAGTACAGGACGTCGGCGGCGAAGAACATCGCAAGACCCAGAAGAAGCACCCGGCGGCGGGACGTCACCGTGCGGGCAGCCGCCTCTTCGGCCGCGGCGCCTTTTCTCTCCAGCGTGCCGATGGCCGTGGTGAAGAAAAGGTAGTAGCCGGCGATCTCGGCCGGGGTCGGCGTGCCTACGGTGAATGAGGACCACGGCAGCAGGGCGAAGTAGCGCACGATGGCGACCGAGATGTGAACGAGAAAGGCGACGACCGAAATCAGCTGGGCGGCGAGGAATTCGGACAGCGGCGCGAGAACCGCAATGCCCATGGACAGGGGAATCGCCAGGAACCCGAGAATCGGGATCACCGCGAAATTGGCGACCAGCACCGTCGCCGAGACGCGGTTGAAGTGATAGGCGATGAGCGGGAGGGTGCCGGCCGTCGCGACAATCGTGACCACCGCGAAGACCGCCAGGCGGGTGCGCCAGCGCCGCCAGGGATGATCCGGCCCGGGGCCTGCAGCGGCGTCCGCGGACCTCAGGCGCGCGGAGAGCGGCGGCGCGCCAAAGAGGATGGCGGCGACGGCGGCAAAGGACAACTGGAAGGAGACGTCGAAAAGAGAAGGCGGAGAGGCGGCGAGAATGACGATCGCCGCCAAGGCCAGGCTGTTGAAGAGATCCCGCTCCCGCCCCAGCAGGAGGGCACACAGAAAGATGACGGCCATGATGGTCGCCCGCACGACGGAGATCCCCATTCCCGCAATCAGGGCGAACATCAGCACCGGCGGCAGGGCAAGGGCGTAGGAGAGGCGGACTGCATCGATCCTCAGGAGGAGCGCGGTCGAGAGGGACAGCAGCGACCGGGCGAGAAAGATCCAGACCAGTGCGACGATGCCGACATTGAACCCGGAGATGGCGATGATGTGGGATGTCCCCGTCCGGTTGAAGAGGTCGACGATGTCGCGGGGGATCTCCTGCTGCGCCCCCAGGATCATCGCGGAAATCATCTCGCGTTCCGGAGAGGCGGCGTGGCGGTGGACGCATTCGCGGATCTCTTCCCGGAAACGCTCCAGGGCGAAAAGAAATCCGTTCGCCTGATTCCTTCTCACGACGGCGACGCCGGACGGCTCCGGCACGAAAGCGCGTGCGGAAATGCCGGCCCACCGCAGTTTCTCGGATCGCCTGAAAACCCCGGGATTGCTCAGCCCCGCGAGCGGCTTCAGCCGGGTTTCGAAACGGACGAGGTCGCCGTACATCCACGGTCCGTGGCCGGCGACGGCAAGCCGGATCCGCCCCCGGAGAGGCGCAAGCGAGCCCTCCCGTCGTACGACGCCCTGGAGATCGATCGTCAGCTCCGTCCGGTCGGGCCACCGTTCCGGTACGCACGCGACCAGGCCCTGCAGGCGGGCGGCCCGATCGGAGGATGGGTCGGGGCTCGGCGGTGCGGAACAGGCCCTGTAGTCGGAAAAGGCGAACCCCGCGCCTCCCAGGAGAAAGAAGCCGATCAACAGCAATCCCCAAAGCCAGTCGCGCCGGCAGCGGAACGCCAGGAGCAGGAAGACCAGTTCAAGAAGGAGTGAGCAGCAGAGAAGGGAAAGGCTCCATTCGAAGCGGTACGCGGCGAAAATCCCGACGGCGAAGGCAAGCGCGACGGGCACGAGGGGCCTGTTCGTATGGGGAAAAGGATAGATCATTTTGGAAAAATATTATAGCATTGCGCCTTCGCGGAGCACAGAATAATTTATCGCGTATCAATGAAGAGGCCATGAATCGGTCGCAGGAGAATTCCGGAATCGACAAGCGGATATGGTGGCTGATGCTGGGGCGCGTGGGATTGGCGACGCTCCTGCTTGGCGTCGCCATCAGCCTGCAGTTTCGTCAACTGGCGCTGTTCCCGGTGGAGTCGACGGCCGCACTCTATCGTACGGCGCTGCTGTTCTATCTCGTCTCGATCGCGTATGTCTTCCTGCTGCGGGTCATCGACCGCGAACGCGCCCACATCTACATCCAGTCGCTTTGCGATATCGGCCTGGTTTCCGTCCTGGTCTATCTGACGGGGGGCTGCCGCAGCGTCTACTCGGCATTCTACCAGATGATCGTCATCTATTCCGTGATCTTTCTCGGGCGTCGCGGCGGAATGACGGCTGCCTCCGCCTGCAGCATCGTCTACGGCCTGCTCGTGGATCTGGAGTACTACGGATGGATCGAGCCCCCCACCGCCTTTCTCCTGCAGGATCTGCCGCTCACGCCGGGGGAGGCGCTGACGCGGAGTTTCGTGCACATCCTCTCCTTTTTCGTGATCGCGCTTCTCGCAAGCTTCGTCGTCGGGCAGGAAAGGAGAGCCCGTCTTCTCCTGGCAGAGAAGCAAACGGCGTTCGACCAGCTGGACGTCCTTCATCGCAGCATCATCGAGTCCGTGGATGCGGGAATCTTCACGATCGACCTTCTCGGCAGGATCAAGTCGTTCAACCGCGCCGCAGAGGAGATTACGGGGTATGTCTTCGCCGAGCTGCTGAACCGGCCCTTGCGCGAGGTCTTTCCCGCAATTGCCGCTGCGGTGGAGAAGGCGAACGAGCAGCCGCCTTCGCCGGAGGGCAGGCAGAAGGGGACCGATCTGGCATTCGCCAGGAAAGACGGCGAACGCCTCGTCCTCGGATGGGTCCTGTCGCCTCTGCGGGGCGCGGAAGGGAAAAGGATCGGCAGCATCGTGATCTTCCACGACCTGACGGCCGTGAAGAAGATGGAGGCGGAATACGAGAAGAACAGGCGTCTCGCCTTCGTCGGCGAAATGGCCGCCGTTCTGGCCCACGAGATACGCAATCCCCTTGCGTCCATCAGCGGATCCATCCAGGTGCTCAGGAAGGACCTGCAGCTGAATGCGGCGGATGAGCGGCTGATGTCGATCATCCTGCGCGGCAAGGACCAGATCGAAAACTTCATGAAGGACTTTCTCCTCCTCGCGAGGCCGTCACCGGGTACGAAGGAAACGATCGAGCTGCGTGGCCTCGTGAACGATGTCGTCGAAGCGATCCGGTACGTGTCCGACTGGCACGAAGGCATCCGCGTCGAACTGACCGGGGACGATGCCCGGATCTCGGCGAATCGCGCGGAAATGCGTCAGTTGATCTGGAACCTCCTGATGAATGCCGTCCAATCGATTTCGGAGGAAGGCGCCGTGTCGGTGTGCCTGGCCCGCACCTCCGATCCGGACGGCGTGACCCTCAGGGTCAGCGATACGGGTGCAGGCATGAGAAAAGATGTCTTGCAGAGAGTGTTCGAGCCGTTTTATACGACTCGTGAACGAGGGACGGGACTGGGGCTGGCGATCGTGCGGCGCATCGTGGAAAACCACGGCGGCCGGGTGCGCCTGGAAAGCGAGCCGGGACGGGGAACGTCCGTTGCAGTCTGGCTGTCCTCGCGTCCTGAAAAGAAACCGGTCACCGCCGATGCGGCCAGTGAGGTTGGGGGATGACAAGAATCCTTGTTGTGGATGACGACGCCGGCGTCCGGGAACTGCTCGAGATCATGCTGACCCGGGAAGGGTACAGCGTCGTCTGCGAAGCGGACGGCATGAAGGGCTTGAACCGGTGCAGGAAGGAAAACTTCGATCTCATCCTGACGGACCTGAAGATGCCGAAAATGGACGGCCTCGAGTTTCTCAAATCCGTCAAGGAACTGTCGCCGGGGACCCTCGTGATCCTGATTACGGCTTATGCGACGGGTGAAACCGCGGTGCGCGCGATGAAAGAGGGGGCCTACGACTATGTCGAGAAGGATTTCGACGTCGATGACCTCAAGCGCCTCATCCGGCAGGCCCTGGATACGAAGGGACTCAAGGAGGAACAGGCTCCTTTTCAGCGGGACTCGGACGATGCGGTCCACTTCGGCGACATGATCGCCAGGAACAAGGACATGCTCAGGATCTTCTCGACGGTCCGCAAGATCGGGGATACGCCGGCCAACGTCCTCCTGCTGGGTGAAAGCGGGACCGGCAAGGAGCTCGTCGCGAGGGCGATCCATGATCACGGCCCGCAGGCCAAGCTGCCCTTCGTGGCAATCAATTGCGGCGGCATTCCGGAGAATCTGCTGGAGTCCGAGCTGTTCGGCCACATGAAAGGCTCCTTCACCAATGCCTACTTCGACAAGCCGGGCCTTTTCGAGGCGGCCAGGGGCGGCACGATTTTTCTCGACGAAGTCGGTGAACTCCCGCCGCCGCTGCAGGTCAAGCTTCTCCGCGTCGTGCAGGAAAAGACGTTCCGGAGAATCGGCGGCATCGAGGACATCAAGGTCAACGTGCGGATCATCTCGGCGACGAATCAGGACCTGGAGAAAAAGGTCCGCGAGGGGGGATTCCGCGAGGACCTGTATTACCGCCTCAATGTCATCCCGATCGTGATCCCGCCGCTGCGGAACCGCCGGGAGGACATTCCCATTCTCACCAAGCATTTCGCCGAAAAATTCTCGCGGATTTACGGAAAAGAGGCCCGGGCCATATCGGCCTATGCGCTGGGCCTCCTCCTGGAGTATCCGTTTCCCGGCAATGTCCGGGAACTGGAGAATATCATCGAAAGAAGCGTCGCCCTGGAGGCGTCGACGATCGTCCTGCCGGAGAACCTGCTGCAGCCGTCCTCCGTCCTCGAGAGGGTCGGCGCATCCGCCCTGGATCTCCCCGAAGAGGGCGTCGACCTCAACGAGGCCGTGTCGCTGTTTGAAAAGAGCCTGATCGAGAAGGCGCTGCAGAAGACAAAGGGGGCGAAGAACAAGGCGGCGGAGCTTCTGAAAGTCACGGACGACTCCCTGAAGTACAAGATCGAGAAGTTCGAGATCGTTTGAGGGCGGCCGCGGAGGGAAAAGACGGAACAAATCGCTTGACTTTTTGAGACGGGAACTCTATAGGGTGGACAGTTTTTCCGAGGAAGCGACTTTCACCATGCATCGAGCAAACCGGGCAGACTTGTTTTTTGGCTTTTTTACCTATTTTGCGGAGGTCTGCCTGACGCGCTCATGACCTGAAGACATAAGGGACAAATGAGCCGCGGGCGGACCGAAGGGGTCGACCGCGGCTTTTTTTTGCCGCTGTGGGAAGCCGGCAGGGGCCGGTTTCGCGCGGGCAGTTCCCCGAAGGAGGAAAGCGATGATGAAAACGATGGGATTCCATGCGAGGCTCGTCCTGCTGGCCGCAGCCTTCGCGGCAACGACGGCCGCTGCGCCTCCCGCCGAGGCAAAGGCGATCAAGGTCGGTGCCGCGATCAACATGACCGGCCCGGCATCCAGCTGGGGCCAGTTTCATGCCAAGGGACAACAGGACTACTTCCGCTATGTCAACGAGGTGAAGGGCGGCGTCGCCGGAAACAAGATCGACATGCTCCTGGTCGATACGGCCTACAAGGTCCCGGAAGCCGTCGCGGCCGTCAGGAAATTCGCCGTTCAGGAGAACGTGGACATGATCGCCACGTGGGGGGCGGGGGAGGGATTGGCCGCCAAGCCGATCATCCAGCAGTACAAAATCCCGACGATCAACTATTCCACGAGCTGGGAGATCCTCGAGCCGCCGATCGACTATATGTACCTGCCCTTCGGAAGCTACCGCATGGACTGCCAGGCGGTCCTGGAATACATCCGGGCCGTCCACAAGGGCAAGGATGCGCCGAAGGTCGGCCTGCTCACATACAACAATCCCTACGGGCGCTCCATCCATCAGCCGGCAAAGGAATTCGCGGAGAAGCTGAAGATCCAGATCGTATCCGTGGAGGAATTCCCCCCGAAGACCGTCGACCTCACCACGGAACTCCTGCGCCTGAAGAAGAACGGGGCCGAGTACATCTTCATCCAGATGCTTCCCGCATCCATCGTAACGGCATTCAAGAGCGCCGACCGCATCGGCTTCGACGTGCCCTTCTTCGGAACCTGGACGTCCACCGACCCGGACTTCTTCAAGTTGGGGAAGGGCCTGATCCGCGACCGTCTCAACATGCAGTTCCCGGGCGGACTTCCCTCCGACGGCACACCCGGCGTGAAGTTGATCGAAGAGCTCTGGAAGCGGTATAAGACCGTCGAGAAATTCGACGCCGCCTATTGGGAGGGCGTCGCGGTCGGGATGATCATGGAGCGCGCCTTTGTCCGCGCCCACGAGGCATCCAAGGAAGTCAGCCGCGGTTCCATCAACCGGGCACTGGAGTCCTTCCGGCAGGAGGATTTCGGCGGGCTGCTGCCTGCCGTCACCTATACGTCCACGGACCATGGAGCTTCCTACCGGGCCCGCATCGTGAAGGTTTCGGAAGACGGTTCGTACAAGCCGTTAACGAACTTCTACACGCCCGGGAAAGAGAAGATCAAGTTCTTGAAGTAGCGGCGGTTCAGAGCGGAATCGGCAATCTCATGAAGGCTTATCGCGGACAGCCGGCGGTCTTTTCCGGCCGAAAGGCGGAGGACAGGCGCGCCGAACTGGAGGTTCGAAACCTGTCGCTCCGCTTCGGCGGGGTATCGGCGCTGCACGACGTCAGTCTCGAAGTGAAAACGGGAGAACTGATGGCGGTCATCGGGCCCAACGGCGCGGGGAAAACGAGCCTGCTCAACTGCATCACCGGCTTCTACAGGCCCCAGGAGGGCACGATCCTTTTCAACGGCCGGGACATTACGGCCCTGCCGGCCCATCACCTCGTTCCGATCGGCATCGGTCGCACCTTCCAGAACATCGAACTCTTCCCGGGAATGACCGTGCTCTCGAACCTCCAGCTGGCGCGCCACATCCACTGTCACTACAGTCTTCTGTCTTCGAGCCTTTTCCTCCCCTCGGTGCGCCGGGAGGAGACGCATCATCGCCGCATCCTCGAGGAGATCATCGATTTTCTCGAGATGCAGACGATCCGGAAGAAGGCCGTCGGGTCACTGCCCTACGGGATGATGAAGCGCGTGGAGCTGGGACGCGCCCTGGCACTGGAGCCCAGACTGCTCGTGCTCGACGAGCCCTTTGCCGGAATGAACCTGGAAGAAAAGGAAGACATGGTCCGCTTCCTCCTGGAACTGAACCGTCAATGGGGACAGACCATGATCCTGGTCGAACACGACATGTCGATCGTGATGAGCATCTGCCGGCGGATCGTTGTCCTGAATTTCGGCGAAAAACTCGCGGAAGGATCGCCGGAGGAAATCAAGGGGCACCCGGAGGTCATCAAGGCCTACCTCGGGGATGCGGCGGAGGGCGGCGAATGACGGATATCCACGCAGCGCCTCTCGAGACGCTGACGCTGCCGCAGGTGCTGCTCCGCCAGGCCGCACGGCTGAAGAACCGGCCGCTGCCGGCCCTGCGGGAAAAGGCCTACGGCGTTTGGCAGGCCTATTCGTGGGAGGAGTATCTGGGCTACGTCCGCCGCACCGCCCTGGGCTTCCATGAACTGGGTTTGAAGCGGGGCGAAATCGTCGGCCTCGTCGTCAACAACCACCCGGAATGGCTGTTCTGCGAACTCGGTGTGCAGTCCCTCGGCGGCGTGACCGTCAACCTGTTCACGTCGTCCATCACGGAGGAATTGCGGACCGCCGTTTCCCGCTTCCGCGCGGCCTACGTCGTGGCGCAGGATCAGGAGCAGGTGGACAAGCTGCTCGACGCGCGCGGGAAGCTTCCCCACGTCCGCAAAGTGGTCTACATCGACCCCACGGGAATGTCTTCCTACGAAGACCATCCCTGGCTGATCCGCTTCAGCGAGCTGCAGGAACGGGGACGCGCCGGGGAGGAGCGAAGCGACGGGCGCTTCGAGGCGGAGGTCGCCAAGGGGCGGCGGGAAGACACGGCCCTCATGATCCTGACGTCCGGAACGACGGGGGTCCCGAAGCTGGCGATGATCTCCCACCGGAACTTCGTGGAGATGGGCGTGCGCTGGCGGGAGGCGCTGGCGATCTCGGAGGGCGAGAACTGGCTCTCCATGTCGCCGCCGGCATGGATCGTCGATCAGATGTGGGGCCTCGGCGTTGCGCTCGCCGCCGGGATGACGATGAATTTCCCGGAGACTCCGGAAACCGTTGCGGAAGACTTTCGCGAGATCGGCCCTTCCCTGGTCATCACGGCATCGCGCTTCTGGGAGGAGATGGCCTCGCGGATCCGCGTGAAGATGTCGGACGCCGGCTGGATCAAGAAGAGGCTGTTCGACCTCGGGGAGCGGCTCGGCAAATCGGTCGTGGCGATGCAGTCGCGGGGAGAAGCGATTCCCCCCTGGATGTCATGGCTGCAGGTCCTTTTCCGGCGCCTGGTCTATCTGCCTCTCCTGGACCGCATGGGATGCACGCGGCTGCGCAGCGCCTTCACCGGCGGCCATCCCATCAGTCCGGATGTCATCCATTTCTTCCGGGCCGTCGGTCTGAACCTGAAGCAGTGCTACGGCCTCACGGAGGCGGGCGGCATCTTTCAGATCCAGCCGGACGACCAGGTCAAGCCGGAGACCGTGGGCAAGCCACTGCCCGGCATTGAGGTCAAGCTGGCCGACGATGAGGAAGTGATTCTCAGCAGCCCCACGGCTTTCCAGGGATACTACCAGGACTTCCAGGCCACGGAATCCGCTTTTCGCGAGGGCTGGCTCAGGACGGGGGACGCCGGGTATTTCGACAAGGACGGACAGCTCGTGATTATCGGGCGAAAGGAAGAGATCATCCGCAACAAGAGCGGCCACGCCTTTTCACCGGACTTCATCGAAACGCGCCTGAAGTTCTCCCCCTACGTCAAGGAGGTGGTCGTCTTCGGCGAGGGACGGCCCTACATCACCGCGCTCGTCAACATCGATATGGGAAATGTCGGAAGCTGGGCGGAGGAGCGCCTCATTCCCTACACGACCTATGCGGACCTGTCTCAGCTGCAGCCCGTCGAACAGCTGATCCTCGGAGAGGTCGTCAAGGTGAACGAGCAGCTTCCCGATCTCATGAAGATCCGGAAATTCATCCTTCTCTACAAGCTCCTCGATGCCGACGACGAAGAGCTCACGAGAACCGGAAAGGTCCGCCGCCGATTCGTGTACGGCCTGTATATCAAACTGATCGAGGCGATGTACCGGAATGAAACGCAGGTGGACGTCAAGGGCAAGATCCGCTATCGCGACGGCCGGGTCGGAACGATCGAGACCCAGGTCCGCGTGATCCCGGTCGGCTGAGGGAGGGGAAGATTCATCCATGGACTTTTTTCTGCAGCTTCTGATCAACGGCCTGTGCATCGGTTTCCTGTACGGAATCTCCGCCATGGGCTTCGTGATGATTTTCAAATCCTCGAGCGTCCTGAACTTCGCACACGGAGAACTGCTCGCATTCGGCGCATTCATTTTTCTGGCCCTCATCACGTGGCTGAAACTGCCGGTCCTTCCGGCTTTTCTGCTGACCCTGGCCGGCTGCTTCGGACTGGGTTTTCTGATCGAAAGGGTCTTCCTGCGCCCCCTGATCGGCGAACCCCTGATCTTCGTCATCATGCTGACGGTGGGCCTTGCCTCGATGTTCAAGGGCATGATGCTCCTCGTGTGGGGCGGAAATCTCCAGACCTATCCGGACTTCCTCCCGGCGGTCATGGGGCTCCGCATCGGTCCCGTCGATGTCCCGCCCGTCTATGCCGCGGCGCTCGTCATCGGCGTCGGCTTTCTCCTCCTGTTCGGACTGTTCTTCAAGTATTCCTCGCAGGGCATTTTCATGAGGTCGGTGGCCGACAACCAGAAGGCGGCCCTCTCGCTCGGCGTGCACGTGCAGCGCGTCTTCGCGCTCTCCTGGGCGATCGCGGCCCTCGTCGCTGGAATGAGCGGCATCGTCCTGGGAATCATCAACGGGATCAACGTCCACGACCTGTCGGCCATCGGGCTGAAGGTCTTTCCCGTCGTCATCCTCGGCGGCCTGGACAGCATCGGTGGGGCCATCGTGGGAGGAATCCTCATCGGGCTCCTCGAGACCTTCACGGGCGGCTATCTGTCGCCGTCCCTCCGGGATGTCGTACCGTACATCGTGCTGGTCTTCATCCTCATGGTGAAGCCCTACGGGCTCTTCGGGCTCGCGGAGATCGAGAGGGTATAGGACGCGACGATGAGACTTTTTCGATTCCACCCCTGCGGGAATTTCAAAGAGGGCTACGCGGAGGATCTGACGGTCTTCGAAACGGATTTCGGCCGCTTTTCCATGGTCATCGGGCTGGCCTGCCTGGCGGTCCTGCCTTTCCTGTCCAGCCCCTACCTGCTGTACGTGATCAATTCGATCGGCATCGCCGCCATCGCCGTCGTCGGGCTGAACATCCTGATCGGATTCACCGGCCAGATCTCCCTGGGCCACGGGGCCTTCTTCGGCGTCGGCGCCTATGCCGCGGCGATTCTCGCCACATCCGCAGGGGTTCCGTTCCTCCTGGCCGTTCCCGCTGCGGCCGTGATCACCGCCCTCGTCGGGCTCGTCTTCGGGATTCCCTCGGGACGCCTGAAGGGGCTTTATCTGACGATCGCGACGCTTGCCGGCCAGTTCATCATCGAATACATTCTCATCCATTGGGAAGGTCTCACCAGGGGCACCATGGGGATCACCCTGCCTGCGCCGAGTCTCTTCGGCTGGAAACTGACGGGGGACCGGACGTTCTATTTCATCATTCTGGCGTCCCTGAGCGGGCTCCTCTGGATTGCGGTGAACCTGATGCGAACGCGGTTCGGCAGGGCCTTCATCGCCATCCGCGACAACGACCGGGCGGCGGAGGGAATGGGGATCCCCATCTTCCGTTACAAGCTGCTGTCGTTCGCGATCAGTTCCTTCTATGCCGGGTTCGCGGGGGCCCTCTGGGCTTTCTACATGGTCAGCGTGACGACGGAACCGTTCAATCTCGGGCTTTCCGTCGAATACATCGCCATGGTGATCATCGGCGGCCTCGGAAGCGTCTCCGGCGCCGTCTTCGGCGCCGTCTTCATCACCCTCCTGAACGAAGGGCTGCGCTGGCTGACCGACAACCTCATCAACCTGGGCTTCATCAGCCAGTCCGGCATCAACATCGCACCGCTGCGGGAATTCGCATTCGGACTGGCGATCGTCCTCTTCATCCTCTTCGAACCGCGCGGCCTGGCCGAGATGTGGAGAATCGTCCGCTCGAGCTTCCGTCTCTGGCCGTTTTCCTATTGAGGCGAGACCCATGGAAGGCGACCTGCTCAAAATCAACAACATCTCCGTCGTCTATTCCGACGTCATCCAGGTTCTCAAGGGCGTGTCCCTGAACGTGGACCGGGGAAAGATCGTCAGTCTCCTCGGAAGCAACGGGGCCGGCAAGACGACGACCCTGCGCGCCATATCCGGCCTTCTGAAGCCGGAAAACGGCAAGGTGACCGACGGCAATATCCTTTATGACGGACATCCCATCGACAATCTGTCGCCGGAAGAAATCACGCGGATGGGAATCATCCAGGTCCTGGAGGGGAGGCAGCCGTTCAAGTATCTGACGGTCGAGGAAAATCTTCGCGTCGGCACGGCGACGCGCCCCTGGAAGCCGTACCGGAAAGACCTGGAGCGGGTCTACGACTACTTCCCCTCCCTGGTGAAGCGGCGCAGGTCGCTGGCCGGCTTCTGCAGCGGCGGTGAACTGCAGATGCTGGTCATGGGCAGGGCGCTGATGGCTCATCCCCGCCTGCTCCTCTTGGACGAGCCGTCGCTTGGACTGGCGCCGCTGGTCGTGCAGGAGATCTTCCGCATCATCCAGAGAATCAACAGGGAAGAGGGGGCGACCATCGTCCTTGTGGAACAGAACGCGCGGATGGCCCTGCAGATCGCCCATTACGGTTATGTCATGGAAAACGGCAAGATCGTCATGGAAGGTGTCGCATCGGAACTCGTCGAAAACCCGGATGTCAAGGAATTCTACCTGGGGGTGGGCGCATCGGGCGCCGCGAGAACCTACAGCGACGTGAAGTCATATCGGCGCCGCAAGCGCTGGCTCTGAGGCTGTTGGAAGGGGAGGAGTTGCCATGAAGATCGGGTACGACGCCGGAGAAGAAAGGAGTCGCGACGAGCGGCTTGCGTCTCACTGGGAACGGCTCCAGGCCATGCTTGCGAAGGGATATCAGAGGGCCCCTGTCGTGAAGAGGATGATGGACGAAAGGGGCCTGAAGCCCCGTCACTTCGCCAGCCCGGCGGATTTCGAAAAACTGCCGGTGTTGTCCCGGGAAAAGGTGATCGAACTGGAGGCGGCCGAGCCGCCTTACGGAGGATTTTGCGACCGCCGAAAGAGGATCGAGCGCATCTTCACGTCGCCCGGGCCGGTCTATGAACCACATCTCGGACAGAGGGATCCTCTCTGGGCGCGGGCCTACCATGCGGCGGGGATCCGCCGCGGGGACATCGTCCTGAACGCCTTCTCCTATCACCTGGTCGCAGCGGGCCTGACCTTTCACGACGGCCTACGGAGGCTTGGCGCAACCGTCGTTCCCGCAGGCACCTCGGGTACCCAGCTGCAGGTTCAACTGATCAGGGACCTCGGCGTCACGGCCTATACGGGAACACCGAGTTTCCTGATGTCCATTATCCGCAAGGCCGAGGAGTCGGGTCACGATTTCCGGAAGGATTTCCGGCTCCGCAGGGCCTGCTTCGCCGCCGAGCCGCTCGACCCCAAGCTACGAGACATCTTCGAGTCGCAGTATGGGATCGAAACCTATCAGATGTACGGGGCCACGGAAGTCGGCGATATCGCGTTTGAATGCCGGCAAAGGAACGGCTGGCATCTCTGCGAGGAAGTCCATGTGGAGATCGTGGACCCGGCGACGGGAAAGAGGGTGGGGCCGGGCGAGTACGGCGAGATCGTCGTTACACGGCTGAATGACATCTTCTTCCTCTTCCGGTTCGGGACGGGCGATCTCTCCCGCATGATCGAGGCGGAATGCCCGTGCGGCCGGACGTCATTGCGGCTGGACGGCATCGCGGGCAGGATCGGCGATGCCGTGAAGGTGAAGGGAATGTTCGTCGCGCCGAGTCAGATCAGGAAGATGACCGATCTCTTCCCGAATCTCAAGTTTCAGATGGTCGTCGAGCGTTTTTCCCACGAGGATTCCCTGACCTTTCGTCTGGAAGGGGCCGTCCCGACGTCGGAACGTGGACAGGTGGAGCGAAGATTCCGGGACAAGTTTCGCGACTTCTGCGGCCTGCGGATCGATCGCATCCTCTGGGTCGGGCACGGCGCGATCGGGGAAGGCGAGAAGCTCATGGTCGACCGAAGATCCTGGAAATAGTCAAATCCATACAACGATCCTCGATTCTTTTAAACGTTTCATTGAACGGCGGGCCGGGAAATCCTCCCGGTCCGGACGTATCCCTCCCTCCCGATAAATCATTTATTGAATTATATCCAGCAGATGAATGACATCGTCGACTTTGCCGGGAAAAGTGGCACGCGAATTTCATAGGACAAGGGCAAAGACGAAAAAAGATGCCTCACGGCAAAAAGGGAGGAACACGATATGAAAAAGACGTTTTCGACCATGATCTTGGCGCTTTTTGTTGTCCTGCTGACTGCAACCTTCAGCTTCGCGGAGTTCGCGGCGACCGGGGCGGGGAATTTTCCGTATTTTCAGCTCGGCTGTCTGATCGTCGGCGGACTCATCATCGTCTCGCTGAAGGTGAAATACAGCAAGATGTATCTCGGTGAGGCCGTGGGCGCGTTCGCCCTGTATACGGTCCTCGTGGCCCTGTTCACCTCCCCGGTAATCGATGTTGTGAAGATCGTCGTCAGCTGAAAAAGGTCTTCTCGGGTTCGGAGGCAGGCATATGGTCACGGCAAGCAAGAGAGAGAGCCCTTACGCATTCATTCTTCATCTGAGCGCCTGGGGATTCGTGATCGTCATCGCATCCTTTGCCTTCCTGTACGCGGGATACTGGCTGGACCAGAAGCTGAACACGTCTCCAACCTTCATGCTCGGCCTGTTCTTTCTGGCCATATTCCTCTGCATCGGCAGGCTCTACCAGGAGGCGTGGCTGAAGAGAAAAGACGTCTAAGGAAGCCGCGCGGAGCGACCTTCGCAGCGCGGCGGCGATCGATTCGAAAAAACCGGGGCGGAACTTCCGCCCCGGTTTTTTGCCTTGTGAGATGAGAAAGGATGCGCGGAAGCGCTTGCCCTTCGATCGGAGGCGCGGCCGGCTCAGCCGCCCTCCGGGGAGACCTCCGAAGACGGTGCGACGGCGGCCACCTTCAGCTGGACTTCGCTCGCGCCGTTCCAGGAATGCAGACGCGGTGTAAACACGATATCGACGGAAGCGCCATCCTCGCACAGGGTCTGAAAGAGGTGCCCCTTGCCGAACCAGATCGAGTTGCAGGAAAGCCCTTCCGAGGCAATGCGCATCCGCAGATGGTTGTTGCCGACGACGGACGTCGAGACAATCTCCACATTCCGGACGCAGAGGAGGGGCTCCGGGTTGGCCGCACCGAAGGGAGCCAGCAGTTCGATCTGCGATACGAGGCGCGGATCGATTTTCCTGAAGTCGCAACAGGCGTCGATGCTGACCGTCCCGGTCCTGAGGTCCGGGTCGGTGCCTCGACGCGCAAAGTCCTTGAGGGTCAGGCTGAACGCCGGGATGTCTTCTTCGCGAATCAGGATCCCCGCGGCGTACTGATGGCCGCCGTAGGTCAGCAGGTGCGAGGCGCAGTACTTCAAGCCTTCGTGGATGTTGAAACCGGCGTTGCTCCGGGCCGACCCCTTGCCGATCCCGTCCTTCAGGCTGATGAGCACGGCCGGAAGACCGTAGCGTTCGACGAGCCGCGCCGCCACAATGCCGATGACGCCGGGATGCCAGGAGGGGGATGAGAAGACGAGGGCTCCGGAGAGTCCGGAAGGCGACGACTCCCTGCCGATGTTCTCCGTGATCTCCCGCAGGATGACCTTTTCCATGTCCTGCCTTTTCCGGTTGTTCGCATCGAGACGCCTTGCCAGATCGACCGCGACGTTCCAATCGTCGCTCATGAGCAGGCGGGCGGCGTCGTCCGGAGAGGAAATCCGGCCCGCGGCGTTGATCCTGGGAATGAGCCCGAAAGAGGCCCGGAATGTGTCGACGGGCTGATCGTCGTCCATGCCGCAGACCGTCTTCAAGGCCCGGATGCCGGTCCGTTTCCCCTCCGTGAGCAGCTCGAGGCCGATTTTTACGAAGATGCGGTTTTCATCCCGCAGGGGAACCAGGTCCCCCAGGGTTCCCAGGCATACCAGGTCGAGGTAGCCGCGCAGGTATGGATAGCGCCCGTCGCGCCAGAACCCTTCCCTCCGCAGCCCTCCGCGCAGGGCAATCAGGAAGTTGAAGACGATGCCCACGGCGGCGAGGGGCTTGAAGGGAAAGCTGCAGTCCTTGCGGCGGGGATTGATGAGCGCGGCCGCGTCCGGCAGGGGATCCGACACCTCGTGATGGTCCAGGACGATCGTATCGATGCCGATGGATTTGGCGTAGGAGATCTCCGCATGATCGGACGTGCCGCAGTCGACTGTCACGAGCAGGGAAACCCCCTCTGCACGGAAACGCTCGACTGCACTCCGATTCAGGCCGTATCCTTCATGGATCCGGTCGGGGATGTAATAGGAGGCGGCGATGCCGGCTTCCCGAAGAAATTCGACCAGGATCACAACGGAGGTGATGCCGTCGGCGTCGTAATCTCCGTAAATCAGAATTTTTTCCCTGCGGAAGACAGCCTGCAGCAGCCGCTCGATTCCGCGTTCCATATCCGCCATGAGATGGGGATTGTACAGGTCCTTGAGCGAGGGGAAGAGAAAACGCTTTGCCTCCTCGTCGCCGAGGATGCCGCGGGAGATGAGGATGCGGGATATGATCGGGTCGATTCCGAATTGACGTACGAGATTTTCTTCCAGCACGGCATCGCCGGGTTGGATTTTCCATCCGGCTGCGGATCGTTCCTTTTGCGTCATGGAACCTCGGGTTTCCGAATCACCTGCCTTGCCGGTGAGAAGAATCGGCAGGATCGACGCGGCGGGCCCATGATATCAGTCGTCGCCCTCCTGTCAAGCGCAGTTTTCGTGCGGCTGCACTCGTTGTGCAAATACGGAGGAAATCCAAGCTTCTTCATCCTTGAATTTTCAACCCTGCAATGATAGTGCATAAGTCGTGACGTTCCGCGACCCGGACGGCTTCATGCGGGTGCCTGAAAAACCGCCACTGTGGTCGCACCGAGACGACGAGGAATACTCGCCACATTGTCCGCACAGGAAGGAATACGAACCGTGAAGAAGGAGGGTATCATGAAGAGGTCGTGGATCGTGGTGTTGCTCTTGTTGCTGCCGCTTCTCATGGCCATGGGGCCGATGAAGGGAGAGGCCCCTCCGGACCGCATACCGGTGCCCGCGAAAAAATTCACGGCCGTCTTCATCGATCAGACGGATTTCTCCACCGAATGCAGGGATGTGAGCATCGAGGGGGGAACCTATCTGGAGGGAAAGAGGGGAGAGGGTCTGCATACCGTCTCCTTCGAACAGATTGAATCGATCCTCTTCCGCTTCTCGTCCGGAACCCTGTATGCTGTCGTGAAGCTCCGGGACGGCGGCAGCGTGGAACTTGCCGTCGACAAGGACCATCGGGCATACGGAACGACCAAGTACGGAACTTTTCAAATACGACTCGGGGACCTCAAGAAAATGGCGCTCGGGGCGGGACCGTCGAAACCGTGATCGGGAATGGGGAATGATCCGTCCGGAGATTTGCAGGGAAGAAAAAAACCGGGAACGCAGAATTCCCGGTTTCTTTATGTCTCTCAGCAAGACCTCTAGGAAGCTTTTTTGACGAAGCCGGACCTCAGGCAACGGGTGCAGACCCTGATCCGTTTGGTCGATCCGCTCGTCGAATCCACACAGCGCACCTTTTGAAGATTCGGATACCATATCCGCCGGGTCCTGTTGTTGGCGTGACTGACCTGGTTTCCGACCACGGGTTTCTTCCCGCACACCTCGCATGTCCTTGCCATTTCCGTACTCCTCAAAAAAGAATGGAGTTCATTAAACCAAAAAGATGGCATTTGCAAGCAGTTTTTCCTATGGGCTCATCAACGACGTCGGCTGCCCCGTCGATTCCAGGACCCGCATCCAGATATTCCCGCCCGGGTCCACCTTCATGCCGGAGCCGACCATGCTGAGCGGGACATGGACGTACTCGTCCTTCATCATGGCGACGAGCATGCCTGTCTTGCCGGCCATGCCGGCGTGAACGGCGTACTGTCCCAGTGCGCCGCAGTAGATGCTGTCGCTGGCGTTGGCCGGCACGCTGCGGATCGTATAGCTCGGATCGATGTACTTCAGGTTGACATCCATCCCCTGTTCCTTGAAATACGCCTCGATGGCACCCTTCAGAAAGATACCGACGTCCAGGAGCCGCACGTTCCCGGAGGCATCCCTTTCCACGGCCTGGCCCTTCTTTCTCATGAGGTCCTGGCCCGCACCCTCGGCCACCAGGATGACGGAATGTCCGCGCTCGGCGAGCCGCCTCCGGATCGCCGCCAGCAGTCCGTCCGGTCCGTCCAGCTCAAACGGAACTTCGGGAATGAGAACGAAGTTGACGTCATTCTGGGCCAGCGCGGAGCCGCAGGCGATGTGCCCGGACTGCCTGCCCATGATCTTCACGAGTCCGATCCCGTTGTAGGCGCCCTTCGCTTCCGCATGTGCGCACTGCAGGACCCGCACGGATTCCGAAATCGCCGTGTCGAAGCCGAAGGTCTTCTGGATGAGATGAAGGTCGTTGTCGATCGTCTTCGGAATGCCGATGATGCCGATGCTCAGGCCTCGCCGCGCCACCGCGGCCGTGATCAACTCGGCGCAGCGCATGGTTCCGTCGCCGCCGATGCAGAAAAGGATGTCGATATTCATGCGCTTGAGCGCATCGACCATTTCCTCCGGGTCCTGGTTCCCGCGGGACGAGGAAAGGATGCTGCCTCCCAGCGTATGGATGTCCTTCACCCCTTCCGGACTCAATTCCACGACGGGGTGTCCGTACCTGGGAACAAGTCCCTGGAAGCCGTAACGGATGCCGATGATATTCGTCACGCAGTAACGGTGGTACAGCTCCATCACGATGGCCCGGATCACATCGTTGATGCCCGGGCACAGCCCGCCGCACGTTACGATCGCCGCCTTCGTCTTCGCAGGTTCGAAGAAGAGAAATTCCCGGGGACCTGCGACCTCCAGGCAAAGCGGCGTACCGTCTTTCGATCGATAGTCATCGAAATGCTTCAGGTAGGTGTTGAAAAGCATGCGTTTGTCGTCCGGGGTATAGTAACTGACGTTCACCGATGACCGGACTTTCCGGGCCCCCAGGTTTCGTATCGTGAAATCATACTGTTCGGGCAGCATCGCGAGGTCCTCCTTCACCTGCCAGGGCCGACTGGGCGCTCTGGATACCGGCCATGATTTCCCCTTCATACCCCAGGCCGGCCAGCAGCAGTCCACCCGTGAGAAAGACACGGGGTGCGGGCGTCCTGTTCCCAAGCGCCGTGATGCCCCAGAAAGGTTTCGACTTCGTCTGGTACTTCATGTTGATGGCCTCCTGATGGCGCCGTGCCAACTCGATCGACTTGTCGATATCCAGATAGTCGATGTTCTCGCGGAGGAAGGGCAGGAAAGAATCCAACCGGTCGAGTTCGGAGAAAATCTGCCGCCGCAATTCCTCGTTGGTCAGGCGCAGCGGCGATTCATGCAGAAAGAGGGTCACCTCGACGGCACGTTTCCCTGCCGGGGCCGATTCCAGGTCTCCCGGGCGGCTGACCTGGAGAAACAAGAGGTTCCGGTCCGTTACGCTCTTCTTTTCATCGCTCACGACCGCGACCAGCGGCGCCAGCCTCTCGGGCAGGCCCACTTCCCGCACACCCATCTGGACGGTAAAGGGAAACCGGACGACCCGGATGTTCCGCAGGCGCCGCCCCAGACGCTGAAATTTCCGCTCCGTCAGGAGGATCATGGCGAGGTTCTCCCATTTCGTGCTGACGATCATCCGGTCGGCAAGAATCTTGTCGACGTCGTCGCCCGCCTTCAGGTCGATCTCGTTTTCACCGGCTGCCGTACGGATGCGCACGATCGAACCGTCGTTGATGATCTTGCCGCCCATGTCCTGAAAGGCCTTCCGCATCGGCTCGAGCAGGCTTCCGCGCCCCCCGGCCGCATAATAGAGGCCCCGCCAGGGAAGGCAGAAGGCATAGGCGGAGGAAAGACTCTTCAGGCCTTCGTCGTGCAGGTGGGAGAGGATGAACCGCTGCGCTTCCAGGATCCGTTTGACGGCGGGTTCCTTCTTTTCCAGCCGGCTGCCCGTCATCCTCATCAGGGCCAATTTCGTCTTGAGCAGCTTGGGAATCAGTCTCAGGAGCCTCAAGGCTTCTTTGCAGGACGAGGGACGGATCCAGGGATTGGCTTTGACCCAGTCATCGAAGAGGTCGACGGCATCCTGCATGGAGGAAAGGAACGACCGAAACTCGCTCCCGAGCAGCGGAAACTCCCGCTGAAGCTCATCGCAGAGGGCCTCGCGCCCGGCGGGAAGATCCAGTCTGCAGCCGGGCAGGAGCACCTGCATGGCGGGGTCGAGTCTCTGCAGGCGTGACCGATCGGGGAGCGGGAGATCCAGCTCCGCCAGCAATCTCAGGCAGGTCTGCGAGGGACCGAATCCACTCATCGGCGTGGGATCGACGGAAAATCGATACCCGGAGATTTCGTAATCGGAGGCAAAACCCTGTTCGGCGATCAGGATCGTGCGTTTCCCCCAGCGGGCGCACAGCATCGCGGCGACCAGCGACGCAGTGTCCCTGCCGATGACGGCGATGTCACAAATCTGCTTCATAGGATCACAAGAGGGGGACGCAGGGCGCTTCGATCTCAGAACCCTTCCAGGGGCGGATGATGCAACCGGACATCGGCCGGAGGGCGGCCGCCTCTGAGATAAACCCTGCGGCCTTCGACGGACAGTCGGCCCTCGGCATACCATTGAATCGCCTGAGGATAGATCCGGTGCTCTTCCTTGAGAATCCTCGCGGCGAGTGTCTCATCGGTATCATCTTCCCGGACAGGGACCGCGGCCTGAACAATGATCGGCCCCGTATCCACTCCCTCATCGACAAAGTGGACCGTGCATCCCGAAAGCTTCACGCCGAACTCAAAGGCCTGCCGCTGGCCGTGGGTGCCCGGAAAAGAGGGCAGCAGCGCGGGATGAATGTTCATAATCCTCATGGCAAACGTCTTCAGGAAGAGCGGCGAAAGGACCCGCATGAATCCCGCCAGGGCGACCAGGTCGACTTTTCGGTCGTGCAGAATGCGGATCAACTCGCGATCGAAGTCTTCACGGCTTGCGAAGTCCCGGTGGTCGACGACAAAACAGGGGATGCCGTGCCTCTTCGCCCTCTCCACGCCGAGCGCGGTCGGATTGTTGCTGATGACGACCTCGATGCGCGCGGACAGTTTGCCGGCCTCGATGTGATCGATGAGGGACTGAAGATTCGAGCCGCTCCCGGAGACCAGCACCCCGATGGCAAGGTCCTTCTTCATCGTCTACACCACGACAACGGAGGCCTGTTCGGGATCCCGTTTCTCGATCGCACCGATGAGGGAGGCGCTTTCACCGAGTTTTTCCAGCCGTTCGATCACTTCGGGAGTCTCCTTTTCGGAAACAACGATCATCATCCCGATCCCCATGTTGAAGACCCTCATCATCTCGTGGTCGTCCACGTTGCCAGCTTCTTGAATGACCGTGAAGATCCGTGGAATCCGCCAACTGCCTCCGGTGATGACGGCGCGGCAGGGGGAGGGAACGATCCTCGGGATGTTGTCGAAAAAGCCGCCGCCCGTTATGTGGACAAGCCCCTTGACGGTGAAGTTTTTGAAGAGGTTCAAGAGGGGTTTCACGTAAATTCTTGTGGGCCTGAGCAACTCCAGTCCAAGGGGCTGATCCAGTCCTTCGATGCGATCCTCCACGTGCAGGCCGGCCTGCTCGAAGAGCGCTTTGCGCGCCAGGGAAAAACCGTTGCTGTGAAGGCCGCTGGACGCGATGCCGATGATCTTGTCTCCGACGCTGATGGTGGAGCCGTCGATCATACGGTCGGCATCGACGACGCCGACGCAGAAGCCGGCGAGGTCATATTCGTCTTCCCCATAGACGCCCGGCATTTCCGCGGTTTCGCCGCCCAGCAATGCGCAGCCAGCATCCTGGCATCCCTTGACGATCCCCTCCATGATCGAAATGGATTTCTCCAGATGGACTTTCCCTGTGGCCAGGTAGTCCAGGAAGAAAAGGGGTTCCGCACCCTGAACGGCGACATCGTTGACGGACATCGCAACCAGATCGATACCGATCGTGTCATGCTTGTCCACCATCTGCGCGACCTTGAGTTTCGTGCCCACTCCGTCCGTGGAGGACACCAGGATCGGGTCCCTGTATCTGGCGACGTCGAGGTGAAACAGCCCTCCGAACCCGCCGATGGATCCCATCACCTCTTTGCGGGACGTGGACTTGATCATGGGCTTGATGAGGTCGATGAAGCGGTTGGCCCTGTCGATGTCGACGCCTGCGCTTCGGTAGGAAGTCTTCGCTTTCATGATTGCTCCAGCAGATGGAATTCGCCGCGGTCCTGAAAAAAACCTTTGTCGTGCGTCGTATCGAAGTCGAATTTTCTAACGCAATCACCCGGTGTTGTCAATTCTTTCCTTGCCAAAGTGCCTCAGATCTGCTAACGGAAAACATCGTTTATCTATGAATTCATTAGATAAAACGCTATGGGGTTCTTGTGGAATCTGTTCGGGACATCTTGGAGAGGATCGAGAGACCCGTCCTTTTCGCCTTGCGGACCCCGCACCGGCCGGTGATCGGACTGGGGCCCGGACTGAGGGCGATGACGGATTCGCTGCGTCGTGTCCTGGCGACCGGGAAGAGGGGGGATCTGGAACCCTTCGTCAAGGATCTCGAAACGTCTCTGTCGTCCCTCGAGACACTCTCCTCCTCCACTCTTCAGGAATGCCTCGAGCACGTCCTTCGGGCGATTCATGCTCTCCGGGAACATCTGCCGGAACCTTCGCCGGCCCGCCCCGGTCCACCGCAGGCGCCCGCGGATTCACGGAATGCGCCTCCCCCGGATGCCGAGAAGTCCTTCGGTGAACTGAGCCGCCCCATTCGTTTCGTCAAGGGCGTGGGACCGCGCATTTCGTCACAACTGGAACGAAAGAATCTCCATACCGTCGAAGATCTCCTGTACTTTCTTCCGAGGCGATACGAGGACAGACGGTTCGTCAGGAAGATCGCCGATACCCGGGTGGGAAGCAAAGAGACGGTCGTGGCGAAGATCGTCCACGCCGAGGTGAAGCGTTACGGAAGGAAGAGTGTTCTGGAAGCCGTCTTCACCGACGGGTCCGGGTCCCTGACGGTGAAATGGTTTCACGGCCATGCGGGCCATCTTCGCAATCTCCTGCGAAAGGACAGCCGATTCATTCTGACCGGGGAAATCAGCAGCTTTCAACTCGGCAAAAGCATGGTTCATCCCGATCTGGAAGCGATCGGCGACGACGAAGAAGATCTGCTGCATTTCCGCAGGATTGTCCCCATTTATTCCGAGACGGAAGGGCTCCATCAGAAGAACATCCGCCGGATCATGAAGGAGGTCGTGCTGCGCTATGCGCCGTCGGTACTCAGCCCGATACCGGACGCGATCTCAAGGTCGAGGGGATTCCTGCCGATCCGGGAGGCCTTCGAGGCGGTGCATTTCCCGCCCGCGGACAGCGATGTGAACCGTTACAATGATGCCTCCTCCCGCGCCCATCAGCGAATCGTCTACGATGAATTCTTTTTCTTCCAGTTGGGCATGGCGCTGCGGAAAAGGGGGAACCTCGATCAGGACGGCCCGACGTTGAAAGGCAAGGGCCCCATGCTGGACGAATTTCATCGGATCCTGCCCTTTGCATTGACCGCGGCGCAGAAACGCGTCGTCGCCGAAATCGAGCGCGACGTCTCAGGCGGCCGTCCGATGAGCAGGCTTCTCCAAGGGGATGTGGGGTCCGGCAAAACCGTCGTCGCCATGTCGGCCCTGATCATGGCGTGCGCGTCCGGCTTCCAGGCGGCCATCATGGCGCCGACCGAGATCCTGGCGGCGCAACACTACCGCAACATCCGGGAGTGGTGCCGGAAATTGAACCTGGCGGTGGCGATTCTCACGGGCGGGATGGGCGCAGCGGCAAAGAAAACCGTGCAGGAGGAAATCGCCCGCGGCCGCATCGACGTCGTGGTCGGCACGCACGCGTTGATCCAGCAGGAAACGGATTTCCGCAATCTGGGCATGGCCGTCATCGACGAGCAGCACCGGTTCGGCGTCGTTCAGAGGGCCGCATTGCGGGAAAAGGGGCGCAACCCGCACGTGCTGGTCATGACGGCAACCCCGATTCCCAGAACGCTCGCGATGACGCTCTACGGCGATCTCGACGTATCGGTCATCGACGAAATGCCGCCGGGAAAGCTTTCCGTGGCGACGAAGGTGTTCTACGAGCGGCATCGGGACCGCGTCTATGAGATCGTGCGCCGTGAACTCGCCGAAGGCCGCCAGGTCTTCATCGTCTACCCGCTGGTCGAGGAATCCGAGGCCCTCGACCTCAAGGATGCGACCCGCATGGCGGAACACCTCGCAAAGGACGTCTTTCCCGATTATCCGATCGGCCTCGTCCACGGCAAGATGAAGGAGACCGAGAAGAGCGCTGCCATGAAGGCCTTCGGAAACGGGGACATCCGTATCCTGGTCGCGACCACGGTGATCGAAGTCGGCATCGACATCCCCCGGGCCTCCCTCATGGTGATCGAACACGCGGAGCGTTTCGGCCTGTCTCAGCTCCATCAGTTGCGGGGAAGGGTGGGGAGAAGCGACATCCCGTCGCGCTGCATCCTGATGGTTCAAAAGGCGACGACCGACGATTCCCGGAGGAGGCTGCGCATCATGGAATTGACCAACGACGGATTCCGGATCGCCGAAGAGGATCTCGCCATCCGGGGGCCGGGCGAATTCATGGGCACACGGCAATCCGGGATTCCCGATTTCCGGGTCGCCAGCGTCATCCGCGATTTGAAGCTCCTGGGCGATGCAAGAACGGATGCGTTCTCCGTCATTGAAGAGGACCCCGATCTGAGCAAGCCGGAGAACCGCCTGCTCCGCGCGGTCGTGTTGAAACGATGGGAGGGAAGGCTCGAACTGGCGAAAACCGGGTGAAGGCGAGGATTTTGCTTTGACAAAAACAGCGAAGCTGATATAGAAACGCAACGCCGCTCAGGCGAACCAACGGAGAATCTCGATATGAAAAGCATTTCCGTCGGATTGATCGGATTCGGAACCATCGGAACGGGCGTCATAAAACTGCTCCGGCAGAATGCCGACTTACTGGACAGGAGGGTGGGGGCCCACCTCGACCTGAAGAAGGTGGCCGACATCGATGTCAAGACACCGCGGTCCGTCGACGTGCCGGCTTCCCTTCTGACGACGGATGCCTCGGAAATCCTCGACGACCCGGAAATCGACATCGCGATCGAGCTGGTGGGCGGCTACGAACCGGCCCGCACCTTCATCCTGCGCGCTCTTGAAAGGAAGAAGCACGTCGTCACCGCAAACAAGGCACTGCTGGCCGTTCACGGCAGCGAGATCTTCCGTGCAGCGGAGAGGCAGGCCCGCAATATCGGCTTTGAAGCGAGCGTCGGAGGGACGATCCCCATCATCAAGGTGCTGAAGGAGAGCCTTGCCGCCAACCGCATCTGCTCCATCTTCGGTATCATCAACGGGACGGCGAATTTCATTCTTTCGAAGATGACCGACGAGCACAAGCCCTTCGACGTCGTGCTTAAGGAGGCTCAGGCGCTCGGTTTTGCGGAGGCCGATCCGACCTTTGACATCGAAGGGATCGACACGGCCCACAAGCTGGCGATTCTTCTGTCCCTCGCCTACGGAAAGAACGTCCGCCTGAAGGATCTGCATTGCGAGGGGATCAAGGGCATCTCGCCGCAGGACATCGAATTCGCCGGAGAATTGGGGTATCGGATCAAACTGCTGGCGATTGCCGCCGACCGGAACGGAACGATCGAAGCGAGGATCCATCCGACCATGATTCCCTTCAACCACCTCCTGGCCAGCGTGAACGCCAATTTCAACGCCTTTCACGTCATCGGCGACGCCTCGGGGTCCGTGTTCCTGTACGGTCAGGGGGCCGGGATGATGCCGACCGCGAGCGCCGTCGTCAGCGACCTGGTGGACATCGCGAGGGACATGCTCAAGGGGGTCAGCTGCCGCGTGCCCTCCCGTTCCCAGAGCGAGGACACCATCGACGAGATCGCCCTGATGCCCTTTGAAAATATCTCCACGAATTACTATTTCCGTTTCGCGGCGGTGGATCGTCCGGGTGTCCTGTCCAAGATATCGGGCATCCTCGGGCAGCACAACATCAGCATCGCCGCCGTCATTCAGAAGGGCAGGAAACAGACGGGACCGGTGCCCGTCGTCATGACGACCTACAAGTCTCTGGAGAAGAACGTCAGGGACGCCCTGAACGAGATCGACCGTCTCGATATCGTCCAGGGAAAGACGGCCGTGCTCCGGATCGAGGACGAGAACCTGTGATGAAGTATTTGATACTGCTCGGCGACGGCATGGCCGACTTTCCGATTGCCGAGCTGGGCGGCAAGACGCCGCTGGAATACGCCCGCACTCCGAACATGGACTGGATGGCGAGCCACGGCACCGTCGGGAGGATCGATACGATCCCTCACGGCTTCAAGCCGGGAAGCGACGTCGCCACACTGAGCGTGCTCGGATACAACCCGGCCGAGAGCTACTCGGGGCGAGGCCCGCTCGAAGCCGCGAACATGGGCGTACAGATGGCGCCGCAGGACGTGGCCTTCCGCTGCAACCTGGTGACGATCGCGGAGGCGGACGGGCGGTCCGTGATGGACGATTTCACGGCGGGACACATTCCTTCCGACGAATCCAGACGGATCATCGAGGACATCCACCGGGAACTGGGAAACGAGGAATTTCAGTTCTATCCCGGCGTCGGGTACCGTCACCTCTGCGTATGGAGAGGCGGCTCGGAGGACGTCCTGACGACTCCTCCCCACGACATCAGCGGAAAAGCGATTGATCCCTATCTGCCGCAGGGAGCGGCGGCCGCTCCGCTCCTGCGCCTGATGGAACTTTCCCGCGATTTCCTGGCCCGCCACCCCGTGAACCGGCGTCGGACCGATGCGGGTCGCAAGGCCGCCAACTCCATCTGGCTGTGGGGACAGGGGAGGGCGCCGGCCTTCGAACGGCTGACGGAGCGCTACAGGCTCGACGGGGGCGGCGTCATTTCCGCAGTCGATCTCCTGAACGGCATCGGTGTCTATGCGGGACTCGAGGTGATCCGCGTGGAAGGTGCGACGGGCTATACGGACACGAATTACGCCGGAAAGGCGCAGAAGGCCCTTGAACATCTCGACAGGCTGAGCTTCATATTTCTGCACGTCGAGGCGCCGGACGAGATGGGGCACGAGGGGAATCTCCGGGGCAAGATCAAGGCCATCGAGGACTTCGACGAACAGGTCGTCGGGACCGTCTTGAAAGGCGTCAAATCACACCCGGAGTACCGGATCATGGTTCTGAGCGACCATCCCACTCCCATTTCCATCAAGACGCACTCGGCGGATCCGTCCCCATTCGCCGTCTTTTCATCGAAGTCCGGTGAAAACCTCAGGAACGCGGCGGCGTTCGGAGAAAGTCAGGCGCGACAGGCGGGGATCCTGGTGTCTCCGGGCCATCGCCTCCTGGGGATGTTTCTCGGCGACTGGAGAGGACGGATTGAAAAAGAACTACACTAAGGTCCGCGTGATCTACGCCGATACCGATGCAATGGGCATCGTCTATCATGCGAATTACATCCGCTGGTTCGAGATCGGCCGCAACGAGTTGTTTCGCGAAATGGGGATGGTCTATGCGGACATGGAAACCGCCGGCTATCATCTGCCGGTGACCAAGGTCTTCTGCCACTATCTCAAGCCCGCGCGCTACGATCAGGTCCTCTGCATCGAATCGTGGATCGACTGCCTGAGACGCGCGAGCGTCCGTTTCGAATACGCCATCTGGGACGAACAGAGACGGGACCGGCTTGCCGAGGGCTATACCGTCCATGCCTGCACGAACCGCGAAGGCCGGGTGAGGCGTTTCCCGGCGTTCATGCTCGAAAAGGTAATACCATACTACCCGCTCTCCTCCTCCGATCCATCGTGACGGATGCGGAAGTCCGGAAAGGGATGACGAACATGACAGCACAGAAGGTGACCAAAAAGGAATTGCAGGAGCCGGATTTTCTGCACGAATGGCTCGAAAAGACCGTGGCGTATGCGCGGCAATACCGCAAGGCACTTTACGTCTCCTCCATCTCGGTACTCGTCGTGGCGCTGGTCGCCGCCGGATGGTTCCTCTTCCGGATGAATCTCGAGGGCAAGGCGCAGGGGCTCTACCAGAAAACCTACAACAACTACCTCAAGGCGCAGCCGCTTGTGCGCGATGGAGAGGCGATCAAGGGATATCAGGAGCTCGTCAAGGCGTATCCCTCGAGCAGGGCGGCTCACATCGCCCTCTACCGGATGGGAAACCTCTTCTTCCAGGCGCAGAACTACGACGAGGCCATCCGGTCCTATGAAAAATTCATCGAGCAGGCGTCTCCCGAGGGGGAACTGGTCACGCTGGCCTTGAGCGGCCTCGCGCTTTCGAAGGAGGCCAAGAAGGATTATTCCGGGGCCCTGGCTTCGCTGGAGAGGGCCCTGAAGACGAAGTCGGGGGTTCTCTTCGAGGGAATCCTGCTCCGGGATATGGCAAGGATGTACGAACGGCTGAACGACAAGAAGAATGCCCTGGAATATTACCGGAGGGCGGTGTCCGTGACGAAGGACCCCTCCATCGTCATTCTTCTCAAGAGAAAGATCGCGACGCTCAGCTGACAGTGCCACGGCAAGGAGTGCTGCAAAAATGACCGTCCTCATGTCGGGGAATGAAGCAATCGCGAGGGGGGCGTACGAGTGCGGAATCCGTTTCGCGTCTGCTTATCCCGGGACCCCCAGCACGGAAATCATCGAGGAATTCTCGAAATACGAAGGCGTGTACGCCGAGTGGTCGCCCAACGAAAAGGTCGCCATGGAGGTGGGAATCGGCGCCGCCGTGGCGGGCGCCAGGGCCATGGTCACCATGAAGCACGTGGGCGTCAACGTCGCGGCGGATCCCCTGTTTACCGTCAGCTATACGGGCACGAACGGGGCGCTGGTGATCGTCAGCGCGGACGACCCCTCTCTCCACAGTTCGCAGAACGAGCAGGACAACCGGAATTACGCCAAATTCGCCAAGATTCCCATGCTGGAGCCGTCGGACTCCGACGAGGCGAGACGGTTCGTGAAGCTTGCCGTGGAGATCAGCGAGACCTTCGACACGCCCGTATTCCTGCGTTCGACCACACGGGTGTCCCATTCCAAATCGATCGTACACACCGAGGAACCGCAGCCTCCTGTCGACAATACGGGCATCCGCTTCAACGCCGCCAAGTACGTCATGGTTCCCGCAAACGCAAGGATCCGGCGGGTCTTCGTCGAAGAGCGAATGCAGAAGCTGAAGGCGTTCGCCGAACAATTCGCCGAAAACCGCATCGAGATCAACGATCCGGAAGTCGGCATCATCACGGCGGGAATGCCTTACAACTATGCAAAAGACGTCTTTCCCCGATACTCCTACCTCAAACTCGGGATGGTCCATCCGCTTCCCGAGGAGATGATCCGGGAATTTGCGCGCCGGGTAAAGCGGGTCTATGTGATCGAAGAACTGGATCCTTTTCTCGAAGAGCAGATCCGGGCGATGGGCATTTCCGTCGTCGGCAAGGAACGCTTCCCCTACACGAACGAATTCGATCCCGGGGTGATCGCGGCGGCCCTGGGAGAAACGAAAAAGGCTCCGCAGGCGGCGGTAACGACAACGGTTCCGCCGCGACCGCCGAATCTGTGCCCCGGCTGCCCGCATCGCGGCCTCTTCTACGTCCTGGGCAAGTCGAAGGCCTTCGTCGCCGGGGACATCGGCTGCTACACGCTCTCCTTCATGAAACCTCTGGAGGGCCTGCACTCCTGCATCTGCATGGGGGCCAGCATCGGCATGGCGCACGGCATGAGCAAAGCGCTCGGCAGGAAGGGGAGGGGCAAGGTCGTCGGCGTTATCGGCGATTCCACGTTCGTGCATTCGGGAATTACCCCGCTTCTCAATGCGGCCTACAACCGCAGCGACGCCCTGATCGTGATCTGCGACAACCGGACGACGGCCATGACCGGGATGCAGGAACACCCGGCCACGGGGTTCACGCTGATGGGCGAGAAAACGCAGCGCTTGGACCTGGTCGCTCTTGTCAAGGCATTGGGGATCACCAGCGTTCACAAGGTGGACCCCTACGATCTGAAGGCTACCGAGAAAATCATCAGGCAGGAACTGGCAGCCGAGGGGCCTTCCGTCGTGATCTCGGACCGCGCCTGCGTGCTGTTCAAGAGAGAGAGGACGGAGGCGGGAAAACCGCTGATTGTCGACGCGGATCTCTGCACGGGCTGCAGGGCCTGCCTCGGTCTGGGGTGCCCGGCCATCGCCTGGCACAAGCTCGAGCCGCAGCAACGGAGCGGTCAAACGACTCCTCGGAAGCGGGGGAAAGGAATTGCTGTCATCGATGGAAGTCTGTGCAACGGTTGCTCCGTCTGCCTTCAGCTGTGCAAGTGCGGTGCGATCCAGGGGAGGGGAGACAGGGGATGACGACAGGCGATACCCGAAGCATCCTTCTTGCCGGCGTCGGCGGACAGGGGATTCTCAGGGCGAGCGACATCCTCGCGAACGTGTTCATGGAAGCGGGGCTGGATGTCAAGAAGAGCGAGGTCCACGGCATGGCGCAACGCGGAGGCTGCGTTACGAGTCATGTTCGCTACGGCAGGAAAGTCTTTTCACCTCTGGCCCTCAAGTCCGACGTGGATATCCTGCTGGCCTTTGAAAAACTGGAGGCCCTCCGTTATCTCGATTACCTCAAGGCGGACGGCTCCGTCATCATCAACGACCAGGAGATCCTTCCTCCCTCCGTCAACCTGGGCGACCTCGCCTATCCCGCAGATGTCGTGGCTGCCGTCAAGTCCGCTTTTCCGTCAACCAAGGTCGTCCGCGCAGAGGCTCTTGCCCGCAACGCGGGAAACATCCGGACGGTCAACACCGTGCTGCTTGGCGTCCTGTCGTCGTTCCTGACCGGGATCGACATTTCGATCTGGGAAAAAGTCCTGAAGGATTCATTCCCCGCAAAACTGACGAAGGTGAACCTCGACGCCTTCCATCTTGGCAGGTCCGCCTGACCGCGAGCATGGCACGGAGATGTCTTCTCGTCATTTTGTCTCTTTCCCTCTTCTCGCTGTCCCCGTCTGCCGTTGCGCCTGCCGGAGAAGAGACGGCCGACTCCTCCTTTGAATTCGCTGAATCTCTCTTCGCGGAAGGGGATTACTACCGGGCGATCACAGAATACAAGCGGTTCCTCTTCCATTTTCCCGGCCACACCCGCGTCGAAAAAGCCCACCTTCGAATCGCGGAAAGCTTTCTGCGCGGGAAGAGGTGGAGCGAAGCGATGGATTCAGCAGAGGCATTCCTTCTCCGTTTTCCGGACAGCGATCTTAGAACCGATGCCCTGTTCCTGAAGGCCTCTGCGGAAAGAGAAGGGAAACGAAACGATAAGGCATTGAAAACGCTCGAGGAAATCATCGGGACCGCGGAGCCGCCGGAGCGCCAGAGGGCCCTCTATCAGACCGTGATGATTCATCTTGAAGAGGGGCAATGGGACGCGGCATCTTCCGCTCTGGATGCCCTTTCCCCCACCGGCCCCTTCTCAAGGGCTGCCCCCATCCTGCGTGAGGGGGTGGACGAAATCGATCGCCTGCCGCAAAAATCGCCCGCCCTCGCCGGAACGCTGGCCGCCGTTCTGCCAGGCTCCGGTCACCTTTATACCGAGCGCCCCAAGGACGCCCTCGTTGCTTTTCTGCTCAACGCTTCCTTCGCCCTCGCCGCCGTCGAGTTGTACCGGCATGAGCATTATACGGCTGCGGGCGTCTTCCTTTTCTTCGAGATCGGCTGGTACGGCGGGAATATCTACAGCGCCATCGGGAGCGCACACAAATTCAATAAGCGCACGAGGGACGAATTTGTCCTCGACCTTCGGACAAGATCAGATAAAACAGTAAAAACATATCATTGAAATAATTAGGTAATATAATGTATTAAAATAGTTGTTTATCTATTTGTATTTCATCGCTAATAATTATTGCCATGAAGCGAATCGTCTTGTCCCGTAGATCTGCTGATCCTCGTCGGTCAGGCCGCCTGCTCCTCTCCGCGAAAAACCTTGACAAAAGGGAACAAGTAGGTAACTTACGCCGGAGTGATATTGCAGACGGTTTATCTGAAATACTGCATACATAGTCGGCAGAAGAGGGCAAATGGCGGCGGAAGACTACTATAAGATACTGGGCGTGGAGAAGACCTCGTCGGTCGATGACATCAAGAAGGCCTATCGCAGGCTCGCGCTGAAATACCATCCCGACCGGAATCCCAACAATAAGCAGGCGGAGGAGAAATTCAAGAAGATCAGTGAAGCCTACGCGGTCCTGAGCGATCCCGAGAAGCGGAAACAGTACGACAGCTTTGGGTCGGAAGGGTTCAGGCAGCAGTACACGCAGGAAGACATCTTCAGGAATTTCGACATCAATGAGATCCTCCGCGATCTGGGTTTCGGGGGAATGTTCGGCCAGGGGGGAAGAAGAACGGCGGGTTACGGAAACGCCGGGAGACGGCGAGGCTACTCTTATCAGGGGACCGGGGATGATCCCTTTGGCGGGCTTTTCACCGGCGGACGCCGGTTCGAGCAGGAACCCGAGCCGGGGCCGGATCTCGAGTACAATCTTTCAATAACATTGGAGGAATCCGTATTGGGGGCGGAGAAGAAACTCGCCCTCCAGCGGGACGGAAAAACCGATGAGATCTCCTTCAAGGTCCCCCCGGGCATCAACACCGGAAAAAAGCTGAGGCTTGCGGCAAAGGGCGGGCCCGGCGTCGGAGGCGGACCTCCCGGCGATCTTTATCTGAACGTCAACATCCTTCCGCATCCGATGTTTGCAAGGGATGGGAACGATCTCTACATCGAAAGGACGATTTCCTTCTCAAGGGCGGCCTTGGGGACGTCGATCGAGGTTCCGACGATCGACGGAAGCGTCAAGAAGGTGAAGATTCCGGCGGGAACGCAAGGCAATACGAAAATCCGCATGAAGGGTTATGGCGTTCCGCGCCTGAAGGGTTCGGGAAGGGGCGATCTGTACATCAAGATATCGATCGAAGTGCCGAAGAAGCTTACGGAGAAGCAGGCGCAGCTGGTCAAGAGACTCGCCGAGGAAGGATTATGATCTTTGGTCTCATAAGATATGTTATGTAAACTAATGTTACGTGCTTTCCAGAGTCAGGATCGTACAATCTCCATCTCACCCCACAGGCCCATCTGATCTCCAACGATGATCAGGATTCCCTGCACGCCGGGAATCTGCCGCGCCCTCTCGATGCCGCGGACAATGTCCGCTCGTCGCTTGACCACGTTGCCGACGGCGGTCGCCGCCGCATCGGACAGCGTTGCCGAGCCCGAAAGGACGCATACGGCGTCCGCCTTTCCGAAACTCAACGAGTGTCCGACCGTACCGGACGACGTACAGATCCCGATCGCCTTCCCGGCAGGCGGAATCTTCAAGGCAATGCGTTCGCTCAGCGGTGAATCACCGGCAAAAATCCCGACGCGGCGCTCCCTTCGGCTCTTGAGGAAAATATCGCCGCCGTTTTCGATGATCACGTCCCTGCACAGCCCCTCGAGTTTTCGTCCGACGAACTCGGCGATCGCGCCGGCGACAGCCGCCATCGGCCCGACGCCGGCCTCTTTTCCGGCTCCGAGCATGGCCCGCACGATCGCCGGCGAAAAGTCGTCTTCCGGCAATGGCGCCAGCGACGTCAGGAAATCGGGATGCCTGTCGATATAGGCCTCGATATGGCCGCGGAAGGAGTGAACGGCCGCCAGGGCCTCGTCGCGCAGGAGGACATCCGAACGGATGAGGAGTTCCGTCTCGCGGACGTTCACTTCATAGAAGAGAAGGTCTTCTCCCGAGACCATGTTCCGGTAGGTCTTTTCGGCTGCTTCCATGGGCGGAGAACCCTGTCAGGAGAATCTTGTCGCGCCTGCGCCGAGGATCATATCGGCGGACTTCAGCAGATCGCCGCTCAACTCGAGGCGCATGTCGCGGCCGAGGTAGATCACGGTTTCGCTGCTCCCGTTGACAAGGTGCAGGAAGCCGTCCTGCTTGCCGCGCTTCTTGCTCAGCAGGGCGTGCAATTCGTCGATCTCCCGGCCCGTCGCACGCATCGCGTCGATCCGGAAATGGACTGTTTTGCAGGGAGCGACTGTGGCCTCCGAAAGCGGCTGCGCCTCGGAGGCAATGACCTTTATATCCACGGTCCCGCGAATCACCACGGGCTCTTCGCTGTGCAGAAGCGCAAAAGCGGCGCGATAGATGTCGGCGAAGAAGATCACCGTGACCGAACCCTTGAGGTCTTCAAGGGTCACGTAGGCCATGACGTCCTTTTTTCTTGTCGTCACCTCCCGGATGTTGCTGATGATTCCCGCGATGACGACTTCATCCTTATCGTTCCGGTCCGCGATGTTCGCCGTATCGGAACTGGTGAGCAGATCCAGCTTGTCCTTCCACGGAATCAAAGGGTGCCCGGTAATGTAGAACCCCAGGGTTTCCTTCTCGTAGCTGAGCAGTTCCCTGTGGTCCCACTCCGGGAGGTCGCGCAGGGGGCTGCTCACAAAGGTTTCCGCATCGCCCTCCCCCTCCCCTCCGACACGGTCGAAAAAACTGACCTGGCCGTTTGATTTGTCCCGCTGATGCTTCTGGGCCGCATCCATGATCTCCTCGTGGGCGTCGAGCAGCTGCCGGCGTTTGTGCCCGAGGGAATCGAAGGCACCGCACTTGATCAGGCTTTCAATGACCCTTTTGTTGACTTTGCGGAGATCGACGCGACGGCAGAAATCCTGGAAAGACCGAAAACGGTCGCCTTGGCCGCCTTCCTTCCGGGCATGGATGATCTCTTCGATCGCGCCGATGCCGACATTTTTCACGGCCGCCAAGCCGAAACGGATCGTCTTTCCGCCGGAAACGCTGAAATCGCTCTCGGATTCGTTGATATCGGGAGGCAGAACGCCGATGCCCATCCCCTTGCAGTTGTTGATGTGCTTGATGATCTTGTCCCGGTTGTCCTTTTCACTGGTGAGGAGCGCGGCCATGAATTCGGCGGGATAGTGGGCCTTGAGGTATGCCGTCTGATAGGAAATCATGGCATAGGCCGTACTGTGGGATTTGTTGAACCCGTATTCGGCAAAGGTCTCCATCTGCTCCCAGATTTTCTTGGCCTTGACCTCGGGTATCTTTCGCTTGCCGGCCCCCTCGAGGAACTTCGGCTTTTCCTTCTCCATCTCGGAGGCTTTCTTCTTGCTCATGACTTTCCGCAGCGTATCGGCTTCGGACATCGTATAATTGCCGATGGCGACTGCGATCTGCATGACCTGCTCCTGATAGACGATGACCCCGTAGGTCTCTTTCAGGATCGCTTCCAGTTCCGGCAATTCGTAGACGATCTTCGTTTTTCCCTGCTTGCGGGAGATGAATTCGGGCACCATGTTCATCGGTCCCGGCCGATACAGCGCGATGAGGGCGATGATGTCTTCGATGCAGTCCGGCTTCATGCTGACGAGGATGTCCTTCATGCCGGAACTCTCCAGCTGGAACACCCCGTCGGTATCCCCTTTCATGAGCAATTGATAGGTCTCGCGGTCATCGAGCGGCAGCGCATCCATGTCGAGCGCATCCCGGCGCCCCTCGCGGATGAACTTCAGCGCATTCTTGATGACCGTGAGCGTCTTCAGACCGAGGAAATCGAATTTTGTCAGGCCGACGGTCGAAATGTCGTTCATGGTGAACTGCGTCACGACGTCGTCCTTGGGCGAACACAGGGGGACCCGTTCGACAAGGGGCACGTCCGATATCACCACGCCGGCCGCGTGTGTGGATGCATGGCGGTTCAAGCCTTCCAGGGAACGGGACAGATTCAGCAGTTTCTTGACCTTGGGGTTCTTCTTCTCTTCTTCCGCCAGTCTCGACTCGGACTTGATGGCGTCCTCCAACGTGATGTTGAGGACATTGGGGATCATCTTGGCGATCGCGTCGACTTCACCGTAGGGAATGTTCATCGCCCGGCCGACGTCGCGAACGACCGCCTTGGCCTGCATCTTCCCGAACGTGATGATCTGGGCCACGTGATCCGTACCGTATTTCTCCGTCACGTACCGGATGATCTCGTCCCGTCCTTCCTGGCAGAAATCGATGTCGATATCGGGCATGCTGATGCGGCTCGGATTGAGGAAGCGTTCGAAAAACAGCCCGTAACGAATCGGATCGATGTTGGTGATCCCCAGGGCATATGCGACCAGGCTGCCCGCCGCGGACCCGCGCCCCGGACCGACCGGAATCTGCCGGTCCTTTGCGTAGTTGACGAAATCCGCAACGATCAGAAAATACCCGGCGAATCCCATGGAACGGATCATCTCCAGTTCCTCATGGAGCCTTTTTTCGTACTTCTCCTTCATCGCACCGTCGTCGTCTCCGGGAGCGCTCTTCAAGATGACCGGCAGCAGACGTTCAAGACCCTTCCGTGCAGCCTCCCGCAGGACTTCATCGAGGCTCTTGTCGGCGCTCACCTCGAACCGCGGCAGATAGAATTTCCCGAACTCCAGCGTCAGGTTGCAGCGCTCGGCGATCTGCACCGTGTTCTCAATTGCCTGGGGGCACCAGGCGAAGAGCGCTTTCATTTCCTCCGGCGAACGGAAATAGAACTGGTCCGTTGCGAAGCGCATGCGATCCGGGCTTTCCACGGTCTTCCCGGTCTGAATGCAGAGCAGAATCTCGTGGGCTTCGGCATCCGTCGACCTGAGGTAATGGCAGTCGTTTGTTGCGACCAGGGGAAGCGACAGGCGCCGGCCGAGCTCCAGGAGCCCCTGATTGACGGTCTTCTGCTCTGGAATCCCGTTTTCCATGACTTCCAGGAAGAAGTTCCCCTCGCCGAACAATTCGCGGTACTGCGAGGCAACGCGTTCAGCGGCTTCCATCTCGCCGCGGAGGAGGAGGTTCGGAATCTCGCCGTGCAGGCATGCGCTGAGGGCAATGAGCCCCTCGTGGTGTTCGGCCAGAAGCGCCTTGTCGATTCTGGGACGGTAATAAAAGCCCTCAAGGTACGCAGCCGTCGTCAGCTTCATCAGGTTCCGATAGCCTTGAAGGTTTTTTGCCAGCAGAATGAGATGGCGGGCGGTCTCTCCTGTCCCGTGGCCGGTCTTGTCAAAACGGCTCCCGGGCGCGACATAGGATTCGCAACCGATGATCGGCTTGATGCCGTGCCGGTAGGCCGTCTGGTAGAAACTGACGGCCCCGAACATGTTCCCGTGATCGGTCAGGGCGATCGCCGGCATCTGGTATTCCTTCGCTGTCTTGAACAGCGCATCGAGCCGGATGGTTCCGTCGAGAAGACTGAATTGCGTATGAACGTGCAGATGAACAAAGTCCGTGTGTTTCATGACTCACCGGGTTCGCGAATGATGACCGTTCCAGCCGCTGGGGGCAGAAAAAGAGGACGGCGGTCTCGGTTCGGGAGATGCTGAGACGGTCTATGGATATAAACGCCGCTCGACTTCAGTCCAGCCAGTAATTCGGCGCTTCCTTGGTGATAATGACGTCGTGGACGTGACTTTCCCTCAACCCTGCCGAGGTGATCCTGACGAACCTTGCCTTTTCCCTCAGCTCCTGAACGGTCCTGCAGCCGACATATCCCATGCCGGCCTTGAGACCGCCGATGAGCTGGTGAATGCTGGCGGACAAGGATCCGCGGAAAGGAACCCGCCCCTCGATGCCCTCCGGCACCAGTTTCGCGTTGGTCTCGACATCGTCCTGGTAATAGCGATCACGGCTTCCCATCTTCATTGCTTCCAGAGAGCCCATGCCGCGGTACACCTTGTAACTCCTGCCCTGGAACAGGACCGTCTCACCGGGGCTTTCCTCCGTTCCGGCGAAGAGACCTCCGATCATGACCGTGTGTGCCCCTGCTGCCAGCGCTTTGACGATATCCCCCGAGTACTTGATCCCTCCGTCGGCGATGATCGGTACATTGCTCCGCCCTGCAACACGATAGGCTTCACTGATCGCCGTTATCTGGGGCACACCGACCCCGGCGACGATTCTTGTCGTGCAGATCGAACCGGGGCCGACGCCGACCTTGATGGCATCGATGCCCGCATCGATCAGCGCTTTCGCACCGTCGGAAGTCGCCACGTTGCCGGCAATGAGCTCACACTTCGGGAATCGCTTCTTTGTCGCCCGGATGGCGTCCAGCACCGCCTTCGAATGGCCGTGTGAGGTGTCGATGACGATCACATCCACTCCGGCGGCCGTCAGTGCCTCCACGCGCGCTTCCCTGTCCAGGATGCCCACGGCGGCGCCGACGCGCAGACGGCCGAGCGAATCCTTGCAGGCGTTCGGATACTTCCGGATCTTCTCGATATCCTTGATGGTGATCAATCCCTTCAGGTTGTAGGCGTCGTCCACGACGAGAAGCTTCTCGATCCGATGCTTGTGAAAAAGCCTCTTCGATTCATCCAGCGTAATGGTGGAAAAAACGGTGACAAGGTTGTCCTTCGTCATGACGGCCGACACGGGCTGATCGAGATTGGTTTCGAAGCGAAGGTCCCGATTGGTGAGAATGCCGACCAGTTTCCCCTTCTTGACGACGGGGACGCCGGATATGCGGTATCGGTTCATGATCTCAAGGGCCTCATGGACCTTTTGCTCCGGTTCAACCGTGATGGGATCGACGATCATGCCGCTTTCCGATTTCTTTACGCGGTCCACCTCGGTGGCCTGCTGTTCGATGCTCATATTCCTGTGGATGATGCCGATTCCCCCTTCTTGGGCCATGCAGATCGCCGTCCGGGACTCGGTCACCGTGTCCATTGCCGCACTCATGAGCGGAATGTTCAGCACGATATTGTTCGTCAATTTCGTCGCTGTATCAACATCCTTGGGAAGGATATTGGACTCGGCCGGAAGCAGCAGCAAGTCTTCAAAGGTCAATGCCTCTCTGGGGGTGTCTTCCAACATGTCTCTGTAAACCTCTCCTTCCTTTTCGAAACCGCAAAAGCCTGCCCCGCAACACCTGTCCGGCAGTCCGAGGCCGACGCTTCAGTCAAGAACGTCTTCGACTGTCAAGAATCATCGTTACGGGACCGTCGTTGACCAGTTCCACTTTCATGGATGCTTGAAATTCGCCGCTGGCCACGCCCTTCATGCGCCCTGACGCACTGCTCAGAAAATACTCATAAAGGGTCTTTGCCCGTAGAGGCTCCTCCGCTTCCGTGAAAGAGGGCCTCCGTCCCTTTCGGCAATCCGCCAGCAGGGTGAATTGAGACACCACCAGGATCTGCCCGCCGATGTCCGACACGGAAAGGTTCATCTTCTGTTCCGCATCTTCGAATATCCTCAGATGCGTGATTTTTTCAAGCAGATAGTCGGCGTCTTCCTCAGCATCGCCTCTTTCCACGCCGAGAAAAACCAGGAGCCCCTTCCCGATGCGGGATATCAGTTTTTTCTCAACGATTACAGTGGCTTCACATACCCGTTGGACAACGGCACGCATCAGAACAGCCCCGTTTTTCAATTGGCGCGCATGTTAGCAACAAAAGACATCCGCTTCAAGTCTTTTGTCTGGATCTTCCCGGAAAAGGGACTGCGTTGAAAGACCGATCAGGCGTATAGAAGAGGCAGGCAGCGGAGGTCTAGCGGACACCGATGATCTCTGTCACGGTCAGTGTGGCAATATCCTCAAATTTCGGATACTTGGGATGATCAGGCTTGATCATATCCATGATCCGGGCGAAGAGGTTTTCAAGCAGGATCTCCGCCCCTTGATCGATCCTGCGGATGCCGAAGCGGATCTCCGCCCGCTGGTCGGCCGTGATCCTGTTCAGCAGATTCTTTGTAACCCAGATCGACCCCCCGCGGGCGAAATCAGAGAGACGTCCCGCACAGTTCACGGAATCGCCAAGGGCCGTGAATTCAATCGCCGGGGCCGCCGGAATCATGCCGAAGAATTCCTGCCCTTCATTGATGCCGATATTCAGACACAGTTCGTTGAACCAGCGTTTTTTCTCCCGCCAGGCATTGCTCAATTCTTTCATTTTTTCACGAAGTTCCGCAGCACAGTGTATGGAGTTCATGACGTAATCGGCGTCATTGTCCTTGAGGAAGTAATAGACCATGCCATCGCCGGCGTGTTTGCCATAGGTGCCATAGTATTTCTTGAACGTGGATTCCATGCACCTCCAGATCTGGTTGATCAGCTCGAAATATTCATCCGGTGGCAATTCGGCGCATATTCTCACCGAGTCCTGGAGGTCTGCGACCAGCACACAGAAGGAGACCAGCGTCGGCAACCGCTTCTTCAACAATTCCTGAATGATTTTCCCGCGGCTGCTGAGAAGCTGCGCGATCCCTTCCATCGATTGTTCCGGCTGTTTATACAGGAAGAAAACGCCTTCCCGATAGACGATCGCATGGACGTGATAGACTTGCTTCGTTCCGTCGGCAAGGAGGAGGCTGATATAAGACTCCTGCAACCCCCCATGTGCCGCGTCGACTTGATCATATTGGGTTTGAAGTCTGGCAAGTCCCGCAGATCCGATTCCTTCCCAGATCTTGTCCAAAGACGTCTTCTCATGTCTTGCCTTGAAGAATTGCATGTGCAGCGAGAGGAGTTCTTCGCCTGCCTGGTCGCCTGTTCCGCGGAGGACATTCTGCAACAGCAGTCGGAAAATATTCCGTCCTTCCGCTTCCTGTATCCGTGCGACACCAGCCCTGAAGATCACGTCTTCGGCTTCCTGATTGATCCAGTCGACCTCAAAATTGTTGTTCACGAGGTAAGCCGGCATCGTCAGTTCCTGAAGCGTCAGTTGAAGTTCATCCCTGTGTTTCCGGACATCTTCGGCGGAAGCGCATGTCCCGGCATTTTCACGAGGAACGGCAAGGGCTTCAGCGTCGGCGAGGGACGCGAAGGGAAGATCCGCCGTCGCCGCAGAGATCGGCGTTTCAAGCGGTCCTTTCTCATTCTTGGCGGCGACGATCGGTCTTTCCTGCAGAACAGATCGTATCTCCTGCATGGACATCCCTTCTTTTTTCAGATTCTTTATGCCGTCGATCGTCGTCAGCACTTCGACCGGGAAGAAACCAACCCTTCGAACATTGCTCCTGCCCTCAGGTCGTTTGACGGACGGCCTCGGCAAGAGACCCATGCGGATATAGTTGTTAAGGGTCGCTCGGGAAATGCCGCCCCTCTTCATCAGGTCAATGCTGTCTATCCAGTCCAAGGCAGCCTCCGGAAAGAAGACGGAACAATTTCAATCCACAACTAATAATGAATAATTATACAGTATAATTATTCATTGTCAAGTAATATTGATCTGTATAATCATGATCTGTATATTAGTTATACAATTATACTATAAACATGAATATTATATATTTAGACTGTATTTTCTATGTTATAGATTATTGATGTCAGTCGATTGCTATTTCCTTTGCGCTGTGGTAGGCTCCGGACAATGAAACGACTTCTGTTTGTCCAGCCATGGATCCATGATTTTGCCGCCTACGATTTTTGGATAAGACCCCTAGGCCTCCTCCAGTTGGCTTCCATATTCCGGACAAACGGATTCGATGTCAGGATCATCGATTGCCTTGATCCGTACCATCCCTCCATTGCAGAGGATTTCCGAACGCCCCCTCCCCGGCACCGATCCGGAAGGGGGAAATTGCCCCGGCAAACCATCGTCAAGCCTGACTGTCTGGATTTCGTGCCTCGCCGATACAGCCGCTACGGAATAACGCCGCGGGCGTTGCGGACGCTCCTGAGAACCACCCACCCAAAGCCGGATCTGATCCTCGTCACCTCGATGATGACCTATTGGTATCCCGGCGTATGGGAGACGATCAGGGTCTTGCGGGAAGAACTGGCCGGCATCCCCATCGTTCTAGGCGGCAACTATGTCACCTTCTGCCCTGATCATGCAAAAGGCAGCGGGGCCGATATCCTGATCAGCGGCGGTGGAATTCTTCCTGTCCTCGAAAAGATCGGACAGGTCCTTGCGGCCGATAGGTCTTTTCTTCCTTCTCACGACGATCTTGATTCTCGCCCCTACCCCGCCTTCGATCTCTATCCCATCGTCGGTCATGTGCCGATCCTTACGTCGAGGGGATGCCCGTTCCGATGCAGCTATTGCGCTGCACCTCTTCTTCACGAGAGGTTCGACAGACGAGATCCGTTCAAGGTCGCCGACGAGATCGAACACTGGTATCGTACGCGGGGGGTACGACATTTTTCATTTTATGACGATGCCCTGATGATCCGGCCGGATACCTTGATCATTCCTCTTCTCCGCGAACTCCTCCGCCGCAGCATCACCTGCTCATTTCACTGTCCCAACGGCCTGCATCTTCGCGAAGTGACGGACGAGTGTGCGTCGCTCATGAAACGGTCCGGATTCGAGACGATCCGTTTCGGGTTCGAAACGTCCGACGCCCTCCGCCAAAGGCTGACGGGAGGCAAGACGACCAACGATGATTTTCTCCGTGCCGTGGGCTGCCTGAAGAATGCAGGCTACCATTCCGAGGACATCGGCGTCTATCTCCTCTGCGGTCTCCCGGGCCAGTCGCCCGAAGAAGTGGAAGAAAGCATCCGCTACGTACGGGAAAATGGAGCCCGGCCTCTGCTCGCGGAGTATTCTCCCATTCCCGGAACGGCGCTCTGGGAAACCTCCGTGAAGTCCTCAAGGTTTCCGATTGACAGGGAGCCGCTTTTTCAGAATAACACGCTGCTCCCGTGCCGTGACGCCTGTCTGACAGACGAACGTTTTGCCGAGTTGAAGAAACTGGCCAGGCAACCGCTCCCCTGATCGACCGTGCCTGTCCGATGATGCAGGGCTTTTTCCATGGACCCCTCTGTCAGGAATCCTCATCGAGCGCTGTCCGCGCTGCTGGCCATGTCCTTCATCTGGGGATACAGCTGGGTCGTCGTGAAAGAGGCCCTCCGCTTCATCGATCCCTTGGATTTTGTGGCGGTGCGCACTTTTATGGGGGCGATGTGCATGCTGGCGCTCGCGAAAGCAAGCGGCGCAAACCTGCGCCCCAAAGAACTGCCGCTGACGTTTCTGGTGGGCCTCTTTTCCACGACCGGCTCGATGGGACTCTCCACGCTCGCCCTGGCAGCCGGAACAGCGGGCAAGACAGCGATCCTGCTGTACACGATGCCGTTCTGGACGCTGCTGTTCGCAGTTCCGATCCTCGGAGAGCGCATCCGGGCGGTCTATTGGATTTCCATTGTCATGGCGCTGGCGGGCATGGTCGGTCTTCTTGAGCCGTGGAACCTCCAGGGCAGCCTGATCAGCAAGCTTCTCGCCGCCACCGCCGGCATGCTCTGGGCGGTCAGCACGATCATTGCGAAGATGATCCAGCGTCGCGGCGAATATGACACCATGACCTTCTCTGCATGGCAGATGCTGCTCGGGTCCCTCCCCCTGTGCGTGCTGGCCATCGTCGTCCCCTCGCCTTCGATCTCATGGTCCGGCTATTTCGTCTTTGCGCTCCTGTACAACGTCCTTCTCGCCGGCAGCGTCGCCGTTTTTCTGTGGTATTACCTCCTGCGGATTCTTCCCGCCGGACTTGCCGGCATGGCCACGCTGGCAACCCCCGTGATCGGCCTGTTGGCCTCGTCGATCCAGCTTCACGAGCGTCTGTCTTTTTCTGAGTCCTGGGGGATCGTGCTGATCGTCTCGGCTTTGGGACTGATCGCGGGGCTGCAGATCGGGGAGTACAGGCGAAGACAGAAAGGAGGCTGCCGATAAGGAAACCGGTCTTCAGTGTCCGACTCCTTCGATCGTCGTATGCAGGTATCTTTTCAGCGCGTTCAGGGCCGCCTGCTCGCTTTCGACACGATAATTGCGCGCCTCCGGGCCCAGGATTCCCCAGATTGCCGGATCCGTGGAACGGAAGAACGCCACGGCCGGAACACCCAGTATGCCCGCCAAGTGGCTGACACCGGAGTCGTTTCCGATGTACAGCCGCGCCCGTGAAAGATGTTCCGCCAGTTCGCAGAGATCGTCCGGGCGGATGCTCTCCCCACCATCGCAGAGACTGCTCAACCCCCGGTCGATTTCAACGGGGCCCAGGATGAACTTGACCCGCTGAAAGCCGGATTCCCTCAACAAACGACGGATCTCCAGATAAAGGGCCGCCGGGAAGACTTTGGCTGGGCCGCCGCTTCCCGGGTGTATGAGCACGTCGCATCCTCGCCGGAGATCCGGTGAGGGGAAGCAGGAATTGAAGCTCTCCGGAGCAAGCTCCGGAGGATCTTCGATCCCCAAGGAAGGGATCTCGAACATCATTCGCTCGCTCACCCCGCGGCAAGCCGCAGGGAATGCGCTCGCTGCCGGATTCAGGTCCGGCGGCGTATCAATCGGATAATAGGAAGCCAGCGAGCGCAGATGATGAACCGCGACATGAACCTTCTCCGCGGGAAACGGCCGGATTACCGCGACCGGAAGGCGCGCCGTACGACGGAGCATGGATGCCGGTCTGCGGGCGTCTTTCAGCCACAGGACAGCGCCGGCGGGGGGTAACATGCCAGGCGGCAGGCTTTCGCCCTTGAAAAAAGGCATCATGTCCGCACGCTCCGCGTCGTGGAAAGATCCCAGGAGCCCCATCTTGACCGCGAGCCTCATGAGATCCGGCCGCCCCACGCCTGCGAACGGAACGTCCGGAAGCAGCTTCCTGAGGCTGCTGAGCGCAGGCCATGTGAGGAGGAAATCGCCGATCGCCCCCCGATGGCATATGAGAATGCCGCCTTCGGCGCTCATAGACCGGAAACAGGCGGCGGATCCGCCCCTGGTTCCCTCCCGCGGGAGAGGCCTGGAGATGTCCTATGCTTCGGATGGCACATAAGACAGGATCCGGCTTCGGTCCACAACGTTCACGTTGATGATCCTTTTCTTGCCCTGCTCGTCCAGGTAGATGACCTTGCCGATTCCCGCGTTGAAGATGAGTTTCCAGCATGAAAAGCAGGGCCCCGAGCTCTTCGGTTTCCCGTCCTGCATGCCGAATATGTACAGCGATGCGTCTTTCATCCTGTCGTAACTGGCCCTCACGATCGCATTCGCCTCGGCATGGACGGAGTGGCAGGTCTCATCCTTCTTTCCGCTGTCGATCTGCAGACGCTCCTGGATGCATTTGCCGATTTCCATGCAGCTGCGAACGCCGCTTGCAGCTCCGTTGTAACCCGTACTGATGATGGTGTTGTCTCTGGCCAGCACCGCCCCATATTGAGACTTCAGGCAAGTCGATCGAAGACAGGCGGTCTCGGCCATCTTCAGAAAATAGTCGTCCCACTGCAATCTCATATCTCCCCCTCGCTTTCGTGCGCCTTGCGCGGCACCAAGCTACAATTGATGAGACAAGAGAATCAAGCCCTTTCTGCATCCCGCCGGGGAGTCTCGATGCGCCGGGCGCGCCGCGAGAAATGCTGCGCCTCGTCACCACGCCGAAATGTCTTGCATTTCCGCTGGTGAGCTTATAGAATTTTTTTGCGACAATTCCTGCAAAACTGGTGATCGGTGAAGTCCTTCGGCTGGTGGATAAAACAGATTCTCTTCGGGGGTGTTTCTCTCCTCTTCCTTCTTCTGGGCCTCAACGCATTATGGTCGGCCTACCAGATGCAGAACCCCCATGAATTCATCATGCTGTTTTTTTCTTCTTCCCTCATGATCCTGATCAGTGCCGTGGGCATGATCTACCCGGCCGTTCGCATTTTTGCCTGCCTCAGGGCGCGCAAGAACAACCCCTGCTCCACATGATTTGCCGTCGACGCTACCGCAGAGCATTTCTGTCAACCCTCGTGACCACGGTCCTTTTCCTGGTCATCGACCATCTTCCCCTTTCCGGCTTTGAACTCGAACAGCGTGTGCAGAAGCACGTCCTCTCCAACGGCCTCACGGTCCTTCTGTGCGAACGGCATCTCAGCCCCACCGTTTCCCTGTATATTCGTTACCGCGCAGGTGCCGTCGATGAAGGAGAGGGAAAGACCGGCATGGCGCACCTTCTGGAACACATGATGTTTAAGGGCACACGGACGATCGGAACACGCAATTTCCAGAAAGAGCGCGGGATACTGGAAAAGATCGCCGCGACCGGGAGGCTTCTCGACAAGGAACGCCGGAAGGAGGGAAATGCGGACGCCGCAAAAGTTGAAACGCTTACGAAGCGTCTGGCGGAGCTGCAGCAGGCCCATCGCCGGTGGATGATTTCCAATGAAATCGACCGTCTCTACACGGAAAACGGCGCAACGGACCTGAACGCATCCACGGGGCAGGATCTCATCACCTATCACGTCAGCCTGCCGGCCAACAAAATCGAGCTGTGGGCCCGCATCGAATCGGACCGCATGAGAAATACGGTCTTCCGCGAATTTTTCGCGGAGCGCGATGTCGTCATGGAAGAACGCCGCCAGCGATCCGAATCCGATCCAGGCGGGAAGCTGTACGAACAATTTGTCGCTGCGGCCTTCACGGCCCATCCGTACCGCAGGCCGATTCTCGGTTGGCCATCGGACATGCGGAACCTCGACATGGATTCCATGGCCGCTTTTTATCGAAGGACCCATGCCCCCAACAATACGGTCATCGCCGCCGTGGGAGATCTCCGTCCCGATGCCGTGATGAAATTGATCCGGCGCTACTTCGGCAGCATCCCCAGGCAGCCCGCTTCGGATTTCGTTCCTACGGAAGAGCCCCCTCAGCGCGGCGAACGCCGCGTCAGCGTCCTTTTCGACGCCAATCCGGAGCTGATCATCGGCTATCACAAACCCCCGCCGCCGGATTTCGACGACTATGTCCTGGACGTCATTGAATCTCTCCTCTCCCGGGGAAGGACGTCGCGGTTCTACAAGCGTCTGATCGAAGAGCGCGGATTGGCGGAGAGCGTTGACGCGGCAAACGGTCTCCCTGCGTCCCGTTATCCCAACCTCTTTGCGATCTTTGCCACTCCACGGCATCCCCACTCCGCCCGCGAACTGGAAGAGGCGATTTTCGCCGAGATTGATCTTCTCAAGTCGGAGCCGGTCGAGGAACGCGAACTGACGAAAATCAAGAATCAGGTGAAGGCGAATTATCTCAGGGGTCTGAACGCGAACGAAGGACTTGCGGGCATCCTCTCCTACTATGAAGCGCTTCTGGGAGACTACCGCTACGCGGCCCGCCACGCCGATCGGATCGAGCGGATCACTTCAGCGGACGTCCACCGTGCGGCAAGGAAATATTTCGATGCCGCCAACCGAACGGTTGCGACGATTGTAAAGGGACCATGAAACGGACTGTCGGGTTTTGTCTCCTCTGCTTTGTTCTCCTCTGTCTTCCTCCTCCCGGAGGGGCTGCTCAACCGTCGCAGTCTATCCCTGCGCCGGATCGGCTGAAGTACCCGCCGCTGACGTGGCAGATTGCAGAACCGTCGCGCTTCGTCATGGACAACGGGATCGTCTTGTACCACCTTCCCAATCACGAGCTGCCGCTGGTGTACGTGTCCATCGTCATTCGCGCGGGGTCCATCTTCGATCCCGCCGGCAAGGAGGGGTTGGCCGAGCTCACCGCAAGTGTCATGAGGACCGGAGGCGCGGGATCCCTCTCCGGCGATGCCATTGACGACAGGCTCGAATCCTTCGCCGGCATTCTGCACCTCGCCGCGAACCGGGAATCCAGCAGCGCCTCCCTCTCCGTCCTTCGCAAGGATTTGTCCGAAGGCATGGATCTCCTTTCCCGGATCCTGATGCGCCCCTCCTTCGAAGAAAAGAAGCTGACGGTCGCGAAAAACCTCAAGATCGAGGAGTTGCGGAGGCTCCGTGACGATCCGCAGAAACTTGCTTTCCGTGAATTTCAACGTCTTTTCTTCAGGGGCGATCCGCGCGGATCCCATCCGTCTTCGTCCTCCGTGCAATCGATCACACGCAATGACCTGATCCAGTTTCATGAACGGTATTTTCATCCGGCAAACATCATGATGGCGATGACGGGCGACATCTCGGCTGCGGAAGCGAAAGAGCTTGCCGCGCAGTATTTCGACGCCTGGCGTTCTTCGGTGACGGCTGCCGAAATGCCCCCTCCGGGGAAGAAGATCGCGGGCGGCCTGTTTTTCCTTCCCAAGGATGTCCCCCAGTCCGTGATTGTCTCGGGACGTTATGCACCTTCCAAGCGGGAACCTCGTTTTTACCCCTTCGAGATCCTCGATTTCATCGCCGGCAGCGGCGGTTTCCGCTCACGGATATTCCAGCAGATACGCACGGACGAGGGGCTCGCGTACTCCACGGGCAGCTTCTATCGCGCCAGACCCGATTACGGTCTCTTCGGAGCCTATGTCTTCACGAAGTCCGAGTCGACCGTCCGGGCGCTCGCGCTGCTGGACTCCATCCTGGGCGATCTGTCGACGAGGCCCGTCCGCCCCGAAGAACTGTCTTCCGCGAAGAAGGCCATCGACAACAGTTTCATCTTTTCCTTTGCGTCTCCGGAGAAGATTGTCGCCCAGCAGGTATCCATCGAATACGACGGCCTCCCGAGGGATTTTCTGAAGACCTATCGTGAAAGAATCGAAGCGGCAACGGAAAGAGATCTTCTGGATGTCGCGGCCCGTTGCCTCGGAGATACGGCACCTGCGGTGACTTTGATCCTCGGCAATGCATCCGCAATGGAACAGCTGCGAAAGGCTCACCCGGAAATGGAGGTCCTCGAGTCCCCGCCGGAAGAATGACCCCATGCCGGCCCGGGACCGACGGTAAGGAGGAATTCTTGAACAGGGAATTGTTCGAACGCATCGAGCGGCGCATAGACGGCTACCGACAGGCTATGATCGACCTGCAGGTCGCCCTTTCCGCCATTCCCGCACTGGCGCCGGAAAACGGGGGAGACGGCGAGCACCTCAAGGCCGTCGTTCTTGCGGAGTTTCTCGGGAAAAAGGGTTTTGCGGATATCCGCCGGTTTCCCGCCCCCGACGGACGCGTCTCGTCCGGCGCACGACCGAATATCGTCGCCGTTCTGCCCGCCGGGAGTTCCACCGCGGATACGACATGGATCCTCACCCATACGGACGTCGTTCCCCCTGGAGACGCGAGTCTGTGGGATACCGATCCCTATAAGGTGCACGTGGCGGACGATCGCATTTACGGGAGGGGCGTCGAGGACAACCAGCAGGACCTCGTTGCCTCCCTGTTCGCGGCAACGGCCTTTCTCGACGAGGGGATCAAGCCTCCACGGAATATCGGCCTCGCTTTCGTGGCGGACGAAGAGACATCGAGCCGGTGGGGTCTTGCTTACCTGTTGTCCCATCCGCAGAATCCCTTTCGAAAGACCGACCTGATCGTGGTCCCCGACGGCGGCAACGAGGAAGGTTCGTTGATCGAGATCGCCGAAAAGAGCATTCTCTGGCTTCGCGTTCATACGCGGGGCAAGCAGTGTCACGCAAGTAGACCGTCCCAGGGCAGGAATGCCTTTGCAGCGGCCGCACACCTGATCGTCAAGCTCGACAGGCTTCCCGGTCTTTTCCCTCTCCGGGACCCTCTTTTCGAGCCGTCCGAAAGCACCTTTGAAGCCACAAAGAAGGAGGCCAATGTCCCCAACATCAACACCATCCCGGGCGACGACATCTTCCATCTCGACTGCCGGGTGCTGCCCGCCTATCCGCTCCAGGACGTTCTGGCCGCCGTACGGAGCATCGCCGATGAAGTCGAAGCCGAGCGTGGGGTGACCATCGACCTCCTTCCCGTGCAGATGGGACAGGCGCCCGAACCAACCTCCCCGGAGGCGACCGTCGTGAAAGCGCTCCGATCCGCCGTCGGAGAGGTCTATGGGGTTGAAGCCAGGGTTGGAGGAATCGGCGGTGGAACCGTCGCGGCATATTTTCGACGCGAGGGCTATCCGGCGGCGGTCTGGTCGAAGCTGTCGACGACGGCCCATCAGCCGAATGAGTATTGTCTCATCGAAAATATGCTCGGCAATGCGAAGGTCTTCGCCAGGCTCTTCCTTCAGGAAGACGGGAGCAACCCATGAAATGAGATTGCGCCCCTTCCGCTTTCGTGTTAGCCTACGGCAAATTCCAGTTGCGGGGGTGTGCCGATAATTCCTTGAAACAGACAACCGAAACAGCCTGCACCAGGACGATATCCTGTCCCCATGACAACGTCCTGCGCGCCCTCCTGGGCGAGCAGGATCTAAACGTAAAGCGAATCGAAAAACTGCAGCCGGTGAGAATTTGCGCGCGAAGCGGGAGCCTCATCGTCTCCGGCAATCCGCTCGCGGTTGAGTTGGTCGAAAACCTGATCGTTCAACTCATTTCCGTCATTGAAAAGGGCTATCCCCTCTATCCGTCGGACGTCGATTACGCCCATCGCATCCTTGCCGAGGATCCCGGCATCAGAATCGAAAAGATCTTCCTGGACAAGGTGTTCATCTCCTCGAAGAAGAGAACCGTCACCCCCAAGAGCATTGCCCAGAAGCTGTATATCGATTCGATCCGCGCCAACGACATGGTGTTCGCCATCGGGCCCGCCGGGACGGGGAAAACCTACCTGGCCATGGCCATGGCCGTCTCGTGCCTCATGGAGAAGAAGGTCAGCCGCATTGTCCTGACGCGTCCCGCCGTGGAGGCCGGCGAAAAATTGGGATTCCTGCCCGGCGATCTTGCGGAAAAAGTGAATCCCTATCTCCGCCCGCTTTATGACGCCCTCTTCGACATGATTGATTTCGACCGGGCGACATCGCTGATCTCGAAGGGCGTCATCGAAGTGGCCCCGCTTGCGTTCATGAGGGGACGGACGCTCAATGACTCTTTCGTGATTCTCGACGAAGCCCAGAACACCACCCATGAACAGATGAAAATGTTTCTGACGAGGCTCGGGTTCGGTTCCAAGGCCGTCATCACCGGCGACATCACGCAGATCGACCTGCCCCCGGAGCGGGACTCAGGGCTTCTTGCAGCCGAAAGGATTCTGAAAAAAACGCCGGGGATCCGCTTTGTCTATTTTTCCGAAGTCGATGTGGTGCGCCACCCCCTTGTTCAGGATGTGATTCGGGCATACGCCGAATTCGACCGGAACAGGAAGAATGGTTCTTCTCACCCCCAATAGCCTGCGGCGTTCGTCATCGACGGGGACGCACGGCCTTCGATGGGAAAATTCCGCCATGTCGATCTATTTTGAGAATCGTCAGAAACAAAAAGTGGATTTGCGGCGCCTCCGCGCTAGCCTGAAGAAGATTCTGGCGGAACTGGCGTGTTCAGACGCGGATGTCAGCGTAATTTTCGTGAGCGACGAGGAGATCCGGGGCCTCAATCGGAAATATCTCGCCCGCGACCGCGCCACGAACGTCATTTCCTTTTCCATGAGGGAGGGAGAGTTTTTCGACGTCAATCCGTCGCTGCTGGGTGACATCGTCATTTCCGTCGACACCGCCCTTCGCGACGCAGAACGGGAAGGCATTCCCCTCGAAGACGAAATGACCTACCTGATGATCCACGGCGTGCTTCATCTTCTGGGCTACGATCATGAGCGATCCGGCAGGGATGCCGCCCGGGAGATGGAGGGAATCCAGAATGATCTGTTCGTGCGACTGAAGGGGTACCCCCTCGATCGCTGAAGACCCCCTGTCCCGTCCGGCCCCGTCACTTCACGTTGATGACCTGACCGGGATGGATCGCATCCGTGGTCGCCATGCCGTTTAATTCCAGAAGTTTCCCCAGCTTCATATTGTTGGATCTTGCGATCTCGCTGAGGGTGTCCCCCTTCTGAATGACATAGGTCCTCAAGTCACCGCGATCCGAGCCTGCCGATGTCTGTTTGCCTCTCCTGCCGGCGGAAGCCGCGCCTTCTTTTGTGTGGCCTCCGGACGCGCCTTCTGCCGAAGGCTGTGACGCGATCGTGAGTGTCTGCCCGACGAGGATCCGATCCCCTTCCATGTCGTTCATCCTCCTGATCTGCGCCTGCGGCACATCGTACTGCCGGCAAATGGAGGAGAGCGTATCGCCTTTTTGCACGACGTGGCGGATCGCGCCGCCTTCCGCGCCCCTCGTTCTTTCTTTTTCTCTCCTTTCAGACGATCCCGTATGGGCGTATGTCTTGACCTGGATCGTCAGGCGCTGGCCCGCCACAAGACCCTTCCCGGCGAGGATGCGGTTGCGGGCAAGAAGCGACTTCACGGAGATCCTGTATCTCCGCGCAATGGATTCAGCGGTTTCGCCCGGCCGCACTTTATGCCGGATCGTCACCGTCCTGCCCTTCCCGGATGCGAAGCGCGGTTTCTCCCAGCGCGGGATGTCGTTCATCACCTGCACGAGCCGCTCTCCCGACCCCGGGGGAATCTTGAACTGATAGACTCGATCCGGCGTCATCCGGTGACGCAGCTCGGAATTGAGAAACGCCAACGTATCCTCCGAGAGGTCCAGGCCTTGCGCGATATCCGCCAGGCGCATCGTCTTCTCCGTCGCGACGGTCTCATAGGCGTAGGTCTGCTGCCGCGGCGGATTTTCATCCAGATCCATCCCGTACTTTTTGGGGTCCTTGATGATGTGGAGCGTGGCGAGAAACCGCGGCACGTACCGCGCCGTTTCATTGGGAAGCTGGCTGTAGAGATCCCAGAAACGATCCAGATAATTGAGATGCTGCCTGGATATCACGCGAAGGACCCTGCCTTCGCCGCAATTGTAGGCGGCCAGAACGGTCATCCAGTCTCCGAACATCTCGTGGAGATCTTTCAAATAGCCGATTGCCGCACGCGTGGATTTCTCCACGTCCATGCGCTCATCTACCCAGTCGTCGCGATTCAGCCCGTATTTGTAGCCTGTCGACGGAATGAACTGCCAGAGCCCGAGTGCGCGCGCCCGTGAGAGGGCAAGAACCTTGTAGCCGCTCTCCACGAGCGGGAGCCAGGAAAGTTCCTCGGGAAGACCGGCCTTCTTCAATTCCCTCACGATGATCGGCCGGTAAATAAAGGATCTCTGATAGGCATTGACGAAGAATTCCCTCTCGATTCCCTGGAACGAGCGGATTTCCTTCTCCACGTCCGCGTTCATGACGATGGGGATTTCCCCGCGCTTTCCGGTTGTCACCGTCTGCATGGATGTGTAGATCGCGAGGATCTTCTTGGCGATCAGCAGCCGCAAGTCGTCCTTCTGCCGGGCGATATTGGGGTCGCCGTCTGTGTCCAGGATGATGGCATAGGCACGGTCCAGAAGATCCAGGGCATTCTCGATATCCCCCTTGCTCCAGAATATCTGGGACTGATCGAGAAGTTCCAGCGCCTCTTCCATGATGCTCTCAGCCTCGTCTCTTTCGCGCTGCCCGTTTGTATCCGACGGCTCCAGGCTCGTCTTGCCCTTGGCATTTCCGGATCCCGGACTTGCCGTTTCTTCAACCGGTGTCGACAGGTACGTGACGGCGTCGGCCGCACCCGACGGAGCGGGTTTTCCGACGGTGAGAAGCTGCTCGGAAGAGCCGGATGGAGCCTCCTGCGCTGCTTCGGACGGATTGGCGTTGGCTTCCGCTGCGGCCACGACCACGGCCGCCGCCGCAGCGGAGAGAAAACATAGTCCGGCAACGATGAGACTCCTGATCCATGGGTTCTTTTCTGCCATCGTTCCTCCTTCGTCATCGTCGGTCAGCGAAGAGCTCTGTGGATGCGCTGATCCCTGTCTCACCTCTTTCTCATTGCAGAAGATAGGCTTCGATGAAGTCGTCGATATCTCCGTCCAGAACGCGCGATGCGTTCCCCACTTCCATGTTCGTCCGGTGATCCTTCACCATTTTGTATGGATGAAGGACGTAGGAACGGATCTGACTCCCCCAGGCGATTTCCTTCTTCGTCTTGTTCACCTCGTCCCGCTTGTCGTGCTGTTCCCGAAGCTTCATGTCGTAAAGACGGGACTTCAGAAATTTCATGGCCATCGCTTTGTTCTTGTGCTGAGAGCGCTCGTTTTGACACTGCACGACGATCCCCGTCGGAAGGTGCGTGATCCTGATCGCGGACTCCGTCTTGTTGACGTGCTGCCCGCCCTTTCCCGAGGAGCGGAAGGTGTCGATGCGAAGATCCTTCTCGTCGATATCGACGACGATCGCATCACTCACCTCCGGATAGACGAAGACGGATGCGAAAGAAGTGTGCCGCCGAGCCCCCGCATCAAAGGGCGAGATTCTGACAAGACGGTGGATCCCCACCTCCGCCTTTGCGTATCCGTAGGCATACTCGCCTTCGATGGTCATGGAAACGCTTTTCACCCCGGCTTCGTCACCGGGGAGGTAATCGATGATGGTCGTCTTGAACCCTTTTCTTTCCGCCCAGCGCAGATACATTCTCACCAGCATCTCTGCCCAGTCCTGGGCTTCCTTGCCCCCCGCACCGGCATGAATCGACATGATGGCGTTCAGGGCGTCCTCTTCCGTGCTCAGCATCATCCGGAGCTCCTCACTCCGGACTGCACTCTTCAGCTTTTCCAGATCCTGTTCGACCTCCGAGATTGTCTGACGATCATCGTCGTGGACGGCAAGCTCATAGAGGTCCGCAAGATCGTTCACGGCTTCCTGCTGTTTCCTCCAGTTCTCAAGCTGCTGAGTGATTCTATTTTTCTTCTTGAGGACCTCACTGGCTTTTTCCGGATCGTTCCAGAAGTCATCACGAAGCGTCACTGCATTCAATGCCTCGAGATCCTTCTCTTTCTGCTTGACGTCAAAGATAGTCCCCTAGCCGCTCGATCTTCTTTTTCAGGTCGGCCAAAGATTCCGTCGTCAGGTCACTCATACTCGATCTTCTCCTTTCTGGCGGCGGCCATTATAGAGAGCGCCGCGACCCACGTCAAACACAAATACAGAAAAATATTTCCATACCTCGCATAGGGGGTCGCAACGTTCATCCATCGTGCCGTGCCCTTGAGAGCCGTGCTCTCGAATATTCCTGTCCTGGCAGCGATACGGCCCGTCGGATCAATGATGGCGCTGACGCCCGTGTTGGCGGCTCTGACGAAAAAAACCCGATTTTCGACGGCGCGAAAGACCGTCATCGACAGGTGCTGATAAGGCGCCGAAGTCGCGCCGAACCAGGCGTCATTGGTGATGTTCACGAGGAGTTCCGCTCCCCGGCGCTTGTAGACGCGGCTGTATTCGGGGAAAATCGCCTCATAACAGATCAGGACCCCCGCCCGGTGGTTGCCCGCGAGCGAGAGGGGATGGAATCCGTCTCCGCGCCGGAAGTCTCCGATCCCCACGGCCAGTTTGTTGACAAAGGGGAAAAAGCGTCTCAGCGGAACGTACTCGCCGTAGGGAACCAGATGAACCTTGTCATAGCGGCCTGCCAGATGACCGTCGGGTGACAGGAGAAACGCGGTGTTTCGATAGGAGGTCTCGTCGCCGTCACGACGGTAGCTCGGGCTTCCGAGCAGAAGCCATGAGTGCATTTCCCTGGCCGTCTCCGTGACCCTTCTCTGCAAATCCGACGCGTCCTGGAAATAGAAAGGGGCCGCCGTCTCCGGCCATACCGTCAGACCACCGGCGGGCGGGGCATTCGCCAGGGAGAGGCGCCGGTAGATGTCCACCGTCTCGCCCTGGTAGTCCGGATGCCACTTCACGTTTTGATCGATATTTCCCTGGACCAGCGTAACACCGACCGGGGAGGCCGCATTCATGGCCTGTCTGACCTGATAGGTGCGCCAGACGCCATAACCGTATGCGCAGAGCACCAGCATGCAGCAGACCACGCACTCCCCTGCCACGCGTTTCAGATCGCCGCCTGCGACCAGGACTTCGAAGAGAAGCGCATTCACCATGACCAGCATGAAAACAATCCCGTAGACGCCCGTTACGTCCGCCATCTGAATCATGCCGAGGTTCTGGTACTGAGAGTAGGCCAGATTTCCCCAGGGGAAGCCGGTCAGCATCCATTCCTTGATCCATTCCGCCGCACACCACAGCGGAGGGGCGATCCACAGAAGCGGCATCCCGCGTTTCTGAAAAAGAGACAGCGTCAGAGAGAAAGCTCCGGGATAGAGGGCAAGGTACGCCGACAGGAGAAGCATCGCACCCACACCGCCCACCATGGGAAGGGACCCGTAGACGACGACCACATAGCTGATCCAATACAGGATGCCTATGTGCGCGACAAGACCGAACAGGAAGCCCAGCACAAAGGCATCGACGGGATTCTTCCGCCGCAGCGCTGCAAAAAGGGGCACCAGGGCGATCCAGGCGATGAATCCCCTGCCGTGGCTGGGGAAAGACAGAAAGAAGAGGCACCCCCCCAGAATGCTGTAAATGACATCCGTCCGTCTGATGCGGTAAAAACGCTGGATGATCGTCATCCTCAATCCCTCCGCCTGTGCGGGCGTTCCTTCACCGCCTCACAGCTGCCGGCGGAAGGAACGAATGCTCATGATGCCCTCATCTCCGATTGGCGTATCGTCCGCAGCGCCCCTCGTCACAGGGCCCGGAGAAGTTCCGACCGGAGTACGTCGTCCCGCCGCTCCTCGACGACACGACGGATGAACGCCAGGATCCTGTCCTTCTCCCTCGGCAGGTTTGCCCTTATCGGGAGGTAGTTCGAGGCATGGTTCGAGGCAAAAAAACAGTCGGTGAAGTCCGACGCGGAGATGATCGTTTCGAGTTCCCGCAGCAGGCCGAACCGGTCCGGCAATGCAAACGCCCCCCGGGATGCCGCGTCGTGCAGCGGTGTTCCGGGAATGACCATGACGGTGAGAGCGCCGACATAATCGGGATCCATGTCCGTCAGAATCCGGCCGGTGTCCTCCGCATGCGCCGTGCTCCTGTCCCTTCCCCCGATTCCCAGCAGAACCGTGACGGACAGGCAAATGCCCGCCTCTTTGACCCTGCGCCCGGCGTCGACCATTTCGTCGTACCCCGCCCCCTTATGGATCAATCGCAGCAGTTCCTCATTGCCCGTTTCGACGCCCAAGTAGATGATCCCCAACCCCCGTTCTCTCAGTGAAATCAGTTCGGCAACGCTCTTCTTCCGGATGCTTTTCGCATTGCCGTAAAGGCCGATCCGCTTTACAGACGGCAGGTGGGTCCGGATCAACTCCAGAATCTTCAGAAGACGCTGCTGCGGGATGATCAACGCGTCGCCATCGCAAAGGAATACGCGCTCGACCCAGGGATAGCACGCCGCCTCCCGGATGTCTTCCTCGATCTCGGCGAGAGCCTTGATACGGAAACGCTTGTCCTTGAAACTCGAGCAGAAGATGCAGCGGTTGTGCGAACAACCGACGGTTACCTGTAGCAGCAGACTTTCCGCCTCGCTGGGGGGACGGATGATCGGGCCTTCATACTTCATTTCCCATCGACCTCCGAGAAGGGACCTGCTGCAGGAACGACCTGCACGGAACAGGAAACCTGCCGGTTTCGCGACGAAAAAAGGGGGTCAACCTTTTGGTCAACCCCCTTGGCTTTGGCGGGGCCGAAGGGACTTGAACCCTCGTCCTCCGACGTGACAGGCCGGCGTTATAACCAACTTAACTACGGCCCCGAATGATATTGCCCCTCAGCTGATGACCTCCGCTTCCGGAACAAGGCAGCCTCGGTCCGCTGGATCAGCCTTTCTTACCTGGTAGGCGGAACAGGACTCGAACCTGTGACATCCACGGTGTAAGCGTGGCGCTCTCCCAGCTGAGCTACCCGCCCGAATTCCATCGCTAAGACCGAGTAGCTTCCTAACAGCAACCACCACTGTTGTCAAGAACGAAATGCCCACGACCGCAAGGAAAAGCGCCTTGATGTCCCTGAGCAAACTCAATGAACCAAACTGCGGGGTATCAAAACAAATCGAGTTGTTGACTAATTCATGCGCACGGCGGGCACCGGCCCATTCGCATCCTGCCGCTCCGTTCCGGCGCATGCTTCCGTATCCCCGGCTGGCGCGGTCTGCGCGCCGTCCTCTTCCCGGAATGCGACCTTGAGAACCTGATCGACGTTCTCGACAAAGATCACATCGAGGGCCTTCACGATATTCTGAGGAACGTCCGGAAGGTCCCTCTCGTTGTCCTTCGGAATGATGACGGTCCTGATCTCGGCGCGATGAGCCGCCAACAACTTTTCCTTCAAACCACCGATCGGCAGCACCCGGCCGCGGAGGGTGATTTCACCTGTCATGGCCAGATCCGACCGCACCTTCTTCTTCGTGAAAGCCGAAGCGAGGGACGTGGCCATGGCGATCCCCGCGGAAGGGCCGTCCTTGGGAATGGCTCCCTCCGGGACATGGATGTGTACGTCCATTTCCTTGTAGAAGTTTGCAGGAATACCGAGCCGCTCGGCCCTCGAACGGACATAGGAGAAGGCCGCCTGGGCGGATTCCTGCATGACGTCCCCGAGCTTTCCCGTCAGGGTCATCTTGCCTGTCCCCTGCATGACAGTCGTTTCGATGGTCAGCAATTCGCCGCCGACTTCCGTCCAAGCCAGACCGATGGTCAGCCCCACCTCGTCCTTGTTTTCCGCTTCGCCATGGCGGTATTTTGGGACGCCGAGATACCTGGAGATGCTCTTGGCGCCGATGTGAAATCGCCTTGTCTTGCTTTCGCCGACGATCTCACGGGCGACCTTTCGACAAACCGATGCAATCTCGCGTTCGAGGTTGCGCACGCCTGCCTCACGCGTATACTGGCGGATGATTTTCAGCAGCGCTTCATCAGAAAAAGCGATCTGGTCTTTCTTGAGACCGTTCGCTTCCGTCTCCTTGGCGACAAGAAAACGCTTTGCGATCCCCAGTTTCTCCAGTTCCGTGTATCCGGCGAGCCGGATCACTTCCATCCGGTCCTGAAGCGGAACCGGTATCGTCTGCAGCACATTGGCCGTCGTGATGAACATGACGTCCGAGAGGTCGTAGTCGACCTCCAGGTAGTTGTCGTTGAAAGCGTAGTTCTGCTCCGGATCGAGCACTTCCAGGAGTGCGGACGCGGGATCGCCGCGGAAATCGGAACTGAGTTTGTCGACTTCGTCCAGACAGAAGACCGGGTTGTTCGAACCGGCTTTCTTCAGCAACTGAATGATCTTCCCCGGCAGTGCACCGATGTAGGTCCTGCGGTGCCCGCGAATCTCCGCCTCATCTCGCAAACCGCCCAAGGACAGGCGGACAAATTTCCGGTTCGTCGCCCTCGCCACCGATTTGGCTATCGACGTTTTCCCAACGCCCGGCGGACCGACGAGACAGAGGATCGGCCCCTTGTTCTTCTTCATGAGGGACTGCACGGCCAGATACTCGAGAATCCTCTCCTTGACCGGTTTAAGGCCATCGTGGTCTTCCTCGAGGATTTTCGCCGATTCCTTGAGGGTGTACGAATTCTCCGTCTTCTCCGCCCAGGGCATGTCCAGAAGCCAGTCGATGTAATTTCTCACAACGGTCGCCTCGGCGGACATCGGCGCCATCATCTGGAGTTTCTTGACCTCCTGTTTGACCTTCTTCTGCGCCTCCTCGGACAGCTTCTTCGTCTTCAGTCGTTTTTCGATCTCGGCGATCTCGTTCTTGAGGTCGTCCTTCTCCCCCATCTCCTTCTGGATCGCCCGCATCTGTTCGTTGAGATAATAATCCTTCTGCGTCTTCTCCATCTGCTTCTTGACCCTGCGCTTGATCTTTTCCTCGACCTGCAGGATCTCGATTTCGGAAATCATACGCTCGTAAACATTCTCGAGGCGTTCATTGACGTGAAAGATCTCCAGGATCTTCTGGCGCTCGTCCAGCTTGAGGTTGAGGTGGGACACCACGACATCGGCCAGCTTCGACGGATCGTCGATCGCGTTGATCGTGCCGACAAGCTCCACATGGACTTTCTTGCTCAGTTTCACGTACGTTTCGAAAGACTCGCGGACGTTCCTCATCAGGGCTTCCGCCTTCACCGGGTCGGTATCTACGGCTTCTTCGACCTCCTCCACCCGCACCATGAAGAATTCCTCATTGGGCAGATACTCCCTGACGGTCCCCCTCCTCTTGCCTTCGACGAGGACCTTCACCGTCCCATCCGGCAGCCTCAGGAGTTGAATGATGATGCCTACCGTCCCGACACGGTAGATGTCGGCCTCCTGCGGTTCATCCTTCTGCGCATTCTTCTGCGCAACAAGAAAGATCCCCTTTTCATATTTCATCGCCGATTCCAGAGCGGCGATCGATTTCTCCCTGCCTACGAACAAGGGAACGATCATGTGCGGAAACATGACGACATCCCGCAACGGCAGCAGCGGCATGACAACCGTCTTCTCTTCTTTCTTCACAAAGTCAAACATAACCCAGCCTATTCTTGGCGTCCTCTATGCAGTTTCAGATTTTGTCTCGAAGACCAGCAACGGCTTCTCCTTTTTCAGGACGACGTCCTCGTTGATGAGGCATTCCAGGATGTCATGCCGGGAAGGGATTTCATACATGATGTCCAGCATGGTTTCTTCCAGGATTGCCCTCAGGCCGCGGGCGCCGGATTTCCGTTCCACCGCCAACTGTGCAATGGCCTTCTGGGCGCCATCCGTGAATTTCAACTTGACGTTCTCGATTTCGAACAGCTTCTTGTATTGCTTGATGATCGCATCTTTCGGCTCCACCAGAATCCGGATCAAGTCCTCGGGATTCAATTCGTTGAGCGTTGCGATCACGGGCAGTCTTCCCACGAATTCCGGGATCAGCCCGAATTTCAGCAGGTCTTCCGGCTGGACCTGCGAAAGGAGTTCCCCGATCCGTTTCTGCTTCTTGCTCTTGATTTCCGCACCGAACCCCAGCGTATTGAAGCCGACGCGGCGGGCGATGATGTCTTCCAGGTCCACGAAGGCACCGCCGCAGATGAACAGGATGTTCGTGGTATCGACCTGGATGAATTCCTGCTGCGGATGCTTCCGCCCGCCCTTCGGCGGAATGTTGGCGAGGGTCCCTTCGATGATCTTCAGCAGGGCCTGCTGCACGCCCTCACCGGAAACGTCCCGCGTGATGGAAGGGTTGCCCGATTTCTTGGCGATCTTGTCGATCTCGTCGATGTAGACAATGCCCCGCGACGCCTTCTCGACATCGTAGTCCGCATTCTGCAGCAGGCTCAGGATGATGTTTTCCACGTCCTCGCCCACATAGCCCGCCTCGGTCAGCGTCGTCGCATCGGCGATCGTAAAGGGCACGTTGAGCATCTTGGCGAGGGTCTTCGCCAAGAGTGTCTTGCCCGAACCCGTCGGTCCGATCAGGAGGATATTGCTCTTCTGGATCTCGACGCCTTCCATGTCCTTGGGGGGAGAGAAGAGGCGTTTGTAGTGATTGTACACGGCGACGGAGAGGATCTTTTTCGGCTTGTCCTGGCCGATGACGTATTGATCGAGAAACTTCTTGATGTTCTTCGGCTCGGGAATGCCCTTCTTCGATTCCTCCGGTTTCGAAGTTTCACTCTCCTCTTCGACGATGCACCGGCACAACTCGATGCACTCGTCACAAATATAGGCGGCAGGCCCCGCTACAAGCTTGCGGACCTCGTTCTGGTTCTTCCCGCAAAAAGAACAGTACAGGAGCCCCTGACCGTTCTGCTGATCCTTCCCCTTTTTCACTCTGCTTTCAACCTTTCTCCGGCCGACGGCACCGCTACTTCCGTTTCTGGATGATCTCGTCGATGATGCCGTACTCCTTGGCCTGTTGACCTGTCATGTAATAGTCCCTCTCCGTATCCGCAAGAATCCTCTCGATCGGCTGCCCCGTCAGTTCCGCCATGATCTGGTTCAATTCATCCTTGAGGCGGAGAATTTCCTTCGCCTGAATGTCGATGTCGGTCGCCTGCCCCTGAAACCCGCCCAGAGGCTGGTGAATCAGGATCCGCGAATGGGGCAGCGCGAACCGTTTGCCCTTATGCCCGGCGGCAAGCAGGATGGCGCCCATCGACGCGGACTGTCCCATGCAGAAAGTGTGCACGGGAGGTTTGATGTATCTCATGGTGTCATAGATCGCCATGCCGGAACTGACATGCCCGCCCGGCGTGTTCAGGTAAAAAAAGATCTCCTTGTCCGGGTCTTCCGATTCGAGGTAAAGCATCTGGGCGATCACCAGGTTCGCCACGTCGTCGTCGATGGCGGTTCCGAGGAAGATAATCCTGTCCTTGAGCAGTCTCGAATAGATATCGAACGCCCTTTCTCCCCTACCATCCTGCTCCACGACCATCGGGATGAGGTTCATGCCTTGCCTCCTGCCGAGGGTCCGCCGGTGACCGTAACCTTCGCATTTTTCTCGATGAAGTCGAACACCTTCTTTGCGAGCTCCTCGCCCCGCACACTCTCGGTCAGGTCATCCTTCTCCAGCGATGCCCTCATGTCATCGTACGACCGGCCGCTGCCTGCCGCAAGTTCCCTGATGCGTGCCTCCAACTCCTGGTCGCTGACCGCAATCGACTCCTTGGCGGCAATCCGTTTCACCAGCAGGAAGGTCCTGACGATCCTCGTCGCCTCTTCCTTGAACTGATCGTGAAGTTTGATGCTCAATTCCGTAGCCTTCTTTTCGTCCATCCCGCGGTACATCATCCTGCGATGGGCATCTGCCATCATCGAAAAGATCTGTCGTTCGACCAGCGTGTCCGGTACCTCGAACGGGTTGTTCTGCAGGATGGCCTGACGGATGCTTTCCCGGAGGGCCGCTTCGGCAGCCCCCTTCTTCTCCTCCTGCAGGGATGCCTTCACCTCTCCGCGAAGCTGCTCCAGCGTTTCGTACTTTTCGAAATTCTTGATGAATTCTTCATTCAATTCGGGAAGTTTCTTTTCCTTGATGTTCTTCAGCACGACGGAGAAAACGACTTCCTTTCCCGCGAGGTCCTTGGCACGGTAGTTTTCAGGAAACGTGACGGGAAACTCTTTCTTTTCTCCCGGCTTCATGCCGGTCAGATGTTCCTCGAAGCCCGGCACAAACATCCCCCCCCCGATCTCCAGAAGGTACCCTTCCGACTTGAGGTCTTTCCGCACCTCCTGCCCCAGGCGGCCCTCAAAATCGATCGTGACGTAGTCGCCCTTCCGGACCTCCCGTCCCTCGGAGACTTCTTCCAGCGTCGCGTAAAGATTGCGGATTTCCCTCAGTCGATTTTCGACATCTTCGTCGGTTACGGAAGGTTCTTCCCTGCTCAATTCCAGTCCCAGGTAACCCTGCGGCTCAAAGACCGGGTCGACTTCAACGGTCGCCGTAAAGTTGAAGTCCTTTCCCACCTCGATTCCCTGCTGCTCGATGTGCGGCTGGCCGATGGAAGCGATTTCCTTCTCTTTCAGCGTCTCCCAGTAATGACGATTGACGAGGCTGGTAACCGTCTCCTCCGTCACATAATCCCTGTATCTCGTCTCTAGAATGGCGCGGGGCACCTTCCCTGGCCGGAAGCCCTTCACTTTCACCTTGTGGCCGACACTCCTGTAGGCCGATTCGAGCTCCTGCTTCACGTCCTCCCAAGGAATCTGAAAGACCAGTTTCTTCTTTACCGGACTAAGATCTTCGACCGTCACTTCCGCTCGCACTTCGTTCACAATCAACTCCTTCCGTCTCTTCCGTGGCAAGAAAATGGTGCGAGAGAGGGGAGTCGAACCCCTACCCGCGAAGCAGGCTGGATCCTAAGTCCAGTGCGTCTTCCAGTTCCGCCACTCTCGCGTATTTGCTTCGTTTCACCCATATATATACATTGAAAGGGTCTTGTCAACCGCAATCGCCCTGTGGGTTTTCTTGGGGGAAACCAACAAAAAAACCGCCCCGAAGAAGCGGTTTTTTTCATTTTCATGGTCGGGGCGAGTGGATTTGAACCACCGACCCTCTGAACCCCATTCAGATACGCTACCAGACTGCGCCACGCCCCGACTTGCTTGAGAAGCGGCTGATGTCTATCATCGATGTCGGATGATGTCAAGGACTATAAACCTCAAAAAATACCTTGATTTACGGGGCGTGGTTCGCTATAAAAACACCGGTTCCGTGAGAGAAATTTTCCGGAGGGGCCCTTTTGAGGATGGCGGCAACAGGACGTGTGTATTGGATCTCTTGCCTCTGTGCGGTTCTCTTTGTTGTTCTCGCACCATCCCCCGCACCCGCGGATATCTACAAGTATGTGGACGGGGAAGGCGTCATCCACCTGACCAATATCCCGACGGAAAGCGACGTCCCCTATGAGCTCGTCATGAGGGAAAAGCCGGTGCACTTCAACCTGAAGCCATCCCAGATGAGCCAATACGATCACTTGATCGTCCGCGCGGCCGAAAAATACGCCATCGATTCTGCGCTGATCAAGGCCATCATCAAGGCTGAATCCAATTTCAACCACCGCGCCGTCTCTCCCGTGGGCGCCAGGGGACTCATGCAACTGATGCCGGCCACCGCCTCGTCGCTGCGTGTGCGCGACACGTTCCACCCCGAAAACAACATCGAAGGCGGCACCCGCTATCTGCGCTATCTGATGAATGTCTTCAAAGGTGACCTCCCGCTTGTGCTGGCCGCATACAATGCGGGAGAAAAAGCGGTTTTCAAGTACGAGGGACGCGTTCCCCCCTACGGCGAAACGCGACGGTACATCCAGAAGGTCCTGACGTATTTCGACCAGTACCGCAGACCCTGATCTGACACGAAGATCCGCATGCCGACGGTGACGCCGACAGCGTTCAACGTCCCCCGACCGTGATGGATTTCCGGATCTTTTCCAGCTTCCTGTCTTTGAACCCTCTGATCGCCGTCAAGTCATCAACGGACCGAAAGGCTCCGTGCGCCGACCGGTAAGCGGTGATCGCTTCGGCGGTCTTCGGCCCGATCCCCTCCAGCAGCATCAATTCATCCGCCCTGGCCCGGTTGATGTCGAGGGGCACGTCGAAGAGGAGCTTCGCTCCCGCGGCCATGTCGCCGATCTGTACCCCAAGAAAAGAACCCCCTGCCCCGGAAACGTGCAGGCGCGTCCCGTTCGGGGGCTGACGATCGGCGTTTTCGACGGGGGACCGGCCTTGATCGATCCCGGCGATGCCAAGGATATCCCCGATCGTCGCAGACGCCGGCACGTGGTAGATGCCGTCTTTTTCACGCTGCCCGGACAGCTCGACGACTTTCGCGCCTGCCCTCCACTCGGCATAGGGAAGCAGGATCGGCCTTTCCCTCTCCACGGGAAAAGGGAACAGAGCGGCAGCGAGCCACGCGGAAAGGAGCACCCCGAACAACCCGATCGCCCCGACCTCCTGTCCGCACAGCGGAACGCTTTCAGCGTTTGTCCAATTCGAAGGCATCGTGAAGCGCCGCAACGGCATGCTCCGTATACTTGGACTTGATGACGCAGGAAATCTTGATCTCGGACGTGCTGATCATCATGATGTTGATCCCCTCCGCCGCCAGCGTCGAAAACATCTTGGAGGCAACTCCCGAGTGACTGACCATTCCCACTCCGATGATGGAAATCTTCGCAACATCGTCATCCACTTCCACACGGTCGGCGCCCACGGCCTTGGCGGCCGCCTCGATGATCCGCGTCGCCTCCTTGAGCTCCTTCCGGGACACCGTAAAGGTCAGGTCCGTGCGGCCTTCCACGCTCGCGTTCTGGATGATCATGTCGACGACGATGTTGTTCTCGGAAAGCGGCGTAAAGAGTTTCGCGGCCACACCGGGCATGTCCGGAACGCGGACGACGGTGATCTTGGCCTGGTCTCGGTCGTAGGTCACACCGGACAGTACTTCCTTTTCCATATCCTTGTCTTCCTTCGTCACCAGGGTACCTCCTTCGTCGGTAAAGGTTGACTTCACCATCACGGGGACTTCGTATTTTTTCGCGATCTCGACGGACCGATGCAGGAGCACCTTCGCTCCCGCCCTTGCCATCTCCAGCATCTCGTCATAGGAAATCCTGTCCAGCCTCCTGGCCTTGGGGCAGATGCGGGGGTCCGTCGTATAGACACCGTCCACATCGGTGTAGATTTCGCAAACGTCCGCCTTCAATGCCGCCGCCAGGGCTACGGCGCTTGTATCGGAGCCGCCGCGACCCAGCGTCGTGATATTCTGCTCCGCGTCGACGCCCTGGAAGCCCGCGGCGACGATGATGCTGCCCTTGGACAATTCCGCCTTCAGCGCCTCCGCGTCGATATCCAGGATGCGCGCCTTCTTGTAGGCATGGTCCGTCCTGATGCCCATCTGGAAACCAAGAAACGAGCGGGCCTTGTGTCCCATCCTGTTGAGAACGATGGCCAGCAGTGCGACGCTGACCTGCTCCCCCGTCGAGATGAGGGAGTCGTATTCCCTCGGGTCCGGCTCATCGGCGGCCTTCTGGGCAAGCTGTATCAGTCGATCGGTTTCACCGGCCATGGCCGAAACGACGACGACGACATCGTTGCCGGCCTCCTTGGCCTTGATCACTTTTCGGGCGACGTTTTCGATCTTTTCCAGATTCGCGACCGACGTCCCGCCATACTTCTGAACCACCAGAGCCATTTGCCTTACCTCCCGATAATAGGATCCACCGCTTTCCCGCCGTTCTCCGCATCTCCCGTTCGCAAATCTCCAACATCCGCCGGCAATCCGGCTTTCAGGGCCGCGAAGGAACACTTCCGTCATCTCTTCAGCAGCGCCGTCAGCCTTTCCAGGCGATCGGTCCGCCCGCCGATTTCGATCTCCCTCTCTTCCTCGCCTCTGTGGGCAAGACGGATGAACCACGAACTGTCTGGCAGGACGCGCAGGATCTTCTCCGACCATTCGATCACCGTCACGCCCTCGCCGTAGAAGTATTCTTCGTACCCCAGATCCGCCAGGTCCCCTTCTCCGGAGAGCCGGTACAGGTCCAGATGGTACAGGGGAATGCGGCCGGGGTATTCGTTCATGAGTGTAAAAGTCGGTGACGTCACGGCATATTCCGCCGGCACATCCAACCCCAGCGCGATCCCCTGTGACAGGGCGGTCTTGCCGCTTCCCAGGTCGCCCGAGAGGGCGACGATATCGCCTTTCTGCAGGATCGATCCGAGGAGCATCCCCAGCCGGCGGGTATCATCGGGAGAGGCGCTGCAAACGACGATCTTCTCGCTACGCTTATCCTCCCTTTTGTCACGCCTCCATTCCACCTTCCTGTCCCCCCGGCGGCGCGGGCTTCTTCCCTTCCGCTTCCGCGTCAGCAATTGGCGATGGCTTCCGCCACCCGAACGACCTTGACCATCTCCCGGACGTCATGGACGCGCACGATTTGGGAACCCTGCAGGACAGCCGCTGTGACGGCGGCCGCCGTGCCTTCGATCCGTTCCCCCGGCTGCCCGCCGGTGATCTGACCGATGAAGGATTTCCGGGATACCCCCGCCATGAGCGGCCGTCCGAGCTGCCGGAATTCGCGAAGGCGGCGGAGAATCTTCAGATTGTCCTCCCCGCTCTTTCCGAACCCGATGCCCGGATCGATGACGATCCGGTCTCTCTCGATGCCGCAGGAGACCGCAGAGGCGACCCTGTCTTCGAGAAAACGGACAATCTCGCCGGGCATCGCTGCATAGCGCAAATCGCCCGACTGCATGTCCGCCGGGGTACCGCGCATATGCATCAGCACAACGGCGGCTCCGCTCCGCCGGACGACCTCCGTCATGCCCGCGTCGAACCGCAGCGCACTGATGTCGTTCACCATTTCCGCCCCTGCCGCGAGCGCCTGCCTGGCGACCTCCGCCTTACAGGTGTCCACCGATACGGGAAGACCGCTCCGCGCCGTGATGCCGCGGATCACCGGGATCACCCGCTTCAATTCCTCTTCCAGCGGCACCGGCCGGGCACCCGGCCGGCTCGATTCGCCGCCGACGTCGATCCAGTCGGCGCCGGATTCGAACATGGCCAGGCCGGCCTCAACGGCCTCCTCGCAACACCGGAAGCGCCCGCCGTCGGAAAAGGAGTCGGGGGTTGCGTTGACGATGCCCATGACCTGGACCCTGCTCCCCAACCTCATGGTCCGCCGGCAGGTCGTCAGCATCCAGGAATCCAGGGCCAGGTTCGCCATCAGCCGCTTCAGCGTTGCCGCGACCTCCGCGAGTCCGAACGGCTGGGACGCAATCTTCTCCGCGAAACGTTCGACCTGCTTGCGCGTTCCCATCAGGATCACGTCGGTGCGCGATACGCTGCAGTCGACGGTCCCCCTCGCCACGGCCGCATCAGCGCCCAGGGAAAGCATCTCCTGTTTGATGATGTTGGCGATTTTGCACTCCACCGCCTCCACAAGGATGCACAGATACTGCATCTTCGGCGCCATGGCCTCGATGCCATAGGGGTCCGTTCCGATCTCCCGGAGGAGCTCGACGGCTTCTGCCGAGGATTCGGGGCGAATGCAGTTCAGGCGGTATTGCATGAATAGCCGATGATCAGGACGCCTCCGGGGCGCCGGCCGGGCCGAAGGCCAGCACCTGCTGCTGGCCCCCGTGGATGATGTCGTCGAGTTCGGTCGTGTTCAAGACCTCTTTCTCCAGGAGGGCTGCGGCGATCTTGTGAAGCGTTTCCAGATGCTCCGTAAGGAGCCTCTTCGCCTCGCGGTAGGCTTCCGAAACGATCCGCGAGATCTCCTCGTCGATTTTCTGTGCGGTCTGTTCGCTGTAGTCCTTGTGCGTCATGAAGTCGCGTCCCAAAAATACCTGCTCTTCCTTCTTCCCATAACTCAGCGGCCCCATCACGTCGCTCATGCCCCACTCGCATACCATCTTCCGCGCCACATTCGTGGCACGTTCGATGTCGTTGCCGGCCCCGGTCGTGAAATCGTGAAGGACGAGTTCTTCCGCCGCCCTCCCTCCCAGGAGGATCGAAATGTTGATCAGAAGATACTTCTTGGGATAGGTGTGCTTCTCATCAATCGGCAACTGCTGCGTGACCCCGAGGGCGCGTCCGCGGGGAATGATCGTCACCTTGTGAATCGGATCGCTGCCCGGCAGGAGCTTCGCGACGAGCGCATGGCCAGATTCATGATAGGCCGTATTGCGCTTTTCCTCGTCGCTGATGACCATGCTCCTGCGCTCGGACCCCATCATCACCTTGTCCTTCGCGAATTCGAAATCCGCCAGATCCACGACGTCCTTGTTCCGGCGAGCCGCGTAGAGGGCCGCCTCGTTGACGAGGTTTTCGATATCGGCGCCCGAAAAGCCCGGCGTACCCCGGGCGATGACGCCGAAGTCGACGTCCGGCGCGAGAGGAGCGTTCCGGGTATGGACCTTCAGGATCATCTCCCTGCCCTTGACGTCCGGGAGCGGCACGACCACCTGGCGGTCGAAGCGCCCCGGTCTCAGGAGGGCCGGGTCCAGGACGTCGGGACGGTTCGTCGCCGAGACGAGGATCACGCCCTCATTCGATTCGAATCCGTCCATCTCGACAAGGAGCTGGTTGAGCGTCTGTTCCCGCTCATCGTGTCCGCCGCCGAGGCCTGCACCCCTGTGGCGGCCCACAGCGTCGATCTCGTCAATGAAAATGATGCAGGGCGCATGCTTCTTTCCCTGGGTAAACAGGTCCCTCACTCTCGACGCCCCAACCCCGACGAACATTTCGACGAAATCGGATCCGCTGATGCTCAGGAAGGGGACACCCGCCTCGCCGGCGATGGCCCTTGCCAGAAGCGTCTTTCCCGTTCCGGGCTGACCGACGAGCAGCAGCCCCTTCGGGATGCGCCCCCCCAGCCGCGTGAACTTCTTCGGATCACGCAGGAAATCGATCACCTCTTCCAGTTCCGCCTTCGCCTCGTCGATGCCGGCAACGTCCTCAAAAGTGACCTTCTTCGTCTTGTCGGTCATGAGGCGGGCGCGGCTCTTGCCGAAGGACATCGCCTTTCCGCCGCCGGATTGCATCTGACGCATGAAGAAAATCCACACGCCGATGAGGAAGAGCATGGGGAACCACGACACGAGAAGCGTCATGTACCAGGGAGAATCGTCCAACGGTTTTGCGGAGATCCGGACCCCCTTGTCCTTGAGGAGCGCCACAACCCCGGCGTCCTTCGGGGAGTAGGTCTTGAAGCTCCGTCCATCGGTGAACTTGCCCTGGATGCTCTCGCCCTGGATCGTGACCTCCGAAACCTGGCCCTTTTCCACCTGGGAAATGAATTCGCTGTAGATGATGCTGTCCTGGGCGCCCTTCGGCTGGTTGAACAGGTGATATAGCATCACGAAAACAAGGCTGATCACCAGCCAGAGCGCGATGTTCTTCTGTAGAGGATTCAATCGTTCTTCTCCTTGCGGCCTCAGGGCCGGTCGCTTCCGGACGCTGCCTTATCGCTCTCCGCCCGGAACCGTCAGCGGCATCACTCTGAAAAAAGCTTAAGCGGGGTCAATACAATAAGGTGTTGCGTTTTTCAAATCATTTCTGCGCCTTCATTTCCACCATGAGAATCCGCCGGGTCGCCCCGGTGATCCTCACTCTTTCGCTGAGGCGCCACGGCGGTACCCAAAGGACCGATTCCCGGTCCGCAACGAGCGGCATCTCGTCCCGCCGCCGCCGGGGAAGCTTGATGTCGATCAGGAAATCCTTCAACTTCTTGTGTCCCGACATGCCGAAGGGCTGGAACCGGTCCCCCGCCCTGCGGCTGCGCACGACCAGGGGATAGGTGATTCGCTCGTTATCCATATAGACGCGGCCCTCGACGGAGAAATCCATCCCCCCTCTGTCCGCCCAGGAAAAGCGAAGCTCGGCACCGATGACATCGACCGCCACGGTCGCCGGGGGCTCGACGGAAAGCTCGAAGGGAGAGGCACTCGTTCCGCCGCCGCGTCCCTGCCCGCTTTTTTCCAGGACGAGAAGTCCCTTCGCCGGATCCCGGCGGGCGACCACCCCGTTGGGAAGGGCCACTTCGCCGGCCGGCTCACTCCGCGAGATCATTTCCGCCACCGCCAGGACATGGGCATAGCCGATGCCCGTCCCTTCCGGCGTCATTCTTTCCAGCAGCTCCTTCAGGACCCGGTTGCCCAGCGCCGGATGGAGCGACTGCAGGACATCGACGGGCACACCGATGACCTCCGTCTCCCGCGGGACCCCCCACTCCCGGAGCCTGTCCTCGACGATCGCCTGGAGATACTCATCCTCGCTCCGGAGGATCTCCGCCGTCCTCACCAGGGTTGCGTCCAGCCTGGGATTGAAGCGCCGCATCTCCGGCACCAGCGACGCCCTCAGACGATTCCGCACAAATCGGTCGGAGCGGTTCGACGAATCGCGGACGTACTCGATGCCGCAGTCTTCGAGAAAGCGGAGGATCTCGTCCCGGCCCAGCTCCAGCAGCGGCCGGATCATCAGCCCGTCCCGCACCGGCTGCATGCCCCTCAGGCCCCTGGGGCCGCTTCCCCGGAGGAGATTCATCACGACCGTCTCGGCCTGATCATGAAGGTGGTGCCCGAGCGCGATCCTCCGGGCGCCGTATCTGCCGGCCACCCCGGCCAGGAAATCATACCGCATGCGGCGGCACAGATCTTCCGTCGATCTCCCGGAGGACGGGAGCAGCCGCGGGATATCGGCCCGGCCGCATTCGAAGGCCAGATTCATGTTCTCCGCGCACTTTCGGACGAATTCTTCGTCTCGATTCCCCTCTTCGCGCCGAAGCCCGTGATTGAAATGGGCGACCACGAGCCGCAGGGCCATCTCTTCCGACAGGCCGCCGAGAACCTTCAGGAGGGCCATGGAATCCGGCCCCCCGGATGCGGCGACGACGACCGTTTCACCGCCCGCCAGCATCCGATGGCGCAGGATGATCCCCCTCACCCGCGAAAGCACGGGGTGAGACGCGATCGCCGTGATCGCCTTTCCGCCCCCTTCCTTTCTCATGCAAGCAGTTCCCGGAGATCCTGAGGGTGTTCGTAGACGATGTCGGGACCTTCGCCAAGAAGCAACTCCCGCGGCGTGAGACCGTTCAGATAGGCGCAGCTGAGGACCCCGGCGTTCTTCGCAAAGCGGATGTCCGCGATCCCGTCGCCGATCACGACCGTCCGCTCGCGCCTTTCCGGGGCCGTCTCGACAACGGTGTCCATGAGACGCGCGTCCGGCTTCATGTAAGGGGTGCTGTTTTCACCCAAGATCCGTTCGAACCGGTCGGCAATGCCCAGGCCCTCGAGAATCCGCTTTGCGTATGCGATCCTCTTGTTCGTCACCACGATCTTCCTCTTTGTGTCGTAGTGGGCGAGCATCTGCGCAACGCCCGGGTACAGACCGGTCGTATCCAGCATGTGCTGCTCGTAATGTCCTTCGAAGATCTCCATGGCCCGATCCATCAGGTGTTGATGGGCGGGGCCAAGCGCTCTTTCCACGAGCCTTCCCAGGCCGTTGCCGACAAAGGTCAGAATCTTCTCCTCCTGCAGTATGGGCAGACCGAGCGTTTTGAGGGTATGCACGGCCGAACGGGCGATGTCCCTGCCCGAGTTGACCAGCGTGCCGTCGAGATCGAAAATCATCAAGTCCACATTCTTCATGTTCTTGCACCTCTTCCGGGAACCTATAACGGAGCGATCCGTGAATTTCAATCCCTCTTTTGATCTTGACAGTGGTTGTACCTGCGAGTACCGTAACAGCCTTTCGCAGAATCTTCTTTCCAGTGAGGATGCAGCATGACAAACAATACGAAGCTCAACAGATGGGTGAACGAGACCGCCGACCTCTGCAAACCGGATGCCGTCGTCTGGTGCGACGGAACGGAGGAGGAATACCGGTGCCTGTGCGAACGCATGGTCGAATCCGGCACCTTCGTCAAGCTCAGTCCGGAGCGGAAGCCGAACTCCTATCTCTGCCGGTCCAATCCGGCCGACGTCGCCCGTGTCGAAGACAGGACCTTCATCTGTTCCCGCAGGCAGGAAGACGCGGGCCCCACGAACAACTGGTGCGATCCGCTGGAGATGAAGAGGCGGTTGACGGCGCTCTTCGACGGCGCCATGCGGGGGCGGACGATGTACGTGATTCCCTTCAGCATGGGCCCCCTGGGCTCCCGCATCGCCCATATCGGCGTGGAGATCACCGATTCGCCCTATGTCGTCTGCAACATGCGCATCATGACGCGGATGGGAAAGGCGGTGCTGGACGTCCTCGGACCCGACGGAGATTTCGTACCCTGCCTCCATTCCGTGGGCATGCCCCTCCCTCCCGGCCAGCAGGATGCGCCCTGGCCCTGCAATGCCGAGAACAAGTACATCGTTCATTTCCCCGAAGAAAGGGCGATCTGGTCCTACGGAAGCGGCTACGGCGGAAACGCCCTGCTGGGAAAGAAGTGCTTTGCCCTCCGGATCGCCTCCGTCATGGCGCGGGACGGGGGATGGATGGCCGAACACATGCTCATTCTGGGCATCACCTCTCCCTCCGGCGTCAAGAAGTACTTCGCGGCGGCCTTTCCGAGCGCCTGCGGAAAGACCAACCTCGCGATGCTGATTCCGACGATTCCGGGCTGGAAAGTCGAATGCGTGGGCGACGACATCGCCTGGATGAAGTTCGGCGCCGACGGAAGGCTCTATGCCATCAACCCCGAGGCCGGTTTCTTCGGCGTCGCCCCCGGCACCTCCATGGAATCCAATCCCAATGCGATGCTCACCCTTCAGAAAAATGCGATCTTCACAAACGTCGCCCTGACTCCCGACGGGGACGTCTGGTGGGAAATGATGACGAAGGAGGAGCCGCCCCGCCTGATCGACTGGCGCGGCCAGGAATGGTCTCCCGGCTGCGGCCGTCCCGCGGCGCATGCAAACGCCCGCTTTACCGCCCCCGCGGGCCAGTGTCCGGCCATCGACGCCTCCTGGGAAGATCCCCGCGGCGTGCCCATTTCGGCGATCCTTTTCGGAGGGCGCCGCCCGGGCGTCGTTCCCCTGGTGCACCAGGCCTTCAACTGGCAGCACGGCACGTTTCTCGGCTCCATCGTCAGTTCCGAAACGACCGCCGCGGCGCAGGGAAAGGTCGGCCAGGTCCGGCGCGATCCCTTTGCCATGCTTCCCTTCTGCGGCTACCACATGGCGGATTATTTCGCCCACTGGCTGTCGATCGGACGGTCGGCGGACCCGGTGAAGCTGCCCAAGATCTTCTACGTCAACTGGTTCCGCAAGACCGCGGAAGGCAAGTGGCTGTGGCCCGGATACGGGGAGAACAGCCGGGTGCTGAAATGGATCTTCGAACGCACCGAGGGAGCCGGCCGGTCCGTGGAAACGGCCATCGGACATCTTCCGACGCCGGACGCCATCGACCGGAGCGGTCTGGAGGTTTCCGAATCTGACATGCGGCGGCTCGTGGAAGTGGACCGGGACGCCTGGCTGGCCGAGCTGGACGGCATCCGGCAGCACTACGCAAAATTCGGCGACCGGATGCCGAAGGAATTGTGGGGCGAACTGGAAGCCCTGGAGGCGAGACTCCGGAAATCCTGAAGGCGCCGCGACGGAGCCCTTCTCAGTTTCCTGCGTTCTGGGAGGGGATCCGCAACGCGTCGGCCAGGCCGGAGAGCCGGTCGATCTTCCGCGACAGGGCGGCGGCAAAGATCTCTTCGCGGGCCCACACCTCGACCTCACGCCTCGCCCTCGTCAGGGCGGTGTAGACCAGCTCCCGCGTGAGGAGCGGCGAATCGCGGTCGGGCATCAGGAAGAGGATCTTTTCGCATTCCGATCCCTGGCTCTTGTGCACCGTCGTCGCAAAAACGGTCTCGTGCTCCGGCAGCCGCATGGGGTCGATTCTCCTCACCTCTCCCTGCTCGTCGCGAAAATGGGCGTAGATTTCCCGCCCGCCTTTCCCCGTTCCTTCGGGGCCCTGCATCAGGACGCCCGTGTCCCCGTTGAAAAGGCCCAGCGCATAGTCGTTGCGAAGGATCATGATCGGGCGGCCCGGGTACCGTCTCCCCCCCGCATCCGGAAGACCCGCGGACCGAAGGATCCGTTCCACGGCGAGGTTGACCGCTTCCACGCCCCAGGGCCCCTGGCGGACGGCGCAGAGAATGCGGAATCGCTCCAGGGTCTCGAGGACAACGCCGATATCCGCATGGGATTGCAGCGCAGCCAGATAATCCCGGAAACCGTCCCGGACCGCCTCCTTCAGCGCCGACGGAAACGCGTCCGGCGCGGGCGGCACACGCCATCGCGCCTCCCCCTCCGATCCCGACCTGAGGCAGGCAAGGGCCTTTTCCACATCGCCCCGCCGCACCGCATCGCTGAGGAGGCCGATGCCGCTGTCGGCACGGAAGCGAAAATTCCGCTGCAGCTCCACCAGGCCGTCTCCGATTGCCGGCCCGCCGCCAGGCGTCTCTGCCGTCCCGAAGTCCGACGCCAAGGCCCCCAGGGCGCCCTTCAACGCACCGGAGGGGATATTCATCGGTCCCGCATTGCAGATGTCTCCCAGGACCGCGCCGGCGTCTACGGAGGCCAGCTGATCCTTGTCGCCCAGGAGGACCAGGCGGGCCGACTCGGGAAGAGCCTCCACCGTCCGGGCCATCAGCGGCAGGTCCACCATCGACGCCTCATCGATCACGAGAACATCCGCCGGCAGCGGTCGGCTCCGGCTGTAGCGGACATGCCGATGAGAAAGACCCAGCAGGCGATGAAGGGTCGACGCCCCGTGGGGCATGGCTTCACGGACCCAGTCCGGGCACGGCAGAGACTCCCGGGCGCGGCCCAGCGCCTGTTCGAGCCGCCCTGCAGCCTTGCCGGTCGGCGCCGCGAGGGCGATCCGTACGCGCCTCCCCCGCCCCGCGGTCTCCAGCAGGAGGGCGAGCATCTTCGCAACGGCCGTCGTCTTGCCCGTGCCCGGGCTTCCGGAGACGATGCAGATCGGGCAGACCGCGGCCGTGAGCGCGGCCAGCCGGTGGAGATCCGGCGTGCCGGGGGTCCGATCGGGGAAAAGCCGGTCCAGCGCAGCCTTCAGGGACGTCAGGGACGGAACCGGCGGTTTCAGGGCCGGCGTGCCGCCGGCAAGCCAGGCGCGCAGGCGCCTACGCAGAAAGGCCGCCAGATCGCTTTCATACCGCCAGTAGCGATGGAGATACAGCCGGCCGGCGTCATCGAGTATCAGCGGTGCGAATTCCCCCGGCCTTCCCACAACCCGGCTTTTCGACAGGGATTGCCGCCACGAAGTGAGATCGGGAGCGCACCGCCCTTCCCAGGACGGAATATCGGCGACCTCCCTGCCCGCCCACTCGGCCAGATCGGTGCACACGTGCCCCTCACGGCCGCGCCGGCTGACCGCAAGGGCTGCCAGGAACAGGGCCGGATCTTCCCGGCCCTCCAGAGCGCACATCAGGCGGGCGAAATGCCGGTCTAGGGGAAGGTCATCCGAAAAAGGAAGCCGCGGATTCATGTCCGCCCCCTCTCTTTCAGCACCGCTGCGGCCAGCCTTTCGACGGCCGCGAGCGGCGGCCGCTCGCGATGGACGCCCGAATCCCCTCCCCGGGAAGGCTCCATCCCCCGGACAAAGAGGTAATAGGCCCCGCCGAAATGGCGCTCGTAATCGTAATCGGGGATCCGCGATCCGAGATAGAGGTGAAGTGCCAGCGTGTAGATGGCGCACTGCAGATAATAATGCGCCCGGAGCATCTCCGCCTTCAGCGCGTCATTTCCATAGTCCGACGGGCCCGCACCGAGCAGATTCGATTTCCAGTCCACGAGGTAGTAGCGTCCGCCGTGGCGGAAGACCAGGTCGATGAATCCCTTCATGAAGCCGCGGGTCGGCTGGAACTGGAGCCTTCCGACCGTCTGCGGGAGGACCGACGCGACGTCCGCCCAGGCCTGTCCAGCCTTCAACGCTTCCGCAAGCGCCTCCGGGGTCACCGTCTTCATCGGAAAATGAAACTCGATTTCCTCGAGCCGGTCCCTCCGGCCGACGGAGGAAAGGACGAACGAGGGATCCTCCGGCACGAACGGCGTGGCGACGATTTTCGACAACGTATCGGCGATCACCTCTTTCCATCCCTCGTCGAAACCGTAGTCGCGCAGATGTCTCTGCGCCAGGTCCTCCAGGTAATCGCGCCTGTTGCAGGTGAAGTCGAACGCCCTCAGGACCTCGTGCACGAACAGGCCGGTCCGGACGCCCGCCGGAAAGCTGCGGATCCCGTCGAGCCGGGAAGTCGGTCCCGGAATGGCAACGCGGCGACCGCCGTCGCCCACGGCAGACAGGGGATCGAAATCGCGCCAATCCTCCGCCTCTTCTCGCTCGGAAACCAGCAGGGAATAGCTGGCCAGGCGCTCTCCCTGATCGATGGCCGCGCGAAACTCCCGGCGGCAAAGGGGTCTGCCCGCCGGCGACGGATCGTCCGTCAGGGGTCTCTCGGGCGCGGGCAGCGCCGAAACGGCGATGGTTCCTTCCGCAGCCAGCGCCTGCAGGTCCTCCCGGAGCCCCTCTTCCGTGCGGTCCTTCCATAGCTTTTCCGTCTCCCCGACGGGGTCTGCGGCTCCGGCAGCCGAAGGCGCGTGAAAGAGATAGGCCGGCGCAGAGGTGCCGCTTCCGTTGATCCGCCCCCAGGCGAAGGCGCAGCGGTATTTTGCCCTCGTCAGCGCGACGTAGAAGAGGCGGCAGTTTTCCGAAAGCGCTTCCCGGGCGGCCTCAGCGGCGTGCCGCTCGCGGTCCGGAGAGCCGAGGTCGAGCGTCAGGTGAAACCCCTGCGCACGATCGTGATAGAGGAATTCACCTGGCCCGACGCCCGATCCGTCCCAGACGAAGGGGCAGAAAACGATCGGGAATTCCAGTCCCTTGCTCTTGTGGACGGTGAGGATCTGAACCGCGTCGGCATCGCTTTCCAGGCGCAGCTGGTTTTCCCGAAGCCGGTTCGTTGACCGATGACGAACCTGCGCCAGCCATCGCTGCAGACCCTGCATGTCGAGATGCTCTTCCAGACTCGTCCGGTGAAGGAGCTCCGCCAGGTGCTGCAGGTTGGTGACCCTCCGCTCGCCGCCGGGAAGCCTCAGCAGACGGCTTCGGATCCGCTCATGGAAAAGAAGCGCCCGGAACATGAAGACGAACCCGCGTTTCCGCCACTGCTCGTGATAGCGGAAAAATCGCTGCTGCTGTTCCGACCAGGACGCCTCGCTGCTTCTCCAGCGGTCGATCTCGGCCGCCGTCGCCCCGAGAAGGTCCGTCGCCAAGGCCGCCGCCACGAGACCATCGGCACGCGGATTGCCGACGGCCGCCAGAAGCATCTGCATCTGCCCGGCTTCGGGCGCATCGAAAAGATTCGCCGTGCCGCGCGTCACGGCATGAACCCTCTTCGCTGCGAGCTTTTCCGCCACAAGCAGCGCCTCGCGGTTTGTCCGCACGAGGACGGCGATGTGCCCTTCCGCCAGCCCTTCGTCCCCTATCCGGGCCCTTCCCAGCCTCCCGAGGCGGACCAGCCTTGCGATCTCGGATGCAACGGCGTCCGCGACCGCTTCGCGAGCGGCCGTCTTCGAGACCGGTTTGCCGGCGGCCCCGAAGTCCCCCGCCTGCAAGAACCAGCAGCGGAGGGGCGCTTCCCTGACGCTGTCGATCCGCAGTTCGCCGCGGCCTTCGTTGCGGCCCGGCACCGCGGCGCGGAAATGGATTCCGTCGTAGACGAAAGGCATCGCATTCGCCGCAAAGACACGGTTCACGGCGTCGATCAGGCCGGGATCGGAACGCCTGTTTTCCAGCAGCGTATAGCGCTTCCCGGCCTCCGCCGCAGACTGCAGGTAGGCGAAGACGTCGGCGCCGCGGAAACCGTAGATCGCCTGCTTGGGATCGCCGATGAGAAAGAGCGTGCCGTCCGGCCCCCCGAAGATCCTCCGGAAGATCGCAAACTGTACGGGGTCCGTGTCCTGAAATTCATCGACCAGCGCGGCCCTGTACCTTCCCCGGACGGAACGGACGAGGGCTTCCCCCTGCCCCGCCGAGAGGGCGTCACGCAGCCGCAGGAGAAGATCGTCGAAGTACAGGACGTTCGTCCTGGCCTTTCTCCTTCTCAGCTCGGAAGCGGCGAACCGGAGACCGTCGGCCTTGAGCCGCAGCAGTTCCTCCGCAAAGACCGCCGCCAGATGCCGCCCTTCGTCGCAGAGGGTCTGGATGCTGCGGAACATCGGGTGATCCGGCACGGCGCAGCCCTTGCGGACGGCACCCCGGAGGCTCTGCAGCGAAAGCTGCTCCACTTCGCGGATCAGGGGGAAGCAGACGCCGCCCGAGCGAAGAAAGGCGTCGACGGCTTCGACCAGCCGGCCGGACTTCGTCCCGTATTTTCCCGCATGGAGCGCCCCTTCCTGCAGTTGTTTCCGGACAGCCTCCGCCGCTGCGGGCCAGCCTTCGGCGACGCTGCACAGGGCAGCCTTGAAGCGGGCGGCGGCGGCCGCTGTCCTGGCGGGATCGCCGGCCGGAGCTTCCGGTTCCATCGCCACATCCGGATAGAGCAGATAGCTGTTCAGCAGTTTCCTGAAGCTGTCGCTGCTCCACCCCAGGCGCTTCGTGTAGGCGACAAACAGGGGATCGGCTTCTGTCATGAAAAGGCGCCAGGAGTCCCGGATGACCTCCTCTTTCAGCAGCTCCTGATCCGAAATCAGCTCCGCGTCGAATGACGTGCCGCTTTCGAAGGCAAAGTCGCTCAACAGGAGCCGGCAAAAACCGTGAATCGTGAAAATGGAGGCCTGGTCGAAATCACGGATGGCGCGCTGGAGCCTCTGCGCACATCGTGACTTTTGCAGCACGTCCCCGTCCCGCTTCCGCACGAATTCCGCTACAAAGGGGTCGGACGCCTCACCCCCGCCAAGGGCGTGGACGGCGTTGCGCAACTTGCGGCGGATGCGGTCCCGCAGCTCGTCCGTTGCGGCATTCGTATAGGTCACGACCAGGATCTCGGAAACCGTGAGCCCCGCCTCGGCGATCAGCCGGACAAAGAGGCACTCGATGGCATAGGTCTTTCCCGTGCCCGCGGCCGCCTCGACGAGATTCGTCCCCCGCAGCGGCGCCTCATGAACGTCGAAGGGACGTTCCGCGGCGGGATCGAGCGAAGATTTCGGGATTCCGGTCCCCTCTTTCATGCGCTGCTCCCGACCGCCTGCAGGACGCCATCGATCCTCTCCGCCGTTCCAAGAAGCGGGCGAAGTATCCGTTCGGCCAGGTCCGCGAAGGAGGCATCGAGGGGGTTCATGTTCCTGAAGCACATCCCGATATGGGGCTGGTCTTCTTCCCCGCCGGCAAAATCGTTCCCGCTCCAGATCCGCCGAGCGCACCGGAGGGCCTCCCCCGGCGGCTCCTGACGGACTCGCCGGCACGCATACTCCCAGGATGAATCCGGGAAGAAGTGTATAGGCTTATTTCGTCCCTCCAAGTAGATAGACACCAATCCTTCAAGGATATCTTCAGGATTATCAACTGCCCTGTACCGCCAGGCTTCCCCGCGCCCGAGCAGAACGCTGCCTCCGGCGCCGACGCGCCCCGGGTCTTGTGCACTCAGGGCGAGGTGCCGGACCCAGAAACGGAGGTGGTCCTTCGGTCCGAGCCTGCCGTATCGATGGGACAGAAGCCCCGCATCGAAGATATCCTCTACCTGGCCGCAGAGACGCCGCCCGCCGACCGGCAGGTCGACGGCAACGGCCGAGGGGGTCGACGATCCCCGCAGCCCTTTCACGATACCGGAAAAGCGGCGGATCTCCGAGGCCAGTTCCTCGAACGCCACCCTTCCCGCCGTACCGTGGGGCAGCGCACCCGATGCCCTGAAATACTCATAGAGGCCCTCCGCGGACCCGTCCGCTTCGATCGCCCTGCCCGCCAGGGCCTGCTCCAGACGGTATTTTTCCAGTCCGGCAAGGTCGAAGGGTTCGACGTCCTTCTGGGGTTCGCGATCCTCAGGCAGTACGATACCCAGCCTCTTTTCCAGAAAACTCCTTGCCGGATTCGCAAAGAATTCGGCCAATTCCGCAACATCGATTTCCGGACCCTCTGCCGGCCGCTCCGCCAATCCACCGTCGATGAAGGGAGGCGGCTCCCGGCAGGGGTCCCCGAGGCATCGGGCCGCCTCGAAGTTCTCGTGGGAATAGCTGAAAAGCCTGCCGTCGCCCCGAAAATAGGAAGGACTGAAGGCCTGCAGCGGATGCTGAACCACCAGCGATCCCGATGCACCGCCGTCCCCTGAGGAATCCGCCGGTCCGGAAAAACCGGCGTCGATATAATCGAGAAGCTCCGAGACGAGGACGGACGGCGGGATGGGGCTGTTGTCCTCAATGCTACGGCCGATGTAGCTGATATAGAGCCTCCGCCTGGCCGAGAGCAGGGCCTCCAGAAAGAGATAGCGGTCCTCCCCCCGTTTCGAACGGTCACCGGGGCGTGGCGAGGCCGCCATCAGATTCAGCCCGGCTTCCGTATCTTTCCTCGGGTAATCGGCGTAATTCATGCCGAGCAGGCAGATGACGGCGGCAGGAATGCTGCGCATCGGAAGGAGCGAGCAGAAGGTGACGCCGCGGGCAAGATAGCCCGAGGCGGATCCGCCGGTACCCAAGGCGCGCTCCAGTTGGGAACGGACCGTCTGCAGATCCACGGGATCGTCGTTTCCGGACGCCTGCTGGAGATGCCCCAGTTTCCGGAAGGCCGTCTGGAGCAGCCGGACGTCTTCCTCCCCGTCCCGCTCCTCATGAAAGAAATCCGACAGGACCTCCGAGAGGAATTCTCCCCACGCGGCGAGGCTCCTCGGCGAGGCCAGGTCCGCGGTCGTCCGGAAAAGCGATTCAACGAACTCGACGAACCGCCCGAGGAGGACGGCGTCGTCGCCCTCGACAGGAGGAGAAGGCGCGATGCCTTGAAACAGGTCCCGCCCGTTCCCCATCATGGCATACCCGAGGAGCAGCCGCTCGAGGCCCGCCCGCCAGGTGTTTTCGGATCGAAGCGGCAACCCCAGACGCCGGCGGTGTTCGGCATCGATCCCCCAGCGGATGGCGGCATCGTCCGTCCAGCGCCGGAGGACCTCCAGGTCCGATTCGCTCAACTCGAACCGCCGGTGCACGGCAGGTTCTTCGAGAATGTCGAGGACGCGGGAGACTTCGAATCTGCTGTCCTGCAGCGAGAGGATTCCAAAAAAGGCCCGGACCGCAGGACTGCGGCCCAGAATGCCCCGATCGGCAATCCCGTAGGGAATCCGGACGGCATCGGTGGGGCCGGAAGGAAACTCGAAGACGGCGCGGATGAAAGGAGCGTAGATCGAGATGTCCGGTGCCATCACGAGGATATCCGAGGGCTTGAGGCGCGGATCCTCATCGAACATGCCGAGCAGACGATCGTAAAGCACCTCCACCTCTCTCATCGGACTGTGGCATGAATGGACCTGCAGGGTAGAGTCCCCGGCAGGGGAAACGGCCGACTCTCCGGAAAGGCCCGGCGTCCCCCTCTCCCCTTCCGACGGCCGCGTCGCGCCTGACGGACGACGGTTCCGCAACGGGCGGTCGCGCAGATAAAGAATATCATTCTGGATCTCTCCCAGAATGCCCCCCGCGTCCGTTTCGGCGAAATCTTCCCTGACCTCCGCATCGTACTCCATCAGCGCATTGAAGAAGTCGCGGCCCATCGCACCGAAGGAGGCGAGCAGCGCATTCCCCGTTTCCCAGTAGTCCGGGAAGGCTTGCCCGGCGGTTCCCTCCTCTTCCGCTCTCCGTTCCCTCATCCTGCCGATCTCGCGTCCGCTGCGGATATCCATCCAGAATTCCCGGGAGGGGTTCAGCAGGAAGAAGTTCGTCTCCACAAGGCTGGACGCGGCGTGGAAGATCTCCAGATACTGGCGGGGCAGATAGGAAATGCCGAACAGGCAGACGCGTCCCGGCAGGCCGGATGGTACAGCCCGGGACATCTCCCGAAGACGCCGGACAAATTCCTTTCTTGCGGCCGGAAGATGACGGGAGACGCCCCCACAGTCCTTCCCCAGCATGCGCCAGATCTCCGCCTGGCATGCCTCCGCAGCGGGAAGCGGCCCGCCTTCTTCCCACTGCAGGACCTTGTCCGGCCGGAATACGAGATACTGATCGAAGAGATGGGCGAGATGCGATGCCAGTTCGAACCGCCGCACCGCGCCGGCGTCCGCAGCCAGGTAGTCCCGGACCGGGGCGAATACCGGTCGTTTGTCCAGACGCCCGAGAATCCGATGGATCCGCCATGCGAGGACATCGGGTTCCAGACGTTCGTCGACGGCAGCCGCCGGACCGGCGCTGGAGAGGATTTCCCGCAGAAAGGCCTTCGGAAAGGGAAAACGGACATTCGTACAGATGCCGTTTCGCGCCGCCAGCGACATCGATACCCACCGCTGCATGCCGGCGCTCTGAACGACGATGATTTCCTCTGCGAGCGGATCATCCGGGGCGCGGGAAAGGGTCTCGGCGAGGCGGTCGGCGAGGATCTCCATGCGATTGCTGACGAAAATCCTCAGGCCCGCCACGGTTCACCTCGGCCGGCGACGGCCCGGTCGGTCCGGTGCCTCAGGAGATGTTGACAACGAAAGAAAAAGTTCATATAGGAAAATTAAGGTCTGCTGTGCTCGTCAGCGGATCGTGTTGTCGGAATCGAACACTTGAAGCACGACAGGGTCTTGTTGGCGGCTTGGCCGCCCGTTCGAAGACCAATGTCTTGAAAAACGGTACTCCGACTCGCGGACAGACGGCACAAGCGGATCTTTTTTTGTCCCCTTTCCCCGCTCCGTCATCCCTATCCTCCGTCGATTCGCGTCAATCCAGCCTCGCGGGCCGCTCTCACCGCGGACCGGTACTCATCTTCATGCAGCGGCCGGCCGATCAGGGCATCCCGCCGGGATTCTCCGCAGGGCCGATACTGGTCCATGATATTGACGAAGGTGTTCTTCGAGATCTCCCGGGCCAGGAACTCCATGATCTCCCGGCTCCCTGCCACGCCGCCGGGCATGACCAGATGCCTGACGAGAAGGCCTCGACAGGCCGTCCCCGACGCGTCCACCTGGAGATCGCCGACTTGCCGGTGCATCTCGCGAAGGGCCTCCCGTGCGCGGACGGGATAGTCCGGGGCGCGGCAGAACCGCTCCGCCCAGGTCCCTTCCCAGAATTTGAAATCCGGCATGTAGATGTCGACGATGCCGTCGAGGAGCCGCAACGTCTCGACCTTCTCGTAGCCGGCGGAGTTGTAGACGAGCGGGATCCTGAGGCCCTTTTCCGCAGCGCAGACCAGGGCCTCGAGAATCTGGGGGACGACATGCGTCGGCGTCACGAGATTGATGTTGCGGCAGCCCCTCCCCTGCAAGGCAAGCATCATGGCTGCCAGTTGCCCCGCATCGACTTCCCCGCCCTCTCCTCCATGACTGATATCGTAATTCTGGCAGAACGTACACAGAAGATTGCAGCAGCTCATGAAGATCGTGCCGGAACCGTGCCGTCCCACCAGAACCGTTTCCTCGCCGAAGTGGGCCTGGCAGGCGGCCACTCTCGCCTTCGTACCCGTCCGGCAGCATCCGGATGGCCCCGACCTCCGGTCGACGGCGCAGTTCCGCGGACACAGAAGGCAACGCCGCAGAAGAGAGCGGGCTCTCTCCGCCCGTTCTTGAAGGAGACCGCTCCCATATGCGGCGCGATAAGACGGCGTTGCCATGAACTCCCTCGAATCTTTCAGGAACTTGCGGGGCCGGGGGAGAGGCTCTCCTTCTCCCCTGGTGGATTGCGAGCCGGTTCTCTGCAGGAGGTCGTTTTCTCCAGACGCATTATAGACGCCGCAAGACGACTGTCAACATCCAGTTCCGCCGGCACACGAAATCGACCTTGCATGGGAAGGGGAACTTGGGGTAAGAGTATCGCCCAATCAAAGCCCGTCATCCGGAAAGGCAAGATGTTTCTTTCTCCACCAGGCCGCCGCATCCTCTGTGCTGCAGGTATCGTCATCGGGCTTGCCCTTGCAGGGCCTCCTGCACCCGCCGCCGTTCGCCCGGGGGGAAACGTGCCCGCGCCCATCATCCAGCTCTCCTCCGGGTATGCGGTCCTCATCGACAAGCAGGAGCAGAGACTGTTCGTATTCCGGAAAGAGGGGGCGCAGATCCAGACCGTATTCGAGGCCCGGTGTTCGACGGGAAAGAATCCCGGTTCCAAGATGGAAAAAGGAGATGCCAAGACGCCGGAGGGCATCTTCTTTGCCACGAAGATCACGACGGAAAAGAATGCATCCTCCATTTACGGTCCGCTCGCCATCCATCTGGACTACCCGAACTACCTCGACCGGAAAATCGGGAAGAACGGCTACAACATCTGGATCCACGGAACGAACAAACCCTTCGAACCCTTCTCGACCAACGGCTGCGTCGCGCTTCAGAACGGCGACATCGAAAAGCTCGTCCGCTTCATCCATCTCCAGAAAACGCCGATCGTCATCCAGGAAACGGTACGGTGGATCCCCGAGGAACAGCAGCAGTCCTTGAAGGCGGACCTCCGGAAGGCCCTCGCGGAATGGCAGAAGGCCCTCGCCGCCGGACATGCCGCCACCTCGGAATATCTCTACGCCATCAACGCGCCCGCCGAGCGCCAGCACCAGAGGGAATTCCTGTCGGCGCTGAAGACCATCAAGGGGTTGGACGACCACTATCTCCTCTCCGCCCGCGACGTGTCGATCTTCAAGCAGGACCGCTACGCCCTGATCCAGTTCGATCAAGTCCTTGCCGTGCAGCCCGACGGCGGCTTCCGCGGCAGCTATCTCAAGCTGTTTCTCGAAGATCAGAACGGGCGTTGGGGCCCTGTCCGCGAATTGGCCTCCGCGGAACCTCCGGCGGCATCGGCCGTCCGGGCAAGCGCGGTATCGGAGCGTAAGCCTTCTCCTCCGGCGCCTGTCGCCGCTTCCGGGACAGAGCAGGCTTCGGAGGCGGAAACGTCAGAGATCAGGCGGATCGTCGAACAGTGGCGATCGAGTTGGGAAAAGGGGGACCTCGCCTCCTATCGATCCTGCTATGCGAGGGATTTTGCCTCGCGCGCCATGAACCTCGACGCCTGGGTCGCCTACAAGGCCGATTTGCAGAAGCGCTACAAGAAGATCCGCGTTCGTGTCGAAGGATTGTCCGTCGAAATCCGCGACGGCTCGGCGAAAGCCCTGTTCGTTCAGAAATACGGCGCCCCCGGCATCAAATCCTCCGGGAAGAAAAGACTGGACTTCAAACGTGAAGACGGGAAATGGAAGATCTCCCGTGAGACATTTCATTCATAACGTGCGATCCGCAAAGGATTTCGTTGCCCTGCTCGTTTGCCTGTCCCTGTGGGCGCCCGTCCCGCTTCTGGGACAGGTCCCGGCCGCTGCCCCGGCCCTGGAAATCGCCTTTGCCGGCACCTCCCAGGAAGTCAAGATCTACAGGATCTCCGGCCGGGAGCCGGGTCCGGTGATGCTGATCGTCAGCGGCATCCATGGCGATGAGCCGCTGTGTTCCCTCGCCGCCGACTCCTACACCGGGATCGGGCTCGAGAAGGGCCAACTGGTGGTCGTGCCCCGCCTCAACCGCGTGGCCCTTCGCAACGGCAGGCGCAACGGCGCGGGCGGCGACATGAACCGTCTGTTCGGGCTTCCGGAGAACAGCAAGAACCCGGACATCCGCGTGGTCAATCTCACCCGCAGCCTTATCCGCGTTTCCGATTACGTTCTCAACCTGCATCAAGGGAGGGGGTTCTATTCGCCCGTGTGGGTCGATCCGAAGAGAAATCCGCGCCGCTGGGGGCAGTGCAATGTCATCGACGCCCCTTCCTACGATCTGCCGAACGGGGACAAGCTCGAACTGGAGCGCTACGCGAAGAGCATGGCGGAATATGCCAACGGGGGGATCGCCGACCGGAATTTCCACTTCCTCGTCAACAATACCGACACGTCCAGCCGCAACAGTCGCCACATGGAGCAGCGGAAGTCCCTGACCTACTATGCCCTCACCAAAGAGCACAAGATCTCCGTCGGGATCGAAGTGACGAAGAACTGCCGGCGGGACCAGGCCCTGTCCTTTCTCTACGCCGCCATCAACGCCGCCATGAAATCGGCCGGGATCCTCGCCGTGGAATATCCTTCCTGAAACCCCTGCAGATCCTCAGTTCTTTTCCCCCATCGCCTGGCGAATCCGGCATGCTTCCCTGTAGCCCAGACGGCAGGCGGCATCCGCCTCTTCCATGGCCTTTGCCTTGTTGCCCGCCCTTTCGTAGCAGCGTCCGCGTTGATAGTGGGTCCATCCCTGCCCCGGTTTGAGTTCCAGGGACTTCGAAAAGGCGTCCAGCGCCGCGCCCCACTGCCGGCGTTCGCTTTCCACCCAGCCGAGCCAGTTGAATGCGACGGCGCTCCGGGGGTCAAGGGAGACGCTCTTCCGCAGGTCCTCGCCGGACTTCTCGTACTGCTTCAGCCGCGCGAAGCTCCTGCCCCGCCAGTAATATGCGAGGGCGTCCTTCGGATTCTCTTCGACGGCGCGTCCGAATTCGGCGACGGCCTCGGCCATGCGGTTCTGCTGAAAATACCGGATTCCGGAGGCAAGACGTCCCCCGGCGGGCTGCACTCCTCCCTCTGCCCCGGCGGTCTCCGCTTCCTCCGCGGCGACCGCCAGCGGCTTGCTCTTTCCTTGCGGATCCAAGTAGGACGCGGCCACGACGACCCACTTGCCGGACTTCTTTGCAAGGGAAACGGACGCCTTCACCTCTCCTTTCGTCCCCTTGAGCTTGAAGGTGAGGTCCGCATTTCCGTGGCGATCCGAACTGTTGTACCTGATCGGAGGACGAAGGCTCCACTCCCGGACCTCGCCGATGGACGACTGGATCTCCGGGTTTCCCTTCAGAAAATCGACGGCCGCCTTCAGCGGTTCCCAGTTTTCGAGAACGCCGAACAGGAGATAGATCCCGAAGACCACGAGCAGTACGAGGAGGATGGGTACGGCCCGAATGGCCGTGCCTTTGGGATGAATGGGCTCATAGGACGCCTCGGGTTTTTTCTTCATCGCCGAGCGGATCAGGGTCAGCAGATCGGCGGGACGCTCGTCCTGTTTCTCATCGGATCCGTTCACGGTCGCCTCCGTCTCTGAAGCCGGGAAAAAACGGGCGGGCGGCTTATTCCGCGACAAGTGCCGCACCGATCTCTTCGGCCTCCTTCATCAATCCGTCGTTCTTCGAGAGTTCACCAGGCTCCGCGGCGCTCCCGTAGACGATGCCGACGATTTCGGCCCCCACATATCCGTATGCGTCCTGAAAAGTGCGCAGGGCGTTCACGCAGCCCGAGCTGAACGCATCCTTGTCCCCGAAGGACATCGCGATGGCGATCTTTTTCCCCCGAAAGGCCTGACCGCCCGCTCCCAGGAGGGGAAAACAGCGGTCCATGAAAATCTTGAGTTGCGCCGACAGGGTGAACCAGTAGACCGGACTTGCCAGGACCCACGCGTCAGACTCCCTGAGCCGACGGTAGATGGGCTGCATGTCGTCGCGGAGAACGCATCCCCTGGCGCCCGAGGTCTGGCAGGAAAGGCAGCCGCGGCAGGGCGCGATGTTCAGATCCTGCAGGAAGACCGTCTTCACCTTCGCCCCGCAGGCGCGGGCGCCCTTCGCGATCCGCTCCGCCAGGACCGCGCTGTTTCCTTTCCGGCGCGGGCTGCCCAGCACAACCAGCACCCGTTTGGCACACGTTTCTTTTCCGGCCATCATCTCACTCCCAAGATGTCGTACGATGCATTGTAGGTCAAGAGAGAAGCCAATGCAAGGACGGATGGGGACGGATGGGGACGTTGTCAAGGAACTTGACCTCCGCCCGCCTCGAAGGGTATGGATGAATGGAAAAAGAAAACATCACGGAGAATGTCGGCTTGGCGTCCTGTTTTCGGTGCAAGAAGGAACTGACGGTTCCCCGGATCGTATCCCGGACCGACACCTGCCCCTCCTGCGGTGCCGATCTTCGCTGCTGCCGCAACTGCCGCTTCCATGACGGCGCCGCCTACAACGCCTGCCGCGAAACCCAGGCCGAGCGGGTGCTCGACAAGCAGCGCAGCAACTTCTGCGACTTTTTCCGCTTCCGCGAAGCCGCCCCTGCCGGGGAGAAAGCACCCGGGACGCCGGGCGCGGCCCGGGACAAGCTCGAAGAGCTCTTCGGGAAAAAGAAGACCTGACGGGGCTCAATTCCGTAATCTTTTCGGAGAGGGAGGAAGTCTATGGAAAGCAAGATCGCCGCCGCCCTGCATTCGCCCCTCGATCCCGTCGCCCTGGTCTGGTCCGACAGGAAACCGGACGATACCGCTCAATTCCAGGCGGGCCGCTGGGGATGCATCATGTGGCTGCTCGCAGGCGCCGCCAAGGGCAAAACGGCCGCCGTCGACCGAAACACTTTCGGCTGTTTCGGCGGCGGCGTCGGAATGGGATTCGGGAACCTCTACGAGGCCTTTCCCGGCGGCGGAGAAACCTTCTGCCGATTCCTGTCCGTCGGAATCGGGGGTTGGGAAAAGGAAGACCTGGTGTCGTCCCTGGCGAAGCCGGCCATGCGTCCGGAGGCCTTCGACCAGTTGCTTCACGGGGAGCGTTACCTGAAATCCCCACGGCAGGTTCGCCGCTTCCTCGACAACCTCCCCATGACGGACATCACGGCCCCGTTCGTCGTATTCCGCCCTCTGCCGCAGGTCGAGCCGGATTCACCTCCTCCGGAAGTCGTGGTCTTCTTCGCCGATCCCGATCGCCTCTCGGCCCTAGTGGTCCTCGCCAATTACGGGCGCGACAGCAACGAAAGCGTCATCATCCCCTTTGCGGCGGGATGCCAGGCCGTCGGCATCTACCCCTACCGCGAGGCGAAATCCGAGCATCCGCGCGCCGTCGTCGGTCTGACCGACATCTCCGCCCGCCTTCACGTGAAGCGAATCCTCGGCGACGGGCTCATGACCTTCGCCGTTCCCTGGCGCATGTTCCTGGAAATGGAAGCGAATGTGTCCGGCTCGTTCCTGGAGCGGCACGTGTGGCAGGAGCTGATCGGCGGAAATCCGCCGAGATCATAGGGTGGGAAAAACGACCCTCCGGGGCGCCTCTTCGTCCTGAGGTGTCCGCCTTCGAAGGGCCCCTCTGCGGACGGCCGGATTCACCGGCGCTCGTCTCGTTCTTGAACGGCCGCGGAAAAAGAGGGGCGCCGGGCGCCGAAAGAATCTCTGCACCGTTCCTCAGGCCCTCTTCACCAGCATGGTGGAGGGGTCGAGTTCCAGATCCTTCGCCGATGAGGCGGCCTTCGCCCCCTTGATCGCCTTCAGCCGGATCTCCCTGCCTTCGCTGAGGAGTTCAAGGGTCATCTCGAAGAGGTCGCTGATCTGCGCGAAAGAAGGCGGCAGACCTTCTGGCGTTCTCCCCTCGTGGCGATGCGCGTGCACCGTGAACCATACGCTGACGCCGCTCTTCGCCGCGAGCGCTTTCAAGTCCTGGAAGACCTCCCGTGACGTCTCGTCGATGTGCAGACCGTCCATGATCAGGATTCTCGGCCGGAAGATGCTCTGGATCATGAGGTCGTTCAACCGTTCGTCCAGCTTCGGCACGCTGAAACCGTCCACGCGGAAGGTCATGATGAAGCGGAAGGCCTGCAGCACATCCCAGACCTGGCGGTTGCCTCTCAGGCCGGCCCTTTCCATCAGGAGTTGGAGGAGCTCCCGGTACCAGAGATCGACCTTGTGAACGGGGTCCTGAAGGCTGACATGCAGGACATTGATGCCGTTGCGCATCAGAAACAGGGCCGTCTGCACCAGCAGCGCCGTTTTTCCGACGCCGGCGTGGGCCAGCACGGCGCCGAAGCGTCCCGGCGCAAGAATATCCTCGGCCTCGTATCCGAGAGGTCCCAGCGGATTTTCCATCGAAAGCTCTTGAGGGATCATGGCGGTCTTCCTTTTCCTGAAGGGAATGACCCTGGGGGAATCCCAGGGCCGTTCCCAAGACGTCGCGGCGGCCGGAGAAGAATCGGGATTCTTCAATACCGATTTCCTTTCTTCCTTCCCGTTATGCCGCATTCCGTTTGCGCTGCGCCACTTCTTCGGCGATCTTCTCCGCGATCGAAGCGGGAACCAGCCGATAGGCGGAGAATTCCATCGTGAACTGGGCCTTGCCCTGCGTGGCCGACCTCAGGACCGTGGAAAAGCCGAACATCTCGGCCAGCGGAACCTGGGACTCGATGACGGACATGGTCCCCTCATCCTGCGCGCCGACGATCATGCCGCGTCTCTGGTTCAGGAGCCCCATGACGGCACCCTGAAATTCCGTCGGCGTTTCCACGACCACTTTCATGATCGGCTCATGAATCACCGGCCGCGCCTTGAGGTAGGCTTCGCGGAAAGCCGCCCGCGCCGCAGTCTGGAATGCCAGATCGGACGAATCGACGGCGTGGGATGCGCCGTCGTTGACGACGACGCGGACCCCCGTCACGGGGAACTCCAGCTTCGGCCCCTTCTTGGCGCAGGAGCGGAATCCCTTCTCCACCGCGGGAACGAACTGGGTGGGAATGGCGCCGCCGTGGATTTCGTTGACGAAGGCGAAGTCTTCCTCGCCCTCCCCCACTTCGCCCAGCGGCTCGATGTAACCCGCGATCCGCGCATACTGTCCCGCCCCGCCGGTCTGCTTCTTGTGCGTATGGTTGAACTCAGCCCGGCTGGTGATCGTCTCCCGGTACGCGACGCGGGGGTGTCCCGTCGTCACTTCGGCGTTGTATTCCCGCCGCATGCGCTCGACGTAGATCTCCAGGTGCAGCTCTCCCATCCCGGCGATGATCGTCTCCTTCGTCTCCTCATCCACGTGCGTCCGGAAGGTGGGATCTTCCTTCGTGAACCGCCCCAGCGCCTTGGACATGTTGATCTGCGACTTGTTGTCCACCGGCGTGATCGACAGGGAAATGACCGGCTCCGGGACGAACATGCTGGTCATCGTCACGTTCGTTCCGGGCGCCACAAAGGTGTCGCCTGAGGCACAGTCGATTCCGAAGAGCGCACCGATATAGCCGGCGGGAATGCTCTCGATGTCCTCCATCTGATCGGCGTGCATCCGCACCACGCGTCCGACTTTCACTTTCTTTCCCGTCCGCGCGTTGACGATCGTTTCGCCGCGGGCGATGGTGCCCTGGTAAACGCGGATGTAGGTGAGCTGCCCGTACGGCCCGTCCTCCAGCTTGAAGGCGAAGGCGACAAGCGGCTTGGCCGGATCGGCATCCAGGGTTACCGGCGCTTCGCCTCTGTCCCGGTCCAGTGCGATGTTCGGCACGTCCGGAGGCGCTGGCAGCACCTGCGTTACGGCATCGAGCAGCAGCTGCACACCCTTGTTCTTGTAGGCGGACCCCATGTAGACCGGCGTGATCTTCCGTTCGATCGTCCCGCGACGCACGGCGTCGTAAATGAGCGATTCCGGAATCTCACGACCCTCCAGAACGGCCTCGGTGAGTTCATCCGAAAACATCGCCGCCGCATCGAGCATTTCTTCCCGCTTCGCACTGGCTTCAGCCAGAAGCGTCTCCGGTATCGGTTCGCGCCGGATGATCTGGCCGTGATCCCCATCGAAGTAGACGGCCTCCATGGATACGAGATCGACGACCGCCGCGAATTTCGCCTCGAGTCCGATAGGAATCTGCATCGCCACGGCATGATGTCCGAGCTTGGAGCGCAGCTGGGAGATCACGCGTTCGGGATTTGCACCGCTGCGATCGAGCTTGTTGATGAAGGCGATGCAGGGGACGTTGTACCGTTTCATCTGCTGGTCGACCGTGATCGACTGGGACTGCACTCCGCCGACCGAGCAGAGCACCAGGACCGCCCCGTCAAGGACGCGGAGCGAGCGTTCCACCTCGATGGTGAAATCGACATGCCCCGGCGTATCGATGACATTGATTTCATGATCATCCCATTCGCAGAACGTGGCGGCCGACGCGATCGTGATGCCCCTTTCGCGTTCGAGCTCCATGGAGTCCATGGTGGCCCCCACCCCGTCCTTCCCCTTGATCTCATGCATCACGTGGATCCGCTTCGTGTAGTAGAGGATGCGTTCCGTGAGTGTCGTCTTCCCGGAGTCGATGTGGGCGCTGATGCCGATGTTTCTGACTTTTCTGATGTCCCTTTTCATGATGTCCAATCCTTGCCCTGCTTCCAAAACGAAAAAATCCCTCATCCGGAAGTCGCACCGCATGGGGGATCTCGAAACCGCAATTTACGCGACGGAATTTGGCTTTTTAGTTGAGTTCTTATCTTTTGTCAAGCGATTTTCTTCGCGACGCCCGGGGGAGCTTGACGATTCGCCGGGAAACCATTATGAAGAGACGAGCTTTCGCTTCATGGAGGAACGCCGTGTTGAAGACCTTTCGCCTGTCCTACCCCGATGTCGTCGATGAGGCGGTCCGCCTGTGGGGAGAGGACGTGGTGGCGTGGGACCGCGAGAAATGCACGGTCACGGTCGATATCGATGCCGAAGACCTCGCGAGGTACGAGCACTGTCACGAAGTCGACAATATCGATCTTGCCTGATCGCCAGAGGAACGACAAAGGAGGTCGTCATGAAAAGATCGTACGTTTCGGCCGCTTGGATCGGAGCCGCAATGCTGGGACTGGGGATGTCGACCGCCGCGTCGGCGCAGCCCTCCGAGGAGATCCTCCTCAACGACCGATGCACGCCCTGCCATACTGCGGACCGGTTCCTGCAGGCGAACAAGTCCGCAGCGGGCTGGAAGGTTTCCGTCGACCGGATGATCCAGAAGGGCGCGAAACTCAGTGCCGCCGAGCGGGAAGCGCTCCTTGCCTATCTGAATGCGCGCAAGCCCGGCCCGTCCACCACACCCCGCTGATCCTGCCGGCGAAGAAATCTCCCCGCCGAAAAAAAAAGTCCCGGTGGAGAAGGCCGGGGCTTTTCTTTTGGTTGCAGCTTTCGTCAACGCTGCAGAATCTGCCGCAGCGCCTCGGAGAGAAGTGCAACGTTCTCTTTTCGGCTCGAAAATCCCATCAGACCGACGCGCCAGGTCTTGCCCTTGAGGGGCCCGAAGCCGCCCGCGATCTCGATATTGTAATCCTCCCTCAGGGCGGTGCGCACCTTGAGGTCGTCGATGCCCTGAGGGATGCAGACGGTCGTCAGAGAAGGCAACCGGTGTTCATGGGCGACGTGCATCTTGAGACCCAGCCGTTCCAAGGAAGTCCAGAGGTATTCCGCGTTGTCACGATGCCGCTTCCAGCGGGCCTCCAAGCCTTCCTCCATGATCATGCGCAATCCCTCGCGAAACGCGTAATGGAGGCTGGCCGCCGGCGTATGGTGATAGACCCGGTCCTTACCCCAGTACTGTTCGATCATCTTCAGATCGAGATACCAGTTGGGCACCGCCGTCTTCCGCGCGTGCAGCACATCCATCGCCCGATCGCTCGCCGTGAAGGGGGCCAGCCCCGGAGGGCAGCCGATGCACTTCTGTGTCCCGCTGTAGGCCACGTCCACCTTCCAATCGTCGATCCGCACCGGGACACCTGCGAGGGACGTCACGCAATCCATCATCAGCAACGCCCCGTGCTTGTGGACGATTTCCCCGATTCCTTCCATCGGCTGAAGGGCACCGGTCGACGTTTCCGCGTGCACCAGGGCGACCATCTTGACGGAGCCGACCTTTTTCAGCGCCGCCTCGAGTTCCCCCTTCCGGAATATCTCACCGTAGGGCTTTTCGAGACGATGGACCTTCGCGCCGAGCCTCGTTGCGATGTCGCACATCCGTTCGCTGAAGAAGCCGTTGCATCCCACGAGGATCGCGTCGTCCGGCTCCAGAAAGTTGCAGAGCGCCGTTTCCATGCCGGCGCCGCCGGTCCCGCTCATCGGCAGGGTGACGGCGTTCTTCGTCAGAAAAAGGGACCTCAGCAGTTCCTGTTCCTCGTCCATCAGGACGAGCCATTCCGGGTCGAGGTAACCGATCAGGGGGGTGCTCATGGTTCGCAGCACTCGCGGATGAACTGCGCTCGGTCCGGGGCCGAGGAGGATACGGGGGGAAAGATCGAGATCTGAGACAGATGTTTTCATGACAGCCTTTTTCAACCTCAAAAAAAATCGACCGCCCATCGAGGGGCGGTCTACAAAAGAATGCGCGCCGCTTGCTGCACTGTGCGGCCCTGGTCCAAAGCCCCGAGAAAACAGGCGGCTTTGAATACACTGGCCGCCTGGCCCTGTCAAGGCGGAAATGGCCGCAACACACGGTTCTTGACCGGGTCCCGAAGTTGTGCGAGGGAAAGCCTCATGGAACCGGTTCTGCACTCCACGGCCGACTACCATCGCCGGACGATGAAATCGCTGGGATGGGAGTTGACCGTCTGCAATATGCTGGAGCCGCCCGACAGCCCCTGCCGCTCCATCCTCAAGACAAAAACTTCCTACGGGCACCTCCTTTGCGACTTCCTGGCAGGCAACCTGCCGATGGAGGAAGTACACAACGTGATTGAGGTCGGCGGCGGCTACGGCTTTCTCATGCGGGACTTCCTCGACCGCAACCCCGGGCGCGCCGTCACCATGCTGGATATTTCACCCGTTCTCCTCCAAAGGCAGCTCGAAACGCTCCGCGGAGGGCAGATTGCCTGGAGGCAGGAGGATTTTCTCTCGTCCGGCCTCCAGACCCTCGCCGGTTTCGACCTCGCCGTTCTCAACGAGATCTTCGGTGATTTCCCCGTCGTGACGAACTTGGGAGGCGATGACCTGTCGAAGGACGCATCGCTGAAACGCCTGTTCGACCGCTACGGATTCCCGAAGCCAAAGGCCGGACGTTTCCCATTCAACATCGGCGCGGTAGAGGCGACGGAAAAGCTCTGCGCCGCAGGCGTCCCCCATATCTTCATCGGCGAACACAGCTGCGAAGCGAAGGCGCCGGAGAAGTACCGCGCCTTTCTTCCCGTCCGCGGCGGCGGCATTCCGGAAAGGATCCCGCTTTGCGGCCATGACGAATACACGGTCGCGTTCTCGGAACTCGAGCGGGTCGCGAGGGCGTGGGGATACGAGGTTCTGCGGGGTCCCTTCGCGGACTATCTGCAGATCGACTGGACCGAGGGGCTGCAATGCATCCTCTCCTCCCGCGTCGAAATTTCCGGACGCGCCGAAACCTTGCGCCAGTTCGTCGGCGACCTCTACCAGTACGAGTATCTCCTGCTTCAGAAACGAAGAGGTTGATTCGTTGCCGGAAATATCTCATACTGACTGCGAACGATGCGGCAAGTGCTGCCTCGCCGATTTCGTCGCCTATGTGCACGACGAAGACATCGACCGCTGGCAGCGCGATGGGCGTGACGACATCCTCCAGATGATCCGTCGCGAGCACGCCCTGTGGATGGGAGACCACCTCGTGTGCGCCGACGACGGCCGCTATCTGCGCGGGTGCCTGTTTCTTTCCTTCGAAGGGAATTTCTACCGCTGCAGCATCTACGAGGCCCGACCGAGGGTCTGCCGCGACTATCAGCCCGGCTCTTCGGAGATCTGCCCGAAGTTTCACCGCCCGCATGAACGACCTGGAAAGGAGAACAGATCATGAAGACAAGGTTCGCCGGTTTCCTGTTCGTCGTTTTCGCACCACTCCTTTTCGCCGCTCTCTCCGCGGCGCCCTCCTTCGCCTTCCGCTGCGGCGACGGCCTCGTCGGCGTAGGGGATTCGAAGGCGAAGGTTCTCCTCGAGTGCGGTCCGCCTACCCTGAAGGAAACAACGGCCTACAGGAGCAAGAGGAGCCACCCCACCGGACCCGGAACGCGCACCGAAACCATCAAGAGCGTCGAACAATGGTATTACAACTGCGGGGACAACGACTTCATCTATGTTCTGACCTTTGAGGGGGGCACCATGATCGAGGAAGACACCTCGGGCCGCGGCAAAGGGAAGTCGGACTGCCTCGGACGGCAGAACTGAGAGGAAGCGAGGAGGAATCGACATGCCGGGAATCGAGGTCCGCAGAAAGGCCGAGGGGCAAATCGCGTTGCGTGAACGCGCCGGCCTGGTGTCCCCCCTGTCGGCGACGCACCCCGACTTCGGCCTTTCCGAAGCCTACGACATCGCCGCCGAGATCGTCCGCATCCGGAGAAGACGCGGCGAGCGGACGGTCGGGCGCAAGATCGGCTTCACCAACACCGCGATCTGGGCCGAGTACGGACTCGATACCCCGATCTGGGCGCACATGTACGAGGACACGGTGCGTTTCGCCGCCGGGGATCACGCCGTCCTGCCCCTCGCCGGCATGGCCGCACCGAGAATCGAACCGGAGATCGTCCTGAAGCTTCGCTCGACCCCGACGGGCGACGGCGAGGACTCCCTGCTCGCCGCCATCGATTGGCTGGCCGTCGGGTTCGAGATCGTCGACTGCCACTACCCCGACTGGAAATTTCAACCCGCCGACACCGTCGCCGATTTCGGACTCCACGCCGCGCTCGTCATCGGCACTCCGGCGATGGTTGCGGATCCGCGCAATGACGCCTTCCTCCGCAGCCTCAAGGAATTCCGAATCGTTCTTCTCTGCGGAGGGAAGGAGATGGCGAGGGGGCAAGGGGCCTTCGTTCTCGGAAGTCCGCTCCTGGCGCTGAGGCACCTCCGCGACCTGCTCCGCAGTCAGAACGGCGAGCCGCTGGCACCGGGCGAGATCGTGACGACGGGGACACTCACCGCGGCGCTCCCGGTGCGGCCGGGCGAGACCTGGTCCGTCAGCCTCGACGGGATCGACTTGCCTGCGCCGTCCCTGACGCTGGCATAGCCGTCACCGCCCGTCAATGCATTCCGGGCATTCCGGGCATTCCAGATCGTCCTTCTTCACGTAAAGGATGCGGACCGGATAAGGAATATCGATCCCCTCCTTCCGGTAGCGCACGAGCAGGCGCTTGATCATTTCGTGCTTGAGCGCATACTGATCCACAAACTCCTTCGCCCGCAGGACCACATTGAGGTCGATCCCCGAATCCCCGAACTTCTGGTAACGGACCGCGGGCTCGAATCCCGGAATGCCGCCCTCAACCTCCGCCATGACCTCCTTGGCGACTTCGACCGTCACCCGTTCGACATGGGCCAGATCGCTGTCGTAGCCGACGGAGACGGGAAGCGAAACCGCGATTTCCCTGTCGGGCATGGCGTAATTCCTCACGATCGCGGAGGCCAGCTTCGAATTGGGAACGATGATCATGTTGTTCGACAGCGCCCGGATGGTCGAGTAGCGCCAGCTGATGTCCGTCACGTATCCCTCTTCCCCGCCGTCCATCTGGATGTAATCACCGGGCTTCAGCTGCCCCGAGGCGATGACGTGGATACCCGCGAAGAGATTCGAGAGCGTGTCCTGGAGCGCCAGGGCGACCGCAAGCCCTCCGACGCCCAGGGCGGTCAGGATCGGGGCGATCGAGATGCCCAGCGACTGAAGGATCACCAGGATGCCGATGACGTAGACGATGACCCTCGTGATGTTGACGAAGATCGACGTAGAAAGGAACACTCCGCCGACCCTCCGGCTGTAAAGGTTTACGAAATCTGCGGCGACGCGGGCGAGGACGATCGTGACCGAGAAGACGAAAACGACCAGAAGGGCCCTGTGCGTGATGTCCATGGCCGTTCTCGGAACATGAAGGTGAAGGACCGCACCGTAGATGCCGCCCAGCAGGAACCACAGGGTCATCATGCCGGCCAGGGAGCGAACGATGATGTTGTCGGCCTCCCAGCTCGTCCGCGCGACGATTCTCTTCACCCCTCTGAGAACGGTCTTCTCGAAGACATACCCCAGCAGGAGGCCCCCGGCGACGTAGGCGACGGCGATCGCTACCGGCTTCAGGACCGTGAACATGTCATTCATCTCCTCGACTCCCCTGCGCCGTATTCCCCAACGGCGCGATTGTAGCGGATTGCCTGGGACCTTGACAACTTCTTTCTGATGCATAGGGTATTTTTATTGAGGCGCAGGAGAGAACGATTCCTGCGCGTTTGTCACTCCAGGGCCGAACGACTTCAAGGGAAGCCATGAACCGGATGAGGAAACCGAGGGTCGTCATTGTCGGTGCGGGGTTCGCCGGACTCTGGGCCGCCCGCAGCCTGGCAAAGGAATGGGCGGACGTGACCCTTGTCGACCGGAACAATTACCACACGTTCCTCGCCCTCCTCTACCAGGTGGCTTCCGCCGAACTGGAGCCGGAGGACATCGCCTATCCCGTGCGAAGCATCTTCTGGGAATGTCCAGGCGTCGCCTTTGCCCTCGCCGAAGTCACGGGAATCGATTTCGCGAAGAAGTCGGTCCTCACGGACGGCAGGCCCATTCCCTACGACTACCTCATCCTGGCCGCCGGAAGCGTCCCGCATACCTTCGGAATCCCCGGCACAGATTCGCATGCCTACAATCTGAAGACCCTCGAGGAGGCGGTTCTTCTGAAGAATCACATCATCTGCTGCTTCGAGCAGGCCGCCCGCAGTCCGGACACCGTCAGGGGCACGGGCATTCTTACGTTCGCCATCGCCGGCGGCGGCGCGACGGGTGTGGAATACGCCGGCGCGCTGAGCGAGCTCGTCCACGGTCCCCTCACCCGCGACTACAGGACCGTCGATTTTCGTGCCGTCCGCATCGTTCTTCTCGAAGCATCCGACCGGCTCGTCGCCCACATGCCCGGGACGGTGTGCGACTATGCGGCGCGGAGACTCCGGAAGATGGGCGTCGAGGTGCGACTCGGCGCAAAGGTGGCGGAGGTGACGCCGGGCGGCGTGCGGCTGGAGGACGGAAGCGAGATCCCCTCCCGGACCGTCGTCTGGACGGCGGGGGTGCGCGGCGAACCGGTCGCCGGGCTCTCGGGACTTCCGACGGAGCGCGACGGACGCGTCCCAGTGCTGCCGACCCTGCAGGTGCCCGGGCGCCCGGAGATCTATGCCGTCGGTGACCTGGCGTCGATACGGGATCGTGAGGCCCGCCTCCCGATGGTGGCGCAGGTGGCGATCCAGTCCGCAATCGCCGCGGCGGGGAACATCGTGCGTCAGATCAAGGGGGACCCGCCCCAGCCTTTCGCCTACCGTGACCGGGGGATGATGATCGCCATCGGACGCAATGCCGCCGGCGCGGCCATCGGCTCCAGCACCTATACCGGCTTCTTCGCCTGGATCCTCTGGCTCGTCATCCACCTCTTCAATCTGATCGGCTTCCGCAACCGGATCATGGTCCTCGTGAATTGGGCATGGGACTATCTCCTCTACGAGAGGGCCGTGCGCTTCGTCTTCCCGAAAAAGATGGCGCCGGGCCCGAAATCGGCCGCCTGCACAACCGAGGTCCCTCAGGCCGGAGACCGCCCCGGAGGGGAAAACGATGCCGGTCCCGGACCTGCCCCCTTCTCCCGCTGGACCGGGCAGACGGGAACGGGGCCTGCTTCCTGCGGCCTGACGACGAAATGACCAACGGAACGTTACCGGCGGCGGCCGAACCCGCCGCTGGTGGGGAGGCAAAAATGAAGGACTTTTCGGTTTTGATGGGCGGCAAGGCCGGCTACGGCATTGACCGGTCCGCGTCCATTCTGGGCCGTCTGCTGAATTCGTGCGGTTACCGCATCTACATTTATCGCGACTATCCCTCCCTCATCCGGGGAGGTCACACCTTCTCCATCATCCGGGCGGCCACTGTCAGGATCGCGGCCCACCGGGACAGGGTCGATTTCCTGCTCGCGCTGAACCAGGACACGCTGGATCTCCATCGCACCCGCCTTTCGCCGAGCGCCCTGGTGATCTTGGATTCGGAAGCCGTCCGGGATCCCGGTCTTCCGGACGGCGTGCGGGCGATGCCCCTGCCCATCGGAAAGATCGTGAAGGAAGAAGGCGCCCAGGAGGTCATGCGCAATGCCTGCATGATCGGGGCCTTCGCGAACGCGGTCGGCATCCCGATCGCGACCCTTGAGAAGACCCTTGCGGAATCCTTCCCGCAGGACGCCGACCTGAACGTGAGGATCGCGGGCCGCGGGTTCGAGGCAGCCGGGACGGTCAGCAAACTTGCGCCGGCGGCGGCGGACAGGCTGCCGCTTCTTTCGGGAAGCCAGGCGGTCGGCCTGGGCCTGATCAAGGGCGGCCTGCGCAATTACGTGGCCTATCCCATGACGCCGACAACCCCCCTTCTGCATTTCCTCGCCGAAGAGGCACAGAACTTCGGCCTGAAGGTGATCCATCCGGAAAGCGAACTGGGCGTGATCCTGATGGCGATCGGCTTCGCCTACGCGGGGCAGAAAGTCGCCGTGGGGACATCGGGGGGCGGATTCTGCCTGATGACGGAGGGGCTGAGCCTTTCCGGGATGAGCGAAGTGCCCGTGGTCATCGTCCTCGGGCAGCGCCCCGGCCCCAGCACCGGCATGCCGACCTACTCCGGCCAGGCGGACCTGCATTTCGCCCTCCATGCCGGGCAAGGCGAATTCGTCCGTCTCGTCGTCGCGCCGGGGGACCTGGAGGAGTCCTACCTCTGGTCGGGCCGGGCGCTGAACCTGGCGTGGAAGTACCAGATTCCCGCGATCGTCCTCACGGACAAGAACCTCAACGAAGGCGTCGGCAACTTCGACCTCGCGTCCGCGGGCGAGTTGGACGACGAACCGCCGGTCGCCTGGAACGGCGGAGAGCAGGGATACCGACGGTACGAAGACAGTCCGACCGGGGTTTCGCCCCTTGCCTTCGCCCCGCTGGCGGGAGCCGTCGTCAAGGCGAACAGCTACGAACACGAAGAATACGGCATCTCGACGGAAGACCCGGCCGTCACCGCGAAGATGCAGGACAAGAGGCTGCGCAAGCTGAAACCCCTCGCCGAGGAGCTCAAAGGGTTCCGGACCATAGGCGTCTACGGCGACGAGGAGGCTTCGACAGCCCTGCTCTGCTGGGGTTCCAACAAGGGTGTCTGCGTGGAATCGGCAGCGGCGCTGGGGCTGAAGGTGGTGCAGCCGATCGTGCTTTCGCCCTTTCCGGACGACGCGCTCCGGAAGGCCCTCGCCGGCGTCGACAGACTGATTGCCGTCGAAAACAATGCAACGGGACAGCTGGCGAGGTTGGTCGCCGCTTACGGGGTCCGCGTGGACCGGATGATTCTGAAATACGACGGACGGCCCTTCGCGCTGGACGAACTGGAGATGAGACTGAAGGAGGCGCTGACATGAGCTCGAGCGCGCTGGGAACTTATGCCCCGAATACCTGGTGCCCGGGGTGCGGCAATTTCGCCATCCTCAACGGCATGAAGACGGTCTTGAAGGATTTGGCGGAGGGGGTCTGTCCGCCGGAGAATGTCGTCATCGTCTCGGGGATCGGGTGTCATGGAAAGATCGTCGACTACCTCGACGTCAACAGCTTCTACGCCATACACGGCCGGGCCATCCCCGTCGCGGAGGGGATCAAGATCGCGCGGCCCGAACTGAAGGTGATCTGTTTCTGCGGCGACGGCGACGCGTACGGCGAAGGGATCGAACATCTGATCTTCGCCGCAAAGAGAAACGTCGACATCACCGTCGTCGTCCACAACAACCGTGTTTACAGCCTGACGGCGTTCCAATACAGCCCCACGTCCCCCGCCGGTTTCAAGGGCCGTTCGACGCCCCTGGGCAGCGTCGAAGCCCCCATCAATCCCCTGGAGCTCCTCCTGGCGGGCAGGGCGTCCTTCCTGGCCCGCGGCACTTCGCGCGGCATGACGCAACTGACGCATCTGTTCCGGGAGGCGGTCGTACACAGGGGATTCGCCCTCGTCGACGTGCTGCAGGTGTGCGCGACCTACAACAACCTCTACGACTACTATGCCCGAAAGGTTTACGATCTGCAGGATCATGACCCCTGCGACCGGACGGCCGCACTGGCCAGGATCCGGGAATGGGACTACAACTCCGATGCGCGCATCGCACTGGGAATCCTGTACCGGGCGGAAGCGGCGACCTTCGAAGAGACGTTCCCGGCTTCCCCCCCGGACGGCCGCGACAGGGACGGCAGGATCAGGGCGTTTCTGGACAGGAGCGCATAAGAGGCAACGATGCAGTCCTCCCCCGCACCTCCGGAAGCGACAGGCGGGGCGGGGAAGGAACCTTCACAGAAGGAGGTCTACCATGGCACTGTCAGGCAAATACGGAAAACTGGATATTCCGAAGGTCGCCCCGCAGGAACCTGTCTTTGTCCTCCGGGCGCAGGACGCCCTCGCGGCAACGGTCATCCGGATGTACCAGCTGCTGGCGGAGTCCCACAAGCGCCCGCTGGCCGGGGACGTGGACAAGGAGATCCGGGCCTTCCAGGAATGGACCGGGCCGAAGAAGATGCCCGATTGAAAAAGGGAACCTCCCGTTCCCTCCAGGAACTTGCGATGTCCTACACGATTCCTCCCTTTCGCGATCGTCGTGACGCCGGCAGGATCCTCGCGGAGCACCTGGAGGGCCGGCGGGCCGGCGCTGCCGTCGTCTTTGCGGTCCCCCGCGGCGGCGTACCGGTCGCCGCAGCGGTGGCGAAAGCGCTGAAGCTGCCGCTCGATATCATCGTCTCGCGCAAGATCCCGATTCCTTTCGATCCGGAGGCTGGGTACGGCGCCGTCACCGAAGACGGCGCCGTCGTCCTCAACGAACCCCTGGTACGGCGCCTGCGCCTCACCAAGGGGCAGATCGAGCACGACGCCGAAGCGGTGCGGGCCGAGATCCAGAGGCGCCAGTCCGTCTTCCGGTCGGTCCTGGGCGCCTCGCCCGTCGAGGGACGAACGGCCATCGTCATCGACGACGGTCTGGCTTCCGGCTACACGATGAAGGCGGCCGTCCATTCGCTGCGTCGGCGCGGCGCAGCGCCGGTGATCGCGGCGGCGCCGGTCGCCTCCCTGTCCGCAGCGGAGTCCCTTCGGTCGGTCGCCGACGAAGTGGTCGCCGCCGTGCTCTGGCCCCATTCCCCCTTCGCCGTTGCCTCTTTCTACGAACACTGGCATGATCTGACGGACGAAGAAGTGCTGGACGAACTGGAAGCGTACGCAAACGACTCTGGAGGTCGCGCCGATGATTAAGGAGGCCATGTTCTGGGAAGCGCTGGAGGGAAGGAGCGGGCAGTGCCACCTGTGCGCCCATGAATGCCGGATTCCGGACTCGCGGTTCGGCATCTGCGGCGTAAGACAGAATGTCGGGGGCGTTCTCCGCACGATGGCCTATGGGCAGCTGGTGGCGGCGAACACCGACCCGATCGAGAAGAAGCCCCTCTACCATTTCCTGCCGGGGTCCTCGTCCTTTTCCGTCGCCACCATCGGCTGCAATTTCAAATGCGGTTTCTGCCAGAACTGGCAGATCTCCCAGGCATCTTACAGGGACGTCGATATGGATGCCGGGCGTCCGGTCATGCCGGAGCGCATCGTCGAGGAAGCGAAAAGAAACGGCTGCCTGAGCATCTCCTATACCTACACGGAGCCCACCATTTTCTTCGAGTACGCCTACGACACAGCCCTTCTCGCCAGGAAAGCCGGTCTCCGCAACGTCTTCGTCACCAACGGCTACATGACCCACCGGGCCCTCGAAACGATCCAGCCGTACCTGGACGCCGCCAATGTGGACCTCAAGAGTTTCAGCGAAGCCTCCTACAAGAGGACCTGCAAGGCGCATCTCCAGCCTGTCCTGGACACGATCGCCGCGATGAAGGAACTGCACATCTGGATCGAGGTGACCACGCTGGTGGTTCCGGGCGAGAACGACTCGGACGGGGAACTCAGGCGGATCGCCGATTTTCTGGCCGGGATCGACAGGGACATCCCCTGGCACATCAGCCGGTTTCATCCCGATTACGAATTCCGCGGCCGCGACGCCACCCCTCTCGAAACACTTCAGAGGGCCAGGGAGATCGGCCGTCAGGCAGGGCTGCGCTTCATCTATCTCGGAAACGTCCACGAGGGGAGCCACACCTCCTGCCCCGCCTGCCGGGCTTCGGTCGTGGAGCGGAAGATCATGGGATTGGGCGCCCTCCACCTGAAGGACGGCCGCTGTCCCTCCTGCGGCACCGCTGTCCCGGGGATCTGGTCATGACCTCCGCGGCTTTCGTCGTCGGTTGACAGTCCGGTCCGCATCTCCTATACTCCCCCCGACAAAGACATGCTTGACGCATCGCAGCACGATATTCTCAAGTTCCTCGCCGTCACGGCGACGCTCCGACCTTCTACGGAAGCTGCGGGAAGGATTCCTTGATTCGCAAAACCCTTCTTCTCTCCCTTGGACTGGCCATTCTTCTTCATGTCGGCTACCTGTATTACAAGGTCGGCCGGGGGGTGACCGGCGATGCATGGGAAGCCCCCTCCATCCTCTACGGACGCCCGGCGGAGATCCGCCAGGGCGACCACCTCGGGAATCTCCGCGTCTCCGAGCGGCTCCGCAGGCTTTCCTACCGCAAAGTCCCGGGAAGGCCCTCCGCGCCCGGGACCTACTCCGAGGGGCAGTCGACCCTCCGGATATTCCTCCGCGGCGACGCAGGCCGGGACGGCTCCCCCCCCGCAAACGGCCCGGTGGAGATCGAAATCGTCGACGGCCGTGCCGCGTCGCTGGTTTCCGCAGCCGGCCAGCCGCTGGACGCGATCCGCCTCGAACCGGAAGAAATCGCCCGCATCATGGGGCCGAAAAGAGAGCTCCGGAGTCCGGTGCCGCTCTCCGCCATCTCTCCGCTGCTGCAGAACGCCGTGATCGCATCCGAGGACGCCCGGTTCTACTCCCATACCGGCATCGACGTCCTCGCCGTCGGCCGGGCGCTGTTGACCAACCTGAAGGAGCGACGCTTCGCCCAGGGCGGCTCCACCATCACCCAGCAACTGGCGAAGAACTTCTTTCTTTCCCCGAAAAAGACGCTGTGGCGCAAGGTGCGCGAGGCGGAACTCGCTCTGATGCTCGAGTGGCGGTACTCGAAGCGACAGATCCTCGAGATGTATCTCAACAAGATCTACTTCGGGCAGGAGGGCCTCCAGGGGATCTACGGAGTTGAAGAGGCGGCGGGATTCTATTTCTCGAAACCGGCAAAGGATCTTTCCCTCGAGGAATCGGCCCTCCTCGCCGGCGTCATCCGCTCCCCCAGGCGCTACGCCTACCTCCGGAACCACAGGGCCCTGCAGGAACGGCGGGATGCCGTCCTGGCGCGGATGCGCCAGCTGAAGATGATCGGAGAGGACGAATTCCGGCGCGCGTCGAATGCGCCGGTGCGGATCCGGCCGCGGAGCGCCCCCGCTCACGTGGCCCCCTACTTCGTGGACTACCTCCAGAGGATCACCTCCGAAGCGTTCGGGGGCGAAAAGCTCTACCGCATGGGATACCGCTACTATACGTCCCTCGACCCCATCCAGCAGGCCGCCGCGGAAGAGGCCGTCGCCCGGGGGATCGAAGAGATCGAAAAGGCGGCCCGCCCCGCCGGCGAAGCGCTGCAGGCGGCGCTCGTCGCCGTCGATCCGGCAACCGGGGCGATGACCGCCATGGTCGGAGGACGTTCTTACCGGGAGACTCCGTTCAACAGGGCGGTGGACGCGCACCGCCAGCCGGGAAGCGCGTTCAAGCCTTTCGTCCTCCTCGCGGCGCTGTCGCCGCCCGCAGAGGGCGAGGCGGCCAGGACACTCTCCACGACCTTGCCCGGAGGGCCGGTGTCCGTCCGCACCCCGGAGGGGATGTGGACTCCTGCGAATTTCGAGGGCAAGGCATACGGAAACATCACGATCCGGAGAACCATCGAGGATTCCGTAAACACGGCCACCGTCCGGCTGGCGACCGACGTGGGGCTGAAAAGGGTCCTCGAGACGGCCCGGGCGACCGGCATCACAAGCCCGCTCGAGGAAGTCCCGTCGATGGCGCTGGGAAGCTTCGAAGTGACCCCCATGGAACTGACCTATGCCTACGCGACGATCGCCTCCGGAGGCATCCGCTTCGCCCCCTTTCCCCTGGCCTCCGTGACGGCAGCCGACGGAGAGGTGATCACGGCGAAAAAGCTTGATCGGCTGCAGACCATCGACCCAAGGGTTGCGTACCTCGCCGCGTACGCCCTCACGGGGGTCCTGGAGCGCGGAACGGCGAAATCCGCACGGTCGATGGGGATCACCTTCCCGGCATCGGGCAAGACCGGGACGACGAACGGCAACCGGGATTCCTGGTTCGTAGGGTTCACCCCGGACGTGGTCTGCGCGGTCTGGGTGGGGTACGATTCCGGGGCCGATACGGGGCTCACCGGAGCGCAGGGGGCGCTCCACATCTGGGCGCGGTTCCTGCGGGCCCTTTACCCGCAGGCCGGACCGGCCGCCCTGAAACCGCCGGACGGCATCGAAACCGCCGTCGTCGATCCCGAGTCCGGCGGCCTCGCCACCGGCGAATGTCCCGAGGAGCTGCGCGAGGCCTTCCTGGCCGGGACGGCGCCGCGCGACACCTGTCCCCTCCATCCGTCCAATGTCGTCGTCGATACTCTCCGCAGGGGCATGCGCGGCATCGGGGAATTCTTCAAGAATCTCTTCAAGTAGGCCCAGGCCCTTGGTTTGCCGGTCCCGTGTCAGCCGGGTCCTCTCTGCAGCGGCCGCGTCCATTCCCGTCGAGCTGCCGGTGCCGCACCGGCGCCCCTGTCCCGTTCCGGGATCATCCTTTTCCCGAAACGGAAATGGGCTTTTTCGAAGGGTCTTATCATCCCCGGCCTGATTGTCGCGCCGGGGGCGGGCGTTCAACAATGATCGAAAAACGTATAAGAGACTGAGGCTCCTTCCATCGGCGAGGTGGACATTGTGTTGCATTTTGATTTGAGCCCGCAGCAGAAAGAATTGCAGGCGAAGGTGCGCGACTTCGCGCTCCGGGAAATCCTGCCGGCAGTGTGGCATTACGACGAGAAGGATGAAATCCCCCTCTTCCTTCTGGAAAAGGCCTTCGCCGCCGGTTTCATGAACTGCGATATCCCGGCGAAGTATGGCGGCGCCGGGCTCGGCATTATCGAAGACGCCATCGTGACGGAAGAGATCGCTGCGGCATGTCCGGGCGTCGCCACATCGATATCCGACAACTCCCTCGGTGCCGCACCCATCGTCCTGTGCGACAACGAACCTCTCAAAGAGAGAATCCTGCCGCTCATCGCCCGCCGGTTCAGGCGCATCTGCTTTGCCACGTCCGAGCCGCTCATGGGTTCCGATGTGGCCGGGATGCGCTGCAAAGCCGAAAAGAGCGGCGACGATTACGTTCTCAATGGGACCAAGTACTGGATCACCAACGCCGCTGTCGCGGATTACATGACCGTATTCGCGACGATCGACCCCGACAGGCAGCACGAGGGCATCGGCGCATTTCTCGTCGAGAAGGACTGGAAGGGCGTATCCGTCGGCCGGGCGATCCCCAAGCTCGGGCAGCGCTGCTCCAATACGGCGGGCCTGCATTTCGCGAACGTGCGCGTCCCGAAGGACAACGTCATTGCGGAGCCCGGCAAGGGTTTCGTCCTCGCCATGAGGACCTTTTCCCGGACCCGGCCCGTTATCGGCGCATTCGCCGTGGGCGCCGCGCGGTCGGCCATGGAATACGCGATCGATTATGCGAAGAAGAGAAAGGCCTTCGGCACCAGGCTTTCGAACTTCGAGGCCGTCCAATTCAAGATTGCCGAGATGTACCAGAAGGTGGAAACGGCCCGTCTGCTGGTATGGAAGGCGGCATGGGAGGCGGACAACGGGATCGATCCCACGACCAGCGCCTCCATCGCGAAATTCTACGCAACGGAAGCGGCCATGGAAGTGGCCCATGAGGCCCTGCAGATCTTCGGGGGCTACGGATATACCAGGATGTACCCCCTCGAAAAGCTGCTGAGGGACATCCGGCTCTTCAGCATCTACGAGGGGACCAGCGAGGTGCAGCGCCTGATCGTCTCCGGCTATGTCCTGAACGGATACAAGCCGGTCATGCCCCCCCTAGAGGACCTTCCCATGCTGCGCGGCCTCGACTTGAACGACCCGACGGGGGCGAAAACCCCCGCCTGGCGGTGCAGGATCTGCGGGCACATCCATTACGGTGAAGAGCCGCCCGAGGAATGCCCCTCCTGCTTCTTCCCGAAATCGGCCTTCAAGAAAGTGTGGCCGGCCGCGTGAGCCGCGGAGGGATCATGTCCGGGTACTGGTTGCTCTGCGTCGTTGTCATGGTGACGGGCTGTTCGGCTGCTCGTTCCACCCAGACCGGGCTGGCGGATGGAAGACTCGCGGCCTGTCCTGAATCCCCCAACTGCGTCTGCTCGCAAGACACCGATGCGAGACATGCCATCGCGCCCCTGCGCTACGAGGGATATTCGTTCGAGAGGGCCAGGGAAGTCCTGATCGAGGTCCTATCGGGCATGAAACGCACCCGCATTGTCGAGGACACAGGCACCTACCTCCACGTCGAGTTCACGTCCGCTGTCTTCCGCTTCGTGGACGACGTGGAGTTTCTTTTTGACGCCGGGGCCGGGACGATCCACATGCGATCCGCTTCCCGTGTGGGCTATTACGATCTTGGCGTGAACCGCAGTCGCCTGGAAGCCATCCGCTCGCGGTTCGACGCCCTCACAGAAAAAGGAACGTGAAACGGTCAAGTGCAGCCGACGGCGCCCATGCCGGGATGCTTGCGGGATACCCCGCACTTTCCGGAGGCCGCGGGACGATCAATACCGGGCTGCGACGGCCCTGAGGGTCTCGAGGTACTCATCCCTGGCCGTCAGATTCGACGCCCCTTTCAGGTCCCCGATCGTGAGTTCGAGGGCCGGGCGGACATCCACCCCAAGCCTGTTGAGCTTGCGCTGGTTCGCCTGATCCAGCACGAGGATGCTGTAGTACCGGACGAGGATCCTTACCCGGGAATCCCGCCGCATGAGATAGGAAGAGCCCCCCATGCTGTTCAGGAAGAAGACGGCGTAGGGGTAGACTTTCTCCAGGGGCGCGTGCAGCCAGGGACCCTTCGTGCCGCACGTTTCCTGCAGGAGCATGGACTGGTAGGCAGAGGCCAGGAAGGACTCCAGCCTGTCGCCTTCCTTCCGGACGATATCCCGCAGCAGCAGGGCGTCCTTCTTTCCCAGTATCCGGAAGAAGTGCGCCCGGTTGCGGAGAACGCGTTCGAGGCTCTGCGTTTCCTCACGCTGCACGAAGGGCGCCGTCTCGAGCAGGCGGGCCACGATGCCTTTGAAGTGCTCGGCGGTCCCGCCCTTCAGTTCGTAGGAGGCGATATAATCCCGGCCGTCGAGATAGGCGAAAAGGCCCTGCAGTCTTTCCCGGCTCTCAGCACACACATCCTTCGGCGGCGCCTGCGGTGGTGCGGGCACTACCGTGACGGCAGGGCCGCCGGCGACCGGCGCCTTCCCAGCCTCCTTCACGGGAGCCGGCCTGCTCCGCATCGCGTCCCAGTAGAGGTATGCCGCCAGTCCCGCGACGACAACGATCGCGACGGCAATCAGGATCTTCTTGGCTGGTGTTCCGTGTTTCGCTTCCATGAGGTTCCTCCATCCGCTGCAAGAGACGGCGCCGGGTGTGCAACCCCTGCGCCGATGTTGAAGGGACGGCCCTGAGACACCTGCCTCGAGCCCTTTCTTCTGGCTACCTTCTTCCGGCTGCCGCGTCAACCCCAAATTCCCCGCAACGTCGTTCCGGATACGGCGGACCGTGGCCTGCGCCCCGATGAGGTCAATTTCCCCCGGGTCGAAATCCCTGCGCCGGAAATTTTTGTTGACACCGGAAGAACCGGACGGTATAAAGGCTCATCGTGGGAACCGATCGTATGTTGAAGAAACAAGCCTTCAATCTGAACTGGTGGTGGTGGTCGACAAGGGAGGGGTTCGTCCGCCGCTGATCTCTAACACATGGAAATGCACGGCCGTGGAGAACCTCTCGGGGTCTCCACGGCCTTTTTGTTTCTGTCGTACGGGCCGTGGTCGATCCAGGAACCACGGCCTTTTTTTTGGAGCCGAACCCATGTCGTACCTGCCGGACTTCGAACAATTTCAGCGGATGGCCGCACCGGGCACCCTCGTCCCCGTGTGCCGGGAGATCCTCGCCGACACGGAGACGCCCGTCAGCGCCCTCATGAAGCTTCGGGACAGCAGCCACTCCTTCCTTCTGGAGAGCGCCGAAGGCGGAGAGAAATGGGGGCGATACAGCCTCCTCGGCGCGGACCCGCGCCTGGTCCTGCGGATCCGCAAGGAGCGGATCCAGGTGGCCGCCGCCGGGGGCGAACGGACCGTCCTTCACGACGGCGATCCCCTGAAATACCTGAAGAAACTGCTCGCCGACCACCGCTTCGCGACACGGCCGGGATTGCCCCGCTTCGCCGGCGGCGCGGTCGGATATCTCGCCTACGACATGGTGCGCCACTTCGAGCGGCTCCCCGATCTTGCGACGGACGATCTCGGCAGCGACGATGCCGCCTTCATGCTGACCGATACGGTCGCCATCTTCGACAACGTGCGCCACACGATCCAGATCATTGCCTGCGCCCCCCTCGATGAAGGCGCCGATGTCCGCGCCGCCTACGAACGCGCGGTGGAGTCCGTCGAAGCCATGATCCGGCGGCTCCGGTCGCCGCGCCCCGCAGAATCCGGCATGTCCCGATGCAAGGCACCGGCCCCCGTCGCGAAGACTCCCCCCGAGGACTTCCGCGCCATGGTCTCGCGGGCGCGGGAGTACATCCTGGCGGGCGACGTCATCCAGGTCGTCCTGTCGCAGAGGTTCGAAACGGACTGCGCCATCGATCCCGTCTCCCTTTACCGGGCGCTGCGTTTCATCAATCCCTCGCCCTACATGTTCTTCTTCCGCTTCGGCGAGAGCTACCTCATCGGGTCCTCGCCCGAAGCCATGGTCCGCCTGGAGAATGAAAACGTGGAGCTGCGGCCCATCGCCGGAACACGGAAAAGGGGCGGCAGCGAGCAGGAAGACCGCCGCCTCGCCGACGAGCTCCTCCGCGACCCCAAGGAACGCGCCGAGCACGTGATGCTCGTGGATCTCGGGAGGAATGACCTGGGGCGGATCGCGAAGACGGGGAGCGTCCAGGTCGGCCAGTTCATGGCCGTCGAACGCTACTCCCACGTCATGCACCTCGTCTCGCATGTGCAGGCGCAGCTGGCGGACGGCAAGGACGCCTTCGACGTCCTCCGGGCGACCTTCCCCGCCGGGACCCTCTCGGGGGCGCCGAAGGTGCGGGCGATGGAGATCATCGAAGAACTGGAGGGCGTGCGCCGCGGCCCCTACGGCGGGGCCGTCGGCTACCTGGGCTTCAACGGCAACATGGACCTGGGGATCACCATCCGCAGCCTCCTCCTTCAGAAGGGCCGGATCTACATCCAGACCGGCGCAGGGATCGTGGCGGATTCGGATCCCGAGGCGGAACTCCGGGAAACACAGAACAAGGCCGAGGCCATGTTCCGGGCGATCGGGATGGCGGCCTCCGGACTCGAAGAATGCAGGGGGTGAGGGCATGATCCTGGTCATCGACAACTACGATTCCTTTACATACAACCTGGTCCAGTATTTCGGCATGCTCGGGGCCGAAGTGGCCGTCTACCGCAACGACGCCATCTCCCTCGACGCAATCGATGCCCTTTCTCCGGCGGCCATCGTCATCTCTCCCGGGCCCTGTTCCCCCGAAAAGGCGGGGATCTCCGTCGACGCGATCCGCCGCTTCCACAACCGCATCCCCATCCTGGGCGTCTGCCTGGGGCACCAGGCGATCGGCCACGCCTTCGGCGCCAGGGTCGTCCGGGCGCAGCGGATCATGCACGGCAAGACTTCCCCCATAAGCAACGACGGCCGGACGATCTTCCGCGGTCTCCCCTCCCCCTTCGAGGCCGGCCGCTATCACTCGCTTCTCGTGGAGCGGGAGTCCCTCCCCGATTGCCTCACCGTCAGCGCCGACACCGAGGAAGGAGAGATCATGGGCCTGCGTCATCGGGACTACCCCGTCGAAGGCATCCAGTTTCACCCGGAATCGATCCTCACCCCCAAGGGGAAGAGGATCATCCGGAATTTTCTCGATTCCCTATCCGGTCAGGAGGTTGGATCATGATCAAGGAAACGATCGCAAAGGTGGCTGCCGGGGAAAACCTCGGCGAGCGGGAGATGATGGACACCATGAAGGAGATCATGGAAGGCGCCGCGACCCCGGCGCAGATCGCCGCCTTCATCACGGCACTGAGGATCAAGGGCGAGACGGTGGAGGAACTCACCGGGGCGGCGCGGGTCATGCGGCAGAAGGCGACGCGCATCGACCCCTGCGCGTCGACCGTGGTCGACACCTGCGGCACGGGCGGCGACGGCCGCCACACCTTCAACATCTCCACGACCGCCGCCCTCGTCGCCGCCGGAGCCGACCTGACGGTGGCCAAGCACGGCAACCGCGCCGTGTCCAGCAGCTGCGGCAGCGCGGACGTACTCGAAGCGATGGGCGTCAACATCACTGCGCCGCCGGAGATCGTCGAAGAATGCATCCGCGAGGCGGGCATCGGCTTCCTGTTCGCGCAGGGGCTCCACAGCGCCATGAAGCACGCCGCGGGCCCGCGCCGCGAAATCGGCATCCGCACCATCTTCAACATGCTCGGCCCCCTGACGAATCCCGCCGGGGCCACGGCCCAGCTCCTCGGAGTTTTCGACGCCCGTCTCACGGAGATGTTCGCCGGCGTGCTCCGGAACCTCGGCACGCGGCATGCCTTCGTCGTCTACGGAAGCGACGGCCTGGATGAAGCCACCGTGACGGGCAAGACGAGGGTGACCGAACTGAAGGACGGCCTCCTGCAGACCTTCGACATCGACGCGGCGGAGATCTTCGGCGAGCGCAGCGACCTCGATTCGCTCCGCGGGGGGGACGCAGCCAGAAACGCGGAAATCGCCCAGTCCGTCCTGATGGGAGACGGCACCACCGCCGCGCGAAACGTCGTCCTCCTCAACGCCGCACTGGCCATCATGGCGGGAGACCGGGCCGCAACGCTGCAGGACGGCCTCGCCCTGGCGAAGGAATCGATCGACAGCGGCGCCGCCCTGCAGAAGCTGCGGCGGCTGGTCGAAGTCAGCAAGAGTTGACTTCCCAGGGCGACGAAGATCGCGAATATCATGCCGGACTTGATAAGCCTGCCCTGGATTCGATCCGGGAGCATCCAGTGTCTTTCTGGATTCCCGCTGCAGCCTGCCCTCGCGAAATCGGGGGCCCAGCGCCCTGATTACGCACCAGATGGGGGAGACAAAGACCGAGACACTGGATTCCCGCTTTCGCGGGAATGACAGAGGGAAGACGGGAATGACGGAATGACGGAGAGAGACGGAATGACAGGATGGAAAGCGGGGATGACAGAAAAGGGCTCGGATTCCCGTTTTCGAGGGAAGGGCCACAAGGATGTTCGGCATATGGAAACCTATCTGGACAGGATTCTCGAAGTAAAGCGCCGCGAAGTCGACGGCCGCAAGAAACGCACGCCGCAGTCGGCGATCGAAAGAGGCATCGAGCACCTCGGGCCCTGCCGGGATTTCCGCCGGTCCCTCTTGCAGGCCGATGTAGCGGTCATCGCCGAAATCAAGAAGAAGTCTCCGTCGGCCGGACTGCTTCAGCAGCGGTTCTCCCCCCTGGCTATGGCGCGGGCCTACGAAAGGGCTGGCGCCGCCGCGATTTCGGTCCTCACCGATGCGACGTTCTTCGGCGGCCGCCTGTCGCACCTCCGAAGCGTAAAGTCCGCGGTGGCGATTCCCGTGCTCCGGAAGGATTTCATCGTCGATCCCTGGCAGATCCATGAAAGCAGGGCCGCCGGCGCCGATGCCGTCCTCCTCATCGCGGCGGTGCTCGGGAGCGAGTTGCGGGCGTACCTCGACCTCGTCAACCGGCTCGGCATGGCCGCCCTGGTCGAGGTCCACGACAGGGGCGATCTCGAACTCGCCCTTGCCGCCGGCGCCGCGCTGGTGGGCATCAACAACCGGGACCTGCGCACCTTCCGGACGGCCCTGCAGACGAGCATCGACCTGGCGCCGGCGCTGCCCGCCGGCGTCGCCGCGGTGAGCGAAAGCGGGATCCGCACGGCCGCCGACATCGACCGCCTGCGGGCCGCGGGCATCGGCGCCTTTCTGATCGGCGAGACCCTGATGCGCGCTGCCGCGCCTGCGGACAAATTGAAGGAGCTGGCCGGGCGATGACGGAAATCAAGATATGCGGAATCACGAACCTGGAGGATGCGCTCGCCGCGGAGGCCTTCGGGGCGGACGCGATCGGCTTCGTCTTCGCCGAGAAAAGCCCCCGGTACATCGAGCCGCAGGCGGCGGCGGCCATTTCCGCCCGGCTGAAGAGCGTCCGGCGCGTCGGCGTGTTCGTCAACCGGGACGCCGAAGAGGTTCATGCGATCCGCATGGCCTGTCGCCTCGATTTCCTGCAGCTCCATGGAGACGAGTCCCCTTCCTACTGTCGGGCCTTTCCCGCTTCGATCCTCATCAAGGCCGTCTCGAAGGGGCAGGAAGCGCAGCCGGCCCTTCTCCAGCCCTACGCCGTTCGCGCCTTCCTCGTCGACGGGAGGGCGCGCAGCCTCCGCGGGGGAACGGGCGTGAAGGGCGACTGGGACGCCGCGCGGGAAATCCGCAGCCGCTTCCGCCTCGTCCTGGCGGGCGGGCTCAACCTCGACAACATCGAGGATGCCCTCCGCAGCGTCGGGCCAGATGCCGTGGATATCGCCAGCGGCGTGGAGCGTTCCCCGGGCAGGAAGGACCACGCCAGGATGAAAGGGCTCATCGCGGCCGTCCGTGCCTGCAAAGCGGACCGGACGCGTCCCGTCTTCCGTCCGCTTTCGCCCGGAAGCAACGGCGCCGCACCGACAAGTGCAAGTTCCGATCAAGGAGATTTCTCATGAAGAACCGATTGCCCGACCGCAAAGGTCATTTCGGCGTCTTCGGCGGCCGGTACGCGCCGGAAACGCTCATGACGGCGCTCGTCGAACTGGAAAACGCCTACAGTGAAGCGAAGCGCGACCGCGCCTTCCGTGAAGAGCTCCGCGGCCTTCTCCGCGACTACGCCGGGAGGGAGACGCCCCTCTACCCGGCGCGTCGTCTCTCCGAATCCCTCGGCGGCGCAAGGATCTATCTGAAGCGCGAAGACCTCGTCCACACCGGCTCGCACAAGCTCAACAACACGCTCGGCCAGGCCCTCCTGGCCCGCTGGATGGGCAAGGGCAGGGTGATCGCCGAGACCGGCGCCGGACAGCACGGCGTCGCCACCGCGACCGTCGCCGCCCTCTTCGGAATGGAGTGCCGCATCTTCATGGGCGAGGAGGACATCCGCAGGCAGGCGCCGAACGTGACGAGGATGAAGATCCTCGGGGCGGAAGTCGTCCCCGTGTCCTCGGGCACGGCCACCCTCAAGGACGCCATGAACGAGGCCATGCGCCACTGGGTCGCCCGCGTGCGGGACACCTACTATGTCATCGGCACGACGGCGGGGCCCCACCCTTACCCGCGGATGGTCCGCGACTTCCAGAGCGTCATCGGCCGCGAGGCGCGGCGCCAGGTCCTCTCCAGCGAGGGCCGGCTCCCGGACCTTCTGATCGCCTGCATCGGCGGAGGAAGCAATGCCATGGGCCTCTTCCACGCCTTCCGGAACGACGCGGGGGTACGCATGGTCGGCGTCGAAGCGGCCGGCGAAGGACTGGACACGCAGAGGCATGCGGCCAGCATCACGATGGGATCGGTGGGCGTCCTGCACGGCGCCAAGACCTTTGTCCTGCAGGACGAGCACGGCCAGATCCGCGACGCCTATTCGGCGGCCGCGGGCCTGGACTATCCCGGCGTCGGTCCGGAGCACTGCCATCTCCATGCGACCGGCCGCGCGGTCTACACGACGGTGACCGACGCGGAGGCCCGCGAGGCCTTCCTCCGGCTCTCCCGTCTGGAGGGCATCGTCCCGGCCCTGGAAAGCGCCCACGCCGTGGCCTACGCGATCAAAACGGCCCCGGCCATGGGGCGCGAAGAGGTCGTCATCGTCAATCTGTCCGGCCGCGGCGACAAGGACGCCGCCGCCATGATCGAAGGAGGGAACCCGACCCATGAGAAGGATTGAGAAGACTTTTGCCGGCCGCCGCGAAAAGGGCGGCGCCGCCCTCGTCGCCTACCTGACGGCCGGAGACCCCTCCCTGGACGAAACGCAGGAACTCGTTCTCACGGCGGAACGGGCCGGAGCGGACATCGTCGAGATCGGCGTGCCCTTTTCCGATCCGACGGCCGACGGGCCGATCCTGCAGGCGGCCTTTCAGCGCGCCCTCGGCCGCGGCGTCACGCTGGCGTCGATCATCGACATGGTCGCGCGGCTCCGGACAAGGACCGATATCCCCGTCGTCCTTTTCGGCTATTACAATCCGATCTTCCGCATGGGCGACGAGCGCTTCGCCGCGGCGGCGGCCGCCGCCGGCGCCGACGGGGTCCTCGTCGTCGACCTTCCCCACGAAGAGGCGGCGGTCCTGCGGCACCAGACCGACCGCGCCGGCATGGATTTCATCTCGCTCGTCACGCCCACCACCCCCGACGAACGCCTGCGGACCATCGCGGAAAAGGCGTCCGGGTTCCTCTACTACGTCTCGATCACCGGCGTGACGGGCACGGCAAAACCGGACCTCCCTTCCGTAGAGCGGGATGTCGCGCGCGTCCGCAGGTCAAGCCGCCTCCCCGTTGCCGTCGGCTTCGGAATCTCCGATCCCGCCCAGGCCTCCCGGGTTTCCCGTTTCGCCGATGCCGTTGTCGTCGGCAGCGCCATCGCCCGTCTGATCGAGGAACATGGCCGCGGCGAAGGGCTCCATGAAACGCTCGCCGCCTACCTCCGCTCGCTCAAGGAGGCGATCGCCCCCTCGACCAGGGTACTTTCCCGTCCGGGAGATTGACAAAGGGCCCCTGCCGCGGGTATAGCTCCCGCAGTGTCCCGCCACTGCGGGAAGGAGCAGTCATGCCGCTGCAGCAGCCTCTGATCCGCGTGGGGCTCCTGGACGGACGGCGCGAGATCCGCGGCCGCCTTCAGGGTCCCGCCCGGCTCGACGACGGGCGGACCGTCGCGGGTCCTTTTCACGCCTCGTCCGTCGGAGGCCGGATCCACTTCGCTTTTCCGGACGCCGGCGCCGTCGCCGAAGGCCCGGGCATCGGCATCGAACCGCTGGGCGAAACGACGACGCTCCTGCAGGGGGTCACGGTCGGCGCCGACTTTCACTGGCGCCGGGACCGCGACCTTGCCTATGCGGGGCGGATGGAATTTTCCCTCCGACCGGACGGCGCTCTCCGCGCCGTCAACGTCCTTCCCCTTGAAGAATACCTCGTCAGCGTGATCTCCTCGGAGATGAACTCGGGCGCCCCGCCCGAATTCCTCAAGGCCCACGCCGTCGTGTCCCGCAGCTGGCTGACGGCGGCGCTGCGGCGCGCCGCAAGGCGCACCGGCGCCGCGGCCTTCCCGCGGACGACTCCCCCGGGCGCCTGCATCCGCTGGTACGAACGGGAAGACCACGAGGGCTTCGACGTCTGCGCCGACGACCACTGCCAGCGTTATCGCGGAACCGGTGACTTTCTGTCCGGCGGGGCCGCCGCTGCCGTCCGCGCCACGGCCGGCCTCTTTCTCGTCCACAACGGCGAAGTCTGCGACGCCCGCTATTCCAAGGCCTGCGGCGGCATGACCGAATGCTTCGAGACGGCATGGGACGACAGGTCGGTCCCCTACCTGCAGAGCGTCGCCGATGCCCCGGGACCGTTCGCACCTCTTCGGACCGAGGAAGAGGTCCGGAAGTGGCTCGCGGGCAGGCCTCCCGCCTACTGCGGCACGTCAGACGGGGAACTGCTCGCGCAGGTCCTCAACGACTCCGACCGGCCGACGACGGATTTTTTCCGCTGGTGCGTCACCTACGAACGGCCTCGGCTCGAGGCGATACTCCGGGAAAAATCCGGGATCGACTTCGGGCGTCTCGAAGCGATCGTGCCCCTGGAACGCGGCCCCTCCGGCAGGATACGGCTCCTCCGGATCGCCGGAACGAAGGAAACGCGCACCGTAGGCAAGGAACTGGAGATCCGGCGCTGGCTGTCGCCCACCCATCTCTACAGCAGCGCATTCGTCGTCGATGCGGAGCGCGATGCCGCGGGTCTGCCCGCCCGCTTCGTCTTCCGGGGCGGCGGGTGGGGCCACGGCGTCGGCTTCTGCCAGATCGGCGCGGCCGCCATGGCAAACGCGGGGTTCCCCGCGGAACGCATCCTCCTCCACTACTTCCGCGGCGCTGAACTGAGGACCCTCTATTGAAGACAACGACCGCCGGCGATCCCGCTCCCCCGACACCGCCTCCCCGAAACCCCTGGCTGTGGGTGCCGTCCCTCTACATGGCCGAGGGCATCCCGTACATCATCGCCATGATCGTGTCGGTCGTCCTGTACAAGCGTCTGGGGATTTCCAATACGGACATCGCCCTCTATACGAGCTGGCTCTACCTCCCCTGGGTCATCAAGCCGCTCTGGAGCCCCTTCGTCGAGATGTTCCGGACGAAGCGGTTCTGGATCGTCGCCATGCAGGTCGTCGTGGGCGCGTCGCTCGCCTGCGTGGCGCTGACGATCCCGGCGCCGGACTTTTTCCGCTACACGCTCGCCATGTTCTGGATCATGGCCTTCAGCTCCGCCACCCACGACATCGCCGCGGACGGTTTCTACATGCTGGGGCTTTCACAGCACCGGCAGGCCGAGTTCGTGGGCGTCCGCACGATCTTCTACAGGATTGCCACGATCGCCGCCAAGGGGGGCCTGGTCATCCTCGCCGGGCATCTGGAAGCGAAGGGCTGGTCCGTCGCCAGCGCCTGGTCCGTCGCTTTTTTCCTCGCGGCCGCGGTCTTCGCCTCCCTGTTCCTCTATCATCTGTTCGTTCTCCCCTACCCGGCCGTCGACCGGCCGACGTTCCAGCGGAATTCCGGGAAAGTCTCCTCCGAGTATCTCCACATGATCGCCCTTTTCTTCCGCCGCAAGGACATCCTCGCCGTCCTCGCCTTCTTCCTCCTGTACCGCCTGGCGGAGACGCAGCTCGTCAAGATGGTCGCCCCCTTTCTCCTCGATCCGCGCAGCAAGGGGGGCCTGGGGCTCACGACCAGCGAACTCGGCATCATCTACGGGACCGTGGGCGCCGTCGCCCTGATGGCCGGAGGTTTGATCGGGGGCTACGCCATCGCCCGCCGGGGCCTGCGTTTCTGGATCTGGCCGATGGTCCTGGCCATGCACCTCCCGGACCTCATCTTCGTCTGGCTCTCCCACGCGATGCCGGAGAACTTCCATCTCATCAACGCCGCCGTTGCCCTGGAGCAGTTCGGCTACGGCTTCGGATTCACGGCCTACACGATGTACATGATCATGGTCTCGGAAGGGCCCTACAAGACCGTCCACTATGCGATCTCGACGGGAATCATGGCGCTCGGCATGATGATCCCCGCCATGTTCAGCGGCTGGCTCCAGGAGACGATGGGCTACCGCTGGTTCTTCCTGTGGGTCATGCTGACGACGCTTCCCGGTTTTCTCGTCGTCGCCATGGTGCGGATCGACCCGGCATTCGGCAGGAACAGGGAGGCGGCGCGATGAAGGAATCCTGGGACCTCCGCACCGCCTTTCTCCTCGGAGCCGGACTGGGGGTGCGGATGCGGCCCCTCACCGACGACTGCCCCAAGCCCTTGCTGCCCCTGGGCGGCCGTCCCATCATCACCTATGCGATGGACCACCTCCTGACCGTCGGCATCGAGCGCTTCATCGTCAATACCCATCATCGCGCCGAGGTCTACGGTCGGGCCTTTCCCGACTCCCGCTGGCGCGGCGTTCCGATCGTCTTCCGCCACGAGCCGACGCTCCTGGACACAGGCGGCGGCCTCAAGAACATCGAAGACCTCCTCGGCGCAGAGGACATGCTTCTCGTCTACAACGGCGACATCCTGACGGACCTGCCGCTGGCGCGGCTGATCGGGGCGCATGTGCGGAACGGCGCCGAGGCATCCCTGGCCCTGCGGAGCGAGGGACCGCTCCGCAACGTGGCCCTCGGCGCGGGGGATGCCGTCTGCGACATGCGGGGAAGGCTCGGAGATCCCGGCGGGAAGAAATGCCAGTTCACGGGGATCTACATGATCCGGAGGCGCTTCCTGGATCGGCTGGTCCCGGGCAAGGCCGAGTCCGTCGTGGAGGGTTTCCTGCGCGCGATCCGGGAATCGCCCGGTTCCGTCGCCGGCGTCGTGATCGACGAGGGCTCCTGGCGGGACATCGGCAGCCCGGAAGAGTACGGGCAGTTGAAACTGCAGGAGCCGGATCGGAAGGGCGGGACAGGGTTCATGCCGGAAGAGGCCGCCCGCCGATGGGTCGCGGAGGCGCTCGCCCTTCCCGATGCAGCGGCGGTCCGCTTCGAGCCCTTCGCCGCGCGCGGCTCCGATCGCGCCTACTGGAGGGTGCAGGCGGGCGCGGCGGGCACCTTTGTCTTCATGCATTACGAACTGGCGAGGCGGGAAAACGCCGTATGGGAACCGATCGGCCGGTTTCTCGCCTCGATCGGCATCCCCGTGCCGCGGATCATCGCCTCTGACGCCGACCGCTGTTTCGTCCTGCTGGAGGATCTCGGAAACCGGAATCTCGAGTCGCTGGCGGAAGAGTCCGGACGGGAAAGGACACGCCTCTACTCCGAGACGCTCGCCATCGCCCACCGGCTCCACAGCTTCCCGCTGGCGGAATTCCGGAGAACCGGCGTCCCGACCATGGAGGGCTTTTCCACCGCCCTGTACCGCTGGGAGCAGGACTACTTCCTGGACAATTTCGTCCGGGACGTCTGCGGAATCGACGCCGCCGGCCTGGTCCGCGGGGAACTGGGGAAGGAGTTGGAGTCCCTCGCGGCCGCGCTCCTCGCCGGTCCGGAAAGGCTCGTGCACCGCGACCTGCAGTCCCAGAACGTGATGATCCGTTCCGGCAGACCCGTCCTCATCGATTTTCAGGGAATGCGCGTCGGGAACCCGCTCTATGACCTGGGTTCGTTTCTTTACGACCCCTACGTCGGCATGCCTCCAGACCGGCGTGAAGCGCTGCTGCGATCGTACCACGACCGCGGCTTTCCCCTTCCCTGGCCCGATTTCCGGCGGCTCTTCTTCATGGCCTCGTCCCAGAGACTGATGCAGGCCCTGGGCGCTTACGGGTGCCTCAGCCTGAAGAAAAACCTCCCCGAGTTCCGCCGCCACATCCCACGCGGCGTCGCAAACCTCTTGGACGCGGCGGCCCGCGCCGGGAATTTGCCGTCTCTTACCGCGCTCGTCCTTCGCTGCCGGGAAAATCTTGCCAACGGCATCTGAGAAACGAGATCGCGCGTCGCAGAGTTCATCCCGAGTGAAGCCGAGGCAACTTCCTTTCTTGTCATTCCCGCGGAAGCGGGAATCCAGATTCTTTGAGAGTTTATTTCCGCAGGCAGTGCGTAACCAGAGAGCTGGACCCCCGCGTTCGCGGGGGTGACGAGGCAATCGATTTCGCCCGGCACATCGTCGAAGCTGGACCCCCGCGTTCGCGGGGGTGACAGAGAAGACGCGGTGGTGACAGATGATTCGTTCGTTTTGTCATGCCCGCGAAAGCGAGAATCCAGGGTTTTCAGAATCCGTTTCCGTGCTTAGCAAAGCGCTGGATCCCCGCCTACGCGGGGACAACCACACCGGTTCCTCGTCTTCCGCGAACCACGCCGCTGGGTCCCCGTCTACGCGGGGACAACGGTCTGCCGGTACGCTGGACTACTCCAATTGGCGCTGGGTCCCCGCCTACGCGGGGACAACACTTCTCCGGCGCAAGGGGGACTTCTCTTGCTGACTGGGTCCCCGTCTACGCGGGGACGACACCATGGGTCACCGTTGTCATTCCCGCGAAAGCGGAAATCCAGGGGGTTTTTGGAATCCCTTTTCGTATCGAGCCGCTTGGAATGGCGCCGCATCAGAATCACACGTGGTTGCGCAGCATCAGCTCCAGGGGGCGGGGATTCAGGTAGACCTGCCGCTCGAGGCAGGGCTCGTCGTACATCCGGACGTAATGCTGCAGGAGGACGACCGGGACGATGAGGGGGACCATGCCGCGGCGGTAATTCGCGATCGTTTCGAGCAGTTCCTGACGGTCGGCCCGGTTCAACCGTCTCTTGAGGTATCCCGCCATATGATGAAGAACGTTTGTGTTTTTGCGGACCGTCGCGATCAGTTTCAAGGTCTCCATGAGGAGTGCGATGTAGGCGGCGGCGGTCTCCTGCAGGCGCCGGCGGTCGGGGGTGGCGACCAGGCGGTCCAGCCGCGACAGGTGGACCGGACTGTGCGCCGCGATCAGCAGCTTGTGATCCCTGTGGAAGTCCGCGAGCGTCTTTGCCGAGCGGCCCTTCCGCCACGCATCGGCCCAACGCTTGAAGACGAAGACCCTCTCGATGAAATTTTCGCGCAGGACCGGATCGTACAGCCTTTCGTCCTCTTCACAGGGGATCAGGGGAAAGCGCTCCATGAAGGCGGCTGCCAAGATCCCGACGCCGGCCTTCCGGGCCGTTCCCGCGGGCGAATGGACCTTCACCGCTGCCATGCCGCAACTGGGCGACTTGCTCTTGAAGATGAAACCGAGCAGGCCTTCTCCGGCCAGTTCATCCAGTTTCCGGCCGGCCCATCTCCGCATGCCCTCCGTGTGGTCGACACCGCTGTGGACCGTCACCAGGCGCGGCGATTCCGGATCGCCCACGAGGCGCATTGCCTCCCTCGGGACGGGCAGTCCGTATTCCACTTCAGGGCAGACCGGGACCCAGTCGAAGTATTTTCCCAGGGTGTCGGTAACGTAGCGATCCTGCCGATGTCCCCCGTCGTAACGGACATTGTCGCCCAGGAGGCAGCGGCTGAGGCCGATCTTGATCTTCTCCATTGCCCTTACCCGCTTTCCCCGATCAGGGAGAATGGAAAGTACTCCTTGAGATTCATGGCGCCCTCCTCCGAATGCTGCCGCCGGTCCCGCAGCCGATTTCAGACCTTATCCGTCGGGAGCGTGAAATAGAACGTGGCGCCGCCGTCCACTTTCCCCTCCGCCCATATCCGGCCGCCGTGCCGGTAAACGATCCGCTGGACGAGCGCCAGACCGATCCCCGTCCCCTCATATTCTTCGCTGCCGTGAAGCCGCTGAAAGACTCCGAACATCTTGTCGTGGTAGGTCATGTCGAATCCCACGCCGTTGTCCCTGACAAAGTAAACGATCTCGCTTCCGTCTCGATGTCCGCCCACCTCGACAAGCGCCCCGTCGCCCCGCGCCTTCGTGAACTTGACCGCATTGGAGAGGACGTTGACGAATACCTGCTTGATCAGCGCGCGGTCCGCTCTCCCCGCCGGAAGGAGGGCCGCCCTGAAATCGATGCGCCTTCCGGGGTTGACGACCTGCAGCTCTCCCCATACCTCCGCAACCAGGGCGTCCATGTCCAGCTCGGCTGTCGACAGCGGCGTCCGGCCCAGGCGCGAGAAGGCCAGAAGATCCTCGATGAGCTGGCCCATCATCCGCGCATTGTCCCGGATTGCGGAAAATTTCTTCAGGGTGTCCTCGTCGAACCGATCCCCCGCCTTCTTGAGGATCATGCGCGTATAACCGTCGATGGCCCGCAGGGGGGCGCGCAGGTCATGGGAGACGGAATAGCTGAAACTCTCCAGTTCCCTGTTTGCGTATTCAAGCTGGCTCGCATGCCGCTGAAGATCCCTCTCCATCTTTTTCCGTTCCGTGATGTCCTGGATCGTCACCAGCACCAGCGGTTCTTCCCGGACATGAAAGCGGACGGTGGAGACGAGACCCGTCACCTCCTGCGCCTTTCCCCTGACGGAGAGCAGGAGGTTCGCTTCCACCTGCTCACGGCCGCACCGGCTTTCGAAGGTGTCGGCGATCGTGCGCCGAACCGCGCATTGCTGGCAGGCGGATCCGAAGCCGCAGCCCTGCGGATCCTCCAGGGCGTGCCGGCAGGACAGCGCCTCGCCGGCGAGCCGTCCGACCGGGTTGTCCGCAGCCACAAGCGTCTGGACGAACTTGTTCGCTTTGCACACGCGGCGCTCCCGGTCCACGAGCAGCATCAGGAGCGGCGCATTTTCGTAAATCGCCGCCAGTTCCTCCTCGCGCTCCTTGATGGCCTTCTCGGCCTCTTTCCTTTCCTTCATTTCTCTCTTCAGGTCCTGCAGCAGCCGCTCGCGTTGAAGAAGGATATTTACTTTGCTTAGAAAAATCGCCGGGTTGAATGGTTTGGTGATGAAATCGACGGCTCCTGATTCATACCCCTTGAAGACGTGGTACTCGTCGGAATAGGCGGCCGAAAGAAAAATGATCGGCACGTTTTTCGTCTTTTCCTCGCCGCGGAGGTATTGGGCCAGCTCGTATCCGTCCATCTCCGGCATCTGGACGTCGAGGACTGCGAGACTGAAGTCATGATTGAGGGATGCGATCAGGGCGTCGTTGCCGCATGTGGCGCCGACGATTTCGGCGCCGCTCTCCCTCAGCAGCATCGAGGTCGCAAGAAGATTTTCCTCCTTGTCGTCTACGACGAGGATTTTTTGTCGGTCAGCCATATTCCTCCTCCTCCCCCGTTGGCCGATTGCCTAAGAGGGATCCGCCCTGCAAGCTCATCCCCGCCCCGGGCATGCGACCTCCCCCGCCGACCGCCGCCGGTATATCCGCGCCTTTTCGTCGACGACTTCAAAGCGATCCTGCACCGACGAAAAGCGGATGATTTCGGCGGCGCCCAGGCAGAGATATCCCCTGTGCACGAGGCTTTCGTAAAAAAGATTCAGGACGCGGTCCTGGAGCGCCCCGTCGAAATAGATCAGGACGTTTCGGCACAGGATCAGGTGCATCTCTCCGAATACGGCGTCGGTCGCCAGATTGTGGTTCGCAAAAATGATGTTCCTCTTCAGGGAGGAAGAGACCGCCATGGCGTCGTAGCGGGCATGGCAGTAGGTGGAAAAAGGCTGCGTCCCGCCCGAATCCTGATAGTTCTGCGTGAAAAGGCGGATGCGATCGAGCGGATAGATGCCCTCTTTGGCCCCGGCCAGGGCTTCTTCGTTGAAGTCCGTCGCGAAGACCGTTGCCCTCTCGTAGAGTCCCTCCTCCTCCAAGAGGATGGCGAGCGAGTAGGCCTCTTCGCCCGTGGCGCACCCGGCAACCCAGACGCGGATGGAGGGATAGGTGCGCAGGATGGGGACGACGCTCTCCCGGAGCGCGCGGTATACACCGGGGTCCCGGAACATCTCCGTCACGGTGACGGAAAAGGTCTGGAGAAACTGCCGGAAGAAGGTGTCATCGCGCAGGATCTTCGGAATCAGGGCGGAGATCGACGCACAACCGGACCGCGGGAGAAAATCCCGGATGCGCCTCTCGACCGTCGAGACCGCATACTCCCGGAAATCATGGCCGTAACGCCGGAAGACGGCCTCCAGCAGAAGGGCAATCTCGATCTTTTCGACGTCGCCGGGTTCCATGGAGGGGCCTTTTACCGGTACAGCCAGATACGCATGACGGACAGAAGACGTCCGACATCCACGGGCTTCGGGAGGTAATCGCTGGCGCCGGCCGCAATGCAGCGCTGCCGGTCCGCCATCATGGCCTTGGCCGTAAGGGCGATGATGGGAAGCTTTGCGAAGCGCTCTTCGGCCCGGATCATCCGCATCGCCTCGTAGCCGTCCATGACGGGCATCATGATGTCCATGAGAACCAGGTCGACGGATGCGCCTTCCTGCTTCAGGACATCCAGGGCCTTCCGGCCGTTTTCCGCCTTGAGCAATTTCATTCCCCGTTCATTGAGCACCCTGGAAAGGGCAAAGACGTTCCGCATGTCGTCGTCGACGATGAGGATCGTCCGTCCCCGGAACATGGCGTCGCTGTCGTGAAGGTCGGCGATGACACGCCTTTTCGCCTCCGGCATCCCGTCCACCATGCGGTGGAGAAACAGGGAAACCTCGTCCAGCAGGCGTTCCTCCGACCGGACTCCCTTGATGATGATCGATTCCGAGTACTCGCGCAGGAGGATCTCCTCGTCGCGGGTCAATTCCCGGCCGGTATAGACGACGATGGGGGGCACGGCAACGTCCCCCATCCCCTTGAGCGCCTCGATCAGTTCGAATCCCGTCATGTCGGGAAGGCCGATGTCCAGGATCATGCAATCGAACCGCTTGGACCGGAGGCAGCGGATCGTTTCTTCGCCCGTCGCCGCCTCCGTGGTCTGGACGTCCCCGTTTCCGACCAGCTTGACGATGGTCCCGCGGAGGGTGTCGTCATCTTCCACGACCAGCAGGTCCTTGATCCCCTTGCTGAACGTGGCCTCGATTTTTCGGAAGGCCTCGTCCAGCCCCTCTTTTTCCACCGGCTTCGACAGGAAGCCGATGGCGCCTTTCCGGAAGGCCTGGATCGTTTCTTCCTCCACGGACATGATGTGCACCGGGATGTGGCGCGTCTCCGGAGACTCCTTCAGGGCGGCCAGCACGGCCCAGCCGTCCATCCCCGGAAGCCTGAGGTCGAGGATGACGCCGCTGGGATGATGCGACCTCGCCAGTGCCAGTCCCTCTTCCCCGGTCGCCGTCACGAGGCACTTGAAACCGCGCTCGTGGCACTGATCGGCGAGAAGGCCGGCGAAGGCCGCGTCGTCTTCGACGATCAGGATCGTCCTGTCTTCCCGGTCGAGCCTGTCCCGGTCGTCGGGGATCTGCTGAAGCGCGGGGATCCGCGTCGTCTTCGGAGTCGTCTCCCGCGGCATCCGGAGGCTGTCCGTCTTTTCTTTCTGCGGGACTTGCCGCATTTCCTCCGGGATGTAGAGGGTGAAGACCGACCCCTTCCCCGCCTCGCTTTCAAGATGGATCTCGCCGCCCAGGAGATGGGCCAGTTCCCTGGAGATGGAAAGACCGAGTCCCGTGCCCCCGTACTTCCTCGCGGTTCCCTTTTCCGCTTGCTGGAAGGCCTCGAAGATGAGCTCTTGCTTGTCCTTCTGGATGCCGATGCCCGTGTCCCGGATGGCGACGGCAAGGGACGTTCGCGGATCCAGGCCGCTCCGGGACAGATCGACGCCGGGCCCTGGACGGCCGAAGTCCACGGTCACCCCGCCCTCTTCCGTGAACTTCAGTGCATTGGACAAGAGATTCCTGAGGATCTGCTCGAACCGCTTCCGGTCCACCAGGATGGTTTGCGGGCAATCCGGACGGACCGTGATCGCCAACCGGAGGCCGCGGTCCTCCGCCATGCGTCCGAACCCGGCGGTCAGGGCGTCGGCCACATGCTGCACCGGCGTGCGTTCCGGAGTCAGTTCCATCCTTCCCACTTCGATCTTGGAGAGGTCGAGGATGTCGTCGATCAGGGCAAGGAGATCGTTGCCGCTGCGGTAAACGATCCCGGCCGATTCGACCTGCTCCGCCGTCAGATTCCCCTCCTTGTTTCCGGCCAGAAACCGCGCCAGAAGCAGGATGCTGTTCAGAGGGGTCCTGAGTTCGTGGGACATGTTGGCCAGGAACTCCGACTTGTACTGGCTGGCGGTGGCAAGCTGCTCCGCCTTCTCTTCCAGGTCTTTCCTGGCGATGCTCAGGTCGCGGTTCGCCGCTTCGACCTCGCGCTTCTGGCGTTCCAGCGACTCGTTGGACTCCCGCAATTCCTCATTGGCCGCCTGGAGTCTGATCTGCTGGGCCTTCAGTTCCTCTTCCGACAGGGTCAGGCGCTGCGCCTGTTTCTCGAGTTCCTCGTTGGTCGCTTTCTGCTCCTCGTGCTGCTGCCGGAGTTCCTCCGTCAGTTCCCGCGATTCCGCAAGGGCCCTCGCCAGGCGTTCCCGGTTCTGCGCCGCCTCCACATTGATGGCGCAGATCCGCACGGCCCGCTGCAGATAGTCGCGCTGGAAATCCGTGAACATCGAAAGCGAAGCGATTTCGATGACCCCCTTCACGCGATCTTCATGGACGAGGGGCAGGACGACGAGCGACCGGGGCCTCCCATCCCCCAGGCCCGATGTCACCTTGATGTAATCGTCCGGGATATCGTGGACGAGAAACTCCCTTTTCCCCAGCGCGGCCTGCCCGATCAGTCCCTCGCCGAGGCGAAACCGCTCCGGCACGCCTTCCGGTCGGGCATAGGCGTAGCCGCTGGCGAAAGACAGATACTGCCTGTTTTCGTCCATCAGATAGAAAGCGCCGACCTGGGCGCCGAGAGTTCCCGCCACCTCGGCAATCAGCCGGTTTCCCATCGTCTCGAGGTCCGGGTCGCCGTGCATGGCCTCGTCGATCCGCGCGATTCCGGTCTTGATCCAGTCGCTCGCCGCCCTCTCGGTGACGTCCCTGACCAGGCCCACCATCCGCACGACCTCGCCGCGCTCGTTCAGCCGGGGCCTGCCCTGCATCCACAGCCAGCGCACATCCCCGTCCGGCTGTACGATGCGGCACTCGAAACTGTATTCGGCGCGTTCGGACAGGGCCCGCTCGAATCGTTCAGCCGCGGCCCGGCGGTCTTCGGACAGGACGTGGTCCAGAAACATCCCGTAGGTCCACTCGGGCAGGAGCGTCTTGTAGCCGAAGATCTGGTCGTGCCGCAGCGACCGCCAGATTTTTCCCGTGCCGACGTCCAGTTCCCAGATCCCCATGTTGCCCGCTTCCAGGGCATGGGTCAACCGTTCCTCCCGGTCGCGCAATTCGGTCGTCCTCTCCTCGACCCGGCGTTCAAGCTCGTCGTGCGATTTCTGCAGCGCCTCCTGGGCCCTGCGCAGTTCGCTGACGTCGCGGGCCGCGGCAAAAACGCCCTGGACCTCGCCGTCTTCATTCCGGTAGGTCGCGGCGTTGTAGAGGACCTCCGTGACCCGCCCCGAGGCATGCCGGAGGGCGAGCGGGTAGTCCCGGACGAAACCCTCCCGGAAGACCTGTTCGTAGCCGGCCTTGGCCCTTTCCGGTTCGGTGAAGTAATCCAGGAAGTCGCTTCCGATGAGTTGCTCCCGCGGGACGCCGGTCGCCTCCACGGTGGCCCGGTTCACGTCCGTCACCTTTCCGTCTGCGCTGATCGTCACCAGCGGATCGAGGCTCGCCTCGATGAGATTCCGCGCATAGAGGGATGCGGCCCGGAGGTCCTTCTCCGCCTTCTTCCGTTCCGTGATGTCCCGGGCCGCCGCGAAAACGCCGATGTCCTTCCCCTCTTCATCCCGATAGACGGAGGCGTTGTAGAGGACCGGCGTCACGCGGCCGTCGCGATGGCGGATTTCCAACGCGTAGTCCCGGACAAACCCCTCCTCGAACACCTTCCGGTAACCGGCGCTCGCCAGCTCGGGACGCGTAAAATAACCGGAGAAGTCCGTACCGATGAGTTCTTTCCGGGAGTATCCCGTGGCCCGTTCGGTCGCGACGTTGACGTCGCTGATCCTGCCGTCGCGATCGATCGTCACCAGGGGATCCAGGCTCGCCTCGATGAGATTCCGGTTGTAGGCGCCGGCCCGGCGGAGCGCCTCGTCCTTCCGCTTCTGCTCCGTCAGATCGCGGACGATGGTGACGATGCCCGTAATCGTGCCGTGCGCATCCTTGATCGGCGACACGGCCAGAGAAACGGCCACGGGGCTGCCGTCTTTTCGAATCCGGCTGGTCTCGTAGTGGCCGACGCGCCCGTCCCGTTTGATGGTTTCGAGGATTTCCTGAATTTCGTCGGTCTGCCCGGGAGGACTCAGGATCGAGATGTGCCGCCCCTTGACTTCCTCTTCCCTGTATCCGTAGATCCGCTCCGCCCCCTTGTTCCAGCTCCGGATGACGCCATTCAGGTCCTTTCCGATGATGGCGTCTTCGGAGCCGTCTACGAGCGAAGCCAGGAAATCGTAGTTCATGTCGGCTTCCGCCTGGCCGAGGCGCCGGCGCAGTTCGACCAGTTCTTCGATCAACTGCCTTTTCGTCCGCTTCTCATCCGTCATGAGAATTCCTCCCTCTCACAGTCGTTTCCGGCTGCGGCGCGCACAAGAATCCGAGCCCCATCTTCCGGGATTCCGGTCGAAGACGTTTGAGAAGGACCGGGCGCATGGGAAGATGGCGCTTCATCGCTGCCGTCCTTTCTCCGGAATGGCATTCATGAAAGCAGTCGGGATCATTTCAAGATAAAAGACTGGACTTTTATACGCACTGTAGCCCTCGCGCGTCAAGAATCGAAATCATTTGCCTTTTGGATATTCCCCGTTGCCTTGCCGCGCTCGATCGCATATATCGGGGAAAAAGACTGGGGGACAGCCATGAAGGCTTGGATGCTTCGGAAAACTTCCGACCTGCGGCGCGAATCGGAGCCGCTCGCGATGTGCGATCTGCCCGAACCGTCGCCGGCCGCCGGAGAAATTGTTCTCCGTGTTTCCGCCTGCGGGGTCTGTCACACGGAGCTGGACGAAATCGAAGGACGGACGCCGCCGCCCGCCTTTCCGGTCATCCCTGGCCATCAGGTGGTGGGAATCGTCCACGCCTTGGGAACCGGGGCGTCCCTTTACGGAATCGGCCGGCGCGTCGGCGTCGGATGGATCTTCTCTGCCTGCGGATCCTGCGAATACTGCCGGGACGGGCGGGAGAATCTCTGCCCCGACTTCCGCGCCACCGGCAGGGACAGGAACGGCGGCTATGCCGAATACATGGCCGTCCCGGAAGCCTTTGTCCATCCCATCCCCGCCCTCTTCTCCGATGCGGAGGCCGCCCCGCTTCTCTGCGCAGGGGCCATCGGTTACCGGTCCCTGCGTCTGGCGCAACTCGGCGACGGCCAATCCCTCGGTCTGACGGGTTTCGGCGCCTCGGCCCACCTCGTCCTGATGATGGTGCGTCACCTCCACCCGAAGACGCGGGTCTTCGTCTTCGCCCGCCGGGAAGAAGAGCGCCGCTTCGCCCTCGACCTCGGCGCCTCCTGGGCCGGAGGCATCGATGAGACTTCACCGGAGCGACTTCACACGATCATCGACACGACCCCGGCCTGGCGGCCCGTCGTCGAGGCCCTCCGGAACCTCCGCAGCGGCGGCAGGCTCGTCGTCAACGCCATCCGGAAGGAACGGAGTGACCAGAGCGAGTTGCAGCGGCTGGACTATGCTTCCCACCTGTGGATGGAAAAGCGGATCCTATCGGTCGCCAATGTGGCGCGGAGGGACATTTCAGAGTTCCTGCAGCTTGCCGCCGTGATCCCCGTCCGGCCGCAGGTTGTCGAGTATCCCCTCGATCAGGCGAACCGGGCGCTGCTCGAGCTGAAGGCCGGCCGCATCCGGGGCGCGAAAGTCCTCCGCGTGGCGACGTAACGACGACGGCGTCCTTCTCAGATGCGGTTCCTGAGCTTCGCCGCGACGGCGAGGACCGTGTTCACATAGACCGCGCTGTTGTTGTATTCGAAGAGCACTCTTCTCTGGCTTTCGGGGTCCATCTGCGCCTTCCAGCCGTGTCCCCTGAGATAATTGGCGGTGCTGTGCAGCGCATCGGCCTCGGAAAACAGATCGACGCGGCCGTCGCCGTTGCCGTCGATGCCGAAATCGCGGATGCTCGTCGGCATGAACTGGCACAGGCCGAGTGCACCATAAACGGAACCCCGGATCTCCAGCGGATCGATGCCGCAGTTTCCGGCATAGAGCAGCAGCGCCTTGAGTTCCTCGTAGGCCCATTCCGCCTTCTGGCGGCACTTTTCCCGTGCGAATTCCAGTTCTTCGGCCGTAAGCAACGCCCGCGACAGATGGGGCTGCACGGTGGTGAGATCCCGGGAGCGCGCCATGCTCGCCAAGGAATTGAAAACGCTGCGGCCGCCCATGTAGCGGCCGAGCCTCGTCTCGACCAGGAGGATCGCGACGACGACCTCCTTGGGCACTCCGTAGACCTTCCGGACTTCCTCCAGAAGGTCACGATGCCGGGAAGCGTACATCCTGGCGTAGGCGATGACATGCGACCGGAGATATCCCTTTCTGACGCCCGAAGGCCGCGCCGCATCGCCCTTTTCACGGAACGCCGCCCTTCTCCGCAGCAGGGCATCGACCTTGGAGGACATGACGGAGGGGTCGAAGCGCACTTCGGGCCGCAGGAAAAGGGCCTGCACGGCCTTTTCGTCATACCCGTCCGCCGCCAGGCGCGCCGTCAGCGAGCCCCATTCGGCGAAGAGCGCCGTCGGAAAGCCAAAGACCATCAGCAGAAAGAGCAGCGGGAGGCACCATTCGGGAAGAAGGCATGATCTTCTTTGCATCGGAAGCCTGCACGGTGTGCTTTGTAGGATCCGAGTCTAGCTTCGCTCCCGGCAAAAGTCAACGAAACCCGTAGGAAACCCGTAGGGCTTCCGCCCGCTCCGGACCGGGGCATTCGGAGGTCTTGTCATTTCGACGCTCAATGCTTAATATGGGGCAAAAGACCCTGGATGTTCTCTATGGCGATGCACGACCCACACTTCTCCGAAGAGTCGGACAGTTCCTCGGAGGCGGAGTCCGATGAGCCGAAGATGTATCGGGTGCTCATCCACAACGATCACTACACGACCATGGAATTCGTCGTGAACATTTTGATGAACATTTTTCATAAGCCGGCGGCGGAAGCGACCAAGATCATGATGGACGTCCACCGCGGGGGCCGGGGCGTCTGCGGCGTTTTCATCTACGACATTGCCGTGACCAAGGTCTCGCAGGTCCATCAGCTGGCCAGGCAGAACAAATTTCCGCTCCGGTGCTCTTATGAAGAAGCCTGAAGATGAGGAGCAGCAGCCGATGGAAAGAGAATCTCCCATGAAGGTGAATGAAGAACTCAATGCCATCCTGCGGGCCGCCTACACGGAGGCGAAGACCCGCGAGCATGAATATCTGACGCCGGAGCACGTCCTCTTCGCGTCGCTGTATTTCGACACGCCCAAGGAGATCATCGTCCGTTGCGGGGGCGACATCGAGGACCTGCGCGAGAAGATCGAGGCTTTCTTCAGGGAAAAGATGACGAAGGCCGCCGAGGAAACGGATCCCGTGCAGAGCAGCGGTTTCCAGAGCGTCATCGAACGCGCCGTCTTTCACACGATTTCGGCCCAGAAGAGCGAGCTCGACATCGGGGACGTCCTGATTTCGATGATGGATGAGAAGGAATCCTCGGCCGCACATTTCCTGATCCGCGAAGGGATCACCAAGTTCGATCTCCTGAATTGCGTCTCACACGGCACCGCCGTCATTCCTGCGGGGCCGGCGCAGGAACAGTCGACCAGGAGGGACGAGGCGCCGGAAAAGGAAACGCGGCAGGCGAAGGCCCTGTCGGCGTTCACGGTGGAACTGGTCCGCAAGGCCAGGGAGGGGGAACTGGAACCGGTCATCGGGAGGGAGGAGATCCTTGAGCGCACCCTGCAGGTGCTGTGCCGGCGATTCAAGAACAATCCCATCCACGTCGGCGATGCGGGCGTCGGCAAGACGGCGATCACCGAAGGGCTCGCGCAGTTGATTGCAGAAGACAAGGTGCCGAAGCCCCTGAAGAACGCCAGGATCTATTCTCTCGATATGGGTTCGCTGTTGGCCGGAACGAAATTCCGCGGGGACTTCGAGCAGCGGCTCAAGTCGATCATCGCCGAACTCACCCGGATGAAGAACGTCATCCTCTTCATCGACGAGATCCACACGATCGTGGGGGCGGGTTCCGTGTCGGGCGGCACCCTGGACGCATCCAACATCCTCAAGCCGGCCCTCACGTCCGGAAAGATCCGCTGCATCGGCTCGACGACGCACGAGGAGTACCGGAAGGTCTTCGAAAAGGACCGCGCCCTTTCCCGCCGCTTTCAGCCGATCGAGATTCCGGAGCCCTCGGTCGAAGACACGTACAAGATCCTTCAGGGGTTGAAAGCCAAGTACGAGGCCTATCACGACGTCGTTTACACCGACGAGGCCCTCCATGCCGCCGCGGAACTCACCGCACGCCACATCAACGACCGTCATCTGCCGGACAAGGCCATCGACGTCATCGACGAGGCGGCCGCCCGCACGTGCCTGTACCGCCTCGACGAGGGAACGGTCACCATCAGGCCCCGGGACATCGAGGCGGTGGTCGCCCGGATCGCGCGGATCCCGGAAAAGTCGGTCTCGGTCTCGGAGACCGTCCAGTTGCGCGATCTCGACCGATCCCTCAAGACGAAGATCTTCGGCCAGGACCAGGCCATCGAGAAGGCGGTGCAGGCCATCCGGCGGTCCCGCGCGGGTTTCCAGGACCGCCAGAAGCCCATCGCCTCGCTCCTCTTCGCAGGACCGACCGGCGTCGGAAAGACCGAATTGGCCAGGCAGCTCGCCCTGACGATGGGCGTCCCGCTTCACCGCTTCGACATGTCCGAATATCAGGAAAAGCACACCGTATCGCGCCTCGTCGGCGCGCCGCCGGGGTATGTGGGATACGAGGAAGGCGGACTGCTGACCGAGGCGATCCGGAAGACGCCGCACGCGGTGCTGCTGCTCGATGAAATCGAGAAGGCCCATGCCGACATCTTCAACACGCTCCTGCAGGTCATGGACTACGCGACGCTGACGGACAACAACGGCCGCAAGGCGGATTTCCGCAATGTCGTTCTCATCATGACCTCCAACGCCGGCGCCCGGGACATCGGCAAGCCGCAGATGGGCTTCGGCGAGCGCAGGATCAGCCGACAGGCCATATCCGACGCGGTCAAACGGATCTTCTCACCCGAGTTCCGCAACCGCCTCGATGGAATCGTGACGTTCAACGACCTCGACAAGGCGGTCGTCGTCGACATCGTCAAAAAACAGATCCGCGATTTTCAGGACATGCTGGAAGAAAAGAAGGTCCGGCTCGAGGCGGAGCCGGCGCTCTACGAGTGGCTCGCGGACAAGGGCTATTCGGCGGCCCTCGGGGCGCGGGAGATCTCGCGGCTGATCCAAGACAAGATCAAGAATTTCTTTGTGGACGAGGTCCTCTTCGGACGGCTGGTCCAGGGCGGGACCGTCCGGGCTTCCGTTGCCGACGACGAGATCGTTCTCGATGTCCTGCCGTAATCGCGAATGCCTCGGGAAGAGGCAGACACGCCCTCGCCCGGCGTTCAGACCGGAGAATCCAGCGCCGCGGCGACGTGGCGCACCATCTGATGATAGACCCCCCGCATGATCTCCGGCGCCAGGAAATAATCGGGTTTCGCCTCGTAGAGGACACGGACCATTTCGTCGACGGCTCCGTCGACGGAGCCGTTGCGCCGATAGGCGTCCTCCATGAACGCCCGCATCGCGCGGGCCGTTTCGATACTTGCGCCGATGAAGCCGGCCGCCTCCGCGCCCGTTACGTAGCCGTAGTGGTCGGCGCACATCCATGAGACCGGCAATGCGCTCATCTTCTCGAGGCTCCGCTGGTACTGCGTGAAATTCGAATTCCCGGACGTGATGATCGTATCTCCATAGGGAATGCCCGCGGCGTCCGATGGAAAGAGCATCCGCCGCTCCGGTTCGTAGGCGGCAATCGCGCACGAGGAATGTCCGGGCGTCTCGAGAATCCGCAGAGCGACCCCGCCGAGGTCGACGACGTCCCCCTCCCGGACGGGAAGGCCGCGCACATCGTCGCGCCACGCGCAGTCACAACCGGCCAGGGCCTCTTCCTTCCCCATCTTCGCCGCGACCGCCCTGCTGAAGGCGTTGATCGTCTCGATATTCCGCGGGGAAGCGAGGATTTCCCATGCCCGCGCCGACCCCAGGACCTCGAGTTCCGGAATGCGACGCTTGAAGAAGGGGACGATCCCCACATGGTCGAAGTGGGCGTGAAGGATGAGGAGCTTCCGGATTCTCCGCTCGTCGATCCCGAATTCGCGGATCTGGCGGAGGACGTCGGGGATCAGATAGCTCATTCCGGCACTGATCATCATCGAGCAGGAATCCCCCTCCAGGATATAGACGCCCGACTCCTCCCGCCCCAGGAACCAGAGACGGTCCGTAACCTTGCCCGTCGTCCGCAGCCTCATTTGCCCTGTCCCTCCCCGGCATAAACGATTTTCGCCTTCGCGCGGAGGTTCTTGATCAACTGCTCGATAGCCTGCCGCTGGCTCAGGGAAGCCAGATGGGTGGAAATCTTCTCCTTCAACTCCCGGTTCAGCGGCGCCATGCCTGCCGCCTGCCGCCCGAAGACCTGGATGATGTGGTATCCGAAGGTCGTTTCGACCACAGGCCCGATTTCATCCTTCTTCTGGGAAAATGCCGCCTCTTCGAAGGGCTTGATCATCTGTCCCCGGGCGAATTCGCCCAGATCCCCGCCTGCTTCCTTGCTCGGGCAGTCCGAGAATTTCTTCGCCATGTCCGCAAAATTCGCCCCTGCGGCAAGCTGGGAACGGATGTCCCTCGCCTTCGCGGCCTTTGCGGCTTTGGCTTTTTCGTCGTCGCCCGGCGCGAGGGCGATCAGGATGTGTCTGGCATGGACCCGCTCGGGCAGCTTGAATTGATCAGGGTTCTTCTTGTAGAAATCCTCGACTTCCTTCTCCGACGGCTTCACCGGCTGCGTGTCCTTTCCCTCCGCAATCATCCTGCGGATGCCGAGCCGCGCGCGAATCTCATTCTTCACCTTCTCAAGCGTCGTGCCCTCCGCAGTCATCGCCTGCTCGAAGGTCATCCCCTTGGGCAGGTCTCCCTTGAGCTGGGTCAGCGCCTGCTCGACCTCCTGGTCCGGGACCTGCACGTTTCTCCTCTCGGCCTCCTTGACAAAGACCGCACGGGTGATGAACTGCTCGATGATATCCTTCCTCATGCCCGCCTCGAGCTCCAGCAGTTTTTCCGGCGGGACCTGCGAGCGGACCGACATCATGCCCCGGTCCACGGCCTTCTGAAGTTCGGCCTGTGTCATGATTTCGCCGTCCACCTCGACGGCCGCATCCCTTCCTGCCGCCTGAGCGGCGCCGCCCGTCGCTGCCGGGACCGGCACCGCCTGTGCGCCGGCCGCGCCCTGATCCTTCGCCGGCGTTCCTTCCCCTGCCGCCTTGTCCTTGCCGGAGTTGCAGCCCGCCAGGGCCAGCAGCACGGCAAGCAGAAGCGCAACGGGCCAGCGGGATTTCAAGATCCTGTATTTTTTCATCATCGTTTTTCCTTTCTTGCACTGCACGGCGACTTCCATAGCCGATCAGGAACGCTCCGTCAAGCGACGATCCTCTCCCCCTGCCGAGGCTGTACGCGGCGCAGGTGATCGAGAAGCGCTTCCCGGCCCTCCGCCGCGTGACTTCCGTCCGCGACCGGCTCCCGCAGGGGCGCGTTCTGCATGCGGCAGAGACGCTCGACCGCCTCCGCGGCATCGATCCGCGGGAACAGGGCGTCCGTCAGCCAGTGGACCAGCTTCAGCGTCTGAAATCCGTCGAACCAGCTGTGAAAATGTCTTCGCAGGACTTCCGCCCGCCGCGTGCTCCGGCGGATCCGCCGCCATGCCGCCGGAAAACGGCGCTCTGCCAGAAATTTCCCGAGGGCCGGATGAATCCGCTGCGCCGTTGCCAGGACGTCCTCTTCGTCACGGAGCACATCCCCGTTCGTCCGGCAGAGCCACGCTTTCAGGACCGCAAATATCTGCGGGTCATAGAGCCGGTCGACGCCGCGGTCCCCCTCCAGATAACGTCCCACGCTGCTGCCCGTCCCGAACGGGACCCGCGCGGACCGCCGTGACGACGGATGCACTCTCGTGCCGCTGATCCGGCCGATCGGACCGACCTTGGCGAGCTTGTTGAAGAAATAGAAGTCCTCCGCTGCGTCGCGGACGGGCATCCCCCGGACCGCCGCGTAGGCCTGGTCCCGGCAGACCATCGTCGAGCCGATCGTAAAGAAGGCATAGGGCGAACCCGCATAACTCAGACCGAGCTGATAGTAGCGCAGGTAGATTTCGTAGCGCCGGATCGCGTCCTTCTCCAGGGGATTCTCCGGGTCGATCCGGTGCGCGAAGTCGACGGCGGCGGCTGCCCAGTTCCCGCTGCGAAAAAAACGTGCGGCCTCCGACAGATAGTTCGCGTCGACCAGGGTGTCGGCGTCGAGGCAGAAGAGACATCCCGCACCGGCGGTCCGCCGGTCGAGGCAGCCGAGAGCGGCATCCATCCCCATCCGCCGGGCCAGTCCGACCCCTCCGGCCCTGAGGGGCATTTCGTTTCCCGGCGACGAGGCATCGAACACGGCCATCCGGAGACCGCCGCGGAGGATCTCCTCCATTGCCGCCGTCGTCTCCGCGGCAGCGCCGCCGCGGAGCTCCGGAAGGCGGCCTTTCAGGAGTTCCTTCAGGCAACGCAGCGTGTCCTGGTTGTCTCGGATGTCCTCTTCCCGTGCGTGAGGCGGCCGTCGGTTGTTGACGACGACGAGAACGAGGGTCCTGGCGAGTTCCTTCGGGTCGTTGCGGCTCAGGGATGCCAGGCTGGCGAAGATCGTCTCCCTTTCGGCAAGCGCCGGGATGACGACGGCCTGACCGAAGCCTTCCAGGGAGCCTCCGCAGAGGAGCGGACGGTCCGTTGCGCGCGACCAGCGGCCGAGGTACCGTTCGATCCCCGAATCCGTCCTCATAAGCCGCGCTGGCGCAGGAGCTCCTCCGCCCTGCCGGCATCCGGTCCCTCGATCCACGAAATCGCCACCCCCCGGCGCTCCATCCGCCGGAACCACGTTTCCTGCCGCTTGGCGAATTGATGGATCGCCGTATTGAGCAGACGGAACATGTCCTCGTATCCCAGCTCTCCCCGCAGGTACCGGCTGATGAAACGGTACTCCAGGCCGAAGCGGTCCAGCCTCTCCCAGGAAACGCCCGAGGCATGCAGGCCTTCCACCTCCTCGACCATTCCCGACTCCAGCCGCCTTTTCAATCGGCGCGTAATCTGCTCGCGCAGCCGGGTCCTTTCGACACGGATGCCGATCGTGAAGGCATCGATTGCCGGCCGTTCCTCCTGAACGGGCGCTCCTTCCCCCCGGTCGGCATGAACGGCGATTTCGAGGGCACGGATGAGCCGCTCCCTCCCGCAAAGATCCGTCCTGTTGTGCAGAGAAGGTCTCATCCTGCGCAAACGGTCCGCCAGTTCCGCCTGATCGCATGCGGCGAGTCCCTTGCGGAACCCGGGATCTTCGGGGACCCGGGGCATGCGGTATCCCAGGAGAACCGATTCAAGGTAGAGGCCGGTGCCTCCTGCGAGAAATGGGGTACCCCCCCCTGCCGACACAATTCTGGAAAAAGCCTCATAGAAGTGCCGCTGGTATTCAAAGACGCTGAATTCCTGCTCCGGATCGACAAGGTCAATCAGGTGACAGGGCACCTGCTTTCCCTTTACGACGAAGTCGGACAGGTCCTTGCCCGTCCCGAGGTCCATGCGCCGGTAGACCTGACGCGAGTCTGCCGAGAGGACCTCCGCCTCCCTGGCGGCGGCCAAGCCCGCCGCCAGGCGCGTTTTTCCCGATGCGGTGGGACCGATGATGGCGATCAGATTCGGCATGGGGGATTCCGCAGTCCTGAACGGAAATGTGCGTCCTCTATAAAGGATCCTGACGGGAAAAACAACCGGGAGTCCCGGAAAAAAAAGCCCCGATATTCGCGGATACCGGGGCTCTTCGTTAGAATGTATGGCGAAAGCTATACCGCCTTCACGTTCACTGCAGCCGGACCCTTCTTTCCCTGCTCGACGTCGAACGAAACGGCCTGTCCCTCGTGCAGCGTCCGGAAGCCGGCCCCCTGAATCGCCGTGTAATGGACAAATACGTCTCCCCCCTCACTGCTTTCGATGAAGCCGAACCCCTTTTTTTCGTTGAACCACTTTACTTTTCCCTCAGGCACTGTGAACTTCCTCCTTTCAAGATGATCCCCGGCGTCTGCTCAAAAAAACAAAACCACTACCCGATTCAGAGGGCCTCTGACGGGTAGTGGCTGGCTTGTTTCTTTGTTGAGCTCGACACCGTTCGTTCCTTAAAGGAACTGCTACCGGACGATCTATCCTTTCCCGATAAACGAGAAACTGGCGTAAGCTATCACCTTCAAAAATGAAAATCAAGCGGATTTTTATAGTGTCATTGATTTTTTGAATATGAGGAATTCTTTTATTTTTTCAATGAGATGAGTCAAATTCCCACTGTAAAAGTGATCAGCGCCGGTTACACATTCGACGTGACTCCCGCAATTTTTGGCATATCGCCGAACCGATTCCTCGCCGCAAAACGGGTCTTCGCTTCCGTAGATCATCCAATCGACTTTCGGGAAGAACCGGGGGAAAGCCATGAAGTCGAGGGGACGGCCTATTCGCCGCCTTTCTTGAGCGGCGCGACCTCGATCCGATACTTCTTGATGCGGTGCCAGAGGCTGCGCTGATTGATGCCCAGGAGCGTCGCCGCCCTCGCCTGAATGCCGCTGGCCCTCGCCAGGGCCTCCAGGATGAAGGCCTTCTCAATTTCCTCCAACTTGGCATCGAGGGACGCGCCGTCCGGGCCGTTGGCCTGCACGGCAGGAAGTCTCCCCATGGCGGAGATGTACCCGGCCAGATGTTCCGGAAGGATCAGCCCGCCATCGGCCATGACGGCGGACCGTTCGATGACATTCTGCAGCTCCCTGACGTTTCCGGGCCAGCTGTACCCGATCAGCAACTGAAGGGCCTCCGGTGAAAGGCGGGCGTTGACGGCCTTGCGTTCCAGGAAATACTCCGTCAGTGCCGGAACATCCTCGCGCCTCTCCCGCAGGGGGGGCAGTTCGAGGGAAAAGACATTCAGGCGGTAGAACAGGTCTTCGCGGAATTTTCCCTGACGGATCAACTCCTGGAGGTTCTTGTTCGTGGCGACGATGAAACGCACGTCGACCTTCAGCGGCCTTACGCCGCCGACCCGTTCGAATTCGCGCTCCTGCAGGACCCGCAGCAGCTTCGCCTGCGTGGCCATCGGCATATCGCCGATCTCGTCGAGAAATATGGTGCCTCCCTCGGCCTGTTCGAATTTTCCTTTCTTCTGGGAGACGGCGCCTGTAAAGGCCCCTTTTTCATGCCCGAACAGTTCGCTTTCGAGCAGCCCTTCGGGAATGGCGACGCAGTTGATCTTGACGAACGGCTGCGTCTTCCGCCGGCTGTGCTCGTGGATGCTGTCGGCGATCAGCTCCTTCCCGGTTCCGCTTTCCCCCAGGATCATGACGGTGGAGTCCGTAGGGGCGACCTTCAGGAGCTGCGCAAAAATCCCCCGCATCCGTCTGCTCTGCCCGACGACCCGGGGAAAGAATTCCCTCGCCTCGACCTTTCCCAGGATGTCCGTCACCTGATCGAGCACCTCGGTCATTTCTTCCAGGCGGTCCACCTGCAGGGAAGACTTCTCCTCGACACCGGTCCGCGGGAAGAGCCTCAGACTCTCCGTTCTTCTCACGAACTTCATGACGGGATTCATGACGAGCCACAGGATCACGAGACTGCAGATGAAGCTGAACGCGCCGATGAAGACACCCCACTTCAGAACGGGTCCGGCGGCGGCCTCCATTTCTTCCCCGATGCAGGCCAACCGATACGTGACGACCACGGCGATGATCGAGAGACCGGAATAGATGAGCGGAATCAGGATATAGAGGTTGATGTAGATTCTCTTCCGGTTCCAGAACTTTTTCATCAGCGGACCATCTTCGTCAGGTCCCACATGGGCAGGAAGATCGCCAGGGCGAAGAACCCGACAACGGCGGCAAGACCCACAATCAGGGCGGGCCCGAGGGCGTCCGACAGTCTCTTCACGGCGTATCCCACCTCGTCGTCGTAGTGGCGCGCAATCTCGCGCATCATCTGTTCCATGTTGCCCGACTCCTCGCCGATGGCAACCATGTCGATGACCATCGGCGTAAAGTAGCGGGCGGACTTCAGCGGCGCCGCGATCCCCTCACCCTCCACGATCCGCTCCCTGACCTTGTCGAATTCCTTTGAAATGGCCGTATTGCCGATGGTCCCGGAGAGGATCGCCAGCGCCCGCATGACCGGCACGCCGCTGGCGTAAAGGATGGCGAAGATGCTGGCAAAGCGGGACATGGCCGCCTTCGTGAAAAGGGGACCGGCGAGGGGCAGCCTCAGGAGAAGACCGTCACCCGCGAGCCGGCCTTCCTGCGTTCCCAGATAATAGCGCAGGCCCACGACAAGGCCCGCGAGGGCGATGACGATCAACAGCCAGTAGTTGCTCAGGAAGGCGTAGAGAAGCATGGCGATCTTGGTCGGCAGGGGAAGCTCGATCCCGGCCTTTGCGAAGATGGTGACGAATTTCGGAATGACGAAGGTCAGCAGGACTACGAAGGCCACGCCCAGCGCGACGACGACGATCGCCGGATAGCGAAGCGCGGACCGGATGTCGTTGCGGACCGCCTCTTCGTGCTCGATGATGTAGATCAACCGCTCCAGGACGTCCGGCACGGTACCGCTGATTTCCCCGGCCCGCATCATGCTGCGGTACAGAGGCGAGAAGACACGGGGGTGCTTCTCCAGTGCGTCGAACAGCGTGGCCCCCTGCTTGATGTCCTGCGCCATCAGCGAAATGACCGCCTTCAGATTCCTGTTCTGCGTCTGGACCTCGAGAACCTGCAGGACGCGCACGATGGGGATGCCGGCCTGGAGCATCGAACGGAACTGCTTCGTGAACAGGATCAGGTCCGGAACGGGCACCCTCCCCGATCGCGCCCGGACCCGCGCCCACAGCGATGCCGCCCCGCCGGCGCCCTCCGACACCTCCTCGGGAATCAATCCTTTTGCGACCAGCAATCCCCTCGCCCCGTCCAGTGAATCCGCTTCGATCATTCCCGAGACGGCCGAACCGTTTTCGCTGATCGCCTTGTACGAAAAAATGGGCATGGAAACCTTGCCTTTCTACCGGTTAGACCATCACGGCCGATGCGGCCTCTTCGAGTGTCGTCATGCCGAGGAGCACCTTCCGTGCGGCATCTTCCTTCAGTGTGTGGATCCTTTTCGTGGAAATCGCCGCGCGGGCAATTTCCTGGCTGGGCAGCCGCCTGAGGATCATTTCCTGGATCATCTCGTCGTTCACCAGCACCTCGAAAACCCCGGTTCTTCCCTTGTAACCCGTCTGCAGGCACTGGTTGCATCCCCTGCCCCTCTGGAAGTTTGCGTCCTTCGCATCCTGCAGGCCCCATTCCAGGAGGGCCTTTTCCGGGGGCGTGAAAGGCTCTTTGCAGTAGGGACAAACGGTCCGCACCAGGCGCTGGGCAAAGGACACGAGGAGGACGGAAGACACCAGGAAGGGTTCGATCCCCATGTCGAGAAGTCGGGTCACGGCGCCCGCCGCGTCGTTCGTGTGCACGGTGCTCAGGAGCCTGTGGCCCGTTTGCGCCGCCTGCACGGCCACGACGGCCGTCTCCGCGTCCCGGATCTCTCCGACCATGACGACATCCGGGTCCTGCCGCAGGATCGACCGCAGACCGCCCGCAAAGGTCATCCCCGCCTTCCGGTTGAGCTGCACCTGGCGGATGTTCGCGATCCGGTATTCCACGGGGTCTTCGAGGGTGATGATGTTGATGTCGGGTCGATTCAATTCGCTCAGAATCGCGTAGAGGCTCGTGCTCTTGCCGCTCCCCGTCGGACCCGTGCTCAGAACCATGCCGTAGGGCTTGCGGATGATGGCGTCGATCTTGTCGCGGTCCTCCTTCGCCATCCCCAGGCGATCCAGCGAATACACCCCCACGCTCATGTCCAGCAGCCTCAGGACGATGTTTTCACCGTAGATGGTGGGGATCGATGAAACGCGGACGTTGATCTCCTTCTTCTCCATCTTGAGCGTGAAGCGGCCGTCCTGCGGGAGCCGCGTGACCGTGATGTCCATGTTGGCGAGGATCTTCATCCTGGCGACGATGGGGAGAAACAGGCCCTTCGGGGGGGAGGGAACGTCATGGAGCTTCCCGTCGATCCGGAAGCGCACCTGGACATTGGTCGACTGGGGGCTGATATGGATGTCGCTGGCTCCTTCGCGGATCGCCTGCGCAAAGATCGAGTTCACGAGGCGGATGACCGGGGCTTCCCCTGCCAGATCCTGAAGGGAGGAAACCTGGACTTCTTCGGGAGCTTCCTCCGCCTTGTCCGCCTCCTGCTGGGTGTCGAAGTCGATGCTGTCGATCAGGCTCCCCAAGCCGGACTGCGAACCGTAGATGCCGGTGATCAACTGCGTGACTTCCCGCTCTGTGCAGACGACGGGCTCCACCTCCGCGTTCGTCATGACCTCGACGGCATCCATCACATTGATGTCGAGCGGATCCGTCATCGCCAGCGTCAGCAGACGGCCTTTCTTGCGCAGCGGCGCAACCTGATGTTTCTGGGCCGCCTCGGCCGGCAGCAGCATGGAAAGGCCCATTTCCAGGGGATACTGCTCCGGATGGTACTTCGGAATCTTCAACTGGCGGCTCAGCAGATCGACGATCTGGTTTTCGTTGACGCTGCCCTGCTGGATGAGATATTGGCCCAAGCGAAGACCGGCCTTTTTCTGCCCGGCCAGGGCCGACGTCAGCTGTTCGCGGTTGAGGAGCTTGCTTTCGACCAGCATCTCCCCGAGACGTTTCTTGATGATCATGGAGTCACCCTTGCGTGCCGCATCCGTCAGCGCGCAAAAAATATCGTGTCCTCGCTCATGCGGCCCGTGACGGCGGCGTCATCCGCAAGGGTCTTCGGCAGAGAACGGAGCGCGGCGGCTGCCGCGGGTTCCTGATCGTATCCCTGCCGGAGGATGAGGGCAAAGACCAGCCCTTCCCGCGGATTCCAGTAAGGGAGCATGCGGGCGGGCGGCCAGGCCGCGGGATAATTCTTCAGGAAGGAGTAGGCCTCCTCCAGGAAATGCCGCTTCCCCAGAAGAATCCAGTAATTCTTCGACGCCAGCGGGCTGGATTTCGCCGCGTGGGCGGGCATCTGAATGGTCATCCCCCTTGTCACGCGGTTCAGGTCCGGCACGTTGGAATTGGCCGCTGCGACCGCCGCAAGGAGTGAATCGTCGACGAAACCGTAGACCCTTTCCATGACGATCCAGACGGCGCCTCCCTCAACCAGCGTGATCCTGCCCAGCGTCTCCGGCATCGGCGAGGCCGCCGCAGCGGGAGTTACCGCCTCCGGGCCGCCCTGTGTCCCGCCATTCTTCGCCGCGGATTGGGCCGCCGGTGGGCCTTCCGGGTTCGCCCTCGCTTCCGGGCCGCCAGGCACCTCCGCGGCCATGTTCGACTGAATTCCCCGGGAAGACTTCGAGGTCGGACGCTCCAGAAAGGGCAGGGAATAGTAGAAGAGAACGCCCATGACGATCAAAACGAGAGAGATAAGACAGACGAGCGAGAGGAGCGCGGCAGGCTTCCAGAGGGCGCTTGTCCGCTGCTGCTGCGCCGCTCGTCCCGCGCAGGACCGGACGAGCCAGTAGCCTGCCCTGGTTTTGTTCTGGATGATGAGGCTCAGGACGACCTGATGGCACAGGGTGATGATCTTCCGCGGGTACCCTCCCGTTTCACGATAGACGGCCCACAGGGCGGGAAGACCGAAAAGCCGCGGCGCCTGCTCCGACGCGCTCGCCCGTTTCAGCCGGAAACGGATCATGTCCCGCGTGCCCCGGAAGTCCAGAGGATCGAGGGAATAGCGCAGGTTGATGCGGTCGGCGAAATTGGCGTATCTCTCCAGGATCGGTTCGAATTCCTTCTGCGCGAAGATGACGATCTGAAGGAGCTTGTACTCGTTCGTTTCATAGTTGAGGAATTCACGCAGAACCTCCAGACAGAAGTCCGGCAGCTTCTGCCCCTCGTCGATGATGAGAACCACGATCTTCTTCTCATCGACGCCCTTCCGGAAGAGATAGTTCTTGATGCTCTCCTTCCACTGCCACTCGCTGTCCCGATCGGCATTTCCGGTGATCCCCAGGGTCCCGGCGACCGTCTTCAGGAACTCCAGCGCGCTGCCGAAGGAAGGATCCAGAAGGAGGTGCGTTTCCACATCCGAATGCCCGGTCGCGCTATCGGAGAATTTCAGGATCAGCTGGCGGCAAAGCGTCGTTTTCCCCGTTCCCACCTCGCCCAGGACGATGTTGAGCCCGCGCCGGAGACGAATCGCCAGCTCGATCTTCTGGAGACAGCCCTGGTGCTGGGGGGACTGGAAAAAGAATTCCGGTTCGGGAGAATTTGAAAAGGGTTCGCGGATCAGACCCAGTATCTTGAAATAATCCACTTTCGAGCCTCCTTATGAACCTGGTACGGTCGGCTTCCGCTCAGGCTTCTCTGCAGGCTTCTTGTCTCCGTTTTGCCCCTCGGCCGCCGCCGTCACGTAGGGGGGAAGAATCTTCGGCGTGATGAACACCAGAACTTCCTGCATGGTGTCGCTCTTGTCTTCACCCTTGAAGAGCCATCCCAGGAGAGGGACTTCCTTGAGCCCGGGGATGCCGGTCGTTATCTTCTGCGTGTTCTGTTTCGTGAGCCCGGAGATGACGATCGTTTCGCCGTCGCGGACGATGAGCGACGTCTCCGTCTGCTTCTTGATGATGAAGGGGTTGTTGTCCACCGTGCGGCTGGTGTCGACTTCGTCCTTCTTGACGATGATCCCCATCTTGAGGTTTGTCCCGTCGATCACGTGCGGCCGGATTTCCAGCCGCAGCACGGCATCCTCGTATTTGACCGTGCGGTTGCCCTCGTTGTCGGTCGACACCACGGGGACCCGCTCGCCGTTTTCCGTGTAGGCCTTCTGGTTGTCCAGGGTCGTGATGGAAGGGCTGGAGAGAATGTTCAGGACCCCCTCCGTCTGCAGCGCGTTGAGCTGCACTTCGACGATATTCCCCCCCAGGGTTCCGAAGCTCAGTCCCAGGGCGCCGTAAGGCGAACCCTCCGCCGCCCCGGCGAAGGACGGAAGGAAGACGCCCATTCCCGTCCCGGTGAAACCGGTCGCGGGGAAGGTCGCCTTTCCTGTCCCGTCGCCGGCCGATCCCCCTCCCGGCGTCACGTACAGATTGTGGCTGCCACCCCCGCCTTGTAGGATCCACCCCACATGATCCCCAGTTGGCGGGCCGTTTCCTTCGTTGTTTCCACGATGTGGGCCTTGATCAGGATCTGGGGCGTCGGTTTGTCGATCTTTTCGATGATCGGAATCATGCGGGCCAGGTCATCGCGGATGGCATGGATGATCAGCGAATTGCTGTGCTCATCGACCTTCACCGATCCCCGGGGCTTGCCTTCCTTGTCCTTCGTCAGAAACTCCTGGAGGTTCGTCTGCATGCTCTTGACGTCCGCATAATCGATGCTGACGATGACGATGTGGAGCGGATCGACGAGCTTCGCCGCCATCTCGTTCGCACGGCGCTTGTCCGCCATCGCCTCGATCTTCATGTCCCGGTCCATATCTTCCGAGCTGATGACGCGGAGGACCTCCCCCTCCCAGACATAGGTCAGACCCTGGGCACGCAGGATGCTGCTGAAGGCCTGGTCCCAGGGGATCCCGCGGAAATCGACGGTGATCTCGCCCTTGATCTCGTTCTTGATGAGAACGTTCTGATCGGCGATGCGCGCCAGGGACCGCAACACCGCCTTGACGTCCGCCTGGCGCATCTTGAGGCTGACCAGCACCGTCGGCAGCTTTTTCGCGGCGACGCCTTGGGGCTGCTGGTCCTTGGCGACCTCCGGCGGAAGATCCACCGACTTCGGCTTGAAGACCGGCGAGTGACCCGTCGCGTTCTGCGACATCGTATGCCATTTGTCGAAGAACGCGTCCTTTTTTTCCGCCTTCTTCGGACTCGAGCAACCGGCGACCAGCATCCCCGCGCCAAGCAGGGCCACCCCGATGATGACGATTTTCCAGGGATTCCTTTTCATAACGACGCCCCTTCCTTATTCCTGGATCGGAATCTCCAGCGTGGTCTTGTCGCCGGCACGGTAGACCGCCACCTTCGCCGGTGAAATACTCTTGACGGCATATCCTTCGACTTCCAGCGGATCCCCCACCCCGTATTCCATTCCGTTGATGATGGCCATCCGCTTGCGATTCACTTCCAGATATCCTGTGTAGGTGAAGAGGGCCTTCTCCGTGGAAGTCGAGGCCGCCTCCCTGGGGAACCACCGATTGTAGACTTTCCCGTCGATGAACGGGTCGCGCTGCCATCCCGACTCGGCCCGCCGGATGACATAGGCATCGAGACCGGCCGGCCGGTACGATCCCGCCGACGCGGCGGCGCCCGCCATCAGGGTCTTGACGTCCACAGCCGCCGGCGATTTCGGAGACGTCTCCCTCTGCCTGTCCGCCGCCCCGAGAAAGAAGAAATCCGCCACGCCGTACAGGATGGCCGCGGTCATCACCGTCAAGAGGATCCCCTGCCTTTTTGTCAGCTTCCGCAGATCGACCATCTCCTCACGAACCCATGTAGAGAAGGATGCGCACTTTGAATTCCATGGCATCCCTGCCCCGGTGAACCGCTATTTCGTCAATATGATCCAGATAGGGTACGGCGCCGAGGGCGGAAAGAAAATTGCGGAACCGGAAGAAATCCCCGCGCAGGGAAACGGCGACGGGCAGCAGCGGCGCCCCTCCCGCGAGGAAATTCAAATCGGGCGTTACGGAGACGGTATCGAGACCGCTTCGGCCCGCGATTTCCTGGATCAGGCCGGGAATCGAACCTGCTTCCGCTCTCTTCAACGGCACCCGGACCGGCAGCGGCAGGACCGTCGCCTCCTGCTTCTGCAGCCCCTTCTGCAGTCCGTCGCGGATGGTCTTGAGCGTCTCCTGCTCCTGGATCTGTCTCTTGGTCGTCGCAATGCGCTGATCAAGGGATTTCGCCGCCCGGGAATAGGGGACGATGGCCGCAAAAACGAACAACAGAACGCCGATCACGGAGGCGAGGAAGTAAACGAGGTTCCGCTGCGGCAGCTGCATTTGAAATCGGGAATCCGCCATAATCCCTCAACCGATCTCCGTGGCGAGGACGAAATGAAGGGTCTCTTCCGTCTTGAAGACCGTCACGCCGCTCTTCTGAACGAGGACTTTCCTAAACAGCGGCGACGCGTCGAGCCTCATCACATACCCAGCCAACAGCGATTCAAGGTCCCGCCGGGCGCCCGAAAGATAGCCTTCGATCACGATTCCTCCCGTCATGGCCTTCGCTTCCTTCGCCGGCGGTGCGGGAGCGCCCGCCGCCTTCGGGGCGGCCCCGTCCTGACCGAGATTCGTCCGGATGCTGAGGAGGCGCACGTTTTCCGGCGTAATCGCCGCAATCTCGCTGATGACGGCCATGCCCAGGTAGCGGTTTCCATAGGAGCGCAGGCCCGCCTGGACCTCCTTCACGCTTGCCGCCAGCTGCAGGATCTTCGCCTCGTTCAGGAGCGGACCGATGGCCGACAACTGCCGGTCCAGCCTTGCCGCCTCCCTTTTTCTCTGCTCGACGGCCTGGACCTCGTAAAGGAAGACGCCCGAACAGATCGCCACCGCGACGACCAGGGCGGCCATCATGCCCCGGTTGAGCAGCCGCATGCGGGATGTCCTTTCCTTGTCCTGATACGTGAAAATGAGGTTTGGGGTATGGTCGTTCGACGACAGGGCCACACCCAGGGCCAGCGAAAAGTCAAGCCTCTCCTCGGGCGCGGGGATCCATTGCCCCGACAGGGCCGCGGCAGGGTTGTTCTCCAGGGGATCGAGGATGTCCTTTTCAATGCCCAGTTGCCCGCCGATGTATTCCGAGACCAGCCGGCTCAGGTTCATCGCGCCCGTGAGATAAATCTTCTCGATCCTCTCCCGGCTGACATTGTTGATGTAGTATTCGAAGGTCCTCTCCGCCTGGCGAATCAGGCGGTCCAGCGGCGGCTTCACGATCTCGAATACTTCCTCCTCGGCAAGGCCGTGACCGACATCATCCTCCTGCAGCGTCTTCCCGCCCTGGAGGATCCGGAGGATCCGCTGCGCATCCTCCGGCGCCACGGGTCGTTCCGAACCGCCCGCTTCCGGCGCGGCCGAAGACTGCCGGCGCTCGTTCAAGACGTCCATGAGCGTCTCGGCCATGCTGTTGGATCCTGCCTTGATCCCCCGGTTCATCACGAGATTCCCGCGGAAAAAGATGTCGATCCGGGAGTGGTCCCTTCCGATGTACAGGCTGGCCCACGACGAACCGGTCCCGGGCATCCAGCCCATGCGGAACAGGTTCTGGGAGGCAAAAGGCGCGATCGTCACCCCCGCAAGCGTCAAGCCGGCCCGCGCGAAGAGGCTGCGGATGTCCTCCACATCCTGCCGCGGCGCCGTGAGAACCAGCACCGAATACTTGGCGACGCCCTGATCGACGATCTCCTCCTGGACTTCGAAGTCGAAGACCATTTCCTTCTCATCGATGGGCGAATCCTTCTTCGCCGTCCAGTAAACGGCGTTCGCGATCTGTTTCTTCGGAACCTTCGGGATGCGGATGTGGCGGATATCCACCCGCGCGGCGGACATGATCGTCCAGATCTCGACCTTCTCCTGCGGTCCGCAGAAATCCTCGATCGAGTCTTTGAGGAAGCGCGCAAACGGCTCCGAGTCGCGGGGAACGTCCGTCGGCAGGGCCAGGACCTTCAGGCCTATCAGGCGGTGCTTTCTTTCGCCGAGCCGGATCGTCTTGGCCATGCGCAGATGCCGGGCGCCGATATCGACGCCCAGGGTCACCGGTTTGCGCAGACGATAAATCCTGCCGGACGGAAAGAATCGCCGCACCGCAGGACCGCCGCCGGCGCCCGGCGCCTCGCCGTCCTGTATCGCCGTCTTCTGTTCGACGGCCGAAGGCACCTCCCCCCGCTTCCTGCGGATCAGGTCGAGAAGCCTTTCCGTCGAGGTTACTTCATCCAGTTTCGCCACAGCCCGTACCCGCCCGAAACCGCCTTCCGCCCCCGCCTTGTCCTCAGCAGGTGGAGATCGGCGATGGCCCATCCCCTGCGCCGGTCGTCATCGTCCCGCAGGCGATGACCGCCGCAAGCTACCGCACCGCTTTCCTCTTGGCCCGATACCTGTCCAGGTGCGCCTTCGCGCGCTCGAGGTATTCCTCGGGGAAATACTGCATGGTCCGCAAACCGTACTTGACCTCCGGCGGCGCCGGGATGATTCCCCGCACGATGTAGTCGCGGATCGTCTTTGCCGAAACGCTCAGACTCTCAGCCGCGTCCGCCACCGTGTTGTATGTCTGCCCCTTGACAATGATCATAAGCACCTCGCTTTTCCATCGTGACGAAGCCCAAATGT
>DAOSIS010000001.1:0-216925 GCA_035366835.1 Syntrophales bacterium | reverse complement strand
TCTCCCCTTTCTCGGAGTCGGCGGGAGGCAGCTCTTCAAGGCGGAGGTGCCCGGCCCCGTCAAGGACAAACTGACCCCCAGGATCGTCGAGACGGCCAGGGCGCTCTGGATCACCTACATCATCCTGACGATCGCCGAATTCGTTTTTCTGCTTCTGGGGGGGATGGACGTATTCGATTCGCTCTGCCACGCCTTCGCCACGATGGCGACCGGCGGCTTCTCCACGAAAGACGCCAGCGTCGGATTCTACAACAGCGCCTATATCGATGCCGTCATCACGATCTTCATGGCGGCCGCCGGCATGAATTTCACGCTCCACTACTGCCTGCTGACAGGAGATATCCGCACCTTTTACCGAGATCCCGAATTGCGCTTCTACCTGGGCGTCATCTTCTCCGCGACGCTCATCGTGACGCTCGACCTGCGCCTCCACATCTTTCAGACTCTGGGAGAGGCCTTCCGCTACGGTGTCTTCCATGTCGTTTCCATCATCACGACGACGGGATTCGCGACGGACAACTTCGCGAAATGGCCCGCTCTTTCCCAGGTCATCCTCCTGCTGCTGATGTTTGTCGGCGGTTCGCAGGGTTCGACGGGCGGCGCCATCAAATGCATCCGCATACTCCTGATCTTCAAGCAGACGTACAAGGAACTGTATCGCCTTGTCCATCCGCACGCCCTTGTCCGGGTCAAGCTCGGCCAGCAGGTTGTCTCTCCCGATACCATGCAAGGGGTGTGGGGATTTTTCGCCCTGTACCTGGGCCTCGCGGCGCTGGCCACGCTCTTTATGTCCTCGTTGGGATTGGATATGCTCACATCCTTTTCCTCCGTGGCCGCAACCCTTGGCAATGTGGGGCCGGGTCTGGGTCTCGTCCATCCCGCCACGACCTACGCCGATGTCCCCGTGGCAGGGAAGTGGATTCTCTCTTTCTGCATGCTGGTGGGACGGCTTGAACTCTATACGGTCATCGTCCTGCTCGTCCCGGAGTTCTGGAAGAAATGACCTTTTCGCCCGTGCCGCTGACTCCCTGCCGGGCGATGGTTCCGGGAACACCTCGAAACCGGGAAGCGCACTTCGCGCTGCATAGCGCCCTACACATTTCCGGAAGGCCGAAACCTCTGTTTCCTGACTTTCTGCATTCCCGATTTCTATCACATTCCCTTTTCATATCCACATATTAATCGGTTTCTACGACTGCACGCACCATTCTGGCACGCTTCCTGCCATGACACCAGCGTTCTGTTGCAGCAGCGTTGCGTTCACCTTTCGAAGGAGGTCGTTCCGGATCATGAAAACGAGCCAGATTGCCGTCGCCTTTCCAGGGCAAGGGTCCCAGAGGCCCGGGATGGGAAAGGACTTCTTCGATCGCTTCGGTGTTTGCCGGAAAACCTATGAAGAGGCGTCCGACGCCCTGGGATGGGATGTTGCGGCCATGTGTTTCGGGCAGGACGAACGCCTCAACATGACGGAATTCACGCAGCCCTGCATCGTCACGACAGAGGTCGCCATGCTCCGCTGCCTGCGTGAGGCTTACGGATTCGCGCCTTCCGTTTTCGGCGGTCACAGCCTCGGCGAATTCACGGCACTGGTCGCCGCCGACGCGCTGCCTCTGGCGGAGGCCCTCCGCATCGTGCAGATCCGCGGCCGGCTCATGCAGCAGGCCACACCCGTCGGTATGGGAGGGATGTCGGCCGTCATCTCCGAAAATCTTGATGCGGAACTGCTTCGCAACGTGCTGGTGGACTTTCCCATCGATGTGGCCAACATCAATTCGCCCCAGCAGATCGTCATCAGCGGTGAAACCAAAGCCATGCCGGCGGCGGAAGCGGTCCTGAAGGAGACCATCGGAAAGGACCGGCCTTTCCGTTTCGTCTCGCTGAACGTCAGTGCACCGTTTCACAGCCGCTTCATGAGGCCCGTCGAAGAGGCCTTCGCCGATGTCTTCCAGACCATCGGCCGCGGTCTGGACCCTGAAAAGGCAAGACAGGTCACCTCCAATTTCACCGGGACTTTCCACGCCGGTGAGGCGGAAAAGATCTCCCGCGCCCTGGCCTCCCAGATCAGCAACACCGTCCACTGGAAGGACAACATGATGGGACTGGCGGAGACGGCGGAACGCATCTTCGAAATCGGTCCCTCCCGGCCGTTGCGGGAGTTCTTCAAGTCTATCCCCGTCACCTGCCTGTCCATCACCACGCTCTCCGGAGCGGAGCGGATTTTCGCAGAAAACAACTGAAGCCCCTCGGCCGAACGAGAAAGGATCGCGGTAGCATGGATTTCACACTGACCGATCAGCAGCAGATGTATGTCGACACGGTGGGTAAGTTCGTCCGCACGGAGATTCTCCCCTCCGTGCTGAAGATGGAAAAGGCGCACACCTTTCCCTGGGACGTGGTCCGGAAGGCCTGGGACCTGGGCATCCTGAACCTCTGTATCCCCGAACGGATCAAGAGCTACGAGGTCGATATTCTCTCGACCGCCCTGATCATCAAGGAACTGTCCTACGGGGACAGCGGCATCGCCACGTCGGCCATGTGCAACGACCTCGCCAATGCCGCAATCGCCCAGCACGGCAGCGAGTCCCAGCAGGATGCCTTTCTGAAACCCTTTTGCGAAGCCCCCCTCATGGCCTCGTTCTGCCTGACCGAGCCCGGTGCGGGATCGGACAACTCGGCGATGACCACCTTCATCAAGAAGCGCGAAGACGGCCGCTACGTCCTCAACGGCGCGAAGTGCTTCATCACCAACGCCTCCTACGCCTCGCAGTTCACGGTCTTTTGCAAGGTCGGCAAGCCGACCGGCAATTTCATGGCCTGCGTGATCGTCCCGGTTTCCACGGACGCGCCGCCCGATTTCGCCCAGCAGTCCGAGGGGCGGGAACATCATCTTCCCGCCGGCGGCCGGATCGTCATCGGCAAGCCGGAGGACAAGCTGGGGCAGCGGATGTCCAATACCGCCGCCGTGACCTTCGAGGATGTCGTCGTTTCCCCGGACCAGATCATCGGCGACCGGCGGCTCGGATTCCAGTACATCGTCGACGTCCTCGACTACGCTCGTCCGATGGTGGCCGCCATCGGTCTCGGACTTGCCCGGCGCGCCTTCGACGTGACGCTCGCCTACACGAGACAGCGCGTCCAGTTCGGCCAGCGGATCTGCGATCTGCCCGTGGCGCGGGAGACGCTCGTGGCCATGTGGAAGAAGGTCGAGGTGGCGGACATGGCGCTGATGAAGGCGGCCTGCAAGATCCTTGAGAAGGCGCCGGACAGGGGGCTGTACGCCTCACTGGCCAAGAACCTGGCAGCCGAGGCGGCGCTCTTCTGCGCCAATGAGGGGCTGCATCTGCACGGCGGCTACGGATTCATGAACGAGTACGAAATCTCCAAGCTCGCCCGCGATGCCCATATCCTCGACATCTACGAAGGGGTCCGCGAAGTCCAGCACATGATCATGGGCCGGGAGATCGTATGATGCTGTATTTGCACGGCCTGGGCCACTTCCACCCCGAAAATGTGATCACGAACCGTTTCCTGGAAGACCTGGACATCGGCACATCGGAAGAATGGATTCTCGAGCGGGTCGGCATCCGCACAAGGCGGACGGTCCTGCCGCTGGACTATATCGCCGCGACAAAGAACAGCGATCCCGCCGCGGCATTCGAAGCAAGCCTGTACGGCAACGCCCAGATGGGCGCGGCGGCGGCACGCAAGGCCCTTGAGAGGGCCCATCTCTCGCCCGCGGACATCGGTCTCGTCGTTGCCGGAAATTCCTCGCCAGGGTATGCCAGCCCGGCGGAGGCAACGCTGGTTGCCGCGGAACTGGGCATCAGCGCCCCCTGTTTCGACCTGACCTCGGCCTGCACGACCTTCGGCGTCCAGATCCATTTTCTGCGTTGCATGCGCCCGGAGGCCCTGCCGAAATTCGCACTGGTCGTCAATCCGGAAAATGTCACGCGCAGCATCGACTATTCCGACCGTACAGCGGCGGTCCTCTTCGGTGATGCGACCACGGCCGCCGTCGTGTCGGCCGTTGAACCGTCCCGACTGCGGATCGTCTCTTCGGAGGTCAGTTCCGACCCCGCCAACTGGGACAAGATCGTCATTCCCCGCATGGGGCACTTTCGCCAGGAAGGCCATGCCGTGCAGGGTTTCGCCATCCGCAAGACGACCGACATGCTCCGCCGCCTCCATGCGGCGTATGCAGGAAAGGACGGCAACCGTTTTCTTTTCGTCGGGCACCAGGCCAACCTCGGCATGCTGGCGACGGTCTGCGAACGGACCGGCATCCCCGCCGAGTGTCACTGGCACAACGTCGCCGAATACGGCAATACCGCCTGCGCGGGAGTTCCCTCCGTGCTCAGCCAGCACTGGGACGACCTCCGCGACGGGGATCGCATCGGCATCGCCATCGTTGGAGCAGGCCTCACGTGGACGAACATGATGATCCTGGTGAACGGTCATGATGACCTATAAGGAATTCCTCGAAAGAGACCGCTTCGGATTGGAGGATCTTCTCGCCTTCGCCTACGGATCGCTGGTGAGGGATCCTCCGGAACATTTCGACGCACGCCTGCCGGCGCCCCCGTTCCTCATGATCGACAGGATCCTTTCCGTGCGGAGCGAGGGCAGGAGGGGGGCGATCGTAGCGGAACAGGACGTCCGGCTGGATGCATGGTTTTTTCAGTGCCACATGCCGGGCGACCCCGTGCAGCCGGGCTGCCTCAGCCTCGATGCCATCTGGCAGATGATGGGGTTCTACTGCGTCTGGCGCGGCGCCCGCGGGGCAGGACGGGCCCTTGGATGCGGGGAAGTCGAGTTCTCCGGCCAGGTGCGTCCGCGGAACCGGGTGATCCGCTACGAGGTGGACATCAAGCGCTATGCGGAATTGAAGAACTCCGGCGCAGCCGTTGCCGCCGGCGACGGCCGGGTATTCGTCGACGGTGAACTGATCGCCCGGATTTCGATGGCCCGGACGGGGATCTTCCGGGGGATCGCCTACGGCGATTATCCCAATCCCTCCGCCAATTCGGTCGGGGGCGCGATCCGGGAAGGAGAACGGCCATGACGGAAAGAGCTGTCGCCGTCGTAACGGGCGGCGGGACGGGGATCGGCGCCGCCTGCGTTCGGGCGCTTTCCGATGCGGGCTTCCGGGTGGGCATCCACTACCGGTCCAGCCGGGTCGCCGCGGAGGCCCTGCTCGGCAGGATTGCCGACGGATTCCTGCTCTGCGGCGACCTCGCGAACGTCGAGGATGTGGAGAAGATGCTCCAGCAGGTCAAGACCGAATCGGGGCGTCTCGACGTCCTGGTGAACAATGCGGGGACGAGCGTCAATGCAGACATGCAGTCCATGAAGATCGACGATTTCGACCGCCAGCGCTCGATCCTGCGCGGCGTCTGGTATCTCACCAAGCGCGCCCTTCGCCTCTTCATGCTCCGGCAGGGAGAGGGCAGGATCATCAACATCTCGAGCGTCGTCGGTTCCACCGGAAACGCGGGACAGATTCCCTATACGATGGAAAAGGCGGCCTTGGACGCCATGACCAAATCGCTCTGCCGCGAGCTGGCGGGACGCCGGATCCTTGTCAACTCCGTCGCGCCGGGGTTCATCGACACGGACATGACGGGGATTCTTCCGGATGAAGTCCGTTCCCGCATCCTCGCGAACGTGCCCCTGGGCCGGATGGGCAGACCGGAGGAGGTTGCGGAGGTGGTGGCCTTTCTCGCCGCGAAGGGGTCCTACATCAACGGGAGCGTCATCCATGTCAATGGAGGTCTCTATGGGGGCTGACCGGCAGACGGTTGCAGAACTACTGGCCGCCGTTCCGCAGCAGCGGCCTTTTCGCTTCATCGATGACATTCTCGAGATCGACGAGAATCACGTCGTCGGCGCCTGCCGTTTCCGGCCGGACGAGGCCTTCTACGCAGGCCATTTCCCGGGGAATCCCGTTACGCCGGGCGTCATTCTCATCGAGACGATGGCGCAGACCGGCGTCGTGGCCTTCGGCCTCTATCTGATGAAACGCAGCGGCGAAACGGCGGCCGGCTGGCTGACGCTCTTCACGACCGCCGATGAAGTCGAATTCAGCGGCATCGTCCGTCCCGGCGAACGGGTGATCGTCCGCGGCGAGAAGGTCTACTTCCGCCGCGGTGCCCTCAAGTGCCGGGTCCGCATGGAACGGGAAAACGGTGAGCCGGTCTGCACCGGGACCCTGGCCGGCATGAGGGTCCCCGCCGGAGACGCGACATTTCAAGGACCGGAAACAAGGACCTGGAGGGGTTGACGACGTGAGAACAAGGGTGGTGGTAACAGGCATGGGCGTTGTTGCACCCAACGGACACGGGCTGACGGCTTACGAGAATGCCCTCCGCGAGGGCGCCTCGGGAATCCGCTTCATCCCGGAGATGAAACGACTGAATTTCGCCTGTCAGGTCGGCGGCGTTCCCCAGAATTTCGAGGCGACCCGGCAGGGCTATTTCGATCATGAGGAACTGCCCTCGATCAACGAGAATATCGGCTACGCCTGTGTCGCGGCGATCGACGCCTGGCGGGATGCCGGCTTGACCGTGCCCGGTCCCCGCGAGGAAAACGTGGACTGGGACACGGGAGCGATCTGCGGCTCCGGCATCGGCGGCATGGATACCATCGCCTCGTCCGTCGTTCCCATGGTGAATGCCGGCAACGTGCGCCGGATGGGCAGCCGGATCGTCGAACAGGTCATGAACAGCGGGACGAGCGCGCGGATTGCGGGGCTCCTGGCTCTCGGCAACCAGGTCACCTCCAATTCCTCCGCCTGCAGCACCGGAAACGAGGCCATCGTCGAGGCGGCGGCGCGCATCCGCGCCGGCCTGGCCAAGCGGATGCTGGCCGGCGGCGCGGAAGGCTCCTCGCCCCATATCTGGGGCGGATTCGAAGCCATGCGGGTGATCTGCCGCAAGTACAACGACCGTCCGGAACAGGCTTCCCGTCCGATGAGCGCAACCGCCGCCGGATTCGTGCCCGGTTCCGGCGCGGCGATCCTGGTGCTGGAGGACCTTGACTCCGCCCGATCGCGGGGCGCGAAGATCTACGCGGAAATTCTTGGAGGCGCCGTCAACTGCGGCGGACACCGGACCGGCGGTTCCATGACGGCGCCGAACCCGGAAGGGGTCCGGCGCTGCATCCGCGATGCCATGCGCGATGCCGGTGTCCTACCCGGGCAGATCGATGCCATCAACGGCCACCTGACCGCGACCTTCGCCGATCCGCACGAGGTCTGGAACTGGTCGAAGGCGCTGGAACGCGGCCCGGAGGAGTTTCCGTACATCAACGCAACGAAATCCCTGATCGGGCATTGCCTTGGCGCCGCGGGAGCCATCGAAAGCGTCGCCGTCGTCCTGCAGCTTTACAAGGGTTTCCTGCATCCTTCGGTGAATTGCGGTGACGTTCATCCGGAGATCGCTGCCTTCGCCGCGAAGATCCCGCAGCGCTGCCTCGCCGTCCCGCAATTGCGGACCATCGCCAAGGCGGGCTTCGGATTCGGCGATGTCAACAGCTGCATCATTTTCAAGAAGTGGGAGGAAGGTTCTCTTCCCGAAGATTAACGACAAAGGAGATTGGCATGGAAGAACAGAAGATTTTCGAAGAATTCAAGAATATCCTCAGGGCCTACACCAAGGACCCCGCGTTGCTCGACAAGGCGACGAAGGAGACGCATATCCTGAAGGACCTGAAGGTCAACTCCGCACGCCTCGTGGATGTCATCATCAAATGCGAGGACGTCTTCGGGGTCACAATCGACGACGAAGAAGCGGACAAGATCGGCACGATCGGCGACGCCGTGGCGCTGATCGTCAAGAAGATCGGATGATGGCCGGAACGCGCTCCATCCGCCTCTCGGTGGAATTGCAGGCCCTGATGGGCCGGGCCTTCGTCTGGATCGTCGGCCCGGCCTACTTCGCCTTGCTGCTTCTGCTCGGTTACCGCACCCGCGGACTCCGGGCGGTCCGGAGGGCCGTTGGAGAGGAACTCGACCGTCACCGCGGTCCCTGGCTGGTGTGCGCCAACCACCTGACCATGATCGACTCCCTGCTCCTGATCCACGCCATGTTCTCGCTTCCCGATCACTTCCGGCGTTTCCGGCAGATCCCGTGGAACCTGCCGGAGCGGAACAATTTCCAAAGCAACCCGGTACTTGCCGTCCTGTGCTACCTGGCCAAATGCATCGCCGTCACAAGGGGAGGCGATCGCGGCGAGATGAAACGGACGCTGGACAAGTGCGCCCACCTGATGGAAACAGGACAGAATCTCCTGATCTTTCCGGAGGGCGGCCGTTCCCGTACCGGGCGCGTCAATGCGGAGACTTTTTCTTACGGCGTCGGCCGTTTCATCAAGGACTTCCCCGGCTGCCGCGTCATGTGCCTGTACCTGCGGGGCGACGAACAGGCCTCGTACAGCACCGTGCCGAAACTCGGGGAGCGGTTCACGGTCGCGATGGAGGTGCTCGATCTGGAACGGACGGCCGCAGAAGGATTGCGGGCCCAACGCGAATATGCGTCTCAGATCATTCGCCGGCTCGCGCAGATGGAGGAACGGCATTTTGCCCTATGTCGGCAACGATATCGTGGACCTGCTGGAACCCGGGAACCGGGGGAAAAGTCGGGATGCGCGGTTTCTTAAGCGGGTCTTCACTGCAGACGAGTGTCTGAAGGTCCTTCTTTCCCGGGAGGGGGATCTTGCGCTGTGGACCCTGTGGGCTGCGAAGGAAACCGCCTTCAAGGTCATGCAGAAGCACGATCCGCATGTTTCTTCGCGCCCCCGGCACTACCCTGTTCTCCTCTTCCCTCCGCCCCCGAATGCCTCTGAGAAGCGGGACGGTCTTCCCCTGTCCGGTGTCGTGACAACGCCGCGCGGATCCGTCCACGTCCGCCTGCTGCGCACATCCAGATATGTCCATTGCATCGGGACCGACGCCCCTTGGCCGGCGATGGACGCCATCCAATGGCGGGTAAACGAAAGACCGGCCGGATCGGACGAATCACGGCAGGTCCGCGAAGAGGCGAAACGCCACATGGCCCGGCATTTCCGGGAAGCGCCGGAGGCCATCTGCATCCGGCAGGCCGCCGGTACCGGGGCGCCGCTGGTCTATCTCGGAGACCGGCGGACATCGATCGACCTCAGCATGAGTCACGATGGACGCTTCACCGCCCATGCCTTCTGGGGGAAAAATCCTTTTGCCGCCGATGAGGGACGGGCTCCCGGCAGAATGCCGGAGACATCGACTCGTCATGACTTCGCCGGCTGCCGGGCTGAACTCGCCTCCGGAGACCGCGTCAGAACCAGCGGATTTCAGAGCCTTCCGTAAAGCTCCGTCATCTCACGCAGCCTCGCCGCGAGCCCTTCGCCGATGCCGGACGGAGACAGCCGCCATCGCCAGTTTCCCCTTGTTGTGCCGGGACGGTTCATGCGTGCGGGTGCACCCAATCCGAGAAGATCCTGCATCGGGAAAATGGCGAGGGCCGAGACCGTGCCCATGGCGATCCGTATCATCTCCCACGACGCCTCGGAAGCGGAGATCCGCCGTCCCACATATCTGCAGAACCGTTGCCGCGTTTCACGCGGCGATTCCTCGAACCAACCGCGGACCGTATTGAGGTCATGCGTGCTCGTGTACACGGCCGTGTTCTGTTGCAGGTTGTGCGGGGCGCAGAAGTGACGGGGCAGATCATCGGCACCGAAAGCGAAGATCAGGGGTCGCGTTCCGGTCATGGCATGACGACGTAGGGTCGCCCGGACATCCTCCGTGAGGAAACCGAGATCTTCCGCAATGACGGGCAGTTCTCCGAAGCGCCGTTCAAGGGTCTTGAAAAGATCCTCCGCCGGCGCCTTGACCCAGCGGCCGCGTTCGGCCGTCTTCTCTCCCGCCGGCACCGCCCAGGAGGCGACGTATCCGCGGACGTGATCCAAGCGGACGATGTCAAAGAGCCTCAGCATGTGTTCGAATCTCTGCACCCACCAATGGAACCCGTCGTTTCTCAGGTTCCGCCAACGGTACAATGGCATCCCCCAGAGTTGACCCGTTCTGCTGAAGAAATCGGGCGGCACGCCGGAGAGCACCGTCGGACGGCCGAGACGGTCGAGGCGGAAGAACTCGCGGTGGGACCAGACGTCGGCGCTGTCATGGCCCGGGTACAGCGGCAGATCCCCGATCAACCGGACTCCCGCCTTCCCGCAATAGGCCTTCAACGCGTCCCATTGGCGGAAGAAGATGAACTGAAGAAATTTTTCGTTCCCGATTTCCCTTTCTGCAGATGCCCGCAGCCCCGTCATTGACGCGGACACCCTGTCCCGGAATTCCGCCGGCCACAGATGCCAGGGGCGGCCGCCGAATCGCCGCTTGAGGACGGCAAAAAGCGCATAATCCTCAAGCCAGTGCGCTTCCCGAAGGCAGAAACGTCCATAATCCTCCGCCATACGGCCCCTCAGAGGATTCCTTGCAGCCGCCTCAAACAGGCGCTGCTTCAGGCGGAACGCGCCGCCGAAATCGACCCGGTTCTTCGGCGTAGCCGCCATGCGCTCCATGTCGGCGCGCCGGAGAAGGCCCTCGCGGAACAGCCCGTCGGGACTGACGAACAGAGGATTTCCTGCAAAAGCCGATGGGCTGCTGTAGGGGCTGTAGTTCTGTGCGGCGTCAACGGGGTGGACAGGGAGAAACTGCCAGTATTTCTGCCCGGCATCCCGGAGAAAATCGGCGAAGCGGAACGACCAAGGTCCGAGGTCTCCGATGCCGCAACGGGACGGCAGGGAAGCGATGGAAAGAAGGATGCCGCTTCCTCTCGCGTGTTCCATCGTATCTCCTTTTTGTCAAACATAGCACAGTCGCATCGGGGACGCACGCCGCCGAAGATCTCCCTTTCAGCGCTCCTGAATGGGGACTGTCCGGTCCGCGGATGCAGCCCCGTGCGAAGCTTCTTATGCAAGCCGGATTCGTCCGCTCCGGCCGCCCATCACCCTCTTCCGATGCTTCTGAGCAAATTTCCCGGCAAATTCCGTGAGTTGAATTTTTTGTTCCGCCGCACGCCTTTCTGGCACGCATCGTGATTCCCTACGGCATCATTACAGGGACAAACGCCGTTCGGGCGGGCTTTGCAGGTTCGCGGCATGGTCCGCAACAGGAGGATGGATATGGCGAGGAAAACGCGCAGTGCAAAACCGGAGATCGTTGCAGCGGATCTTCCCGTCGAAACGGCGCCTGCTGCATGCGGCGAGCTGCTGGATCGCTTCCTTCTTGAAAAAGACGTCCGCATGGCAGGCGTCTGGTTCTGGCGCAGCGGCGGCGCCGAAGAAACGGACGGCGAGTTCGGATCGATTCGTTTCAGCGTCGACAATCTCTTCTCGGGAAACATGGCCTTGCCTGTTCCCCCCGTTGCCGCCGCACAGGCCTCCAACCGTCCGAGGCGCCCCGCAGCAGGTCCGCTCCCCGTAAATCGGATCTACTCCGGCACAGGCTGCTTCCGTTATGCCTAGACCGGGTGCGAGGCGGCCCTTTTGACGGCGTTCCGCCGTGCGAAGAATTTTTCACACTGGGTAGGAGATTACACATCCCCTCCCTTTCGTCGGCTTCCCCCTTTGCCCTGAGGGGGAAGCCTTCCCCCGATCACGCCCTCTCGTCACCCTTTATCTTGACAAAGAGTTGAACAATCCTTATGTTGTCGCGCGTAGTGGTTCCCGCACGCCCGTCAAGGGCTTCGAAAATCCCGCTGTTCTGTCGGGCAAAAAAGGCACCTGGAGGAGGTACAGCATGCATCGGGTAAGGTCGACTCGTTTCCTCGTTGGAATATTGACGTGGACAATTCTGCTGGGATTCTTATGCGGATCCCCGCTCATTGCCGCACAGGACAGGGAAAAAGACCTGCGGCCGGAAAGGGGCATCGCCGCCTATACGGAATTCTCCGGTATCTTCGTCGCGATCGGCGAGGCGGTCCGGATGGATCTTACCGTGGACAACAAAGGCCGGACGGATGAAAACGTCTCCCTGAAGCTTTCCCAGGTGCCCAAGGGATGGAAAGCCGCCATCAAGGGCCCCACCTACACGGTCAACGAAGTCCCGGTTCCGGCGGGGAAAAACCGCGTCCTGACTTTTTCCGCTGAGCCGGACAAGGGTTTGAAACCGGGCGTGTACAATTTCCAGGTCGACGCCGCGACCGAGGACGGCAAGTTCACGTACACCCAGAAAATCGCCGTCACGGTCCGCGAAAAGGCCCCGCTGTCGGAAGAGATCGTCGTCACGACCTCCTACCCCATCCTGCGCGGCGATTCAGAATCCAAGTTCGAATTCACCTTGGACGTAGCCAACAAGACCGAAACGGACAAACAGTACACGCTGGCCGCCCAGGCACCCGAAAAATGGGAGGTCAATTTCAAGCCCCCTTACGAAAACAAGCAGATCTCGTCCCTCCGCGTCAAGGGAGGACAGAATCAGTCCGTCGCCGTCGAGGTGACCCCGGCGAAGAACTCCGTCGCCGGTACGTACCCCGTCGTGGTCCTGATCGGCGCGGGAGAAAAACGGGCCGAGGTGAAGCTCAACGTCGTCCTGGCGGGAACGTACAAGCTCGACGCGGGAACTGCAAGCGGTCTTCTGTCCCTGGAATCCTATACCGGCAAGCCCTCCACGATGACCCTGTTCGTGAAGAACACCGGGTCGGCCGTCAACCGCAACATCTCCCTGAACTCCTTCAAACCGGAGAACTGGAAGGTGGAATTCAAACCGGAAAAGATCGAGGCACTGGCTCCCGCGGAAGTCAAGCAGATCGAGGTGACGATCACGCCGGCCGCGCAGGCGCTGGTTGGAGACTATTCCGTGGCTTTCTCGATTGACGGAGAGCGCAACAGCAGCAAGTCCGTCGAAATCCGCGTGGGAGTGAAAACCTCTTCCGCCTGGGGCTGGATCGGCATCTTCCTCATCCTGGGCGTCATCGCCGGCTTGGCAGGACTGTTCGTGTGGCTTGGGAGGCGTTAATGGGAGAAGAGACCGTCATTGCAACGCGCGACTTGACGAAAAACTACAACGGACAGGTCGCCGTCAATCGTCTCAATCTGCAGGTCCGGGAAGGAGAGATCTTCGGATTTCTAGGCCCGAACGGTGCGGGCAAGACGACAACCATGCTCATGCTGCTGGGCCTGAGCGAACCGACATCCGGCGAAGCGACGGTCTGCGGTTTCCACCCGAACCGCGAACCTCTCCAGGTCAAGAAGATCGTCGGCTATCTTCCTGAAAACGTCGGTTTCTACGATGACCTGACGGCGCTCCAGAATTTGCAGTTCATCAGCCGCCTCAACAACATCCCCGACGAGAAATCCCTGCCCCGCATCAGGGAATTGATCCGCATGGTGGATCTGGCGGGCGAGGAAAAGAAACGCGTCGGTCACTATTCCCGCGGGATGCGGCAACGTCTGGGCATCGCGGAGGTGCTCGTCAAGAATCCGCGCATCGTCTTTCTCGACGAACCGACGCTGGGACTCGATCCGGACGGCACAAAGGCCATGCTCGAGATCATCCGTCGGCTCAGCGAAGAGCAGAAGATCACCGTTTTCTTCTCCTCGCATCTCCTGGACCAGGTGCAGCGGATCAGCAGCCGCATCGGTATCATGATCAAGGGGAACCTGGTCGCGGAAGGCCGGATCGACGATCTTGCCAGGGAGAAGCTGGGGGTGGGGCAGGAGTGCTACAGCCTCGAGGAGCTCTATATGAAGTATTTCAAGGAGGGCCAGGCATGAAGGGCTTGCTTACGATCTGCAGAAAAGAGCTGGCCGATCAATTCGGCAAGTCTCGTTTCATCCTCCTGTATGCCCTGATCCTCATGATCAGCGTCGTGATCGCGTCCATGGTCGGCACAGGACTCAAGGAAGAGCTGTCGGGCATCGCGAAGCCGACCTTCGTGTTCCTTCTGCTCTTCACCTCGCCGGGAAAATTCTTTTCGCTGATTCAGTTCATCGCGATCTTCGGCCCGCTTCTGGGGATCATTCTCGGATTCGACGCCATCAACCGCGAAAGGAGCGCGCGGACGCTGAGCAAGCTCGTTTCCCAGCCGATCTACCGGGACGCCATCATCAACGGCAAGTTTCTGGCCGGACTGGTCACGATCACCGTCATGCTGCTCTCGATCGTCCTCCTGATCTCGGGATTGGGTCTCATCCTCGTCGGCGTGGTGCCCGGGCCGGAGGAGATCCTGCGCCTGGCGCTCTACTTCGTCATCAGCATCTTCTACATCTCTTTCTGGCTGGGCCTGTCCATCCTCTTTTCGGTTTTTTTCCGCTCCATGGCGACCTCGGCGCTCGCGGCCATGGCCTTCTGGATCTTCCTGTCGTTCTTCCTGCCCCTCGGCTCCGGCGTTCTGGCCGATGTCATTGTTCCGGTGAACATGAATTCGGCATCCCTGGACCCCGAGACGGTCATCCGTCATGAAACGGTGAGAAACTCCCTCTCCCTTCTGTCGCCGATCTCCCTGTACACCGAGGGCACCACGACCGTTCTGGATCCCCTGCGCAAGACGACTTCCTCGGTCATGCTGATGGGCCCGATGGAACAGCTTTCGATTTCCCGGTTTCAGAATCCGCTGCCCCTTGCGCAGAGCCTGCTGATCGTCCTCCCGCAGTTGATCTCGCTCCTGGCCGTCACCTGCATCTGCTTCGCCCTTTCCTACGTCGCCTTCATGCGGCAGGAGGTCCGCTCGACCTGACGTTCTCCGCGAGAAATCTCCCCCGCGCGTCTGCACCAGCAGACGCGCGGGGGGATGAAACCTTCCATGCTCCGCTCCCGCCCTGCGGACTCGTCGGAACCGGACCCTTCCCCGCCGGCCGCGGACGCCCGCGACACCGTGCCGAAGTCGGTATTCACTTTCCCCCTTGAGCTGGCCTGCCCGATCTGTTAGACTCCCTTATGCGTTTTTTCCGCAAATATTTGAAGGACATGCGAAGGAAATAACCTTCTGACGCGCCGAGAGGCGCACGGAGATTTGTCATGGCCATCGAAAAACAGCACAAGTTCTCCTTCTGGTACGTGCTTCTGGGCATCTGGATCGTCTTCATCGTCCAGAACTACATCGCCTCGATGTACGCGATCCCCACAATCCCCTACAGCCAGTTCCTCAGCCAGTTGAAGGCGGGCAAGGTGACGGAGGTCGCCATCACGGCCAACCAGATCCAGGGGAAAATGAAGGCGGACGGCGGCGAAATGAAACCCTTCAAGACGATCCGCGTCGATCCGGAGATCTCCAAGACGCTCGATCAGTACAACGTCAGCTTCAAGGGGGAGATCGAATCCACGTTCCTGCGCGACCTGTTCTCCTGGGTTTTTCCCCTGCTGCTCTTCTTCGGCGTCTGGTATTTCCTCATGAAGCGCATGGGCGGCCAGCAGGCGGGATTCATGACCCTCGGCAAGAACAAAGCGAAAATCTACATGGAAAACGAACTGAACGTGCGCTTCGACGACGTCGCCGGCGTCGACGAGGCCAAGCAGGAACTGGTGGAGGTCATCGAATTCCTGAAATTCCCCAGTAAATTCACCGATATGGGCGGCAGGATCCCCAAGGGTATCCTGCTTGTGGGTCCGCCCGGCTCCGGGAAGACGCTCCTGGCCAAGGCCGTGGCGGGCGAGAGCGGCGTGCCCTTCTTCAGCCTGAGCGGTTCCGAATTCGTGGAGATGTTCGTCGGCCTCGGGGCGGCTCGTGTCCGCGATCTCTTTGTCCAGGCCAAGGAGAAGGCGCCCTGCATCATCTTCATCGACGAGCTCGACGCCCTGGGCAAGGCCCGCGGTTTCGGGGCCATGGGCGGCCACGACGAACGCGAGCAGACCCTGAACCAGCTTCTGGTGGAGATGGACGGCTTCGATCCGAAGGTCGGCGTCATCCTCATGGCCGCGACCAACCGGCCCGAGATCCTCGACCCCGCGCTCCTGCGGCCGGGTCGTTTCGACCGCCACGTCCTGGTGGACCGCCCCGACAAGACCGGTCGCGAGGCAATCCTCCGCGTGCACCTGAAGAAGATCAAGGCCGTCGCCGATCTCGACGTGCAGAAGCTGGCGGCGATGACACCGGGCATGGTGGGCGCGGACCTCGCCAACATCGTCAACGAGGCGGCCCTGCTGGCGGTCCGGCGCGGCAAACAGGTCGTCGGCATGCCGGAATTCGAAGAGGCCGTGGAGAGGATCATCGCCGGCCTGGAAAAAAAGAACCGCCTCATCAATGTCCAGGAACGCGAGATCGTCGCCTACCACGAGATGGGGCATGCCCTGGTGGCGTTGTCCCTGCCGGGTACGGACCCCGTCCAGAAGATCTCGATCATCCCCCGCGGCATCGCGGCCCTGGGCTACACGATGCAGGTTCCGACGGAGGACCGGTTCTTGATGAAGAAAACGGAGCTCCTGAACAAGATCGCAACCCTCCTGGGCGGCAGGGCCGCCGAGGAGATCGTCTTCGGGGATATCTCCACGGGCGCGCACAACGATCTTGCCCGCGCGACGGACATCGCCAAGAGCATGATCAAGGAGTACGGGATGAGCGGCCAGCTGGGGCAAGTCTATCTCGCCCGCGAAAAGAGGCCGCAGTTTTTGGATGTCGGCCTCCGTGAGGGAGGAGACTACAGCGAGGCCACGGCCCAGGAAATCGACCGGGAGATCCAGTCGCTCATCGCCGCCGAATACGGCCGGGCGAGGGAGATCCTCAAGGCCCGAAAAGATATTCTCATCAAGGGCGCCCAGATCCTTCTGGAAAAAGAGAAGATCGAAGGGGCCGAGATCAAGGCCCTGATGGAAACGCCCGCGTCATCTCCTTCCCTTCCATGAAAACAGGGGCGGCGGCTCCCCGTGAAGCCGCCGCCCCTGTCCGGAGGGATCCTCGCCTGGCCACCTTTCCGGTCTGTCACTTCCCTTCTTTCTCCTTCGCCTCCCGGAAACCTTCCTGGATTTCCTTCACCTTGGCAGGATTCATCAGCATGTCGTAGGCGGCGAGCGCCACGATCTTGCCCGCCGTCACCGTCGCCTTCCATCCTTCCTCGGAGGCGGCCGCTTCGCGCATGGCATCGGAGTGCCCGGCCAAAGTCTCCGGCCCGATCTTGAAGGTCAGGTTGAATGTCGGATAGGCATGGGCGACATTGCCCAGATCGGAAGAACCGAAGTCGTCCTTATCCCTGATGTCCTTTTCCGGGACGCCCTGCGCCTTCATCTTGTCAAGCACCAGCGCCTTCAGCGGCGGGACCGTGATCGGAGCCTTCAGGGAAGCGCGCGGTTCCTTGAACTCCAGTTTCGCCCCCGAGGCCAGCTCTGCCGCCTTGGCGCAGTTGACCATCTTCTTGTAGGCGTCTTCCATCGTCGCCGTGTCCAGGGCACGGGCAGCGAATTCCGCTTCCGCCAGGGCCGGCACCACATTGACCGCCTCGCCGCCCTTCTTGATGATCCCATGGATGCGGACGTCCTGCCGCAGATGCTCACGCAGCATGTCGACGGAATTGAAGGTCAGGATGGCCGCACGCAGGGCGTTGATCCCCTGATGAGGAGCCGAAGCGGCGTGGGCAGACTTTCCCTTGAAAACGAACGTGGCCCGCTTCATGGCCAGAAACCGCTGGTCGGTGCTCCAGGAACCGGCCGGGTGGGTGATCAGGACCACATCGGAGCCCTCAAAATGCTTGCCCTCCAGCAATGCCGTCTTGCCGCCGCCGAGGGAGCCGCGTTCCTCATCGGGCGTGCCGACGACAACGATGCGTCCCGGAGTCTCCTTCATCAGCTTGGCCAAGCCCGCCGCTGCCAGAAGTCCCGACGCCGAGATGAGGTTGTGCCCGCAGGAATGCCCGTTCGGCAGCGCGTCATACTCCAGCATGATCGTGATCGTTGGACCCGGTCCCTTTCCGTTCAGCTCTGCGCGGAACGCGGTCTTGGCGATCCCGTCTTTGACCAAGTCGTCGGGGACCTTGAGGTTGCCCGCGACCTTGAATCCGAGCTTGCGGAGTTCATCCATCAGAAGCTGGGAACTCTTGAACTCCTGCTGCCCCCGTTCCTTGAAATCGAAGATTTTCTGCGACACGATCCTGCAGTTCGCCGCCTGATCGTCGATCGCAGCCAGCAGCGTTTTCTCGTCTGCCGCCGCAGCGGTCACGAGCAGCAGCGTCAGCATGGCCGCAAGCAGCATTCGTCCCAAACTGCCCCGCACGATGCCTTTCATTGGTCCCCTCCTTTGTTGTGTGTTTGCCTTCCTTCCACCGCGGTGGATGCCCTGCCCGCATGAAAATCGGCGCCATTCTAATCGATTTCCCCTGCAAATACAAATCCATCTCCCTCACGGGCCCGCAAGGACCTTTCTCTTCGCACGGCAGGTGTGCTACAAAGGCGTTTCGCGATATGGATGGGCCTTGAATGAACCGCTTCCGAAAGATTGCCGCGTCTGTTGCCGCCTTTGCCCTCTTCCTGTTGCTGCCGCCCTTTTCCGGACTGGCCCCCGCCGGTCAGCGCGTCGCGGGCATCGTGATCCTGGCGATTTTCCTGTGGGCGACGGAGGCCCTGCCGGTCGGCGTCAGTTCGCTCGTCGTCCTCATTCTGCTCGGGGTCATGGGCGGCCTGCCCCATACGGAGCTCTTCACCGGATTTCGTTCTCCCATCCTGTATTTCATGGTCGGCGTGATGATCATGGGGGGCGCGATCGTGAAGTCGGGCCTCGCCTCGCGGGCTGCCCGCTTCTTTCTTCATGGGGCGCGCGGCAGTTCCAAGCGGCTCTTTTTCCATTGCCTGATCAGCCTGCCGCCGCTCGCCTTGATCCTGCCTTCGGCGATCACGCGCAACGCCTTCCTCCTGCCGGCCTATCAGGAGACTTTCCGTGAGCTCCGCCTCAGCCGCGAGGACGGCCTCCTGAAATCCGTCGTTCTCACGCTGGGTCTCCTGAACCCGCTCGCCTCTTCCGCCTTCATGACCGGAGGACTCGCCCCCATGACCACGGCGACGATGCTCGGCGGCTTCACCTGGTGGAAGTGGTTTTTCCTGATGAGTGTGCCCTACTATGCGCTGATGGTCCTGGGCGGATTGTGGATCGCCGCCGTCTACCCCTTTCCGGTTCACAGGTTTCCGCCGAAGCCGACGACGGCGCCCTCTCCGCTGGCGTCTCAGGAGATCCGCGTGATCGCCGTCTTCCTCCTGACGTCAATCCTCTGGCTCACCGACTTCTGGCACGGTTTGCACCCGGCCATTCCGGCGTTGATTGCGGCCCTCCTGCTCTGCGACAGAATTTCCGGGGTCCTTTCCTGGAAGGAAATGGAGCAGGCCGTTCCCTGGTCGATTTTCCTGGTCCTGGGGGCCTCCTTCTCTCTGGCCCAGGCGCTGATCGCCACCGGCGCGGCCGGTTGGTTTGCCGATGCCTTTTCCCGGATTACCCTGCAGTTTCGCGCCCACCCTTCCGCCGTCGCGGCGCTTGTCGTCGCCATGACGGTTGTCATCCATCTGGGAATCGCCAACATGTCCGCCTGTATCGCGCTCCTCATCCCCATCACGACGCTGCTGGCGCAGGTTCTCCACATGAATCCCCTTGTCTTCGGCCTGATCGTCGGCATCTCCGTCGACGCCGTAATCCTCTATCCCGTTCAGACGGCGACCAATCTCGTCGCTTACGAAACGGGTCTCATGGACGGCAGGGATGTCCTCAAGGTGGGTTTGGGGATGTGGGTCCTGACGACCCTCGTCGTCGTCGCCATAGCGCTTCCCTGGTGGTCGTTCCTCGGGCTCTCCATCCGTCCGTGAGGTCGGGCGACGGCTTTCCTCTCTTGACCCAAGCCCGCGAATGTGCGAAAAAATCGCGCCGCGACCCTTTCAGGAGGTTTCCCGGACGCCGGCGCGACGTTCTCGCTGCGTCCGATATCCATGAAGAAGCGCTATATCCTGTTGTCCATCCTGCTCGCTCTCCTCGCCGTCGGCGTTTTCTTCTTCTTTTATTACGATCTTTCCGTCTATCTCACCGACCGCCAGAAGGCCATCCGCCTGCTGAAGTCCTTCGGACCATGGTCGTTTCTCGTCTTCATCCCGCTGCAGACCCTCCAGGTCATCATGGCCCCCTTCCCCGGCGAAGTGACGGGTTTCATCGGGGGATACATCTACGGCACGATCCTGGGCACGCTGTACTCCACGATCGGTCTCACGATCGGCTCCTGGATCGCGTTCACGCTGGCCAGGATCTACGGCCTGCCGCTCGTGGAAAAGATCGTCGCTCCCGGGACCGTCCGAAAATACGATACCTTCATGAGGCACCAGGGGATACTTGTCTCCTTCGTCCTCTTCCTGATCCCGGGGTTCCCGAAAGACTCCCTGTGTTACATCATGGGACTGAGCCACATCCCCACGACAACGTTCCTGCTCCTGTCGACCATCGGGCGCCTTTTCGGCACGATCCTGCTGTCTGTGGGGGGGAGCCTCGCCCGCGACCGTCAGACGGAGGTCCTGTTCGTCGTCTTTGCCCTGAGCGGCCTGACTCTGCTCCTGGCCTACATCTACCGGGACCGGATCCTGCTTTGGCTGAAGAAGCGCGAGGGTCCGCCGCCCCCGGTCGCGAGGACGAAGGACACAGGCCGGTACGATGAGAAATCCCGCTGAGAATCATCCTCCGCCCAGGCGCAGAAGCGCCGTCCCCGGCCCGCGTACGGCGGAAATGGCCTCTCTCGACCCGTCTTCGGTCCTGCCGATCCTGTCGATCCGGCGCAAGCTTCTCCTCTGGTACAGGAAGAACGGCCGTGACCTGCCCTGGCGAAAGACCGCCGATCCCTACCGGATATGGATCTCGGAGGTCATGCTTCAACAGACCCGCGTGGAGACGGCGCTGCCCTACTACAGGACCTTCCTGAGACGTTTCCCCACCGTGCAGGCACTGGCCGGGGCATCACCGGACGACGTCCTCAAGGCCTGGGAGAACCTCGGCTACTACAGCCGGGCGAGGCACCTTCACGAGGCGGCGAGAATCGTCGCAGAACGCTTCGCAGGCCGGCTGCCCGAGAACGTGGAGGAACTGCGGAAACTGCCCGGGGTGGGCGGATACACCGCCGGGGCGATCGCCAGCATCGCCTTTGGAAAGGCCGTTCCTGCCGTGGACGGGAACGCCCGGCGTGTCCTCGCGCGCCTCTTCGCCGTCACTGCGACCGTTGACCGGCCGGCCGCCGCCAGGCAGCTGGAATCGCTCGCCGAAAGACTCGTCCCGGAATCGGCGCCGGGAGCCTTCAACCAGGCCCTGATGGACCTGGCGAGCGCCTGTTGTACACCCCGGAAACCGGCCTGCGGCGTGTGTCCGCTGCGGGCGAACTGCCGGGCACGGCGGGATGGAACGGCGGAAGCGCTTCCGCGCCGGATGAAAAGGGCGAGAATCCCGGAGAGACAGGCCGTCTCAGCGATCGTCCGCGATCGAAGAGGCCGCCTGCTCGTCGTCCGGCGGCCGGGGAAGGGCCTTCTTTCTTCTCTCTGGAAACTTCCCGGAGGGTTCCTGCGCGAAAGGGAAACACCGGAAGAAGGGCTGATCCGCACGTTCCGGGAGGAAACCGGGGTGGAAAGCGAACTACTGTCCAGGGCCGGGACCGTGCACCATTCCTACACGCACTTCCGTCTGATCCTCCACGTCTTTACCGTCCGCATCGTCCGCGGGAAGCCCCAGCCGCTTCTCTGCAGGGAAGTGCGTTGGTCCACCTCGGAGGAACTGGCATCTCTCGCCTTCTCCAAGGCGGACCGAAAGGCCATGGACCTCGATGCCTTCCCTCCCGGCCTTGATAAATCGGCGCGAAGATGAGAAAGGAAGAAAAAAATCGTTTGCCTATGGCCAAGACCCGCATCCCCGTCACGCCCGCCATCCTTCTCCTGAAAGAAAAGGGGACGCTCTTCACCCTGCGTCCCTATCCGTACGTAGAGCGTGGCGGCACTGAGGCTGCGGCCCGTGCCCTGGGAATAGACGAACACCGGACGATCAAGACGCTCGTGATGGAGGATGACCGGAAGAACCCTTTCATCATCCTGATGCACGGTGACCGGGAGGTCTCGACGAAGGCCCTGGCCCGCGCGCTGGGCGTCAAGTCCGTCCAACCATGCAATCCTCAGACCGCCGAACGCCATACAGGATACCGCGTAGGCGGGACGTCCCCCTTCGGGACGAGGAAGACCATGCCGGTCTACATGGAAGAAACGATCGCCGCCCTGCCGGAGATTTTCATCAATGCCGGTGCGCGCGGCCTTCTTGCGGAGATGGCCCCGGCGGAACTGGTCCGCATTCTCCATCCCCGGACGGTGTCGGTCGCCATCGGCCCGCCCCCCGGCGATTGACATTTTCCGGGCCTGTCGCCATATTAGAGGCACACTTGTCTCCGGCCGCAGTCGTCCGATCATTCTGCCGCCGGATTCCCGGATTTTGAGGCAGGGAGAACATGGCCGAGGAATGCATCATCCTGCGGTGTCTGAACTGCGGGACGAAAAATCGAATCCTCCGGACGAGGCTGCAGGACCGGCCTACCTGCGGACGATGCCGCGCGGCCCTGGACGAGATGATCATCCGGTGCCTTTCCTGCGGGACGAAGAACCGCATGCCCGAGGAACGCATCCACGACCGGCCCCTCTGCGGCAAGTGCAGGGCTCCCCTGGTCGTCAGCGACAAGGATGCGCCCGTGGAAGTGTCGGATGCCACCTTCGCCGAAGAAGTCATTTCCAGCGCAATGCCCGTGCTCGTCGACTGCTGGGCGCCGTGGTGCGGCCCGTGCAAGGCGGTGGCTCCGATCCTGGACGAGTTGTCCGCCAAGTATGCAGGCGGGGCCAAGATCGCGAAGCTCAACGTCGATGAAAATCCCCTGATCGCCTCGCAGTACGGGATTCGAAGCATCCCGACGATGCTCCTGTTCAAGAACGGCAAACTCGTGAACCGGCTCGTCGGAGCCCTGCCCAAGGAAGAGATCGAGCGTCACCTGCTGGCCACGATGAAGACGAACTGACCTCATTCGGATACCTGCAGTTGTTTCCGCGGCGGGCCTGAATGGCGGTCCCGCGCGCCCTCAGGGAAAGGCATCGACACATTTCCCCGATGTCTGCGACAACAAAACGAAGCACAGGAGAAGCATGCCATGAAAGGAGCATCGAGAACCCCCGCGCCTCCAAGGATCGTCTACCGGGGGCGCGTCTTCGACGTTTATGAAGGCGACGTCACGTTTCCGGACGGGCGGGTCGGCTTTTTCAGCTGGCTCACCCACAAACCCGTCATCGTCGTCCTGCCCGTAACGGGCGACGGGAAGTTCGTCCTTCTCCAGCAGTACCGCCCCGCCATCGGGGCGTCCCTGCTGGAAGCGCCTGCGGGAACCATGGACAAGGGAGAGGAGTCCGTGGAGGAATGCGTCCAGCGCGAAATGGCCGAGGAAACCGGCTTCAGGGCAAAGCGGCTCGTCAAGTTGTTCGAGGGTTATGTGGTCCCGGGGTACTGCAACGAGTACATGCATTTCTTCCTCGCCCATGACCTGTATCGCGCGCCATTGCCCGGCGATGAGGACGAGTATATCGAGACCGTGGAGGTGGCTTTCGCCGATGCAGCGGCCATGGTGGCCGACGGACGGATCCGCGACTGCAAGACGGCTCTGGGAATCCGCCTGGCCGAGGATTCCCTGCGAAACGAGGGGCTGCTGCGGTCCTGAAACGGAAGTCGAACCGGACCTTCCAGGAGACGGCCTAGGCAAAAAGCAGAACGAACTGCTCGAAGAGGTCGCGATGGAAATGAGAGATCATTTCATCGCGCATGACCCGCAGCGCGTCGAAGGGCTTCAGGGCCTTCTTGTAAGGGCGCACGGAGGTTAAGGCCTCGAAAACGTCCGCGACGGAGCAGATGCGGCCGTAAATGTGGATTTCATCCCCCTTCAGCCCCTGCGGATAGCCGGTCCCATTTTCCCGTTCGTGATGCTGTAGAACGATTGTCTTGCATTCGTTGTTCAGCTGGTTGGTCTCCTGGAGAAGCTGGAAGCCGTAATCGGGATGCCGTTTCATTTCTCTCATCTCCTCGTCGGAGAGCTTCGCCGGCTTGTTGATGATCTTGAGGTCGATGCGGACCTTCCCCAGATCATGCAGAAAGAATCCTCCGCCCAGGGCGTGCATGTCGTGCGCGTCCGACCTCTTGAACAGCAGCTTGGCCAGCGATACGGACAGCACACCGACATTCACGGAGTGGATGTAGGTGTTGAAATCGTGGGACGTAATCCGCAGAAGATGATAATTGGTGGCATTGTCGTCAAGGATGAGGTCCACGACCTTGGCAATGCCGTCCTTGGCCTGTTGGATGTTCTCGACCGTCGGATTTTCCATCAGGTCCTTCATCATCTTCAGGGAATGGAGATGAACGGCCTGGGCCTTCTTCTCGACCGGCAGCTTCTTGTCGCAGATGGCTTCCATCAGGTCTTCCGTCCGCAGGACCGGCGGTTTCGGGGCCTGCGGAACCGGCTCGGGCGGCGTCTCGGCCCGGATGCGGCTTTGGGCGGGATCGATGCGGACTTCCTTGACGCCGCATTCGTGAATCTTCCGGATCTGGTTCTCGGAAGTGATCAGAAAATGGTTCTTGAGAAACGGGTGCTCGTACCAGGCCAGCGGCAGGTGCACATACATGCCCACGCGAAGTTCCTTGGGCTTGATCGCTTTCAACTGGGCCTGTTCGCTCCCCATCTCCCGATCCGCCATTTCATCGCAGGCTTTTTTCCCGCAGTTCCCGCTGAACTTCCAGGTCTTTGAGCAGATTGAGGTCTCGTTTCAGCTGTTCCTTTTCCTGCTGCGCCCGGACCGCCTCCTCGTGGAGACGCTCCTGCAGCTGTCGGAGATCCTGCCTCAGGGAATTGCTTTCCTGCAGCGCCGCCGCCCTTTCCTGTTCCATCCTGTCCACAACCTGCTGATACGCCTGAAGACTGCGGAGAAGTTCCTCTCGCTCGTCGAGAAGCCGGATCAGGATTCCATACAGCCTCTTCCAGCGGCTCTCCGGATAGCGGACAAGAAAATCCTGCAACTCACCGCGACCCGCCCGATACTGCTCTGCCCCCGGATCCTCTCCCATGGCGGCGATCACGGCCCGCAGTTCTTCCTCTTCGGCCGGCACCTCCACTTCACCCCTGTTCGGCTCACCTCCGCCCGCCAGCGCCTCCTGCTTCGGTATGTCCGCAGGGATGTCCGCCCCCGGCGGTCCCCCCTGCATGGCAGGGGCACAGGCAACGACAAAGAGCAGCGGCAGCAGCCGACAGACATTCCTCACAACATATCGGCAGAAGGTCTTCATCTCTTAAGCTTTCCCCGCCACGAATGCCCCGTCCCGGTTGTCGACAGCCCCGTCTCCTGCGCGATCCAGGTCTATCCCTGCGGACGGGGCTCCCCTTCCGTCTGTTTTACGAAATTGCTTCCCGGCAGCGTCTTCGCGAATTCCTTGAGTTCGGCCGCCTTCCGGGCCATTTCATGCGGACTTTCGAAACGGCTCCCGTCGTCGGTCACCATCGCCACGGTGATCGTAACCAGCGGGAACGGCTGCACGACGCCTTTCCGGTCCTTCGCGATGCAGAAGCCCTGCTTGCGGTCTTCCTCGCTGAAGAAGCGGAGAACGCGCGCGTCAAAATCCGCGACCAGCCTCCGTCCGATCGCCTCCGCACGATCGGGGGCTGCGATGAGGACAAAATCGTCTCCGCCGATATGTCCGACAAAATCCCCGGCGACCGGGTCCAGGGAAGAGGAAAGGATCTGAGCCACTTCCTTGATGATCTCGCTGCCCCAGGCATATCCATATTTGTCGGCAAAGGGTTTGAAATTGTCGAGGTCGATATGGCAGAGGGCAAAGAGACGGCCCGCGGCACGCCGTTCCCCGATTTCTTTTTCGATCGCCAGGTTCCCCGGGAGCCTCGTCAGAGGGCTCGCATCCAGATTGATCGTCTCAAGCTCCTTGAGCCGTTTGGTCATCGATCCGAAGGCCAGGGACAGGGAGCCGATTTCGTCTTCGCGGCGGATGTCCGGTGAGGCGTCAAACTTTCCTTCCGCCACCAGTGCCGTCGCTTTTTCCAGTTTCCGCAGAGGGCCGGCAATGTTCTGCGTGATGAAGAATGCCATCAGCAGCCCGACGAGGAGGCTGGCCGCCGCAAGTGCGACGGCGGCCCGCGAAGCCCTCTTCCCGCCCTCGTCGATCCTTCCCATCCGGAGGTCCCGGCTCTCCTCGGCCCGGCGCTGGACGATCTTCAACTGCTGGGCGATGTTCTCGATGAGCCCGCGGCTCTCGGACTGGGACAGCGCAACCGCATCGGCGAGCCGATCGCTCTGGATCAGCGCGATCTCCTGCCGGAACGTCTCTTCATACCGCCGGTGAAGGTCGCTCAGCCGCTCGACGTCCCTGCGGATGCTCGCCAGCGGCGTCTTCTGCAGCAGGGACAATTTGGCGCGGAATTCGTTTCCCCTGGATTGGAAGATCTCTTCCAGGGAGCGGTCGCGGAGAATCAGGTTCTTCTTCTCGGCGTTCTCCTGGGCCAGCAGCACGTCGAGCATCGTACCGGCCACTTCCAGAACGGCGATGTCTTCGTGGAGGATGTCATGGACGGTGCGGTTCAGATTCTGCAGGCTTCCGATGGCGTAGGCACTCGCCAGCGCCGTCACGACGGCCATGGCGAGGTAACTCAGCAGCATCTTGCGCCGGATGGTGAATTTCATGGGAAGGCGGTGCCGGTCGCCGGAGTGTCGCCGCACGCGTCTTTTCCCGCCGGGAATCTTCCGCGCTGATCGCCCTCTGCGGCCCGTACGGTGCGTGGTCCCTGCTTTTCCTTCTGGCGCCGGCACGAAGAAATTAGTAGCATAAGCCCGCCGATAGCGCAAAAGGAAAACGGAAATCATGCCCAACTTTCACCGGAACGGCCCCTGGCGGGCGGGGATGCGCTCCGGCGCGGTCCGTGGCTGGCGGAGTTTTCTCTGGACGATCAAGCTGATCGTGCCCCTTTCCCTCTTCACCGCAGTTCTCGCCTGGAGCGGCCTCATCGAGCGGATCGATTTCGCCCTGCAGCCCCTGATGGGGTTTCTCCACCTGCCGGCCATGGCCGCCCTGCCGCTTCTGCTGGGATTGCCCACGGGCATTTACGGCGGCATCGCCGCGATGGTCGTCCTCCCCCTCGACGAAGCGCAGATGACCGTCATCGCCGTTTTCCTGCTGACGGCCCACAGCCTGATCCAGGAAGGGATCATTCAGGACCGGTCCGGCCTCCCGCTCCTTCGGGCCACGGCTGTCCGGCTCGTGGCGGCCGTCGCCACCGTGCTGGTCATCGCCCCGTGGATCGGCAGCACCCCGGACCTCGCGGGAGGACCCTCCGCCACCGTCCCGTCGGTGACGTTTGCGCAGATGCTGCTGGCCTGGGTCGAGACGACATCGCTCCTGTGTCTCAAGATTTTTGTGATCATCATGACCCTCCTCATGCTGCTGGACGTCCTCAGGGAGATGGGCTGGGTCGAACCTCTTGTGGGCGTTCTCTCCCCGCTTCTCTGGCTGATGGGTCTCAATCGCAAGATGGGTTTCCTTTGGCTGACGGCCGTTCTCTTCGGCCTGACTTACGGCGGAGCGATGATCGTCGAAGAGGCGCGGACCGGATCGCTGCGCCGCGACGATCTGGAGCTCCTGCAGATGTCGGTCGGCATCCATCATTCCGTCGTCGAGGACCCCGCGTTGCTTTTGTCGCTCGGCCTGAGCGCCTTCTGGCTCTACGTACCCCGCCTTGCCGTGGCGATCGCCACCGTTCGGTTCCTGCGTTTCTGGCAAGGCATGAGGCGGCCCCGTCCCGAGGCCTGACACTTGCCGGACAAGGGGGGATCTCCTTGCCCCCTCCCGGGAGTTCTGCTATATTTGCGCCACAGAGGCTCCCTCGAAAAGGTCCGGCATGACCGCCGGCAACGCACGCCCTCATCGCTGCAGCGATTTCACCCATCATGACCCGGAGGCGACACCGATGATCTACAACGAAGATTTCGAAACCCTGCCGCGCGAAGCCCTGGAGGCCCTGCAGGCCAAGAGGCTCCAGCAGGTCGCGCAACGGGTCTACCACACCGTCGGCTTCTACCGGAAGGCCTTCGACGACGCCGGCGTCCACCCGGACGATATCCGGACGCTCGCCGATCTCCAGCGTCTCCCGTTCACGACGAAACAGGACCTCCGGGACAACTACCCCTTCGGCCTATTCGCCGTACCGATGAGCAGCATCGTCCGGCTTCACGCCTCTTCGGGAACGACGGGGCGGGCGACCGTCGTCGGGTACACGAAACGCGACATCGACACCTGGTCTGAACTGGTGGCGCGCTGCTTCGTCGCCGCCGGACTTACGAAGAACGACATCGTTCACAACGCCTACGGGTACGGCCTGTTTACGGGCGGGCTCGGCGCCCACTATGGCGCAGAGCGGCTGGGGGCAAGCGTCATTCCCATTTCCGGAGGCAACACGAAGCGCCAGATCATGATCCTTCAGGACTTCGGGCCCACCGCCATCTGCTGCACGCCCTCCTACGCGTTGAACCTGGCCGAGCAGGGCCGAAGCATGGGCATCGACATGCGCGCGCTGAAACTGCGTGTCGGCATCTTCGGCGCCGAACCCTGGAGCGACAAGATGCGCGACGAGATCGAGGCGGCGCTGAACCTGACGGCGTTGAACATCTACGGCCTCTCCGAAGTCATGGGGCCGGGCGTCGCCATGGAATGCCTGGAGGGCCGCCAGGGCATGCACATCTTCGAAGATCATTTTCTCGTCGAGATCATCGATCCGGAGACGGGGAAGGTCCTGCCTCCCGGGGAGAAGGGTGAAATCGTCTTCACCACGCTTTCCAAGGAGGCGTTCCCCCTCATCCGCTACCGGACCCGCGACGTCACGCGGCTCTTCCCGGACCCCTGCATCTGCGGACGGACGCATGTGCGCATGGACCGAATCATGGGCCGCAGCGACGACATGCTGATCATCCGCGGCGTGAACGTCTTCCCCTCCCAGATCGAAGCGGTCCTCGTGGGCATCGAAGGCCTGGAGCCCCACTACCAGTTGATCGTGGACCGGGAAGGCACGCTGGACACCCTGGAGGTCCGCGTCGAGGTGAGCGACCGGGTCTTCACCGCTTCGGGCAGCGTGAAGGCCCTGCAGAGCATCGAACGGCGGATCACCAAGGACATCAAGGACTACCTGGGCATCTCCGCGAAGGTCAAGCTGGTGGACCCCAAATCTCTGCAGCGCTTCGACGGGAAGGCGAGCCGGGTCGTCGACAGGCGCCAGATATGAACGGGAGGGAACGCTCATGAAGGTAGAACAGATCTCCGTCTTCATGGAAAACGTGCCGGGCCGGCTGGAGCATATCACCCGGATTCTCAAGGACGCCGATATCAATATCCGGACCCTGTCGCTGGCCGACACGTCGGACTTCGGCATCCTGCGCATGATCGTCAACGACGTGGAAACCGCCAACCGCGTCCTCCGGGAAAACGGCTTCACCGTCAGCCGGACCACCGTCGTCGCCGTGGAGGTGCCGGATCGGCCGGGCGGCTTGCACAGCATCCTCGCCGTCCTGGCGCAGAATCAGATCAATGTGGAGTACATGTATGCGTTCGTCGAACGCAGCGGGCAGAATGCCGTGATGATCTTCCGTTTCGAAGATCCCGACGCGGCCATCGACGCCCTGCGCAAGGTCGGCATCAACGTCCTGTCCGGAGAGAAGCTCTACGCGCTCTGACCCCGACGTCGCAAGGAGGTCCGCCATCACCCCTTGATGCACCCCAGCGACCTCAGTTTCGCGACCTTGCGCGAGAGTCCCGCGCGGTCCACGACGGAGACCACCTCGTCCAGGTTCTTGTAGGCCTCGGGGATTTCTTCCCGCAGGGTCTCTTTTCCCGCCGCCATCACGACGACACCGCGCGCGGACATCTCCTGAGGAATGGACCGACCGCGGCTCGCCTTCGTCGCCTGGGCGCGGCTCATGACGCGGCCCGCCCCGTGGCAGGTGCTCCCGAAGGTCTCCGCGAAGGCCTTTTCCGTCCCCGCCAGGACATAGGAGCCCGTGCCCATGTCCCCGGGAATCAGGACAGGCTGGCCGGAAGAACGGTAGCGCGGCGGCAGGGACTTGTGGCCCGGCGGGAAGGCGCGCGTCGCACCCTTGCGGTGAACGCAGAGGCGCACGGGTTTTCCGTCCAGCGGAAAGGTCTCGATCTTGGCGATGTTGTGACAGACGTCGTAGACCAGCTGCATGCCCAGGTCCCGCGGCGACATCCCCAGCGTCCGCTGAAAGCTTTCGCGCGTCCAATGCATGAGCATCTGGCGGTTCGCCCAGGCATAGTTGGCGGCGCAGGCCATGGCGGCAAGGTACTGCCTGCCCTCCGGCGAGGTGAGATGGGCGCATGCGAGCTGGCGGTCCGGAAGCTCCATGTCCAGCGTCCGCACGTGGCGGACGAGACGGGCCAGATAGTCGTCGCAGACCTGGTAACCGAGCCCCCGGGAGCCGCTGTGGATCATCACGGCGATCCCGCCTTCTTCGAGACCGAAGGCGGCCGCTGCACCCCGATCGAACACCTCCCCCACCACCTCGATTTCGAGGAAGTGGTTCCCCGACCCCAGCGTCCCCAGCTGCTCGCGGCCCCGCTCCAGCGCCCGGTCGCTGACGGTCTCCGGATCCGCTCCCGCCATGGCGCCGCCGTCCTCGGTCGTTTCCAGATCGGCGGGCGTTCCGAAGCCGTTCTCCACCGCCCAGCGGGCGCCCTCGACCAGGACCCGGCGCTCGTCCTGCGGGGAAAGCCGGATCGGTCCCCGGGAACCCACGCCAGAGGGGACGTCGCGGAAGAGCCCGACCGTGAGGTCCCGGAGACGGTCCCGCACATCCTCCTCGCGGAGCTTCGTCGTCAGCAGGCGGCACCCGCAGTTGATGTCGTAGCCGACGCCTCCCGGCGAGACGACGCCGTCCTCCAGGGAAAAGGCGGCGACGCCGCCGATCGGGAACCCGTATCCCCAGTGCATATCCGGCATGGCGAGCGAATATTTCACGATCCCCGGCAAATGGGCGACGTTCGCCACCTGGCGGGGACTCTCGTCTTTTCCCGCGCCCTTCATCAGCCGATCGCTGGAATAGATGATCCCGGGCACGCGCATCCCCCCTTCGGCTGGGATGCGCCAGCGGAACTCGTCGATCTTTTCGAGCTTGATGTCAGACATCCAGAATCACCCTTGCGGTCCACCGCCCGGACCCGTCCCGGCTCAGCGAGGCCTGATGGTACGTAACGGCCTTGACCTCCCTGCGGCGGTGCCCTCCGGTGCAATCCAGGACCTCGCCCTCCGCTTCCGCGCAGATTTCGTTCTTCGTGAGATGGGTAACGCGGATTTGCCGCAGGAGCAGCCGGTTTCCGTGAAACTGGTAGAGGATCTCGCGCAGGAAGTTCACCAGGAGATCCGGTCCGTCCTCTCCGGTTGCGCAGATCCGGAAGGTCCGGTCTGGAGGGTCGGTCCCCGGGTCGGCCAGGAGGTCGGCGAGGGCTTCCGCGGCATGGCCGAACAGTTCCTTCCGGGTCCGTCCGTAGACCTCAATCCCCAGGTCCGCCGTGTGATCGAAGGTCCGGTAGGTCGTCATCGGCACTCCCCGGCAACGGCCGCGGCGCCCTTTACGCATCCCCGGGGCCGCCGTCCGTTTCGTCGACATCGGCCAGGAGATCGGCCCCGTTCCCGCCCGCGGCCCCCTCGTCCGGCGGGGCGTCGCCGTTCTTTTCTTCGCTTTCGCGCTCGGCCCGCGCCAGGCCGACGACCCGCTCTTCGGGTGCAAGGTCGATCAGCCGCACGCCCTGCGTGCTGCGGTGAATGAGCGGGACTTCGTCCACCTTCATGCGGATGATGTTTCCCGCGCTGCTGATCAGCATGATGTCCTCGCCCTCGACGACCTGCAGGATCCCCGCCACCATGCCCACCTTGGGAACGGTCTTCAGGTTGATCGTCCCCTTGCCGCCGCGGCTCTGCACACGGTATTCCGCGATATCCGTGCGCTTGCCGTAGCCCCGTTCGGAAACGGTCGCGATGGTCGTCCCCGGCGAGGCGACCTCCATGCCGACGACGACGTCGTCCTCATCCATGAGGATTCCGCGGACACCGTAAGCCGTCCTCCCCATTTCCCGCACGTCCTCCTCGTTGAACCGGATGGATTTCCCCTTGCGCGTGCCGAGGAAGACCTCCTGGCGGCCGTTCGCGAGCTGCACGTCGATCAGGTCGTCCCCTTCGTCGATGCCGATGGCGATGATGCCCGTCGAACGCGGATTGGAGAAGGCGGAGAGCGCGGTCTTCTTGACGACGCCCCGCTTGGTGACCATGACGACGGACTTCTGTTCCATGAAGTCGCGCACCGGCAGGACGGCGGCGACCCGCTCGCCTGCCTGGATCTGGATCAGGTTCACGATGGCCTTTCCCTTGGCCGCCCGTCCCGCCTGGGGGATCTGGTACACCTTGAGCCAGTAGACGCGCCCCTGATTCGTGAAGATCAGGATGTAGTTGTGGGTCGAGGCGATGAAGATCCGCTCGACGAAATCCTCCTCCTTCGTCCCCATGCCGACCTTTCCCCGCCCGCCGCGGCGCTGGCTCCGGTACAGGCTCACGGCGTTGCGCTTGATGTACCCGGAATGGGAGACGGTGACGACGACATCCTCCTCGACGATCATGTCTTCGATGTCGATGTCCTCGGAACTGGCCACGATCTCCGTGCGCCGCTCGTCCCCGTAGCGTCCCTTGATCTCCTCCAGCTCGGAAACGATGACGTCGAGGACCTTCTGCGGGTCATCGAGGATTCCCTGCAGGCGCCAGATCGTCTTGGAAAGCTCCGCATACTCCTCGTCGATCTTCTCCCGCTCCAGCCCCGTGAGCCGCTGGAGCCTCATCTCCAGAATGGCCTTGGCCTGAATCTCGGTCAGTCCGAATTTCCCGCACAGCGCCGCCGAAGCCTCGGGCACGCTCCGGGAACTCTTGATCACGGCGACGACGTCGTCGATCATCTTGAGGGCGACGACGAGCCCTTCGAGGATGTGGGCACGCTCGCGGGCCCGGGCGAGTTCGAAGGTCGTCCGCCGCACGATCACCTCGCGGCGGAAACGGACGAAGCTCTCCAGCATGTCCTTGAGGTTGTACTGGCGGGGCTGGCCGTTCTCGATGGCGAGCATGATGATGCCGAAGGTGGATTCCATCTGGGTGTGCTTGTAGAGCTGATTGAGGATGACGGCGGAAGGCTCCTCACGCTTCAGATCGATCACGATCCGGATCCCTTCCCGATCCGACTCGTCGCGCAGATCGGAGATTCCGGAGATCTTCTTGTCCTTCACCAGTTCCGAGATCTTTTCGATCAGGGCCGCCTTGTTGACCTGGTAGGGCAGTTCGGTGATGACGATGCTTTCCTTGTCGCTGCGGGCGTTGCGCTCGATCAGGGCGCGGGCGCGGACGCGGATGATGCCGCGCCCCGTCCGGTAAGCCTCCACGATCCCCTCCCGCCCGTTGATGAATCCGGCCGTGGGGAAATCCGGGCCCCGGATGATGCGCATCAGCTCGTCCACGCCGATCTCCGGCTTGCGGATGACGGCGATCGCCCCGTCGACCACCTCCGCGAGATTGTGGGGCGGGATGTTCGTCGCCACGCCGACGGCGATCCCGGAGGCGCCGTTGAGCAGCAGCAGCGGCAGCGCCGCCGGCAGCACGACCGGCTCCTGGAGGGACTCGTCGTAGTTCGGCATGAAATCGACGGTTTCTTTGTCGAGGTCGGTCAGCAGTTCTTCGGCGATCCTCGCCATGCGCACTTCCGTGTAGCGCATCGCTGCGGGAGGATCGCCGTCGATGGAGCCGAAATTTCCCTGACCGTCGACGAGCGGGTAGCGCAGGGAGAAGTCCTGGGCCATGCGCACGATGGTGTCGTAGGCGGCGGCGTCCCCGTGCGGGTGATACTTGCCGATGATGTCGCCGACAACCCTGGCGGATTTCTTGTAGGCCTTGTTCCAGCGGTTGCCCATCTCGTGCATGGCGAAGAGCGCGCGCCGGTGGACCGGCTTGAGGCCGTCCCGGACATCGGGAATGGCCCGGCCGATGATGACGCTCATCGCATAGTCCATGTAGGACTTCTTCATCTCGTCTTCGATGTTGATGGAAAAACCCTTCAACGAGGTCTGTTGCTGTTCCATGAAATCGTCTTCTCCCGAAAATGCCTGTCCTCCGGCCGCATCGGCCGGAGCGTCGGATACGCCGCCGTCCGAAGACGCGGATTTGTCCCGTCCCGGCGGCCGCTAAATATCAAGATTCTTTACGTGCAGGGCGTTGCGATAGATGAAATCCCGCCGCGGTTCCACCTGATCCCCCATCAGGGTCGTGAAGATCTCGTCCGCCTCGACGGCGTCCTCGATCCGGACCTGCAGGAGCGTTCTCTTTTCCGGATTCATCGTCGTTTCCCACAGCTGCTCGGGGTTCATTTCGCCGAGGCCCTTGTAACGCTGCACCGTGAGCCCCTTCTTCCCCTCGGCCATCACGAAGGCGACCAGTTCCGGCATGCTTTCGATCTTCTGCACAACCCCGTCGCCTTCTCCGGCCGTGACGGAGTAGGGCGGCTCGCCGATCACGGCGACCTGCTGCAGGATCGCCCGGATCTCGGCGAACAGCGGGGCCCGCAGGAGATCGCGGTCGATGATTGTCGTCCCGCTCCGGCCGTTGTTGCGGATGGAGAAGGTGATCCGGAACCGGCCGTGTTCCTGGTCCGGATCGACGGACGCGTCCTCGACGCTCTTCCCGACGGCCATGGCGGTCCTTCTCGCCACCTTTCCCAGGGCCTCCTCCGTCTTGAAGTCCTCCTCCCTCAGCGCCGGATCGCCGGCCAGAATCCGGATGACCTCCCGGGCCTTTTCCTCGTGTTCGAACCGGTCCAGAAGCCCCTCGATGCGCATCATTTTCTTGATCAGGGCCTTCAGCCGGCTGCCGGTCAGCGACGCCGACCCGTCGGCCGGCAGGAGGCGGACCCTCGCGACGCCGCTGCCGAGGACGAATTCCTGCATCCCTTCCTCATTGTGGATGTAGATTTCATTCTTCTTGTCGACGATGCGGAAGAGCGGCGGCTGGGCGATGTAGAGATACCCCCGCTCGACGAGTTCCTTCATCTGGCGGAAGAAAAAGGTCAGGAGCAGCGTGCGGATGTGAGAACCGTCGATGTCCGCATCGGTCATGATGATGACTTTGTGGTAGCGGAGCTTGCTGATGTCGTACTCGCCTTCGCCGATGCCGGTCCCGAAGGCGGTGACCATCACCTTGATTTCCTCGTTCTGGAGCATCTTGTCGAACCGGGCCTTCTCCACGTTGAGAACTTTGCCGCGCAGGGGAAGGATGGCCTGGTTTCTGCGGTCCCGCCCCTGTTTCGCCGAGCCGCCGGCCGAGTCCCCCTCCACCAGGAAAATCTCGCTCTGCACCGGGTCCCTTTCCTGGCAGTCGGCCAATTTTCCCGGAAGCGCTCCAACCTCGAGCGCGCTCTTGCGGCGCGTCAGTTCACGGGCGCGGCGGGCGGCCTCCCGGGCGCGCGCCGCTTCGAGGCACTTGTTCAGCAGGTGCTTGGCGATTCCCGGATTTTCTTCGAGATAGCTGCCGATCTTGTCGTAGACGACCCCCTCCACGAGGCCGCGGACCTCGCTGTTCCCGAGTTTCGTCTTGGTCTGGCCCTCGAACTGGGGATTCTTGATCTTCACGCTGATGACCGCCGTCAACCCCTCGCGGAGATCCTCGCCTTTGAGCGATTCCTTGCCGTTCTTCAGCAGATTGCTGCTCACGGCGTAGTTGTTGAAGACGCGCGTCAGGGCGGACCGGAACCCGATGAGGTGGGTGCCGCCTTCGGTCGTGTTGATGCTGTTGGCGAAGGAAAAGATGTTTTCCGTGTAGGTGTCGTTGTACTGCAGCGCCACCTCCACGATGCAGTCTTCCCGCTCGCCGGAGATGTAGACCGGGTCCTTGTGAAGGACCTTCTTGCTCCGGTTGAGGTATTCGACGAAGGACACGATTCCCCCCCGGTAGCAGAACTCGCTCTTGCGGTCCGTGCGCTCGTCGACGATCGAGATCTTCACCCCTGAGTTGAGAAAGGCCAGTTCACGCAGCCGGTTGGCCAGGGTATCGAAGCTGAACTCGATGTCCTCGAAGATCTCCTCGTCGGGCCGGAAGGTGATCTTCGTTCCCCGCGACTTGGTGTTCCCCACCCTCTCCAGGGGGGCTGCGGGAACACCGCGTGTGTACGACTGCGTATAGACGCCGCCGTCTCTCCGGACTTCCAGCTCCAGATAGGATGACAGGGCGTTGACGACGGATACGCCGACGCCGTGAAGGCCGCCGGAGATCTTGTAGCTGTCGTTGGAGAATTTCGCCCCTGCGTGGAGTTTCGTCAGGGCGACCTCCGCCGCCGACACCCCCTCCGTCTTGTGTATGTCCACAGGAATGCCGCGCCCGTTGTCATCCACGGTGACGCTGTTGTCGGCGCGGATCTTGACCGAAATCGTATCGCAGAAACCCGCCGCGGATTCGTCGATGCTGTTGTCCACGATCTCATAGACCAGATGGTGCAGCCCCTCGCGGCCGGTGCTGCCGATATACATGGCGGGGCGCTTTCGAACCGCCTCCAGACCCTCCAGGACCTTGATGCTGTCTGCTCCGTAAATTTCCGTCATAAACTTTGCTTGTTCTCCATCAGACTTTCAGAGGCATAATCATGCAGAAGTAGCGATCGTTCCCGGCCTGGCGGACGATGCTCGGTTTCATTCCCACGCCGATTTCGAATTCCAGGGATTCTCCATCGACAACCTCCACCGCTTCCATCAGATAATGGACGTTGTAGCCGACGCGGATCTCCTTGTCCCGGTAGGGAACGTCCATTTCATCGCTCGCTTCCCCGACGTCCGGGTTGGTCGACGTCATGATCATCTTCCCGTCCCTCAATTCCAGGATGACGCCGCTGTACCGGTCAGAGGAGATGACGCCCATCCGCCGCAGGGCCTGAAGGAATTCGTCTCTCTTCAAGAGAAGAACCGACCCCTTTTCCTTCGGCAGGATCCGCCGGTAATCTGGATACTCCGCTTCCACGAGCGATACCTTGAGAACCGTATCCGACGTCTTCAATATGCACATCCCCTGACGAATCCCGAACTTCAGGTCTGCGGGCTCTCCGTCGACGAGCTTCCGGATTTCCATGATCCCCTTACGCGGAATCACCACGCCTTTTTCCAGTGTCAGAAATTTCGGGACTTCCTCTACCGCCAGCGAAAGCCGGTGCCCGTCCGTCGCCACCATCCCGACCCGGGAGATCTCGCCCTCCCCCTCCGCTTCAAAGAAAACGCCGTTGAGATTCTTCCGCGTCTCATCGACAGACATTGCAAAGAACGTCTTCCGGATCATCTCCCGCAACGCCCCCGGTGCAATCGGAGCCATGGGAATGTCTTCGTCCTCCATGACCTTCGGAAAATCGTCCGCCGGAAGACCCATCATTCTGTAGACGGACTTCTGGGAAGACAGAGATACCTGATCGTTCTCCCTGCGTTCCACCTGGATGGTGTCCCCTGGAATCTCACGCACCATTTCGTAGAGTTTCTTTGCGGACAGCGTTACCTCTCCGGGTTTCTCGATCTCCGCCGCAAAACTTGTCACCAGCCCGATTTCGCGATCGGTTGCAACAATCGAGATCCGATCGTCCTGCGCCCGGACGAGCACATGACTCAAGATGGGCATGGTCGTCTTCTTCTCGACGACCCCCAGCGTCTTTTGCACGCCTTGAAGGAACGATTCACGGGAGATTTGGAATTTCATCGTTTACCCATCCTTTCTTTTTTTCATAAGATTGGATTTAGAAAAAATATAGCAGTTGTAATAACCTCTGTTCATGCTGTGGAGTGTCCGGGAATATCCCGTAAAATTCCCTTCCTGAAGATTTTCCGTCTGTTGATTTCCTCGGGACGCCCCTGTTAGCTCCTGTGCAGAAGATCGTTTTCGATCTCCTGGACGGTCTTTTTGATCTGCTGATTCGTTTCGACCGCCTTGGCAATTTTGTTGTTCGCGTAAATGACCGTCGAGTGGTCCCGTCCGCCCACCTTCTCGCCGATATCGGGAAAGGACGCCGTCGTCAGTTTCCTGGACAGATACATGGCGATCTGCCGGGGAAGAACGAAGTTCTTGTTTTTCTTCTGGGATTTGATGTCCGCGAGCTTCAGATTGAATTTCGCGGATACCGCCTTCAGGATCTGGTCGATCGTCACTTCCTGCTTTTCGTTCTGCTTGAGAATCTTCTTGAGGACCTCTCGGACGAGCTCCATGTCGATCGGCCGGTTCGTCAGCGAAGAGTATGCGCTGATGCGGATCAGGTAACCCTCCAGTTCCCGAATGTTCGACTCCGCCTGCGATGCAATGTAATGAGCCACGCTGTTTGACAGATCGATGTGAATTTCCTGACTCTTCTTCTCGATGATGGCGATCTTCGTCTCGATCTCCGGCGGCTGGATGTCGGCGATCAACCCCCACTCGAACCGCGAACGCAGCCGGCTTTCGAGGTTCGGGATGTCCTTCGGGAACTTGTCGCTCGTCACGACGATCTGCTTGCCGGAATCGTGCAGGGTATTGAAGGTATGGAAGAATTCCTCCTGCGTGCGCTCCTTTCCGGCGATGAACTGAATGTCGTCGATGAGCAGCGAGTCGATGTTGCGATATTTTTCGCGGAATTTCTGCATGCGGTCGTAGCGGATGGAGTTGATGAGTTCGTTCATGAACTCCTCCGCGGAGACGTAGACGACATTCGCCTCGGGATAGATCGACAGGGTGTGGAGGCCGATGGCATTGAGCAGATGCGTCTTGCCGAGACCGACACCTCCATAGATGAAGAGCGGATTGTAGTTCTTGGCCGGCTGTTCGGCGACGGCCATGGATGCGGCATGGGCGAATTGATTGCAGGCGCCGATGACGAATCGTTCGAAGCTGTACTGCGGATTGAGGGATGGATGAATCGCCGGCTTTCCGGCCTTTTCCGGCACTGCACCATTCTTTACATCCTGCCTGCGGACGGAGACGACGGCCCTCTCCCTTGTCTGGCCGATCACGAACTGGATATTGACGCTCTGCCCGACCGCCGAAGAAAGGGCCTCCTGGAGAAGGGGGAGGTAGTTTTCCATGAGCCAGTCTTTGAAGAACCGGTTCGGAACCGCCAGCGAGACATTTTCTCCGTCGACGGCGATGAGCCGGATCGGCCGGATCCAGGTCTCAAAATTCTGCTGGCTGACCTTTCCCCGAATCATTTGAAGGCTTTTTTCCCATGCCATAGAACTGCATCACCGATGTTATGAACAAGCTATCCACAGCTGTTGATGGTTCTTCTCAGGGACGCCTCACCCGGCGGCGTCGAGCAGAAACCGGATCAGCCGGTCCAGTTCCTGCGGCGATCCGAAGGCGATCTCGATGGCGCCGGAATTTTTCCCCTGTCGTATCCGCACCTTGGCGAGGAGCCTCGAGGAGAGTCTCCGCTCCAGGTCCACAAGATTGCCGTCCGTCCGTGCCGCTTTGCGCACCGGCGCCGCCGTCTTCGACAGCGCCTTGACCAGGCGTTCCGTCTCGCGCACGGAAAGCCCCTTCCTGAGCACGTCCTTCAGGACGGACACTTGGGAACGAACGGATTCCAGCGCCAGCAGTGCCCGTGCATGCCCTTCCGTCAGACGCCTGTCGGCCAGCTCCTTCTTCACTTCCGGGGGAAGCCTGAGCAGGCGAAGGGTGTTGGCGATCGTCGAACGATCGCGCCCGACCCGGGTGGAAAGACTGTCTTGGGACATTCCGAAGCGGTCCATCAGGGTCTGATAGGCCTCCGCCTCTTCAAGGGGGTTGAGGTCTTCCCGCTGCAGGTTTTCGATCAGAGAGATCTCCGCCATATCGGCGTCGGCGGCATCGCGCACCACGATGGGGACCTCTTGGAGCCCGGCAGTCTGCGCCGCCCGCCACCGCCGTTCCCCGGCGATGATTTCGTACCCGCTCTCGATGCGCCGCACGACAATCGGCTGGATGATCCCCTTTTCACGGACGGAAGCGACGAGTTTCTTCTGTTCGCTGTCCCGGAAGGTCTTCCGCGGCTGAAAACGGTTGGGGCACAGCTCTTCGACCCCGCACTGCAGGAAATTCGATTTTTCTCCGATGTCGCGAGACAGGTGGGGAAACATCGCGCCCAGTCCCCTGCCCAGCTTGTCCTTGGTCGGCATCAGATCCTCCCGTTGTTGAGAATTTCTTGCGTCCACTCCATGTACGCGGCTGCGCCTTTCGATCGGATATCGTACAGAACGATCGGGAGCCCGTGCGACGGACTTTCGGACAGGCGGACGTTCCTGGGGATCACGGTCCGGAAAACCTTGCCGCCGAAGTGACGCTTCACGTCTTCGCTCACCCGGTGCGACAGGAGATTGCGCGCATCGAACATCGTCAGCAAGATGCCCCCCAGACGGAGCTCCGGGTTCCAGCGCTCCCGCACCAGCCGGGCGGTATTCAGGAGCAGGCCCAGTCCCTCCATGGCGTAGAACTCGCACTGCATCGGCACGATCAGGCAATCGGAGGCGACGAGCGCGTTGATGGTCAGGAAACCCAGGGAGGGCGGGCAGTCCAGCACGATGAAATCATAGTCGATGCCGCCGTCGCGCAGGGCCCGACGAAGCTTCTTCTCCCGTTCCTCCATCGCGACGAATTCGATCTCCACGCCGATCAGGTCCTGATCGGCGGGCACGATGTCGAGATGCTTGAGCTGCGTGGGCCGGATCACATCCGCAATCGGCACGCCGCCGATCAGGGCATGATAGAGATTCCGGCCGCGAAGCGACTCGCGATCGATCCCCAGGCCGCTCGATGCGTTTCCCTGCGCGTCGCAATCCACAAGCAGCGTCCGCCGCTCGGCGGTGGCGAGACAGGCGGCGAGATTGATGGCCGTCGTCGTCTTGCCGACGCCGCCCTTCTGATTCGCCAAGCATAAGATTTTACATGCCATTTTGTTAATGAAACCCCTAACGTCGACCCGGGCAAAAAGGCAGCATACGCTAACACAAAACCGTGTCTTTGAGAAGGGGAAAAAAGGAATTTTTCAAAGGAAAAAAGCAAGTTTAACCTATGAATATTATGGAAGAAAATTTAACCGCACCGGGAAGCGGAGGCCCCCCGGCCGAGGCCGTAAATGAGAATCGTCCGGGACCCGCCTCCGCGGGGCAGGAAGACCGCATGCACGGCAGGGGACGCCAGGCCCAGAATGGCGCGATTCGATTCGGCTTCGCGGATCTCCCCCTCGGGCCGGGGCCCCTTCATCGCGATCAGGATGCCGCCGGGCGCGAGAAAGGGGGCAGCGATGCGAAGCAGATCATTCAGATGGAATGTGGCCCGCGATGTCACGATGGGATAGGTCCCGCGGCTTCCGGGGTCACTCGAAAGCCTCTCCGCCCGCTCCTGGAGGACGGAGACGCCCCTGAGGTCGAGCAGGCGGATGGCCTGGTGCAGGAAGGAGGCTTTCTTTCTTGTGGATTCGACCATGCGGACCTCAAGATCGGGCAGGACGATCTTCAGCGGAATGGCCGGAAGACCTCCGCCCGATCCCAGATCGATGAGCGGTCCGCTGCGGCCTCGAAGGTGGGGAACGACGCTCAGGCAGTCGAGGGCATGGCCGATCGCCGCCTCCGGCGTCGTCCGCGGCGAGATCAGGTTGAAGGTCTCGTTCCACAGGAGGAGCTCCTGGAGATAGCGCACCAACCGCTGCGTCTGAAGCCCCGTAAGCTCCAGCCCCAGTTCCGATGCGCCTTCGATCAGCGCCGCCTCCCAGTCCTGCTGCATGGGATACCAGATACCAGAGTCCTCATCGACGGACAACGGGAAATGTGGTACGTCTAAAAGGCACCCGGGGTCTTCGCTGGACGGCCGGGTGGGAAGGCGGACATGGAGCTGAGCGTCGAAAAGAAGAATATCGCCATCGTCTTGTGCAGGCCCAAGTATCCCGGCAACGTCGGTTCCGTGGCCCGTTGCGCCAAGAATATGGGGATTTCCCGCCTCGTCGTCGTGCCGGGGGAGGAGCCCCTCGAGGAAGAGGCGATGAAGACGATGTCCACACATTTTGCCGCCGATCTCGTGGACAACATCCGGTGGGCCGAGAGCGCCGCGGAGGCCCTCGCCCCGTTCTCGTTCGTCGTGGGAACGACGGCGCGGACCGGCTCGGCCCGCGGCCCGGTGCTCACGCCCAGGGCGATGGCCGAGCGGGTCGTTGAAATTTCGCAGAAGAATGAGATGGCGCTCCTGTTCGGGCCCGAAGACACGGGACTTTCGAACGACGAGGTCCGCCTCTGCCAGATGCTGGTGACGATCCCCAGCTCGCCGCGCTACCGGTCCCTGAACCTGTCTCACGCGGTCATGATCCTCTGCTACGAATTGTTCGTTGCGCAGAGACAGGCCACCGCCTTCACGCCCCGCCTCGCCTCGGTGGCGGAGATGGAGGGGATGTACGATGCGATGGAGAAACTGCTCTCGAAGATCGGGTTCCTGAATCCCCAGAACCCGGAATACTGGATGGCCCATCTGCGGCGCTTCTTCGGAAGGACGGGGGTGTACGCCAAGGAGGTCAAGATCTTCCGCGGCATCTGCCGGCAGCTGGACTGGTACGCCGAGCACGGACGGAAGAGAGACGGGCCGTGACGGACGCAAGGCCTCCGGCGTCGGCGGCCGCAGGGTCCTGCGGCTGGCGGAGCGGAAGGGAGGAGGGCGGGAGCCATGAGGTATTTCGGAACGATCATCGCCGTCTTGTGTTCTCTGTTCGCCGGGTTTGCCGGTGACGGGTTGTCGCCGGCCCGGGCGGCCGAGGAGGAGAGGATCATCCTGCCGCCGGGCTTCCGGATCTCCCTCTACGCCCGCAATGTCCCGGGGGCGCGCTCCATGGCCCTCGGCCCCGGGGGGACCCTGTTCGTGGGCACGCGCGGAGAAGGCGTCGTTTACGCCGTACGGGACCGGAACGGGGACCACGAGGCCGACGAGGTGATGGTCTTCGTCAAGGGGCTCAACATGCCCAACGGCGTGGCCTTCAAGGACCGTTCCCTCTACGTTGCGGAGGTTCACCGCATCCTCCGTTTCGATGACGCTGAGACCCGCCCTGCCGGGCCTTCCGCTCCGGCCGCTCCGGTCGTCGTAAACGACGGCTTTCCGAGGGACCGGCACCACGGCTGGAAATTCATCCGCTTCGGCCCAGACGGCATGCTCTATGTCCCTGTGGGCGCCCCCTGCAACATCTGCGAGAGCAGGGATCCCCGCTATGCCTCCATCATGAGGATGAATCCGGACGGCACGGGGCTGGAAGTCTTTGCCCGCGGCGTGCGCAACACGGTCGGATTCGACTGGCACCCGGAGACGAAGGAACTCTGGTTCACCGACAACGGACGTGACTGGATGGGCGACAACCTGCCCCCGGACGAACTGAACTGCGCGCCGAAAAAAGGCATGCACTTCGGCTATCCCTACTGTCACGGCAACGGCATTCCGGACCCGGAGTACGGACGAGGGAAGAACTGTTCGGACTTCACGCCGCCGGCCATGGCGCTCGGTCCCCACGTCGCCGCCCTGGGGATGCGGTTTTACCGCGGCAACCTGTTCCCGCCCGCCTACAGGAATCAGGTACTGATCGCGGAGCACGGCTCGTGGAACCGCACCACGCCTCTGGGCTACCGGATTTCGCTCGTCAGGATGGAGGGCGCAAGGGCCGTGCGGTACGAAGTCTTCGCGGAGGGATGGCTGCAGGACGGTCTGGTCTTCGGGCGGCCCGTCGATCTCCTGGAAATGCCCGACGGCTCCCTTCTCGTCTCCGACGACCGGGCCGGCGTCATCTACCGGATCCGCTATGAGAAATGACCGGCCGCAGACCGATCCCCGTCAGCTTCCCCGGGGATGCAAGACGGCAGCGGGACTACAGCTTCAGGAATCCGTCAGGGGCGAGGCTCGTTGCGAGCATGACGTCGTTGATGTCGCCGTGGTCCCGCCACGACGAAGCCTCCCGGGAGGCGGCGTCGAGCCAGAATGCCTCGATGGCCGAGGCCAGCCGTTCGTACCGCAGGAGCGCTTCGACGCGCCCGTGCAGCGGCATGCCGTTCCCGGAGATGCCGGGATTTTCTTCGATCAGCGTCCTCAACCTTCGGACGCCGTGCAACCCGATGGACAGGCCGAGTTCCCGGAACGCCAGGCGGTAGGCGGCAGGAAGCGCCAGGGAATTCTTCACGGAAAAGGCCGCGAGCCCCCTCAGGGAAGCGTCCAGCAGGTCCGCCGTCAGTTCACCGGGCGCGAAGTCTCCGCGCGCCGCCAGCTGGCCGACCCGGTAGGCATCGGCGAGGAGCCCCCCAGCCCCAAGGGATCATCCGTTCCCCAGTTTATCCCGGCGCACATCGCGGACAGCGCCGCGATCTCGCGGCCGAGAGGGGGCGTCGGCAGTTCATGCAGGCCCTTGACGGCAGCCTGCAGTTCGCTGCAGGTGATCCAGCCGTCGAGCGGGTCGTGAAGGCCCATCGAAGGAACAAGGGGGCGCGAGAGGTCGATGCTCATCTTCCAGTACATGCGCTGTCGGGAGCCGGCCGGCGTGCGGTACACGAAGGCGGCATGGGTCGCTTCGGCGAGCTCCACCGCCCAGCGGAGGTAATCCGCCTCGCCGAGGACCGCCCCGGCCTGGCGGAGGGCATGCATCCATTTGGTGAGGTAGTGATAGTACTGCCCGTCCCGGTCCCACTCCAGGCGCTCGTCAAGGGGTTCACCGGGGCCGCGCTCCGGAAGGGGCTTCCCGATCCTCAGCCCTCCGGCAGTGGGGTGAAGGGCGCCTTCCCGCTCGCCCAGGCCGCTGATCCAGCCCGTGCGCCGGTCGTCGCCGCGGTGGCGGCCGAGGATGCGGTGGACCTGATTGATGAGGTCCTTCGCGAGTCTTTTGAAGCGTTTCTCTCCCGTGCGGCGATGAAGCTCCAGGAAATTGCAGACGGCAAAGGCGTCCGTCCAGAGATAGCGGCGCGGCGATACGCCCGGCGGGGAAAGCCCTGTCGCGTCGGCGAAGCCGATCATGATGGTCCGGGCCGTCGAAAGGGATGGATCTTGCGGTAGAGACATCGGTTTTCAAATCCTTCCTGTGAACGGTTCCGCAAGGAGGCGTTGCCGGCGGAATGCGAACGGAGCGAAGCGCGGGATCCTGCTCCAAAAAGATACAAAAGGGCGGAATGCCCTGTCAAGAAGGTTTGCCGGCTCGTGGCGAAGCGGGGAACCGGGTTCCCGCCATCCCTTGCTCGGCGCAGCGAGGAGCGCCGCTTTTGCGGATGATCTTATTGATTCCTTTATTCTTCCCCCGGCCGTTTTAACAGCATCTTTATTTTTTCGTTGTTAACTTTGTTAAATAATTTCGCGGGAGGCAACATGATCGTATGGACATTCTCTGCATGTCGATCGTTGCGTTGTTCTTCGTTCTGAGCCTGCTCGGCATCGACGGGCTGGGAAGACTCTGAGGCGGTGAACCCCATGTTTTTTCTCTACGCCATCGGCGGTGTGATCGCCCTCGCCCTCCTTCTTTACCTTTTTCTTGCCCTTCTCAAACCGGAGCTGTTCTCATGACGACCAACGGGGTGCTGCAGGCGCTGTCCTATCTGGCCGTTCTCCTGATCCTGGTGAAGCCCTTGGGATCGTACATGGCGCGGGTCTACTCCGGGGGAAACCTGCCGCCGTTCCGGTTCCTCGCGCCGTTCGAAAGACGCCTCTTCCGATGGTGCGGCGTCACACCCGAGAATGAGATGGCCTGGAAGGAATACGCCGGAGCCGTCCTGCTGTTCAGCGCCGCCGGCTGGCTCCTCCTGTTCCTGGTTCAGCGCGTTCAGGGCTTCCTGCCGCTCAATCCGCAGCGGCTCTCCGCCGTCGCGCCCACCCTCGCCTTCAACACGGCCGTGAGTTTCGTCACGAACACGAACTGGCAGGCCTATGCCGGCGAAACCGCCATGAGCTATCTCACGCAGATGCTGGGGCTTACCGCTCAGAACTTCCTGTCGGCGGCAAGCGGCATGGCCGTCCTTGCCGCCTTTGTCAGAGGCCTGAAGCGCAACGTTTCCGGAACCATCGGCAACTTCTGGACGGACCTGATTCGCACCGTCCTTTACATCCTGCTCCCACTGGCGGTCCTTCTCGCGGTTGCGCTTGTTTCCCAGGGCGTCGTGCAATCTCTGGATCCGGCCGTCCGGATCCCGCTCCTCCAGGGCACACGGGACAGCGCGGGCAAGGCGGTCACCGAGCAGATCATCCCCATGGGGCCCGCCGCCTCGCAAATCGCCATCAAGCAGATCGGGACGAATGGCGGGGGCTTCTTCAACGCCAACTCGGCCCATCCTTTCGAAAATCCGACGCCGATCACGAACGCCCTGGAGATGCTCGCGATCCTCCTGCTTCCCGCGGCGCTCTGCTACACCTTCGGCAGGATGGTGAAGGACACGCGCCAGGGCTGGGCGATTCTCGCGGCGATGCTGCTCGTCTTCATTCCGATGCTGATCCTCTGCCTGTGGAGCGAGCAGGCGGGAAACCCTGTCCTGTCCCGCCTCGGCGTCGATCAGACGGCGGTTGCCGGACAGGCCGGCGGGAACATGGAAGGCAAGGAAGTCCGCTTCGGCATCGTGAACTCCGCCCTCTGGGCCGCGGCCACGACCGCCGCGTCGAACGGATCGGTCAATGCCATGCACGACTCTTTCACGCCTCTCGGCGGCCTGGCACCGCTGTGGCTCATCCAACTCGGGGAAGTCGTCTTCGGCGGCGTCGGTTCGGGCCTTTACGGCATGCTGGTGTTTGCCGTCATTGCCGTCTTCGTCGCCGGCCTCATGGTGGGACGGACCCCGGAATATCTCGGCAAGAAGATCGAGGCCTTCGAGATGAAGATGGCTTCCCTCGTCATCCTCGTCCCCGCCGCAACCGTTCTTCTGGGAACCGCCATCGCCGTCGTGACCAAGGCGGGAGTGGACGGCATCTCCAATCCGGGCCCCCACGGCTTCACGGAGATCCTCTACGCCTTTTCCTCGGCCGCGAACAACAACGGCAGCGCCTTCGCCGGCCTGAACGCCAGCAGCGTCTTCTACAATCTTTCCCTTGGCATCGCCATGCTGGTCGGTCGCTTCTGGGTGATGGTCCCCGTTCTGGCCATGGCGGGATCCCTGGCGAAAAAGAAGACCGTTCCGCCCGGTCCCGGAACCCTTCCGACCCATACGCCTCTTTTCGTCATTCTTCTGGCGGGTGTCGTGCTGCTGGTGGGCGCGCTGACCTTTCTGCCGGCCCTGGCCCTGGGACCGATCGTGGAATTCGTATCTTTCTGAGATGTCCGAACGGAGACGAAAGCGATGAGCCGAAGAGGCAACCCCTTCTCCTTCTTTCAAGGCGCGCTGCTGTCGAAAGCGGCCTTCGACGCCGTCTTGAAGCTCCACCCCCTCCTGATGATGAGGAGGCCGGTGATGTTCGTCGTCGAAGTGGGAAGCGTTCTCACGTCGGCGCTCTTCTTCTATTCCCTGTTCGGCCGGGGCGAGGAGAGTCCCGCGTTCATTCTGACCGTGTCGATCTGGCTCTGGTTTACCGTTCTGTTCGGCAATTTCGCCGAAGCGATGGCGGAGGGCAGAGGAAAAGCCCAGGCGCGGGCGCTGCGAAGCAGCCGCAAGGATGTGCCGGCGAAGCTTCTGAGCAGTCCGGACCCTGCTGCGGAACGGACCCTGATTTCCGGGTCGCAGCTTCACAAGGGCGATGTCGTGCTCGTGGAGGCCGGCGACGTGATCCCGAGCGACGGCGAGGTCGTTGGCGGGATCGCCTCCGTCGACGAGAGCGCGATCACCGGCGAGAGCGCGCCCGTCATCCGGGAAAGCGGCGGAGACCGAAGCGCCGTGACCGGCGGGACCAGGGTTCTGTCCGACTGGCTCATCGTGCGCATCACGTCCGAACCGGGCGAGACATTCCTGGACCGGATGATCGCCATGGTGGAGGGGGCGAAACGACAGAAGACCCCCAACGAGATCGCCCTCGACATCTTTCTCGCCGGCCTGACGATCGTCTTCCTGCTGGCGACGGTCACGCTGCTGCCCTTTTCGATCTTCAGCGTGCGGGCCGCCGGCCAGGGGTCGCCGGTAACGCTGACGGTGCTGGTCGCCCTGCTCGTCTGCCTCATTCCGACGACCATCGGGGGCCTTCTTTCGGCGATCGGCATTGCCGGCATGGACCGGATGATCCGGGCCAACGTCATCGCCATGAGCGGCCGCGCCGTCGAAGCCGCCGGTGACGTGGACGTGCTTCTTCTCGACAAGACAGGGACCATCACCCTCGGCAATCGGGAAGCGACGGTCTTTCTTCCCGCGGCCGGCGTGGACGTCCGGGACCTCGCCGACGCCGCGCAGATCGCCTCGCTGGCCGACGAAACCCCCGAGGGCAGGAGCATCGTCGTGCTCGCCAAGAAGGAATACGGACTGCGCGAACGGGACATCAAAGCGCTCGGCGCACAGTTCATCGCCTTTTCCGCCAAGACGCGCATGAGCGGCGTCGACCTCGGCGGGCGGGAAATCCGCAAGGGCGCCGCCGACGCCATCGAAGCCCGTGTCGCGGCGCGAGGCGGCTCTGTCCCGGCGGAGATCCGGTCGATTGTGGAGGACGTTTCCCGGCGGGGCGCTACGCCGCTTGTCGTCGCCGACGGGCCCCGCGTTCTCGGGGTCATTCAACTGGCCGACATCGTCAAGGGGGGCATCCGGGAGCGGTTTGCCGAACTCCGGAGGATGGGGATCCGCACGGTCATGATCACGGGCGACAACGCGCTGACCGCCGCCGCCGTCGCGGCGGAGGCCGGCGTCGACGACTTTCTGGCGCAGGCGACGCCGGAGACGAAGCTGAAATTGATCCGCCGCTATCAGGCGGGCGGCCACCTGGTCGCCATGACCGGCGACGGGACCAACGACGCGCCGGCTCTCGCCCAGGCGGACGTGGCCGTGGCCATGAACACGGGCACGCAGGCCGCCAAGGAGGCCGGAAATCTGGTGGACCTCGACTCGAATCCCACGAAGCTCATCGAGATCGTGGAGATCGGCAAGCAGCTCCTGATGACGCGGGGGACCTTGACCACCTTCAGCATCGCCAACGACGTCGCGAAATACTTTGCGATCCTCCCGGCCGCCTTTGCGGGCGTCTATCCCCCTCTCGCCGGGCTCAACATCATGGGCCTCTCCACGCCGCAGAGCGCGATTCTCTCGGCGGTGATCTTCAACGCCCTGATCATCGTCGCCCTGATCCCGCTGGCCCTGAAGGGCGTCCGTTACCGTCCGGCGGGCGCCGCCGCCGTTCTTCGCCGCAACCTGCTCCTTTACGGCGCCGGCGGCCTCGTCGTCCCCTTCATCGGCATCATGCTGATCGACCGCGTCCTCTCGTTCCTGAGACTGGCTTGAGGAGATGGACCATGAGAGATTTGCTTCGCCCCGCCGTTGCCTCGCTGCTGCTTCTTACCCTGCTGACCGGCGTCGTCTACCCGCTGGCCGTCACCGGACTCGCACAGATCCTTTTCCCCCGTCAGGCCAACGGCAGCCTGATCGTCAGGGAGGGAAGGCCTCTCGGATCGGCCCTCCTCGGGCAGCCCTTCGACGATCCCCGCCATTTCTGGGGCCGTCCGTCCGCGACCGCTGCTTTCCCCTACAATGCCATGGCCTCGGGGGGATCGAATCTGGGACCGGCGAACCCAGAATTGGCGAGGTCCGTCAGGGCACGGATGACCGCGCTGCAGGCGGCAGACCCGGAAAACCGCCTGCCGGTCCCCGTGGACCTGGCCACGGCTTCCGGAAGCGGCCTCGATCCCCATATCAGCCCCGCGGCCGCCCGTTACCAGGTGTCCCGTGTCGCAAAGGCGAGGGGAGTCGAGGAAAAAGCGGTGGGCGACCTCGTCGAGGCCCATGTCCGGGGACGGGTTTTCGGCATCCTTGGGGAGCCTGTTGTTTCGGTGCTCGAACTGAATGTGGCGCTGGAGACGCTCCGGTGATTCTGTTAGACTCTCCCCGGTGCTTGCGATGGCGAGCGGAGGATTCGAAGGATATTTCTGCATGGAAGAAAAAAGGCCGGACCCGGAAGCCGTCCTTGCGCAGGTCAGAGAGGACGAGGAACGGCAACGACAGGGCAAATTGAAGATTTTCTTCGGCGCCGCCCCGGGCGTCGGGAAGACCTATGCGATGCTCGAAGCCGCCGGGAAGAGGCGCGAAGAGGGCGTCGACATCGTCGCCGGCGTGGTCGAAACCCACGGTCGCAGAGAGACGGAGTCGCTCCTGGAAGGCTTGGAGATCCTGCCCAGACGCCCGCTCTACTATAAGGGCAAGACCCTTCCCGAGTTCGACCTCGACGCGGCCCTGGCCCGCCATCCCTCCATCATCCTGGTGGACGAACTGGCCCACGCAAATGTACCCTCCGCCCGCCACAGGAAACGCTGGCAGGACGTGAGGGAGCTTCTGAACGCCGGGATCTCCGTTTACACCACCGTCAACGTCCAGCATCTGGAGAGCCTCAACGACGTGGTACACCAGATCACCGGCGTGACCGTGAGGGAAACGCTCCCGGATTCCTTTCTCGAAGAGGCCGATGAAATCGAGCTCGTCGACTTGCCGCCGGACGACCTTCTGCAGCGCCTGAAGGAGGGAAAGGTCTACATTCCCGATCAGGCGGCGAAGGCGATGGAGAATTTTTTCCGGAAGGGAAACCTCATCGCCTTGCGTGAGCTCGCCCTGCGCCGCACTGCGGAGCGGGTCGACGAGCAGATGGAGCATTACCGGAGAGACCAGGGCGTCCAGGCGATCTGGCCGGCGACGGAACGGATCCTGGTCTGCGTCGGACCCAATCCGCGTTCCATACGCCTGATCCGCGCGGCGCGGCGCATGGCCGCGGGCCTGAGGGCCGAGTGGGTCGCCGTCCATGTAGAGGCGCCCTCCCATGTTCGCGCTTCCGAAGAGGACAGGAGACTGCTGACGGAGCATCTTCGTCTCGCCGAAAGCCTCGGCGCCGAAACGGCGACCCTGACGGGCCACCGGGTCAGCGAGGAAATTCTCAACTACGCCCGGCGCCGGAACGTTGGCAGGATCATCGTCGGCAAGCCGACCCACCCGCGCTGGAAGGACAAGCTCCTCGGCTCCACCTTGGACGAAATCGTCCGCGGCAGCGGCGATATCGAAGTCTACGTGATCACCGGGGACGACCCGGAGCGTGCGCCCCGAGCGGTCGAAAAGAAGATTCCCCTGGCGCGAAGACCGTCCGAATGGCTCTGGGCGCTCTCAACGGTCGCCGCGGCGACGATCCTCGCCGCGGTCATGTTTCCCTATTTCGAACGGCTGGAGCTGGTCATGGTGTACCTGCTCGGCGTCGTGGTCGTGGCCGTGCGGACGAGCCGGTGGCCGACGCTCCTGGCCACGCTCCTGAGCATCGCGGCCTTCGACTTCTTCATGGTTCCGCCCTATTTCACGTTTGCCGTGGCCGATGGCCGGTACGTGGTGACCTTCGGCGTTATGTTCATCGTGGCCCTCGTCATCAGCGGACTCACCCTCCGGGTTCGCGGGCAGGCGGAAGCGGCAAGGGACAGGGAGAGGAAGACATCGGCCCTCTACAGCCTCAGCCGGGACCTGACGCGGGAGCGGAAAAAAGACAAGCTCTCGGAAATCGCCGTGAAGCACATCGGCGAGGTTTTTCAGAGCCAGGTCATCATCCTGGTTTCCGACGAGCGGGGCCGTCTTGCCGTCTGGTCGACGGGAACCGGCACCTTCGCCATCGACGACAAGGAAATGGGCGTTGCGCAGTGGGTCTTTGAAAACAGGCAGGCGGCGGGTTTCGGGACGGATACGCTGCGCGGAGCCAAGGCCTTGTACCTGCCCATGGTCGCTTCCTCCGGGCCGATCGGCGTTGTCGGAATCCTTCCGGCGGACGGCAATCAGCCCTTTGAACCGGAACAGGTCCATCTCCTCGAAACCTTTTCGAACCAGACGGCGATGGCGATGGAACGGGTCATGCTGGCCCAGCAGGCCCAGAAGGAGCACCTGAACGCCGAAACGCAGAGCCTGCGGAATGTCCTTCTGAGTTCCGTTTCCCATGATCTGCGAACGCCCCTGACGACCATCACGGGCGCGACCGACGCCCTCCTCCGAAAAGGCGACGGCCTCGATCGGGAGAAGGCCGATGAGCTGGTCAGGACCATTCATTCCGAAGCGGAACGCCTCAACCGCATCGTGCGAAACGTGCTGAACATGACACGCCTGGAGTCTGGTGCGATCCAGGTGAGGAAAGACTGGCAGTCCCTGGAAGAAATTACCGGCGTCGTGGTCGGCCGACTCTCCGAGCGCCTGAAGGACCGTCCCCTGAACCTGGCGATACCCGGCAACCTGCCCCTCGTCCCCTTCGATGCAATGCTGATGGAGCAGGTTCTCACGAACCTCTTCGAAAACGTCCTTCAGCATACGCCCCCGGGAACGCCGATGGAACTTTCCGCCTCGATGCAGAATGAAGGCGTTGTGGTGGAATTGGCCGACAGGGGACCCGGCATTCCGCCCGGCCAGGAGGAGAAGATTTTCGAGAAATTCGCCCGCGGCAGGTCCCCGGGAGGAGGTACGGGCCTCGGTTTGTCCATCTGCAGAGCCATTGTCGAGGCCCACGGCGGCCGCATCTGGGCGGAGAACCGCCCGGGCGGCGGTGCGGCTTTCCGATTTTTGCTTCCCGTCGAGGGGACGGCGGCGTTGCCTTCGCCTGAGGAGGAATCCTGAGGAAACCGCGACGGCGTCGAGAAGGAAGAGGCTGAAATCCGTGGAAAAGAGACTGGTCCTGCTGGTGGAAGACGACGTTCAGATGAGGCGCTTCCTGAGAGTGACCCTCGAGAGCGAGGGATACCGCCTGGTCGACGCCGAAACAGGGGGAGGCGGGCTCCTGCAGGCCGCCTCCCGGAACCCCGATGCCGTTCTCCTCGACCTGGGGCTGCCCGACATGGACGGCATCGAAGTCATTCGCCGGCTCCGGGAATGGTCCCGCGCGCCCGTGATCATCCTGTCCGCCCGCGAGCAGGAGCACGACAAGATCCGGGCACTCGACGCCGGCGCCGACGACTACCTGACCAAACCCTTCGGCGTCGGAGAGCTTCTGGCGAGGATTCGCGTCGCCATCCGCCACGCCGAAATGCAGGCGAGCGGCAGGGAAGAATCCGCGTTCACCGCCGCCGACCTCCGCATCGATTTCTCAAGACGGCAGGTGTTCCTGTCGGATGCCGAAATCCACCTGACGCCTCTGGAATACAAGCTCCTTCTCGTTCTCGTGCGCAATGCGGGAAAAGTCGTCACCCACCGCCAGCTTCTCAAGGAAGTCTGGGGGGCCGCCTTCGTCGAGCATACCCAGTACCTGCGCGTCTACATGACGCAGCTCCGGCACAAGCTGGAGGCCGATCCCGCCCGGCCGCGCTTCCTGATCAATGAGCCGGGAGTCGGATACCGCTTCAAGTACGAGCCGGGGCAGTCGAAATAGCGCCGTATCCGGCGGGCGACGGCGCAAGGAGGGGGCGGCCGGCCCTACCGCAGCTTCTGAATGTCCCTGTCCCTGCCCACGACGACCAGCACTTCTCCGTCCTTGATCACGTAGTCGGCTTTGGGCACCATGTGGACCCGGTCGGCGACCACGTCGCGGACCGCGATCACCTCGATATGGTGCTTGCTCCGCAACTCCAGGTCGGCAAGGGTCTTGCCGAAGAAACGGTCGGGCGGCGCCAGTTCGAAGATCGTATAGTCGTCCGAGAGCGGCAGATAATCCATGACGTTCGGAGAGATCAGGGCCTTTGCCACCTTGCGGGCGATTTCCTTCTCCGGGATGATGACCTCCGTCGCGCCGATTTTTTCCAGGATCAGCTTGTGATCCTCGTCGGGTGCCTTCACGATGATCTGCTTTACGCCCAACTGCTTCAGGTGGAGCGTAATCAGGGTGGCGGCGGCAAGGTCCTCGCCGAAAGAAATGATGACGGTGTCCTCCTCTTCGATGCCGATCCTCTCCATGACTTCCTTGTCGGTCCCGTCGGCGACGATGGCCTTGGTGCTGTAATCCCTCGCCCGCTGCACCGCCTCCTTGTTCTTGTCGATCGCCAGCACCTCCAGACCGTTCTCATGGAGATTCCTGACGATGTTGAAACCGAAGATTCCCAGACCGATCACCACGATGCGCTTCATATCGACCTCCTTAGCCGACCATCACCGGTTCCTCTGCATAGACCAGGGATCTGCGGGAAGCGTACCAGGAAAAGGCAAGCGTCAGCGGGCCCACCCTTCCCGCGAACATGAGCAGGATGACGGCCAGCTTCTGAACCTCGTTCAGGCCCGCAGTAACTCCCATGGAAAGGCCCACCGTCCCGAATGCGGAAATCGCCTCGAAGAGGTACTCGACGAAGAGATGCCTGCTGTCCCCGGGTCCGCCGGCCGGGGCCCCTCCCGCGATCAGCAGAGCCGAGGTGATCAGGCAGACGGCAAGGGCGGAGGCGAAGATGATCGCGATCGTCCTCGTCTGGATTTCTTCGGGAACGCTGCGCCGGAACACATGGAGATTCCCCTCTCCCTTGAATCGGCTCCAGATCATCAACATCAGCAGCGTGAAGCTCGTCGTCTTGATGCCTCCGCCCGCCGAACCGGGGGAAGCGCCGATGAACATGAGGATCATGAGCAAGAGGATTGTCGCGTTCGTCAGGCGGCTGATGTCCACTGTGCTGAAGCCGGCCGTCCGCGCCGTCACCGACTGGAAAAGCGAAGACAGGAACTGAGTCCCGACGGGGACATCCCTGAGCAGGCGCGGGGCCTCGAAGAGGTAGAAAAGCAGGGCGCCCGCTGCGAGGAGAGCCGCCGTGCTCAGAAGGACGATCTTCGCGTGCAGGGAAAGCGTCGTCTGGCATCCCCGGATCCGGTTCAGGATCTCGTACTGGACGATGAAGCCGATGCCGCCGGAGACGATCAGGGCCATGACGGTAAGGTTGACCAGCCAGTCGCCCTGATACCGCATCAGGCTGTCGGAAAACAGAGAATAGCCGCAGTTGTTGAACGCGGATACGGCATGGTAAACCGCCCGGTACAGGGCTGCCGCCGGCGGAGCTTCGGCGGCGAAGCGGCTGAAGAGCAGCACGACCCCCACTGCTTCCTGCACGAAGGTCAGGATCAGGATCCATTTCATCACGATGAAGAAGTCGCGCCGCGGCGTGTGCAGGAAGATGGTCTGGCAGAGTTCCCGGCCCTTGAAGGAGATGCCCCGTCCCATGAGGCCGAACAGGACGGTGGAAAAGGTGAGAATCCCCAGGCCGCCGATCTGGAAGAGGACCAGCGTGACGACCTGTCCGGTGAGCGATAGGTCCTTGCCGATGTCGATCGTGGCAAGCCCCGTGACGCACACCGCCGACGCGGACGTAAAAAGGGCGTCGATAAAGCTCAGACGGCCCGCTGAAGCCGCGGCAGGCAGCCAGAGCAGCATTGCGCCGAGGCCGATCAGGGCGGCAAAGCTGAAGAGGAAGATGTGCTGTGGCGAAAGGTGCCGGTTCAGCAGGGTTCGCAGACGCGGGGAAAAAGCGATCATAAAATTTTGGATTCCTCCGGATGGCGCAGCGGCTGGCCGCTGTTCTTCCACCTTGCCGGGCCATCCCCGGCGAATATCAACGGACTTCATTAGCAGTGAAGAAATAAAGATGTTGTTAGGACGGGCGCTTGGGGAATAAGGAAAACGTCAAGAAGATCTGCAGGCAGCGTTTTCTCCGCACCTTATGCCGTCTCGGCCATAGGAAGCCAGGGGACTCCTGCGTGACGCATCTCTCTGAAGAACAGCTCTTGGAAGCCATCACCGACAGGGTGGATCGCCGATCGGGAGGAGGGCGGGAAAGCCGGTGCCGATTGCGGCCGACGGCGCGCCGTTCAGGATGACGCCCTGTCTGCCGTCCGTTCGCTCCGGCAGCGGGAAATCATGCTGACCAGCACCAGCGTCACAAGGCTCACGATGAGGCCCGGATACAGGGGATCGAGTCCCCGGGGGTAAAGCAGGTGCCAGCCCAGATTGGCCAAGGGGCCCAGGCACGCCGCCAGGGTGCCCGCCACGGGGGAGACGAGGCGCGGGAAGAACATGGCGCCCAGAAGCGGAAAGAGGATCGTGCAGCCCCTCAGTCCCATGGACAGGAAACTCCACCCGAGGATCAGGGATTTGAGGTTTCCGGCGACGAAAAACACGGACAACGCGCAGACCACGAATACGAGCAGGCGCTGAACGAACAGGACTTCCCTGTCAGCCGCCCGTTTCCGGAAAAACCGTTTGTAAATGTCCTTCGTGATCATTGTGGAAATCCCCAGGGAAAGTCCGGCCCAGGTGCCGACTACTGCGACCAGCAATGTGGCAAGGACCACGCCACCGGCCCATGGCGGGAGGAATTTCATGATGAAGACCGGCAGGACTTCACCGGAGGGCGTGGACGGAAAGTGCGCCCTCATGTAAAGCCCCACCAGGATACCGCCGACCCCGACAGGCGGGATCATGAATGCGGATATCATCGCCCCTCTGTCGGCAGTTTTCGCGTCCTTCGCGGAATAGAGGGCCTGAATGTAGGTCTGGGTGGAGAGGACACCGACAATCAACGAGAAGCCGGCAGCGGCGTCAAGATTCAGACCCCGGCCGAAAAGGGAAAACCAGGGATAAGGAGGAAATTTCTCCGCGAGACCCGCACAGCCGCCAACCAGGTTATAGGCCATGACGCCGCAGACGATCGTGGCGAGGTAAAGCAATCCAAGCTTCGCGATCCCGACCAGGCCCGTGCCCCACACGCCGCCGAAGAACACATATCCCAGGACGAGCGAGATGCCGATCGCGGTTGCCGTGAACGGACTCATGTGGAACATGGAGGTCAGGAGCGCAACCGCCGAAAGTCCCTGGGCCACGACGTTCAGGAAAATGCCTATCGAAGAAAAGATGCTGGAAATGGGACCGATGGGGCTTCCGTACGTTCTTACCAAGAACTGGGGCACGGTTTCCAGACCGCTTTCATGGAACTTCCCGGCCATCCCCAGTCCCAGGGCGGCGCAGCCGATGCCGGCGCCGAGCGTGAACCACCAGGCGCATGCCCCGAATTGAAAAGCCAGCTGCGCCGTGCCGATTGTCGACGCCCCGCCCACCAACGTGCCCATGATCGTTCCGGCAACCACGGGGCTGTTCGCCTTGTGGCCTCCGACGGAATAGTCTTCGGCGGTTTTCACTTTCAGTCCGGCATAGAGCCCCACCATCGTAATGGCGACGAGGGTTGCCACGATTCCTGCGATATGCCCGGTGCTGAGTGAAAGCATCATTCCGCGATTTCAACACCCCTCAACAAGGGTAAGTGCCCTGCGGCACGCAGTTTCCTGATTTTGCTGATAGCAGGGCAATCCTTGCGACAGACTTCATCTTTCGGCCGCCCCTCTTTCCGGAATCACGGTCTTTCTCTTACATCAACCCCGAACAGAGCTCAAGGGACGTCGGCGCGGGTCCTTTGCGGCTCGGGCATGAGCCTCCGAAACGGTCGGGCGGTGCGCGGAATCGCGGAACGAAATTCCTTGACTTTCGCGGGCGCGCTCCTTATGAGAAAAGACGTTTTCTTCACGAGAGGTCACGGAAGGATGCTGATATGAATACTATTTTTACCTTTACGGGTGCAAAGAAGATCGTCTTCGGCTGCGGCTCGTTCGCTTCCCTTGCGGCCGCCATCCGGGAGCTGGGGGCGAGCCGCCCCCTTGTCGTCGTCGACCGGCCGCTGGCGAAAACGGGCATGGCCGGGAAGGTCTCCGCCATGCTGGACGGGGAGGGCATGCGGTGCACCCTCTTCGATCGCGTCGAAGGCGAACCGCCGCTGGAGCTGGCGGACGAGGGGACGAAAGCGGCAGGGAAGGCCAAGGCGGATTGCGTGGTCGGCATCGGCGGAGGCAGCGCCATGGACACGGCCAAGGCCATCGCCGTTCTCGCCACGAACCGCGCCAAGGCCGTCGATTTCCTCGGCCTGAACAAGATTCCCGCTCCGGGCCTGCCCAAGATCATGGTTCCCACGACGGCGGGAACGGGGAGCGAGGTCACCTTCACATCGGTCTTCATCCGTAAGGATCTCAAGAAGAAGGAGGGCATGAACAGCCCCTATCTGTATCCCGAACTCGCGCTCTTGGACCCGGAGCTGACGCTGACGCTCCCGCCGGAGGCAACGGCCTCCACGGGGCTGGACGCCCTGTGCCATGCGATCGAATCCTACACGTCCGTCATCGCCTCACCCATGAGCGAGATGGTCTCGCTGGAGGCGATCGGCCTCATCGCGGAAAACCTGCGGACCTGCGTCCACAACGGATCGAATCCGAGGGCGCGCGAGGCGATGCTGCTGGGAAGCCTCTACGGCGGGCTCGGCCTCGCCAACGCGGGCGTCACGGCCGTCCATTCGCTGTCCTATCCCCTCGGGGGACGCTACGGCGTGCCCCACGGGTTTGCCAACACGATCCTCCTCCCCCACGTGATGTCCTTCAACCTGCCGGGGGCCCTGGAGAAATTCGCGCGGATCGCCGAAGCGATGGGCGAGGCCGTGGAAGACCTGCCCGTCCGTGAGGCCGCCTATCTCGCCGTGGAGGCCGTGGAGGCCCTGATCGAGGACTGCGGGATCACGAAGACGCTGGAAGATTTCGGCGTGTCCAAGGACGATTTCCAGGAGATGGCCAAGGTGGCCATGACCGTCGCGCGGCCGCTGGCGAACAATCCCCGGAAGGTTACACCGGAAGACGCGGTCGAGATCTACAACGCCGCTTTCTAGAGGGCCGACGAACAACACCCGGCCGCGCATCCTTCTCCACCGGCCGGCAAGACTTGATGGGAGGAAAATCAATGGCAGGCGCTGAACTGATCGGCAAGGAAGAAATGAAGGAAGTGCAGGACGTCCTGGAGACGGGAATTCTGATGCGGTACGGCTTCGACAAGGAACGCCGCGGGATCTATAAGGTCCGCCAGTTCGAGGAAGACTTTGCGAAGTACTGTGGGGCGAAGTTCGCCCTGGGCGTGACCTCGGGCTCCGCCGCGCTCAAGGTGGCGCTCACGGCGATGGACGTCTGCCCCGGCGATGAGGTCATCGTGCCGGCCTTCACGTTCCTGGCGACCTACGAATCCGTCCTCGAAGTGGGGGCGGTTCCGGTCATGGCGGACATCGACGAGACCCTGAACCTCGATCCCGGGGACATCGAGCGGAAGCTGTCGCCGGGCACGAAGGCCGTCATTCCCGTGCACATGTGCGGCTCGGCGGCGCACATCGACCGGATCGTCGAGAAGGCGCGGTCCCGGAACCTCCTCGTCCTGGAAGACAACGCCCAGGGATGCGGGGCCTCGTTCCGCGGCAAAAAGCTCGGCACCTTCGGCGACATGGGGAGTTTCAGCTTCGACTACGTGAAGACGGTGACGACGGGCGAAGGCGGGATGGTGCTCACGAACAACCGGGAGCTCTACCTGCGTTCCGAGTGGTACCACGACCACGGCCACGACCACAACCCCAGCGTGCCCCGCGCCATGGAAGGCAGGACCATCCTCGGATTCAACTACCGGATGAACGAACTGCAGGGAGCGCTCGGCCTGGCGCAGCTCCGCAAGCTCGACGGCCTCATCGCGCTCCAGAAGAAGAATAAGAAGGCCGTCAAGGACGCCCTGGCCGAGGTCAAGGGCGTCGGGTTCCGGGAACTGCCGGATCCGGATGGCGATTCCGCGACGTTCCTGTGCTTCAACCTGCCCAGCGAAGACCTGCGGCGCCGTTATCAGAAAGCGCTCAAGGAGGCGGGGCTCGACACGGTCTGCTGGAAGGACAACCTCTGGCACTACGTTCCCAACTGGGAGCACTTCCTGGCCCGCTCCACGGCGAACTCGAAGCGCTTCCCCTTCGAAAGCCCCATGAACAGCCGGCCGCCCGTTTACGACCGCAAGGATATCCCGCGGGCGGAAGACATCCTCGGCAGGACGCTCACCATCGGGATGTCGGTCATCATGCCGCAGGAGAGGATCGACGGGATCCGCCAGGCGATCGCCAGGGCGGCGCGCGCCCTTTGAGGGCAGGGCGGCAGGAAGGCATAGAGGATGGGCAAGAAAGGCATGATCGTCGTCACCGGGGGCGCCGGCTTCATCGGCAGCGCCTTCGTGTGGCAGCTCAACGCCGCCGGAATCGAGGACATCGTCATCGTCGACGAACTGGGCGCCGCGGACAAGTGGAAGAACATCGCCAAGCGCCGCTTCGTCGACTACCTCCACAAGGACGCCTTCCTGCGCATGGTTCAAGAGGGCCGCGTGTCCTTTCCCGTCCGGGCGGTCGTCCACATGGGCGCCTGCTCCGCGACGACGGAACGCGATGCGGACTTCCTCATGGAGAACAACTACCGCTACACCCTCCGTCTCGCCGAATGGGCGGTTCGGAAGGGGATCCGCTTCCTGTACGCCAGTTCCGCGGCGACCTACGGCGACGGATCGCAGGGCTTTTCCGACGACGATGACGTCACGCCGGCCCTCCTGCCCATCAACGCCTACGGATACTCCAAACAGATCTTCGACCTCTGGGTCCTGCGCCGGGGCTGGGAAAAGAAGGTCGCCGGGATCAAGTTCTTCAACGTCTTCGGCCCCCAGGAGTACCACAAGGGGGACATGCGGAGCGTCGTCCACAAGGCCTATGAGCAGATCCGGGACACGGGGTCCGTACGGCTCTTCAAATCGTACCGCGAGCCCTATCCCGACGGCGGGCAGATGAGGGACTTCGTCTACGTCAAGGACGTCGTCGAGATCCTGAAGTGGTTCCTCGACCATCCCGAGGCCAACGGCATCTTCAACCTCGGAACGGGCAAGGCGCGGACGTGGAACGACCTCGCCGGCGCCGTCTTTGCCGCGATGGATCGGCCGGCGAAGATCGTCTATATCGAGATGCCCGAGGCGATCCGTGACCAGTACCAGTATCTCACGCAGGCCCGGATGGGCAAGCTGCGCGCCGCCGGCTGCCGCAGGAAATTCCGGTCCCTCGAAGAGGCCGTTGCGGACTACGTCCGGGGTCACCTGCTTCAGGCGGACGCATACCTATGAGCGCGGAGAAGATCGTCTGCATCATCCCGTCCCGGTACTCCTCTTCGCGGTTCGAGGGGAAGCCCCTCGCCGACCTCCTGGGCAAACCCATGATCCAGCACGTCTACGAGAGGGTCCTGCGCTCGCCCATCGTCACCTATGCCGCCGTGGCGACGGACGACGAGCGGATCTTCGCCGCCGTCGAGCGGTTCGGAGGACGGGCGATCATGACGTCGCCGCGGCACCGGTCCGGCACCGACCGGATCGCCGAGGCCGTCGCCGGCCTGGGGCTGGCGGAAGGGGACATCGTCGTCAACATCCAGGGGGACCAGCCGCTGTTCGAGCCCGTCCAGGTCGACCAGGTGGTTGCGCCGCTCCGGGGCGACCCCGCCATCCCGATGTCCACGCTGATCTACCGGATCGTCCGGGAGGAAGAGATCACGCATCCGAACGCCGTGAAGGTGGCTGTCGATGCGCGGGGATTCGCCCTCTATTTTTCGCGGGCCACGATTCCCTATGTCCGGGACCCGGGGCTGCACGCCGACTACTACAAGCACCACGGGATCTACGCCTACCGCCGCGGTTTCCTGGACACCTTTTCCGGACTGCCCGGCGGGACCCTGGAAAAACTCGAGGCGCTGGAGCAGCTCCGGGCGCTGGAGTTCGGTTATCGCGTCAAGGTCGCCGTGACGGAATTCGATTCCGTGGAAGTGGATACGCCGCAGGAACTCGCGAGGGTGCGGGACATCCTCGTTCGTCTGCGCAGCGGGAAGGCGCCGGCCGATTTTTAAGAAAAAGGACAAGACGGGGGGCGACAAGCGATGGTTGACCTGGAGTATCTGAAAAGAATCAAACTGGCGAAGAACCCCATCGGCCAGCGGATCGTGGCGAATCTGCTGCTCACTCCGAATTACCGCTGGTTCCAGAAGGTGGAGATCTGCCTGGAGGGCGCCGAGCGCATCCCGCGCGGGGAGAACGTCATCTTCGCCATGAACCACACGGACCGTTTCAACTACTGGCCGTTCCAGTACCGGCTGTGGAAAATGAAGGAATTTCCCTTCACGACCGTCTGGGTCAAGGGAAAGTACTACCGCAACGCCCTCCTGGGCAGGGGGCTCGACCTGTGCAACGGCATTCCCGTGCCGTCCATGGGATATCTCCTCGAGGAATTCTACCGGAAGCGTTTCAAGAGAAGGCTGGAAAAACCGCTCTACCGGACGATCCGGGACGTGATCGACGGCAGGTACGAAAAGATGTCGGCTTATCCGGCAGCGGCGGCTGAAGCCCTCTCGGCCATGGGCGAGTATATCCGCGAGACGATCGGCGGCGGCCGGGAGCAGGTGTCGGCCTATCCGGCGGCGGCGGCCGAAGCCCTTTCGGCCGTGGCGGATCGCTGTGCCGAGGCCCTGCGCGGCTACTATGAGAAGATCATGGAACGAGTCGCGGAAATCAGCTGTACGGCCCTCTGTGAAAAGGGATTGAATCTGATCATCTTTCCCGAGGGCACGCGGTCGGTCCAACTGGGACAGGGGAGGACCGGTCTTGCCCAGCTTGCCCTCTACACGGGGAAGAAGGTCGTTCCCGTCGCCTGCAACAACTCCGAACAGGTCTATCCCGACAGCCTGCCCTTCGCCCGCAGCGGTCGGATCGTCTACCGCGTCGGAGAGCCCCTTTCTCTGGACGGGAAGCTCAGGCCGTTCCGGATCGAGGAGTCGTTCAAGCTGCTTTCCCGCGAATCCCAGATGAAACACCGCGAGCAGTTCGAGGCGGTGACGCGGATCGTCATGGAAAGCATCAACGAGATGCTCGATGACCGGTACCGCTGGTCGGCCGAGCATTCCTGAAACCGGCTGCAGGAGAAAAAAAGACCCGGCGCGCCTTTGCGTGTCGGGTCTTTTTCATGGACGGTACAGGCTCCTTCCTACTTCTTCTTCCGGCGCTCCGGACGCAGCGCGCGCACGGCCGCACCGGCCTGCCACATCTCGCTGTTCTTGATCTCGTCCAGTTCCTTCTGGAGCCGGTCGCGGTAACCGGGCTGGCTGTTCACGTCCAGCACGACGGCCGTCTCCTTGCCCGATACGACGCGCCCGTAGAGCTCGTCGAAGACCGGGACGACGGCGTCGCGGAAGCGGTTCTTCCAGTCGAGCGCGCCGCGCTGGGCGGTCGTGCTGCAGTTGGCGTACATCCAGTCCATGCCGTTTTCGGCGACCAGCGGCATCAGGCTCTGGGTCAGTTCTTCGACGGTCTCATTGAAGGCCTCCGATGGGCTGTGGCCGTGCTTGCGCAGGAGGTTGTACTGGGCCTCCAGGACACCCGCCAGACACCCCATCAGCACGCCGCGCTCGCCCGTCAGATCGCTGTAGACTTCCTTCTCGAAGGTGGTGGGGAACAGATACCCGGAGCCGATCGCGATGCCGACCGCCAAGGTGCGTTCCTTCGCCTTTCCTGTGGCGTCCTGAAAGACGGCGTAGCTCGAGTTGATTCCGCTGCCGGCCAGGAAATTGGCGCGCACGGTCCGGCCCGCACCCTTGGGGGCGACGAGGATCACGTCGATGTCCGCCGGGGGAATCACGCCGGTCTGCTCCTTGTAGACGATGGAGAAACCGTGGGAGAAATACAGGGCCTTCCCCTTGGTCAGATGGGGCTTCAGTTCCGGCCACATCTCCTTCTGGCCGGCGTCTGACAGAAGATACTGAAGGATCGTGCCGCGTGCGGCGGCTTCCTCGGGCGGGAAAAGCGTCTCGCCGGGCACGAAGCCGTCGGCAATGGCCTTCTTCCAGGAATAGTCGCCCTCGCCGACGATGACGCGGACGCCGTTGTCGCGCATGTTGAGGGCCTGTCCCTGTCCCTGGACTCCGTAGCCGATGACCGCCACCGTTTCTTTCTTCAGGACCTCGCGGGCCTTCTGCAGCGTGAATTCCTCCGCGGTGATGACCTCCTCGACCACCTTTCCGATCTGGATCTTTGCCATGATAACCTCCTTTGCTTTTGCATTGACTTGGAAAAAAAGAAAATTCCGCCGCAGGGGCGGCGGTGTCTTGTGTCCGCAACGATTTACGGGCCGGGCGGGGTCACGGCCCCCGACGCTCGATCACGACGGTGCCCGTGCGGCTGAAATCCTCCATCCCCAGGGGCTCCAGCACGGCCAATGCCCGGTCGATATCCTCCCGTTCGCCCGTCACCTCGATGAACAGATACGTATCATCCTGGCCGATGATTTTCCAGCCATTCGTGATGACGGCTTTGTACAGGTCGTTCCGGTCCGCGGCGGCGGGCTTCATCCGGATGAGGAGCATCTCCCGCTGCACGGCCTCGTCGACCGAGATGTCGCGGGCAACGAGGACGTCCACGAGCCGGTTGATCTGTTTTTCGATCTTCGTGATCGTGTCCTGGGTGCCGATCGTGGTGATGATGATCTTGGTGATCGCGGGATCACGGGTAACATTGGCCGAGATGCTCTCGATGTTGAACCCGCGGCCGCTGAAGGTGCCGGCGATCCTGGCCAGCACGTCGGGCTTGTTGTTGACGACGATCGATATGGCGGCTTCTCTCTTGCTCATGGAACCATCACCTTTCTGGCGTGTTCGTTATAGGACGGCCGGTTTTCCGAGATCCATCTCCGTCAGCGGGGCGCCGGGTTTCACGATGGGGTAGACCCCCTCTTCCGGCTCGACGCGGATATCCATGAAGACGGGGCCCTCCGTGTTCAGGCCTTTGGTCAGGACCTTCTTGACTTCCTCCGGCTTGTCCGTGCGGAGGCCGACGGCGCCGTAGGCCTCCGCCAGCTTCACGAAGTCGGGGCCGGTGTTGATATGCGACTGCGAGTATCGCTTGCCGTAGTAGAGCTCCTGCCACTGGCGCACCATGCCCAGGTAGAGGTTGTTGAGGATCACGACCTTCACGGGGATCCGGTGCGTGACGGCCGTGGCCAGTTCCTGGATGTTCATCTGGATGCTGCCGTCGCCGGCGATGTCGACCACCGTCCGGTCCGGGCAGGCGACCTGGGCGCCGATGGCGGCGGGGAAGCCGAATCCCATCGCCCCCAAGCCTCCGGAGGTGATGAAGGAATTGGGGTGGTCGAACTTGTAGAACTGGGCGGCCCACATCTGGTTCTGGCCCACTTCGGTCGTGACGATGGCGTCCCCGCCGGTGATCTCGAACAGCTTCTCCACCACGTACTGGGGCTTGATCCGCTGGCTCCGGCAGTAGCTGAGGGGGACGCGCTTCTTCCAGGCGGCCACCTGCTCCAGCCATTCCCGGGTCTGGTCGGGCGGGTAGGAGAAGGACGCTTCGGCCATCAGGCGGTTGAAAATCGAGAGCGCCCGCTTGGAGTCGGAGAGGATCGGAATATCGGTGCGGACGGTTCTCTCGAGCGAAACCGCATCGATGTCGATGTGAACGATCTTGGCGTGGGGGGCGAAGGCCTCGAGTTTCGACGTGACCCGGTCATCGAAGCGGACGCCGACGGCGAACAGGAGATCGCAGTGGCTGATCGCCATGTTCGCATAGTAGGTGCCGTGCATGCCGACCATGCCCAGGGAAAGGGGATCCGTTCCGGGGAACGCTCCCAATCCCATCAGGGAAGAGATGACAGGGACATGGAGACGCCGGGCGAAGGTCCGCAGGTCATCGCAGGCTTTCCCGAGGATGACGCCGCCGCCGACGAAGAGGAGGGGGCGGCGCGCCTCCTTCAGCAGCTTGAAGGCCCGCACGCAGTCCTCCTCGATGTCGGGCAGCGCCGAGGTTCCGTTCAGATGGACCTCGTCCTCGATTGCCCCCTCGTCGATCGAAGACTGCATGACGTCCTTGGGGAGATCGATCAGCACGGGGCCGGGCCGGCCGGAGCGGGCGATGTGGAATGCCTCGCGGACCGTCCGCGCGAGATCCTCGATCTTGCGGACCAGGTAGTTGTGCTTGGTGCAGGACCGCGTGATGCCCGTGATGTCGACCTCCTGGAAGGCGTCGTTTCCGATCAGGTGCGTCGGCACCTGTCCCGTGAAGACCACGACGGGTATGGAGTCTCCGTACGCATTGGCGATGCCGGTGACGGTGTTCGTCGCGCCGGGCCCCGAAGTGACCAGGCAGACCCCGACCTTGCCGGAAGCCCGCGCGTAACCGTCGGCGGCATGAATGGCGCCCTGTTCGTGGCGGACGAGGATGTGGCGGATGTCCTTCTGGCGGAACATCTCGTCGTAGATGTCCATGACGCTGCCGCCGGGATATCCGAAAATGGTGTTCGCGTCTTCTTTGTGCAAGGTCCGAAAGAGGACCTCAGAACCGGTCAGTTTCACTTCAGCACCCCCTGATGCAGGAACGGTCGTTTTTTCCCCAAAAACAAAAACCGTTACCAGAGAGCTGGTAACGGTTTTTTGTCGAATCGAACTATCAGGCGCAAACCATCAGCCAGCCCCCTCTATGTCGGGGATAATGATGATCCCGATAATTATGGCGATGGTTGAAAGACCCCTGTCTTTCGTACACATAGGGGAACACGCTCCTCGTAAGGGCGGACCATAGCAGCGCCCCCGGGGGCTGTCAAGCGTTTTTTTGCGCCCCTGTCGGCGGAATCCCGCTTCCGGTGCGGTGCGCGCGAAGGTCTCCCCTTCATCGGACGTCCTTCCGCCGCAGGACGGCGATGGTCCCCGTCCGGTTCATCTCCTCGACGCCGTAAGGGGAGAAGAATTTGAGCACGGCCGATGTGAAGGCCGCGTCGCCCGACACCTCCAGAATGACGTATTCCGTGGCCAGGGAGACGATCCGGCAGCCGAAGAGCTCGACGGCGCGCAGGATTTCCGGCCGGTGCTCCGGCGGCAGCGTGACCCCGATGAGCATCAGTTCGCGCTGGACGCAGTCGGTTCCCGTGAAATCCTCCACGGCGATGACGTCCACGAGCCGGTCGAGGTATTTCTTGATCTTCTCCGTGAAGTCGGTGTCGGCGCGGCTCGTGAGCGTAATGCGCGACACCTCCGGATTGGTCGTCTCGGCGACGCACAGGCTGGCGATGTTGTAGCCGCGGCCGCTGAACACCCCCGCCACCCGCGACAGAACGCCGGGCTGGTTGTTGACGAGGATGGATATGATGTGTTCGCGAATCTCCATGATGCTGGTCCCTTTCTCTATCGACTGTTGAAAAAAGCCCCTCTGCTGCGTTTCCCTCGCCCTTCGTCGCTGCGGCGTACATCCCGGTACGCTTCGCTCCTCAGGGGCTCGGGGGCCTTGCATCCGGACATTTTTGAACAGCCTGTCCGGAATGATTCCTGCTATTCCTTCCGCCCGTCGAACATCTCCACGTTGGAACACCCGGGCGGGATGATGGGGTAGACGTAGTTGTCCGGATTCACGATTGCCTCGAGCAGATAGGGGCCGGGCTCCTTTGCCATGGCGGCGATGCCCGCCTCCGGCCGGTCTTCGACGTCCACGCGGCTTGCGGGAATGCCGAATCCCCTGGCCACGGCGACCAGATCGACGCTGTCCCCCAGATTGTCGGTCGAGAACCGCCTGTCGTAAAAGAGGTCCTGCATCTGGCGGATCATGCCGAGGTGACCGTTGTTGATGACCACGATCTTGATCGGAATCCGGTAGGTGCTGATGGTGGCGAGTTCCTGGATGTTCATGTAGAAGCCGCCGTCTCCGGAGATCGACACGACCGTCCGCTCCGGCCGGCCCACCTTGACGCCGATCGCGGCCGGAAGGCTGAACCCCATCGTCCCCATGCCGCCGCTCGTGATCAGGCTGCGCGGCGTGCGGGTCTTCCAGGTCCGCAGCGTCCAGATCTGGTTCAGCCCCACGTCCGTGACGACGGTCGTTTCCTGCGGAACGGCATTCTGAATCTGACGGATGAAACGGCCCGCAGGGCCGCAGCCGCGCTCCGGCAGGCCCGATTCGATCGCTTCGCGGTCCGCGGCGATGCGGCTGCGCCAATCGGACCGGTCCCTCTCCTGGACGAGAGGCAGAAGCGCCTCGAGCGCCTCACGGATGTCCCCGACGAAGGGAAGGCTCACGCGGATATTTTTGCCGATGGAAGTCGGATCGATGTCGATCTGGGCGACCGTCGCGAGCGGCGCGAATTCCTCCGTCAGGGACGTGCTGCGTTCGGTGAAGCGCGTCCCGACGGCCAGGATGAAATCGGAGTTGTGCACGGCTCGGTTGGCCAACTCGTTCCCGTGGGTTCCGATGAAGCCCAGATTGTCGCCGTTGACGGAGTCCACGGATCCGACCCCCATCATCGTCGTGACGAAGGGGATCCGGGTCTTCTGGAGCAGCGTGCTCAGGATCTCGCAGGCGTTTCCCAGCTTGACGCCGCCGCCGATGATGACGACCGGACGCTCGCTCTGGTTCATGGCCTTGGCGATCTTCTCCATCTGGTCCGGCGAGTCTCCCCGCTTCTCCGCCGCTGTCTCCCCCTTCGGTTCCGCGGGGGGACAGGCCGCAGCGAGGACATCGGACGGGAGGTCGACGAGGACCGGCCCTGTCCGGCCCGTCGAGGCCAGCTCGAAGGCGCGCCGCAGCGTCTGCGCGAGCTGCCGGACGTCCTGAACCATGAAGCTGTGCTTGGTGATGGGCATGGTGATGCCGATGATGTCCGTTTCCTGGAATGCGTCGCGGCCCCACAGGGAGGTGGTGACCTGTCCCGTCAGGATGACCATGGGGGTCGAATCCATGAAGGCCGTGGCGATCCCGGTGACGAGGTTGGTCGCGCCCGGTCCCGACGTGGACAGGCACACGCCGACCTTGCCCGTTGCACGGGCGTATCCGTCTGCGGCGTGGGCCGCCGCCTGTTCGTGGCGCATGAGATAATGGCGGATCGTGCTGGTGCGCAGCCGGTCGTTCAAGGGCAGGATGCTGGCGCCGGGATAGCCGAAGATGGCATCGACGCCCTCCTCCTTGAGAACCTGAAGCACAATGTCCGCACCGATGGTATCCATAACCGTCTTTCCTTTCCCTTTGCTTTCGCCGACCCCGCGGGGCCGGGTGTTTTCTCTCCCCGCATCCGCCCTGCGGCATGAAAGAAGAAGGCCGCAGAGCGTTTCCTGCGGCCTTCCCGTAAAAACGAAAAAGCCGCGGGTTCCGTTGCTCGGGGACCCGCGGCTCTCAAGCTTTCAAAAGGAGATCAAAGCGAGCGAGCAGGAGCCCCCGGTTGTACGAGGACTACACCGACGCCGCTCAAAAGCACCACTCCACGATCCAACAGCATCTGATTCATACGTCTTTCCTGACCGATTGAAACTGCGATCTATAGAAAACCCGCCGGTTTGTCAAGGAAAAAATCCACTGCTGACCGCGCCGGTCCGGGACGGGCCCCGGAACTGCCCGCGGAAGGCGGAGCGCCGTTCTCAGAAGCTGCGGTCTTTCTCATCCCGCAACGGCGTCTCTTCCTCTTCGAGATCGACGGGCTTCCCCTCGTCCGGGGTCGCTCCTTCGATGAAACACTCGAAGATCGCCCCTCCGTCGGAGGGTTTTGCCGGCGCGCCGGTTTTGGGATTCACCTTGATGAAGACGATCCCTTCCGGCACGGGGAAGGTCTCCACGGGAGACCCCTGGACGGCTTTTTCCATGAAATAGAGCCAGATGGGCGCGGCGGCGCGGCCTCCGACCTCCTGGGATCCCAGCGACCGCTCCAGGTCCCATCCCACCCAGACCCCCGTGACGAGCGAGGGCGTGTAGCCCAGAAACCAGGCGTCGCGGTTTTCGTCGGTCGTTCCCGTCTTGGCGGCCACGGGCCGGCCGATGCTCTTCACCCTCCGCCCCGTGCCGCTTTCCACGACATCCTGCAGGACATAGGTGCTCATGAAGGCGATCCGGGGATCGATCACCTGTTCGCTCCTCACGGTTGCCTCCTCGAAGACGTGGCCCGTGCGGTCGACGATCTTCCGGATGAAGAAGGGCTGCACCTTCTTCCCCTGATTGGCGAGCACCCCGTAGGCCCGCACAAGGTCGATCAGGCTCACCCCCGTCGTTCCCAGGGCCATGGAGAGGTTCCTGGCGATGGGCCCGGAAATACCCATGTTCGCCGCGTAGGCGGCGGCGTAATCGACGCCGATCTCCTGGAGAACGCGGATCGTGACGATGTTGCGCGAATGCGTCAGCGCGTTGCGCAGGGTCGTGGGTCCGTGGAATTTCCGGTCGAAATTCTGGGGTTTCCAGATGGTATTGGCCAGCGTATCCTCGAATACGAGCGGCGCATCCATGACCCGCGTCGACGGCGTCATGCCCTTGTCGAAGGCGGCCGTGTAGAGGATCGCCTTGAAGGCGGACCCGGGCTGGCGTTTGGCCTGGATCGCGCGGTTGAATTCGCTCTTGCCGAAGTTCCGCCCGCCCACGAGGGCCTTCACCGCACCGGTCTTGGCCTCCATGCAGACGAGCGCCCCCTGGACGACGCCCCGGTCGTAGCCCTCGCGGTCCTCGAGTTCCACGAGGCCCTTGTCCATGGCCGTCCGGGCCGCCTTCTGCATCTCGATGTTGAGGGTCGTGTAGACCTCGAGTCCTTCCCTGTACAGGACGTCGCTGCCGTATTTTTCCTGGATGTATCTGCGGATGTGCTCGACGAAATAGGGGGCGATCTTGTCCTTCGGACGGATGGAACGGAGGTGGAGCGGCTTGGCGATGGCCTTTTCCTTGTCCTCCCGGGTGATATAGCCGTCCTCGACCATCCTGTCCAGCACGTAAGCCTGGCGCTGACGGGCCTTCTCGATGTTCACGTAGGGCGAGTAGGTGGTGGGGGCCTTGGGAAGGCCGGCGAGGACCGCCGCCTCCGCAAGGGTCAGCGACCGGGAGCTCTTGCCGAAGTATGCCTCGGACGCCGCCTCGATGCCGTAGGTGCCGTGTCCCAGGTAGATGTGGTTCAGGTAGAGGTGGAGGATCTCCTCCTTCGTCAGGTAGGTGTCGATCTTGTAGGCGAGGATCGCCTCCTTGATCTTGCGCAGGTAGCTTTTTTCAGGGGACAGATACAGCAGCTTGGCCACCTGCTGCGTGATCGTGCTGCCCCCCTGCACGATCCGTCCCGCCTCCAGGTTCTTGTAAAAGGCGCGCGTGATGCTCTGGAGATCGAAGCCTTTGTGCTGGAAGAAACGCGCATCTTCCGCGGCGACGAAGGCCTGGACCACGATCTTCGGGACGTCGGCATAGGGGATGATCTTGCGGTCCTCGGCGAAGAATTCGTCGATCAGTTCGTTGTTGTCGGAATAGACACGGGTTGCCAGAGAGGGCCGGTAGTCCTTCAGGGCGGCGATGCTGGGCAATTCCTCGAGCAGGACATAGTACAGAAAGCTCGATCCGGCCAGGACGAGGACGGCGGCGAATATCCCCGCCCCGATGAGCACATTCCTGACGACGGCATACCAACCGGACCGCCGGCGGGTATGCCGGACGGCGCGACGCTTGATCCTCATGCGGCTTTCTGCTCCCCTTTGTCCCCTGGCCCGTCCTGCTCACGCCGCGTCCGCAAGGCGAACTTGGACACGAATATACTGACTTCGTACAGGAACATCAAGGGGAGCGCCAGGATGATCTGGCTGAAGGCGTCCGGAGAGGGCGTGAGCACGGCGGCGGTGATGAAGATGATGAGGATGGCGTAGCGCCGTTTCTTCGACAGCAGCGCCGGCGTGACGACACCCACTTTCGTCAGGAAGAAGATGAAGACGGGCAGTTCGAAGCAGACGCCGAAGGCCAGCAGGAATTTGAGCGTGAAGTTCAGGTATTCCCGGAAGGAGATCATCGGCTTCAGAAAGTCCGTGGAGAATTCGACAAAGAACCCGAAGGCGGGAGGCAGGGCGAGGAAATATCCGAACAGCACTCCGCCGACGAACAGAAGCGTCGAGGAGAACACGAAGGGAAGAACGTATTTCTTCTCCGTGGCGTAGAGGCCGGGGGAGACGAAGCGCCAGATCTCGAAGAAGGTGTAAGGCGCGGTAAAAAACAACGATGCGAAGAAGGCGATTTTCATGTAGATGAAGAAGGCTTCCGGCAGCCCCGTGAAGATCATGTGGCTGCCCTCCGGAAGGACTTCATAAAGCGGTTTTGTGATGATCCGGAACAGCGGGTCCTTGAAATAGTAACAGCCCAGGAAGCCGATGCCGATGGCGATCAGGCAACGGACCAGGCGTTGCTTGAGCTCCTCCAGGTGGGCGGTAAAGGGTGATTTTTCTTCGATGGACTCCATGTTCCTGTCAGCGATGCCTGTCTTCGAGCGTGTTCCCCGGCAATGCTTCTTCAAACAAGGCGCGGCGGTTTTTCGGGATGTCTACTTGGGTTGGCTGTCCGGCGTACCCTTTTCAGCAGGAGGGGTCGGTGTCTCCCCGCCGTTTTCTCCGTTCTTCTTGTACAGCAGGGAGTCTTTCACGCTGTCGACTTCTTGTTTCAATTCGTCCGCCTTGATCGTTTCCTTGACGGAATCGGAAACGCCGTCGACGGCCTTGCGGAACTCGGTAAATCCCTTGCCGAGCGACTTCGCGAGATCCGGAAGCTTCTTGGGGCCGACGACGAGCAGCGCGACGACGGCGATCACGATCAACTCCGGCATGCCGATGCCGAACATGGAGACACTCCTCTGGTACAGACGGTAGACTGTGGCGTCTATAGTCGCAGAGCAAAAGGTTTGTCAATGTTTTTTCGGAGCGCGGATCATCCCATCATTCTTTGCTTTTTGGCTTTTTTTGTGGTAGAAGCGGCCTCCGGTTCGTTCACATTACAGGGGTTCCGCGGAGGGCCTTCTGATGACTCGCAAGACGGGAATCATCAAAGACAAGCGCTACCTGCGTCACGGGAACGAATTCTCGCATCCGGAGACGCCGCAGCGGCTGTCGTCCATCTATGAAATGCTCGACAATCCGCAGCAGTCCTGGAAATTCACCGAGATCGAACCGCGGCAGGCGACGGACGAGGAACTGGCCCTGAACCATTGCCCCGCCTATATCCGGCGCCTGCAGGCGACGGCGGGTCAGAAATACGTCCCTCTGGACCCGGACACCGTCGCGACGGAAGAGTCCTACGAGGTGGCCCGCCTGGCCGTGGGAGGTCTGCTGAGGGCCATCGAAGCCGTCATGACCGGAGAGGTGGACAACGCCTTCGCGCTGGTCCGCCCCCCGGGGCACCATGCCGGGGAAAGCGATGCGGCGGGCTTCTGCCTGCTCAACAATGTGGCCATCGGCGCCAGATACGCGCTGCAGAAATACGGACTGGACCGCGTGCTGATCGTGGACTGGGACCTCCACCACGGCAACGGCACCCAGCGGACTTTTTACGAAGACCGCCGCGTGCTGTATTTCTCCTCCCATCAGTATCCGGCCTATCCGGGCACGGGTGCCGTGGAGGAGATCGGCCGCGGGGAGGGGACGGGATACACCGTCAACGTTCCCATCCGCTCCGGTGCCGATGATGCCCAGTATGTGAAGATGTACCGCCGGATTCTCGTTCCGCTGGCACGATCGTTCCGGCCGCAGCTGGTGCTTCTGTCCGCGGGGTTCGACATCTACTACAACGATCCGCTGGGGAACATGCGGGTGACGCCGGAAGGCTTTGCGCAACTGACGCGTATCCTCCTTTCCCTTGCGGACGAATGCTGCGGCGGCAAACTGGTCGCCACCCTGGAGGGAGGCTACCACGTCATGGGGTTGACGGATTCCGTCAAGGCGGTCCTGCAGGAGATGCGCGGCGATACCGAGGCCTCGGAGGAAGAACTGCAGCGCCTGGAAGCGGCGGCCGATCCGAAGATCGACCCGTTGATCCAGCGCGTGATCGACGGGATCAAGCCATACTGGCCGGTATTCGGCCATGCCTGAAGGAGGATTTTTGTGAAAATCACCAAGGATGAGGTGGCCTACGTTGCCCATCTCGCGAGACTGTCCTTCGGCGAGGCGGAGATCGAAACCTTCACCTCGCAGCTCAACGATATTCTGCTGTACATGGAGAAGCTCAGTGCGGTCGATACGGCCGGCATCCCTCCCATGACACATGCCATCGTCCGGAAGAATGCCTTCCGCGACGACACCGTCCAGGCGTCGCTGTCCGCGGATGCCGCGCTCGCCAACGCGCCGGACCGGCGCGGGGATTTCTTCCGTGTCCCGAGAGTGATCGAATAGGTGGCTGCGGACATGGAACTCTACGAACGGACCATTCACGAGCTGCAGCGGCTGCTGCGCGACGGCGAGACCACGGCCGTCGAGATCTGCCGTTCCGTCTTCGCGCGGATCGAGGCCGTCGAACCGCGCGTCCACGCCTACATCGCGCTGATGCGGGAGCCGGCCATGGCCGCGGCGGCGGCGGCGGACGAGGCGATCCGGCGGGGCGATCCTCCCCCCCTGGCCGGGATTCCCATCGCGCTCAAGGACATTTACTGCACCAAGGGCTTTCCCACCACCTGCGGGTCGCGCATCCTGCAGAACTTCGTGCCTCCCTATGACGCCGCGGTCGTGGAGAAGCTCCGCGCCGCCGGCGCGGTCTTCACGGGCAAGACGAACATGGACGAATTCGCCATGGGGTCGTCCACGGAGAACTCCGCCTTCGGCGTCACCCGCAACCCCTGGGACCTGGACAGGATCCCCGGCGGCTCCAGCGGCGGATCGGCCGCAGCCGTCGCCGCGGATCTGTGCATCGCCTCCCTGGGATCCGATACAGGGGGTTCGATCCGGCAGCCGGCGTCCCTGTGCGGCGTCGTGGGAATGAAGCCGACCTACGGACGGGTGTCCCGCTTCGGCCTGATCGCCTTTGCCTCTTCGCTCGACCAGATCGGACCCTTCACGAAGGATGTCGAGGACTGCGCGATCCTTATGAATGCGATTGCCGGCTACGATCCCCGGGAATCCACGTCCGTGCCCGAAGAGGTGCCCGATTACCGGGGCTTCCTCGGCCGCGGGATCGAGGGATGGACCGTGGGGATTCCGCGGGAGTACTTCGTTGCGGGGATCGACCCGGAGGTGCTGGCGTGCGTCCGCGGGGCGATCCGCGTCGTCGAGTCGCTGGGGGCCCGGTGCGTCGACGTATCGCTTCCCCATACGGAGCACTGTCTGTCCGTGTACTACATCATCGCGCCGGCGGAGGCCAGTTCGAACCTCGCCCGCTACGACGGCGTGAAATACGGCTACCGCGCCGAGGGCGCGGCGGATCTGCTGGAGATGTACAAGAAGAGCCGGTCCGAGGGTTTCGGGCCCGAGGTGAAACGCCGGATCATGCTGGGCACCTACGCCCTGTCGTCGGGGTACTATGACGCCTACTACAAGAAGGCCTCCCAGGTCCGCGCGCTCGTCCGCAACGACTTCGACGAGGTCTTCCGGTCCTGCGATGCGCTCCTCACCCCGACCACACCCACCCCGGCGTTCCGAATCGGCGAGAAGACGGCCGACCCCCTGCAGATGTACCTGTCGGACATCTGCACGATTTCCGCGAACATGGCAGGCATCCCGGGCATCTCCGTCCCCTGCGGATATTCGTCGGAGGGCCTGCCCATCGGCGTTCAGTTCCTCGCCGGACACTTCGCGGAGGGAAAACTGCTGCAGATCGCAGCCGCATTCGAAAAAGGCGCCAATATCCCCAGGAGGAAACCGAAGCTGTAATGGAATTCGAACCCGTCATCGGCCTGGAAGTGCACGCCCAGCTGCTCACGAACACCAAGATCTTCTGCGGCTGCTCGACGAAATTCGGGGCCGCTCCCAACAGCGCCGCCTGCCCGGTCTGCCTGGGCCTGCCCGGCGTCCTGCCCGTCCTCAACAGGAAGGTCGTCGAATTCGCGATCCGGATGGCGATCGCCACGAATTGCCGCGTCAACGCGGAGAACGTCTTTGCACGGAAGAATTACTTCTATCCCGACCTCCCCAAGGGCTACCAGATCTCCCAGTACGCCCTGCCGCTTGCGGAGGACGGCCACATCGACGTCGAGTTCGACGGCGGGAAGAAGAGGATCGGCATCGTCCGCATCCACATGGAGGAGGATGCCGGGAAACTCCTCCATGACGAGCACAATCCCTGGAGCTACGTCGATCTCAACCGGACCGGCGTTCCCCTGATCGAGATCGTGAGCGCCCCCGACATCCGCAGCGCCGAGGAGGCCTCGGCCTATCTCCGGCGTCTGCACGAGATCCTGGTCTACCTCGAAATCTGCGACGGCAACATGGAGGAGGGGAGCTTCCGCTGCGACGCCAACGTTTCCCTGCGCCCGCGGGGCCGGGAGGCCTTCGGGACGCGGGCCGAACTCAAGAACATGAACTCCTTCCGCAACGTCCAGCGGGCGCTGGAGTACGAGATCAAGCGCCAGCAGTACATCCTGGAGAGCGGCGGTGCGATCGTCCAGGAGACGCGGCTCTGGGACGACGGCCAGGGCGCTACGTTCGCCATGCGCGGCAAGGAGGAGGCCCACGATTACCGGTATTTCCCCGATCCGGACCTCGTGCCGGTCGCCGTGGACGAGGCCTGGGTGAAGGAGATCCGCAGCGCGCTCCCGGAGCTTCCCCTGGAAAAGCGCGAACGCTTCATCCGCGATTACGCGATCCCGCCTTACGACGCCGGGGTCCTGACGGCGAGCCGCGCGCTGGCCGACTATTACGAGGAGGTCGTCCGCCTCTGCGGCCTGCCGAAGATCGCCGCCAACTGGGTGATGGGCGACGTCCTGCGCCTCCTCAACGAAGAGAAGCGGGACATCCGCGACTGTCCCGTGAAGCCGGAATCGCTGGCGGCGATGATCCGTTTCATCGAGGACGGCACCATCAGCGGCAAGATCGCGAAGGACGTGGTCGAGGAGATGTACAGGACCGGCAAGCCGCCGAAGGCCGTCATCGAGGAAAAAGGCCTCGTCCAGATCACCGACGAGGGCGCCGTCGCCGATGCGATCCGGAAGGTCATCGAGGCGAACCCCGCCCAACTGGCCCAGTACCGATCCGGCAAGGACAAGGTTTTCGGCTTCTTCGTCGGCCAAGTCATGAAGGCGACCCAGGGCAAGGCCAACCCGAAGCTGGTCAACGACCTGCTCAAGAAGATGCTGGCCGGGTGACGGGGGTCATGAGAACGGCAGTCCCCGCGGCGATGAAGCCCGGATTCCGGGAATGCCCCCTGCTGCCGGGAGGCCGGAAAATATGGAATCCCTGCCGTGCCCGGCAGGGGAACGGGACAACACACGAGAGGGATCGCTGTTGTCGCCGCAGCGTTTCAACGATCCCGCCGACTTATGCGCCATCAGACACGCGGACCCGGCCGGTCGAGAACCTCCTTCGCATCCCGGGATTCCGCAGGGCCATGGCTTCGTTTCGTCTTGCCGATTCTTCTTGCCGCCGGTCTGTGCATGCCGGCGGCGCTGGGGGGTGAAGACCGCCCGGATTTTCGGCCCGGCATCCGGATCGCCGTCCTGCCTTTCGATAACGAGTCCGTGAGCGACCGCGAGCGGCTCGAACCCTTCCGCAAGGGCATCGCCGATGCCCTTGTCGCCGATCTGAGCAGGGAGCAGAGGCTCCGCCCCGTCGAACGCACGCGCATGGAAGCGGTCCTGTCCGAACTGAATCTGAGTGCATCGGGCCTCGTGGAGGCCAAGTCCGCACAGGAACTGGGCAGGATCCTCGGGGTACGGGCGCTCGTCCTGGGAAGCTTTTCCGCCGTCGGGGAGACGGTGAGGATCGACGCGCGGATTGCCGACGCGGAGACGGGGAGCATCCTGGGAGCCGGGGAGGCGTCGGGGGAAACGAAGGATTTTTTCAGCCTCGAACAGACCCTCGCCGCCAGGATCGTCGAAGGGTTCCGTGCGATAGCACCCGGGACTGAAGAAAAAGCGGGCAGTCGCAGCGCGACCGGCGCGGGCGCCGGGATGGCCGGGTCTGCCGGCGGAGGGCGGCCGCAACGGCTCGCCGTCTTTCCCCTCGAGGACCTCGGCGAACGTTCCGGCCCCGGAAGATGGGGCGAGGAGATGGCCGCGTGCCTGACGAAGGGCTTTTCCGGAGGCCGGAACGTCGAGATCATCGACCGGAAGCGCCTCGGCGCCATTCTCCGGGAACTCGCATCGGGCGCGGGAGGACAGGGCGGCGGAGGGACGGCCCGGAAGGCGTGCGAGATCGCCGGTGCGGACGGCCTCGTCCTGGGATCGTTTCTCCTCTTCGAGGGCAGGATCCGGGTGCATGTCCGTCTGGTCAAGACCGAAACGGGCGAAGTCGTCGCCGCCGTCCGTGCGGAGGGCAAGGCCGGTGACAGGTCGTCGCTGGCGGAAGGTTTGGCGGCGGATCTGCTCGCGGCAGGGAAATAAGAGGATTTTCGGAGAAGGGAGGAGTTATGGCGAGAAAAATCACCTGGTATATCGGCGCGGCGTTTCTGGCGATCGCGTTTCTGGCCGGTTGCCAGACCATGCTGACCCACGTGAAGGCGACGAGGGCCATGCAGGAGGGCCGCTATGAAGAGTCCATCTCGCTCTTCCGGGAAGTGCTGAAGAAGAACGAGAACAACGTGGAGGCCCTGAAGGGCCTCGGAGAGACCTATCTGCGCATGAAGAAGACGCCGGAGGCGGTGGCGGTCCTGGAGAAGGCCCATCGTCTTGCCCCGGAAGATAAGGTCGCGGGCGTCAACCTCGGGGTGGCCTACAACATGAACGAGCAATACGACAAGGCCGTGCAGCTCTGGCGTCCTTACGTGGAAAAGGAGCCGGCCAGCAACCTTTCCGCCGTGATCCGCAGGCAGATTACGCTGGCGCTGTACCGCGACGCGGCCAAGAAGGCGAAGGAGGCGGTGAAACAGGAAGCCCTGCTGCAGGCCGCCCCCGGAGAACCCAACGCGCTGGCCGTGACCTATTTCAGCGACAAGGGGCTGACCCAGCAATCCAAACCCCTGCAGAAGGCGATGGCGGCGATGCTGATCACGGACCTGAGCAAGACGAAATCGCTGAAGGTCGTGGAGCGCATCCGGCTCCAAAAGCTCTTGGAGGAAATGCAGTTGGGCACGAGCGGCCTCGTCGACGACGGGACGGCGCCGCGGGTCGGCCGCCTTCTGGGTGCGGGGAAGGTCGTGACGGGCAACATGATCGGCGAGGGAGACAAGGTGGACGTCAAGCGCCTGCTGATGAACGTGCCGACGGGAGGCGAGGTCGGACGGCAGGACGCAAACGGGCTCGTGAAGGAATTCTTCAAGATCGAGAAGGCCGTCGCCTTCGGAATCCTGAAGGACATGGGAGTCCAGCTCTCCAAGGAGGAAGAGGCGACGATCGGGCGCTATGCGTCGCAGTCCTATCCGGGGCTTATCTACTACGGTGAGGGCCTCGACGCGCAGGACCGGGGCGAATGGGACAAGGCGATCGCGATCTTTCAGAAGTGCCTGAAGGAAGACCCGACCGGTCCCTGCGCCGCTGCGCTGCTGGAGGCGCCTTCCGGAGACGACGCCGAGGCGTCGTTCGATGTCGGAACGATGGGGAATGCCGTCGGCGTCGCGGCGGCGAACGATGCCGCGGCTGCCGCTGACAGCAGCGGCGGTGGCGGCGGTGGGTGATAACGGCTCGGCCGAGACCCGCCGGGTGCGGGTCAAGTTCGGACAGGAAGCGATTTTCTTTCGGACGAGGATCGATCAAGGCAATGGAAATCCGTCCAGTCGGATGGCGGGACGAAACGGTCGTCCTGCTCGACCAGAACGCCCTGCCGCATGAGGAGCGGGAGATCCGCTGCCGCGAATACGGCGAGGTCGTCGAGGCCATCAGGAACCTGACGGTCCGCGGGGCGCCCGCGATCGGCATCGCCGCGGCCCTGGGCATCGCCCTGGGGGTTCGCCGCCTCGGCCGGCTGCCGGCCGGGAAGGCCCGCCTGGCGTTTCGCGGGATCTGCGCAGATTTCGCGCGCAGCCGCCCCACGGCGCGGAACCTCTTCTGGGCGATCGAGCGGATGGAGCGCCGCTTCGCCGCCTCGGCCGCGGAGGGAGCGGACGGCAGCGGCGATGCGCTGCTGGCCGAGGCCCTCGCGATCCTGGAGGAGGATGTGGCGGCGAACCGGCGCATGGGGCGGTTCGGCAGTCCTTTCCTCCGGGACGGCGACACGGTTCTCACCCACTGCAACGCGGGGGCGCTCGCCACCGGCGGCTATGGCACGGCGCTGGGTGTGATCCGCGCCGCCCGTGAGGAGGGCAAGAAGATTTCCGTTTTCGTCGACGAGACGCGGCCGGTCCTGCAGGGGGCGCGTTTGACCGCCTGGGAGCTCTGCAAGGAGGGCATCCCCTTCACGCTCATCGCCGACAACATGGCCGGGAGCCTGATGAAGCAGGGCAGGGTTCATCTCGTGATCGTGGGGGCCGACCGGATCGCGGCCAACGGAGACGCCGCGAACAAGATCGGCACCTATTCCCTGGCCGTCCTGGCCCGCGCCCACGGGATTCCGTTCTACGTGGCCGCCCCTTTGTCCACGATCGATCTTTCCCTCAGGTCGGGCGACGAGATTCCCATCGAGGAGCGCAATCCCGATGAGATCCTCTGCCTGCGGGGGAGCCGCATCGCCCCGGAGGGCGTCTGCGTCTACAACCCCGCGTTCGACGTCACGCCCGCCGCGCTCGTCACGACCCTCATCACGGAAGCGGGCGTTGCGCGGAAACCCTTCAAGGGCGCCCTGCGCGATCTCTGCAAACGGGGGCCCTCCCGATGACGAACGCCCTCCTCGACATACGGGGCCTGAAGACGCACTTCTTCACGGACAAGGGCGTCGTCAAGGCGGTGGACGGCGTCGACGTCACCATCCGCGAAGGCGAGACGATGTGCCTTGTCGGGGAATCCGGATGCGGCAAGTCGATGACGGCCCTTTCGATCATGCGGCTCGTGCCCGAGCCCCAGGGGCGCATCGTGGAAGGCGAGATCCTCTTCGACGGCAGGGACCTCGTCGCGGCGACGGAGCCGGAGATGCGGGAGATACGGGGGAACCGGATCTCCATGGTCTTTCAGGAACCGATGACGTCGCTCAATCCGGTCCTGAGGATCGGCGAGCAGATCGCCGAGGCGGTGGAGCTGCACCAGAAGCTGCCGCGGACGGAGGCCTGGAAGCTGGCCGGCGAGATGCTCCGGCTCGTCGGCATCCCCTCGCCGGAAACCCGCGTCAACGAGTATCCCCATCAGATGAGCGGCGGAATGCGCCAGCGCGTCATGATCGCGATGGCCCTGTCCTGCCGGCCGCGCCTCCTGATCGCCGACGAGCCGACGACGGCCCTCGATGTAACCATCCAGGCCCAGATCCTTGACCTGATCGGCCGCCTCAAGGAGCAGATGGGATCGGCGGTGCTGCTTATCACGCACAACCTGGGCGTCGTCGCAGAGGTGGGCCAGTCCGTCGCGGTGATGTATGCGGGCCGCATCGTCGAACGCGCCGACGTCGCCCGGCTGTTCAAGAACCCCAGGCATCCCTACACGGCCGGTCTTTTCGCCTCTCTTCCCCGGGCCTGCGGCGGCGACGCCCCCAGGGAGCGGCTTCGGACGATCCGGGGCGTCGTGCCGGATCTCCTGGCCCTGCCGGAAGGATGCAGCTTCGCGGACCGCTGCCCCAAGGCCGGTGCGAAGTGCCGCGAGCGGATGCCGGACCTGGCCGAGGTCGAGGCGGGGCATTGGGTGCGATGTTGGCTCGAATGAGCGGCGTCTGCGAAAGAAACACCCCCTCCCGCCGGGCCTTCGATGAAGGCGGGACCGGAAACAGCCGCGGGGCGGGCGACCTCCCGGCCCGTCGAACCGTGTACGATATCGGGACCCATGAGGTTGCGGAGCGTGGCAAGAGATGACCGCTGAAGAATTCGTTGTCGTGCGCGGACTGAAGAAAGCCTATCCCGTCCGCGGGGGGCTCTTTCGGAAGGCGGCGGCCGTGACCGCCCTCGACGGCGTGGATTTCTCCATCGCGAAGGGCGAGACCCTCGGCCTGGTCGGAGAGTCGGGCTGCGGAAAGTCCACGTTGGGAAGGCTGCTGCTCCGTCTCGAAGAACCGGACGGGGGAAGCATCCGCATCGAGGGGACGGATATCTTCGCCCTGAAGGCCAGTGAACTGCAAAAACTGCGGCGGAACGTCCAGATCATCTTCCAGGATCCCTACTCTTCCCTGAATCCCCGCAAGCGGGTGGATTCGATCGTGGGCGAACCGCTCGCCATCCACGGCATCGCCGACGGCACGGAGCGTGACGAGAGGGTGATCCGCCTGCTGGAAACGGTCGGGCTGCGCCCCGAACAGCGTTTCCTGTACCCGCACCAGTTCAGCGGCGGGCAGCGCCAGCGGATCGGGATCGCCCGCGCCCTGGCCTTGAATCCCAGTCTCGTCGTCGCCGACGAGCCCGTCTCCAGCCTCGACGTGTCCATCCAGGCCCAGATCGTGAATCTCCTCCAGGATCTCCAGGAGCGCCTGGGGCTGACTTATCTCTTCATCTCGCACGATCTCAATCTCATCGAGTATATCGCCGACAGGGTGATCGTGATGTACCTGGGGAAGATCATGGAGATCGCCCGGAGCGAGGTCCTCTGCCGGGAACAGGTCCACCCCTATTCGGAGGCGCTTTTCTCCGCCTCGCCCAGCGTGGATCCGGAAACCAGGGGAAAGCGCATCATTTTGAAAGGCGACGTGCCCAGCCCCATCCATCCGCCCCCCGGCTGCCGGTTTCACACGCGCTGCCCCCTGCGGATCGACATCTGCGACAAGGAGGAGCCGCCGCTCACGGGACGGCCGAACGGCTCCCGGGTGGCCTGCCATGTCCGCTGACGCCGCCGCCTGCCCGAAACGGGGGAGGGCGGCGAAGGGCCTTCTCCTCTTTGATTTCGACGGCGTTCTCGTCGAGTCGCTCGCGGTCTACGAACGGGTGGTGAAGAGGGCGCTCGAGCGGATCGGGAGCCCGCTCGTGGAGAGCCGCGAGGACTTCCTCGACCTGTTCGACGGGAACTTCTACGAGTCCCTGGCGCGGAAGGGCGTTGACGTCAAGGTCTTCGCCCGGTCCCTCCGGATGACGCCCGAAGACCATGCGGAGATCCGGCCGCACGCGGCGATGACGCCGGTGCTGCAGGCGCTGCACGAGAGGCGGCTGCTGGCGGTCCTGTCCTCCAATGCCGGCCGGACGATCGAGCGGGCGCTGGCGCGCTTCGGGTGGGACGGGTGTTTCGACCGGGTTTTCGGGTCCGAGGCGGGCTTCAGCAAGACGGAGAAATTCGGTCGGGCGCTGGAACTCTATGGGGCGAGACCGGAAGAGGTTTCCTACGTGTGCGACACGGTGGGCGACATCCGCGAGGCCAGGGCCGCCGGCATCCGCGCCGTCGCCGTCACCTGGGGCTGGCACTCCCGCGAACGCCTGGCCGCGGCCAGACCCGATTTTCTTTTCGACGGCCCGGAGAAACTCCTGGAGTTATAAAACCCCTTTATAGCCCGTTGCCTCCATGCCCACCAGCAGCAGGCCGCCCTTGAGGATGAACTTTTCTTTCAGAGGTGAGAGGGACAGCCGGAAAAGAAACCGGCCCGACCGTAGTGGGTGAGTAACGTCTGGAACGGCTTTCCGCTTTGCCTGGCCGCGGCCAGGAGCCGATTCTTGACGGAGGCCTCGATATTCTTGACCGACGCGGCGCTCATGGGACCATAACGTTGGGACAATGTGAAGCAAACAATGATGCAAACATGCTTCTTTGATTCACTGTTTGCTCGATGATTGCTTCAGGTGCCATAGAGCAGTTTGTCCATGACCTTCCTGATCCCCTATCCGGGGACCGAGTTCTATCGGAAGTTCGAGAGGGAGAGCCGGATTATCTGCACCGACTACTCCAAGTACACGGGCGGCACGGTCATCGTGAGGCCGAAGAACAATGACCGTCGAAGAGCTCCAGACGGGCTACAATCGGTTCACGAAGGATTACTATCGGATGATGGAGATCGCTTACCGGGCCTTCAAGCAGCCCAATGCCGTGGCCACGATCACCCGGCTTATCGCCAATGTGGGGCACAGGGTGAATCGCCTGCCAGGTTGATAAGTGCAATCCTGTGTATCGCATCCCCTGCAAGATAAAGTCCTGCCGTAAGCTTCCCATCCTTATTCTGAACAGAGCCGCTCGTAGCGGCTCCCCTGGGTTTGGCTATGCCGTCGTTGTTTACCAAACTGTTGTCTTCAGGGATGAAAGGTTTTCAGATTTGTTCCGGAAGGTCGTCGTACACGACTCTGTAAGTATTTCTTGACGAGAGGCTCCTCAGTGGTTCATAAAGTGGCCGACTCATCTACCAACGGAGGTAGATGGAGATTGGGGGACCGCCTGAAAGGGCGGTCGCTGCTTTTTAGAGCCTCTAATGGCAATGAACTATATCGTCTCAATTCGTATTTCTGAAACGACAGCTTTGATGCGGTTGATTTTATTTTCCGCCGTTAAAAGTATCAGGTTCCGTTCTTTTGCCTGTGCGCATAACCAAAGGTCATTTTCGTCAATCTGCAATTTTTGGCCGGTGGCCTTATCAACCCATTCCTCAATCCATCGAGGCCGACCATCTCTCCGCAAGGCTTTATCTAAATATTTGTTGGCAAGCTCAGCTTTGATGAAACCATATTCTTCCGCAGTATGCTTTGTTACATTGAGAGGGGGGTGCGTTTTTGCGGCATGAACAATTTTATCAAGTCTTTCCGTCTTCTTATCCCCGCGTAAGGCCGCAAGTCTAATGCCAAACCGCAGCTCGGCAAATGTAATTACAGAAACATATTTTGGTGCGGCTTCCTCCAGATTATCGACGGCACTACAAACAGCAGCATGGTTCGTTTTTGTCGGATCAAGAAGCGCCGATAGCAAACATGTGTCGAGTAAATAACCGTCTAATGGCATGTCATTAATCCAGATAGTCTTGCAGTAATTTAGCTTCCAGTGGTGTCAGGGGTTTAAAAACGTCTCGAACCCAGCGTCCGGTAACCTTTTTATATTCTTTGTCAAGATATTCATGCAGCGGAATAAAAGGAGAGTAATCTTCGGGAAGCCATCCGGCAAATGGGTGCATTACGGGGCGTTCATACCCACGAAAATAATCTAATAAATGTCTTTCAAGGCGTGGAGGCAGGTCATATGCTTGAAGTACAGCTGCATCGATTTCAATCAGTAATTTATTGAGTTCAAAGTCTCTCTCTACTTTTTCAATCGGCAGCTGTGCAAGAGCTTCCTGATACTTGCCAACAAAATTAGAAATCAGTGCCGTATCCATTTCTAATGGAATGGGCAGCTTCTTAAGCACCCCGACACGGAATCCCTTCGTTGGAGTATGAACTGATAAGAAAGCATTAGCCAGCGGGCTATTCAAAAAAGCAGATATGGTATTTAAGTCAACAGGGGCGCTCCTTAAAGGCCATATTCCAAAGAATTGCTGCGAGCAAACCAACCCTGTCAGATCGGGACAAGCAGCGATTCGCCATGGACCCCGAGTCAATCGAAAAGCATTTGCAATGACTTTTGGCTCGTGCCAGGGGTATTGGACCGCGTTACCTCGTTTTGAGCTGTCGTTGCAGTCTAAGTAGATTGTGTTGGAAATATGATACTGAGATATCCCTCCTGTGCTGGTCAGCAAGCCTTCTCTATATCCTGGTCTCTTTTCGTGACTGATCGCTTGTGACTGCGGATAGTTCCATTCGAGACCGCGATGAATCTCAACTACGCTCCCAAGCGTCGGATAGGTTGACAAATAATCCCACAAATCTTTAAGATCAACCAGCCATAATTGCCCCAGTGTTTCGGCAATGACCGGTCTTTCGTCGCTGCTACGCGAAGATATTTTACCGACAGAGAGAAATCCGGTTCTGTCGGCATCGTTCACGGTTGTGGAAATAAGTTTGGTCCTTCCTGTCGCCTTGATTCGCCTTCTATCTTTGGCAACCAGGAGTGAGGATTCGATACTGGAGGCTTGAAAAATACGGTCCGGAAGGGAGACGATTTCTATCGTTTCATAATTTTTTTCTATCTCTTGGCGGATGTCGGCATATTGACGATCCAGGATAAATCCCCGGGGCAGCACAAAACCGATGGCATCAGGTACGGAGTCAAGTATCGTGGCCAAAATAGCAATAGGCTTGTGGATTGATCGGGATGCAAACGATTGATAAGTAGTTCGTTCCTCCTGAGTGAAATCTTCAAATGGCGGATTGCAGAGGATTATATTGTTCTGCGCTGCTTTTTCAGAAAGAATTCTGTCCATGAAAAGATCTTCTTCTTTTATATGCCAGCCATTGGCATTGGGATAGTCCGCCAGTATTAAAGAAAGCATGGCAACTTCGCAGGCGAATGGATCGATCTCGCTTCCTTGAATCCGCTCGATGAGAAATTTGTGGCGTTGCCGATCACTCCAATCGCTGGGCAAAAGCCCGCGAATATACCGAATTGCCGAAACCAGAAAGACACCGGCACCGGAAAATGGTTCATAGACTCGCAGTGAATCATGGTTGATCCGGTTGAGACCGATCATTCTCACGATATATTCTGCTACTTGGCGTGGTGTGCTGTGGGTGCCGAAAATTTTTCTCGTTTCAGGTGTAACGAGCGTATTTTCATAGACAAATGCAAGATCATCGGCGGATATGTTGCGAAAACTGATTGCTCCCATCAGTTGTTGCCATGCATTGGCAAATGCTTTTATTGTGGTCACATCACCCAGCAAATGCAAAGTGTCCAGTTGGTAATAGTCCGCAATGCCTGTCAGAATTGAGCCAATGTCTGAAGAATCCCATCCTTGCGTTTTTTTGTGTTTGCAATCCAGAAGAATTTTGGCGGCAAGCAGTCTAAAAGTGCCTTGGAACAACGTACGATAGTCAATTATTTGTTTTTTTGGTTTTTTCAACAAATCGTGAAGGCCTAGAATAACCTCTTGAAGTAATCTATCCAGCTTAACATGAATTTCTCCCTCAATCGCTGGTAATAAGCCAACATCGACAAAATCCAACTGATAACTTAGATCGAACGCTCCGATTGATTTGGCACGGTGGATTGCGTCGGGTTTCCACTGCCCGGATTGTTTTGCAAACAATGCCGGTATTTGATCCAGACTATATTCATCAATGCGGCGTGGCTTTCCCATTGAACGAACCTGCCAGACAGTTACTCGCTTTTCGGAGATGGACAGCATGAGTGGCGCGCCTAAAGCCCTATAACCCATTAGCGCCTGGGAAATATCAGGGTCATCCTCCCGAATCACACCAAAAGCGGCCGTACGGTAGGAGGCAGGGGTTTGCGTAAAAGCCGCAAGATCGACACTGCGCTGCTGTCCTGACGGTGTAAGAACATCGGCAAAAGTATAATCCCGGATCATTCCACTACGGGAATAGCCAATTTGCGCGAATTCATTTTCAATGATTTGCAAGGCGTTCATGACCACCACCCTTTTATAACTATCTGTTTACGCGTAAACAATGCATCACAACATGCACGGGCTAATTAATTATGCGATTGACGCTTTTTTAAGCCCCACCGGTGGGAACGGCATTTCATACTGATATTGACCGTCGCTCTCCGTTAAGCGGCTACGTAGCCCCTCAATGTGAGGCCTGAATGCAACCACGACCATCGCACCGGCCTCCGCATCTTTTAATATTGCGGAACTTTGGCAAGCTTCTATGCTCTGATCAGCGAATCGAATGATCAGGCATTGCTGTTCTAAACGCGGCCAGTTTATCCCTCGACAGATGTTGAAAAGCTCATTCGCTAAAGGTTGAAGAGCCTGAACGCGCACTTGGAGCGTTTCGACGATTTCTTTGACAATCTTAAGCGCCAAGGCATCGCCGGCCGTAAAACAAGGCGCATAGCCATTTTGCTCCTTTAGCGGCGGCAAAACTCGCCGCCAGTGACGCAAAGTTTCTTGGGAGATATTTACTATCTCCCTGATTTGAAGGGGTGTATATTTCATAAGTAATCCGCTGTGTATGCATACACCACAAATCAAATTGTTGTCAACAACAAGTTGATTTGTTCTCAAAAAGATTGCGGGCGTTTTTCAGATCGGGTAGACCGAAAAGAAGTGCGACGCAGTCCCTGTCAGTTTCATGGTCAGACCAAATCATATCTTCTCCGTCATGAACGATTCGGGGCTTGCAACCGACCCCCCTGCAATTGACCGTCTAAGACTAAAACCGGGAAAAATATTCCAGCTCGGGAATGGCGTATGAATACAGTCGTGTCGAGTTTTTCCGTTACCCTCTCCCATAGGTGCGCGTGTTCTTATGGCACGTTACGCACATGGCTATCAGATTGCTGAGCGTGTCCGGTCCTCCCGCCGTCCGGTGGTGCGCCTCCCATCCAGAATTCAGCTTGTGGGGGCACCGTCCTTTGTGATGTGAACAAACCGTCATCGTGCATTCGCATTGGCCACCTGCTCTCTCATAGAGAGCCTTTCTTGTCTCCTGAGAAACAGCCATCTTCATCCCTCCGATTTTTTGCGATTCCCGGGCAAAAAATGTTAGAGGCTATGCGCGTTGTTATTCTTCCCGCTCTGAAACGGCCTCTTCTATGTCATGCAGCGTGACGGGAGGCTTCTCTTTTTTCATTTACCCTCCACAAGGGCTATTTCGTCTTTTGTCAATCCGTATATCTTATAGACCAGATCATCAATTTCGGATTCAAGGCGAGGTACGGCAGGGCTGTCGGGATTAGCGAGGATTTTCCGGACGCGTTCGATGATAGGAGATTTCGGTGCTGCGGTGGCAGGGAAAATGGGGAGAAGCTCCATGTATTGACGCTTCCAACGGAAGAATCCCCCGCTGATTTCGGAGCTTGTCTTTGAAAACATGTAGGTAAATAGTCTTGAGTTCAAAACACCAAGCAGGTATTCCGAATTACTTGCCATAATGTAGGTCGTCGTGTCTGAAAAATAGCCATCGGCTTCAAACAGAAATTTGCCTTCAGTTGATATCTCCGCATACATGATTTTCGGTTTTTCGAACTCCGCCCAGTAGATGCACGATCTTAACTCCCACCAGAATTTCCCCTGATCGTCGCGTATTTTGAGCTTGTCTTCGTACAGTGATAGATGCCTGTGAATCGCCGGGTAAACCTTGGCAAACAACGAGCGAGCCTTTGCCGCGGAACGCTCCTTCGACCAAGGCCAGTCTCGGTTGGCGCTGCTGGCGATGGTGATGAGATACAACCCCGCCCACTCTGCCTTCCATTTCCGGATGTCGCGCCCGCGGATCCAGGGCTTGATCAGGTCGTCGCTTTTGGGATCCTCGGCGATAAGGTGTTTCCGGGTGGCCTCGTCGATGACGAAGGCCTCGTTCAGGCCGGTCAAGACGCCCCGATAGAATCTTCCTTCCACATACTCACCGAGGGGCTTGCCGGCCTTTCTGAGCTTCTCCATCAAGGCCAGGACGTTCGGGCGCTCCAGGGTCCAGCCTCCCGGCTTGAGCGCCACAATCGGCATACTGAAACCCACGGCGGCCAGGGTTTCGTCCAGGCGTTCCAACTGTGAGGGGTCGGTGAAGGTGGCGACCAGCGTCTTTGCATCCGCCTCGGGTTTGGCCTTTTCGATCAGCAGGATGGACGGGTAGGTGGTGGCGTCGAAGATCGGGAGGTCGCCGAAGTCGATGACGATTTCGGGCGTGGCATCGCCGGCGAGGAGGGCACGGGTCTTCTCCCCGTAGCCGGCGCGCATGAACTTGTTGGGCGCTATGAAGCAGAGGTGGCCAGAGGGTTTGAGGATCTCGATCCCGCGTTTGTAAAAATAGGTATACAGGTCGGCGGTGCCGCAATAGAAGCAGCCGAAGGACTGCTTCAACTGGGGTTTGAAGGACTTGATCGATTCCTGCCGCACGTAGGGCGGGTTGGCGATGACCACGTCGAAGCCTCGTTTTTCCCGAAAGACTTCGGCGAAGTGGAATTTCCAGAGAAAGAAGGGCCGGATATTGGCTTTCTTCCAGATGCCGATCTCTTTCAGGGCGTCCGGCTTATGTTGTTCCCTCAGCGTCGCCTCGATCAGTTCCCACTCCAACGCTTCAATGCGCGCTTTGATCGCATCTTTCCGGGATTTCTGAAAGGTTTCAAAAAAATCCTTGTGGAGTTTCTTGATTTCGTCAGCCTTCTTCTTGGCTTCGGAGTCGAACAGGGGGATCTCTTCTCCGATTTTTTCTCTCCTCTTTTCCAGCTTTTTCAGGTGCGCGGCAACTTCCTTCAGTTGAAGTTCCAGTTCCTGCCGTTTGATGGTTGAAAGCTTGCCGTCGGCCCGCAGACGAAAATATTCCTTCTGGAGGAGGCCCTGTCTTTTTTGGGCGTCCAGGATTAACGCCGCGGTCTCATCCACCGGGATGTCCGCGATCAATTTCTCATCAAAGAGCTTGATCCCTTCGTATTCCTCCAGGAGGCTGTTGCCCTGCATGATCTTGTAATCGAGGTTCGGCAAGGGTTTGATCTCGCGGATATCCTCTTCATCGACGATGAGGGATAGCCACAGACGCAGCTTGGCGATCTCCACCGCGCCCGGATCGATGTCCACTCCATAGAGCGAATTTTGGATGGCCTGACGTTTGAAGAGATAGGCGCCGCGGGGCTCCCTGGACTCGATGTATGTGGAGAGGGTTTGCCGGGCCTTGACGATCTCCGCCATCATGCCGACCAGAAAGGCCCCGGAGCCGACGGCCGGATCGCAGACGCGGATGTCGGCCAGCTTCGCATCGATGAGGTCCGCCTTGGCCCTGATCGGAGCGGGAAGGAGATAGGGGTAATCCGGCGTTTCTTTCCCTTCCCGACGCACCCGGGCATCATGCTCACGGATCCGCTCCCCGTACCGGATCAGGTATTCCAGATCCTCTCGACGGAGGAAGAGGTCGCTGTCCGCGCCGGCAAGCTCCGTGTCCAGGTGGCTGATCAGACTCTCCCGGCACATGTAATGGACGATTTCCCTGGGGGTGTAGTAGGTCCCTTTGGATTTCCGGTCCTTGACCTCCAGGAGGTTCTCGAAGACCTTTCCCAGCATCTCCGGGTCCACGGCGACTTCCCGCTCCAGCGGTTCATCCTCCCGGACGGTGAAATTGTAACGGTCGAAGATGTCGAGAATGCCTGTCCCGACGTCCCCTTCCTCGGTCCGCTCCCAATTGGAAAACAGGGCATCCGGCAGGAGGATGTCGCAATGAACCCAATCATATTCGTTGATCGGGTCGAAGAGCCCGCCGTTCAGGAAAGGAATTTTGCAGTCGAACAATCGGTAATAATTCCGGTCCCGCTCGCGGGCAAGGGCCTCGTAGAAGAGCGGTTCGAGAATGTCGTTGAAGAAGTTGTTGTATTTCCGGTCTTCGAAGAGCTGTCGGAGGAAGTTTTTGGGGCCTGTGCCCCAGGCTTTGTCCCTGGCGACGCCGAACCAACCCTTTTTCTGCAGGAAGTACAGGAAAACAATTTGTCCCAGGGTCTTTTTGGCAAAATTGACCGTATCGACGCCTTTCTCTCCAAAGTCTTCGGCGACGGCGGCATTGTGCGCTACAACGCTGTCCAAGGCCTCCTTCAGTTCATTGAACAGCAGCCGGTATTTTTCAAAAAATTCTTGAGTGACCGTTTCGATGTTGAAGGCTTCTTCGATCCGGTCCAGGGTTGGGTTATGCCGGTCATCCTCAAGCAATGGTTGAAAACGGGTCTGCGCGGTGTGGCTGTTTTCGTTCTGACCGACAAGAAAAGAGTAACGGCGGGCCGGTGTCAGATCGGTTTTGACGCGGACCTTTCCCGTTTCCCCCCGCTCTGTCCGGTAGTCCATCCGGACGTAGGAGAAGCGCCAATCCTCCAGACCGTCGGTGTGGTATGCGACGATGGCGGCATCCTTCTCGCCCCGGTGCTTGAGGTACCAGGCGATGAAGTTGCGCTGCATGGTGCGGGCGCGGTCGAGGGCCGTCTCCCGCTTCAGGTTGACGACCAGGACGTCCAGGGCGGCCTCGTCCGGATCGGTGTATTTGCCGAGGCGCTTGTACTGGCGGACATGGTCCTTGTAGGCGTCGGGGATGTACTGCCCCTGGTAGGCGAAGGCCTTGGATTCGTCCAGGTCGTTGAAGAGGTTCTTGGCAAAGAGGCGGAAGCGGCTTTCGTCGAAGTGGTTTTGGAAGGTCTCCCGGATGAGCCTTTTGGCCTCTTCTTTGTTCATGGCCTCACTTCCGTTTTGTGGATCATTTTCATTTCGCTTTTGCGTCAATCCTGGCGGCCACCGCCGATCAAGAGCCCCATGGATCGCTTACTTCATCGGTTATGACTTTTTCCATTTGCCGGGAATCTTTGAGCCAGTCACGGCCGCCCTCTTCCTCAGTAATAGTACGATAGACGTCTGCCATTACTTTCGGGGCTGTGTTACCTGCTCCGGTCAGGTATTCGGAGAGGATCACCTCCCGGGTGCTCAGCTCCCGTCCCCGCGGTGCCTGCCCGCCCGTCAGCAGGGCAAGGGGGATGTTGTTTCGGAAGATGGCCAGCGACTTGAGCGGCTGGGCTTCCTTCTCCAGCTCCTGCTTGAGGCGTTTGCTCGTGTTCCTGGGAATGACGCCGTCCTCGAAGGCCTTGAGCACCGCCTTGAGAAAATCTTCATCGTCGTCGGTGAATCCCTGGAAGTACTTCATCTCCTTGGCCTTGAGCCTCTTCATGAGATAGGCCTCGTTGGACTTGCTGGCGTGGCCTGTCTTTTCCGGGGTCTCGCCGGAGGTGAGGAGGTCGAACTCCTGCTTGTTCTTCTCCAGGAGCGGGTAGAAGGCCTTCGGCAGCGGCAAGCGTTTGGCGTCGGGTTCGCAGGCAAAGCAGTCGGCAGCCTCGAAGAAGGTGAGCTCCCGGACGGCCCTTTCACCGGCCAGGCAGAACTTCTTGAGCTTGCCCTTGCGGAAGAAGGTGACCACGGCGTCGGGCTCGGCCTTCCCGCCGGAGGGCCAGGCACGGCCGGAGCGGGCCTTCTTGGGCAGGCGTTTGATCTTCTCGAACAGGCCGGGATCGTTGTCGCGGATGTCGCGGATCTTCTGCAGGTACTCCAGCTCCGACCGTTCGCCCTCGTCCTCCCCCTCCAGGTTCTTTCTGTCGTTCAGTTGCGAGAAGAGCCGGTCGCCGAAGAGCTCGTGGCTGGTGACCTCCTCTTCTTCGGTCAGGTATTTGGAATCCTCACCGAGGGTGTCGTGGAAGGCCTGGATCTTGGCCTTGACGCTGGCCTCCAGTCCCAGGTGCAGGTCGGACTGGGCGGTGGGGAAGAAATTGAACACGTGGACCTTGTCGTGGGCGGCACCGACCCGGTTGACGCGACCCACCCGCTGGAGCACGCGGGTCGGGTTCCAGGGGAGGTCGTAGTTGATGACGATGTTGGAGCGGTGGAGGTTGATCCCCTCCGCCAGGACGTCGGTGGTGACGAGGATGCGGATGCCATCCTTTCGTCCCTGTTTCCGGTTCGGATCGAAGTGGTCCTTGACGAGGTCGCGCGCAGGCGCCGGCCCGAATTCCACGCCGTCGTAGAAACCTCCCGTGCTGCAGAAGAACATTGCCTCGCCGGGAAATTCCCGCTCCAGCCGGCGGTAGAGGTACTCGCCTGTCTCCTTCGATTCGGTGAAGACCAGGAGCTTCTTGCCCTTGAGAATGGCGTGGCCCCGCAGATCGGTGATGAACTGCTCGATCTTGGGATCGCCGGTGATCCCCATCCAGATTCGCTTGATCTCCTTCAGGAGATTCAGGTCATCGTTCAGCCGGGTGAGGAAATCGTCGGTGAATTCGTCTGCCGTATATTTCTGCACCCGGTCCTGTTCCACCAGATTGAGCAGGGCCTCCTCGTTGTCCTCCTCCAAGAAGTCGTACACATTTACCCGCTTGCTGATGTAGACCTTGCCCTGTTCGATCATGGCAATGAACTTCTCATAGGACGTGATGAAACGCTTGAGCGTGTTGCCGAAGGCGTGGAAGCTGCTCTCCAGGCGCTTGACCAGGATGCCTTTCATGAATCCGCCGATGTTGCGCTGAGACTGTAGCTCCAGAGGGTCGAGCTGCTTCTTCAGGTAGAGCAAGGGCGTGTAGCGGGCATAGCAGAACTTCTTGAGAAGCTCGATGGTGGCATTGAAGATCCGCTCCTGCCGGGCGTCGAAGGTGTAGATCAGGCGCTGGGGATCGCCCAACTCGGGGAAGGAGAGCCCCTGTTTGCTTATGTCGTTTTTGAAAAAATTGACGACCTCTGAACGGGTGCGGCGGACCATGACGTATTTGAGCACCTTTTCCCGGACGTCCCGCGAGACGTCCTTGATCTCTTCCGCATACCCGGGATCCGTCTTGGCATACCGGTCCAGGCGGGTTTTGAGACCGGCGAAGAACTTCTCCAGATCGGCAACCCCGGGGATTGTGCTCTTCTTGGGGATCTGGAAGAGCTTAAGCTGGCTGTAGATGTCCTCCACGGTGTTGTTGAGCGGCGTGGCCGAAACGAGAATCACTTTCTTGCCGAAACAAATCTGGTGGAGCTTCTCGTATCCCTGTGTCACTTCGTTGCGGAATCGGTGTGCCTCGTCGATGAAGATGAAATCGAACTTGGCTGCCCCTTCTTTGATGACATGATCGAGCTTTCCCAGGGACTCCACCTTGTAGCCGCGGACGCCGAATTCGAAGAAGGTCTCCTCCCAGTAATCCTTCAGCACCGGCGGGCAGATGACCAGGATCTTGCCCCGAAGCTGCTGAGCGAGCATGGCGGAGATGTAGGTCTTACCGAGGCCGACCACGTCGGCGAGAAAGACGCCGTTGTAAGCGTCGAGGATCTTCTTCGCGGCAATCACCGCCTGCTTCTGATAATCCAGGTCCATGAAACCTTCCGGAAGATACGTTTCAAAATCCTCGTCGAGGTTGATGTCCTCCCGGAAGTGCTCATAAAGGAACTTCAGGTAGAGGTGGTAGGGAGTGATCTCGTCGTTGAGCCAAGTCTTGTCGTGGATGGTATCCACGTACTCATGGGAGAGATCGACCGCGTCCTTCCAGAGCTCCTCGAATCGGGCCAGGGCGAATTCCACGTCCGCCCGGTTTTTCAACTCCACGTTGAACTCCCGGTTGGCGATGAGCCCCGCCTCGGAGAAGTTGCTGGAACCGGTGATCACCCGGCCGAAATCGCGGTCGTCCTCGCCGAATCGGCTGATATAAACCTTGGCGTGAAGGTTGCCGCTGGGGTAGGCCTTGATCTCCATCTTACCGGAGCGCAGGAACTCGATGAACTTGCGGACACCCAGTTCGGTCTCGTAGCTGTCCGGGGAACAGTCCATCTCTTCGGTAACTGCCGAGGAGAAGATTTCTTTTGTTCGTTTGTGGGATTCGAAATCCAGCGCGGACTGGGACTGGTAAGCGTCGATGATCTCGAAGGCCTGACGATCGACGTTCAGGCCGACGAGGATGCGGATCTTGTCGATGGAGGCGAAGGCCTCGTGGAGTTTGTCGAAGCCGCTGGTGCGGAAATAGCCCGCCAGGATGTCGAAAAACTTCACGTCCCGGAGGGTTTTCTGGAACCGGTCAAGCAACGTGGAACCTGGGTCATTGGTGAAGAATGTCAGGTCGTTTTGCATGGAAGGGTTCTCTATCGGTGCAATTTGTGAAAGACGCGTTTGACGGACGCCGTTACATACCAGATGTCAGGCCGAATTACCATAAATTTACGCAGTTATTCCCAGCCTATCGACGAGTCTACTGGCGTCAAATGCGATCGGAATGTCATTTTCAAAGGATATGATGCGAGAAAAGATTATCCGAAGAAGCTCCGGTGCATCCGCTGCCTCGATTCACAGGTCGTAGAGGGTTTCGTCGACGCGGGGCGCGGCGCGCCGCCGCCGGCCGCCCTTCCCCTTCCCTTCCAGAAGAAACGGCTCCTCTCCCTCCAGCAGGTCCCCCATCTCGGCCTCGATCTTTTCCGGGTCTTCGCCCTTCTCCATGCGGTGCAGGGCCTCTTCCATACCCGGCCCCAGTTTCATGCCCGTCATGTCGGTGAGTTTGCGCATGAGGTTGGCCGCCTGACGGGGGTTCTCTTCGTCCATGTGCTCCGCTTCGGAGGCCAGCATGGACATGGCCTTTTCCATCCTGGCTTCATCGACGGGAGGAAGTCCATCGCCCGCCGCCATCTCCGCGTCGGACTTCCCTCCCTTGACCCTGGCGAAGATCGACATCCGGCGCTCGAGATCCACCTTCCGGCAGCGGGGACACTTGGGGATCTTGGATGTGTTGACGGTCCTGGAAAAAAAGCTGAAGACGGTGTTGCACCGCCGGCAGTAGAATTCGTAGATGGGCATGGCCGTTCCTCCGGATGGACGAAAAAATGAACGAAAATCGATCCTAGTTTAGTCATATCCGCATGAAAATCAAGGGGCGGGCCGGCGCTCCATCGCCTCGAGGGCGGCGATTCTCTCCGCAAGCGGCGGGTGGGAGTAATGGAAGAAGGTATACAGGGGATGGGGGTGGAGATTGGCGAGGTTGTCCCTTGCCAGCCGGCGCAGGGCAGCCGCCAGGGGCACGGCCTTTCCGGTCAGGGCGAAGGCGAACCCGTCGGCTTCCCGCTCGAAGCGTCGGCTTACGATCGCCCCGAGCGGCAGGAAAACAATCTGCAGGGGCTGCAGAAGAACGCTCAGCAGAAAGAGTCCGACGTAGGCTGAGGGCCGGGAAAAGCCGAAGGTCCCGTAGAGGGCGGGTTGCTCGAGCGCGAAAGAGGCGGCCAGAAGAACGGCCAGCGAGAGAAGGAGCAGTGCGGCAAGCTTCTTGGCGACGTGGCGGAGTTTCCAGTGGCCGATTTCATGCGCGAGTACCGCCAGGATCTCGTCCCTTTCGTGGGAGGCGAGGAGCGTATCGTACAGCACGATGCGCTTCGTCCTGCCGAGGCCGGTGAAATAGGCGTTGGTATGGCGGCTCCGGCGGCCGGCATCGACCTGGTAGACGCCTTCGACGGCGATCCCGGCGCGGGACGCCGTCTCCAGTACGGCCCTGCGGAGTTCCTCGTCGCGGAGCGGCTCGAAGCGGTTGAAGAGGGGCGCGATCCAGACCGGGTACAGCCAGAGCAGCAGCATCTCGAAGAGCACGAACAGGAGCCATGTCCAGAACCACCAGGCGCGGGGGGCGTGCTGGACGATCGCCAGCAGGGAGCCCAGGAGCAGCCCCATGAGGAGAGCGGCGAGCAGCGCCTCCTTCGCGAGGTCTGCAAGCCAGGTTCTCCAGGAAATCGTGCTGAAACCCCAGCGGCGTTCGATCACGAAGGTGCCCCAGATGCGGAAGGGGAGGTCCAGAATGCCGCCGGCGAATCCCAGTGCCCCGAAGAAGACAAGACCGGACAGGACCGAAGGGATCTCCAGATTCCGGATGAACCGGTCCAGCCAGGGAAGAAGTCCCGAGAGCACGAGGGCCAGCGTCACGGCATCGCTCCAGATCCGCTTGAAGAGTTGAAACCGTCCTGTCTCGGCCCCGTACCGGCTCATCCTTGCCAGGGTTTCCCCGTCGAGGTGGCCGGCGAAGGCCGGCGGCGCTTCGTGGCCGCGGCGGCGCAGATGCCGGATGTTGAGCCCCGAAAGCGCCGCTTCAAGCAACATCGATGCGAGGTAGAGGACGACAAAGGCGACCAGGAGGGCGTTTCCCTGGATCATGGACGTGCCCGCAGGGCGTCGAGTTTCCGCTCCAGAAGGGCCAGGACTTCCTCGATGGTTTCCGCGGCCGTGAAATCGACCGTGCCTTCGATCGAAAAAGTCGGGCAATGCAGGCCGATCACGGGCGTTCCGGTCTTGATGGCAATGGCGATTTCCGAAAGGGTCCCCGCCCCTCCGGAGAGGGCCACCAGGACGTGGGGTGTCTTGGCATTGATGACGTTGCGGACTTCCCTCATGCCGGTGAAGACGGGGATGTCGACGAACTCGTTGGGATAACCGGGCAGGGGCGTTCTGCGGTCGTTGGGGAGGATGCCCAGGACGAGTCCCCCCTCCCGCCATGCCCCTTCCGAGGCCGCCCTCATCAAGCCTGTCCCTCCGCCGGTCAGGAGGACGTAGCCGCGGCGGGCGATCTCTCTTCCCAGCCGGTAAGCCTCTTCGGCGAGGCCGTGCCCTTCTTCGTGGCTGCCCATCACGCCGACGACAACCGGCGGCCTGCGGATGCGAATCCAGTTTTCCATCTTTCCGATCAACGGTCTCCGGGAGATTCTGCAGGGCCGAAGGGTATCAGATCGGACGGGCATCGTTCAAGAGAAAAGCGGCGCGGTGCAGAAGCGGCGACAACGAAAAGCCCGGGACGCGAAGTCCCGGGCTGGATGGCAGCGTATGGAAAATGCAAGTCCGGAGGAGATTCCTATCCGAGCGGCTCGCCGCAACGGTCGGCGATCCACTTGGCGATGGGTTTGGCGTGGTCATGGCTGTAGTAAGGAACGGACTTCTTGGCGGCTTCCAGATCCTTGCCCAGCCTCAATACATATTTCTTCCCCGACTCAGGATTCAGTTCGATAACGACATAATCATCTCCGAACGTCTTGGGCGTCTTGAAGACCAGTGCGTCTCCTTTTTGAAATTTCTCCATCAAGTCGATAATTTCCTGTCTGCTTGTCATGGATGTCCCCCCTTGATCGTATTCTGCATGAATAACGGTCCGGCAAGAGACCTCTTGCCGCGCATCGGCCCGTAAACTATCATGTTCCGGACGATTGTCAACACCTTTTTGCCCGCGCCGGGAGTTGTGGACATGTCCCGATCGACGCTGTTGTGGGTTGTATTTCTTTGCTTTTTCGCCCTGTGTCACGACGCGGGAGTCGGCCAGACCGCGGAAGCGGCATGCGGTGAAGAGATTGCGGGACACCGTCCGGGCCGATTCGGGGGTACTCCAAGATTCTTCTTGACAAGGGGGACCGATTTTTATTATTTGTCAAACCGACCGGTCTGTCTGTATTTTATTGCCAAGCAGGAAATGCCCATGAACAACGAAGCCCGCAAAAACAGCTCCGGGGAGAAGATCGTCAGCGAATCGCTGAAGCTCTTTTCCCTGAAGGGATTCAACAACACCTCGATCAGCGACATCCTGGCCGCGACGAAGATGTCCAAGGGGGGCTTCTACAATCACTTCAAGAGCAAGGAAGAGCTTTTCACCGCGGTGCTGAGCGAGGCCCGGAGGGTCTGGCGGCTCCAGAATCTGGCCGACGTGGACAAGGAGGACCGGGAGATCGACCGGCTCAAGAAGATCCTGGCGAATTTTCGGGACCGCTACCTCAAGGATGCCGTACACTTTCCGGGAGGCTGCGTATTCATTACGCTGTCCGTCGAACTGGACGATCAGATGCCTCACTTGAGCTCCCAGCTGAGCGACGGCTTCAAGAGGACGAAGGCCCTGCTCAAGGGATACCTGGACCGGGCGAAGGAGAAGGGTGAAATTCGATCCGACGTCTCCACGAGCCACGTCTCCGAGGTCATCTTTTCATGCATCCTGGGGGCGTCGGTCGTCTACGGGATGGACAAGTCGGACAGCCAACTGGACAGGAACATCAAGGCGCTCATCCACTATCTGGAGAGTATCGAGAGCGGGGCGTGACGGCCCGGCGGGGCGCCGGGAAAGGTGAGAAGTCGGGACTTCACGGCGGAGCAGTTCAACGCCGAATTTTCTTGGCAATAAACAGGGCGACCGGTCGGTCGATTATTGGCTGGCAAAATCTTAAGGAGACGCTACATGGATTTCAATTTTTCGGACAGGGAGAATCTGATGCGGAAGGTGGCGAGGGATTTCGCCGAGAGCGAGATCGAGCCGAAAGTGGATGTCATGGAACAGACGGGGGAGTTTCCCGTCGAGCTTCTCAAGACCATGGCCCGGATCGGCATCACGGGGATCATCACGCCGGAGACCTACGGGGGCGTGGGGATGGGTTACCTGGCGAGGATGATCGTCCTGGAGGAACTGGGCCGCGTCTGCGCCGCAATCCCCATGGGCATGCAGGTTCATCACATGGCCTGCGCGGCGCTCGACGATTTCGGGACACCAGAGCAGAAGGAGCGATACCTGATCCCGCTGGCGAAGGGCGAGACGATGGGCTGCGTCGCCGTGACGGACCCCTCGGGAGGGTCGGACCTGATCGGCATGCAGACCCATGCGGAACTCAAGGGGGACAAGTGGATCCTGAACGGGCGCAAGTGCTTCATCACCAATTCCCACACGTCGGACTTCTGGGTCGTCATCGCCAAGACGGGCGAGGGGTCGAAGGGGCTCAGCGCCTTCATCGTCCGCAAGGACTTTCCCGGGGCGAAGGTCGGACGCAAGGAGAACAAGATGGGCCTGCGGGGTGCGAATACGGGCGAACTGATCTTCGATGACTGCGAGGTTCCGGCCGACCACCTGCTGGGCGGCGCCGGAGCGGGTTTCGTCGTCGGGTTGAAGACCATCAGCGAAACGGGCCGGCCGGGCATGGCGGCGGTATCGCTGGGGATTCTGAACGCCTGCCTCGAGGAGGCGGCGAAATTCGCGTCGGAGCGGGTCCTGTACGGCAAGCCGATCAGCGCGTTCCAGGCGATCCAGTTCTATCTCGCCGAGATCTACACCGATCTCGATATCTGCAAGCTGCTCTGCTACCGGGTGAGTTGGATGAAGGATCGGGGGATGAAGTGCGATACCGAGACGGCGCTCGCCAAGTACTATACCTGCGAGCGGGCGCTCCTTTGCGCGAAGAAGGCGATCGAGATCCACGGTTCCTACGGCATCATGAGGGAATACAAGGTGCAGCGCCTGCTGCGGGACGCCATGGTGACGATTCCCGCCGGAGGGACGGCGGAAGTGGCGAAGGCCGGCATCGCGCGGGCCGTTCTGGCGCCGTACAAGAAATAGCGTGCCGGCGGACGCAAGCGGGAAGAGAGAGTTTGCCGATATGAAACGCATCGTTGTCTGCGTCAAACCTGTGCCGGACCCGAAGGAGTGGCACAAGCTGTCCCTCAATCCCGTCACGAAGACCCTTGTCCGGGAGGGGATTGCGAGTGTCATCAACCCCCTGGACAGGCACGCCCTGGAGGCGGCCCTCGCGCTGAAGGACGCCACGGGAGCGGAGGTGGTGCTGGTATCCATGGCTCCCCCCGGTGCCAGGACCCTGCTGATGGAGGCCTTGGCGATGGGGGCCGACAGGGCCTGTTTGCTGTCGGACCGCGCCTTCGCCGGGTCGGACTCGCTGGCAACGGCGCGGATCCTCGCCGCCGGCGTACGGCGCATCGGCCCCTTCGACGTCGTCCTGTGCGGCAATTCGACGCTGGACGGGTCGACCGCCCAGGTTCCCTCGCAGGTCGCCGAGTTCCTCGGCATCCCCAACGTGATGCACGTGGAGTTCCTGGAATGCGATCCGGCGGGATCGCTTCGACTCGTACAGGCCATCGAACACGGGAAGGTGCATCTGGAAGCCGAACCTCCGATCCTGCTGTCCGTGACGAAGCAGGTGAACAAACCGAGGTTCTGTTCGTTCCTGGAATTGTTGAAGGCGGAGAAGAAGGATATCGCGGTCTGGACGAATGCCGATCTTGCCCTGGACGGGTCGCAGATCGGACTTGCCGGTTCGCCGACCGCCATGGCCGATCTTTTTGTCCGGCAGAAACGGCGCTCGGGAACGCGCGTGACGGGCGAACCGGAAATCGTCGTGCAGGCCCTGCTGAACAAGCTCCACCAGCTGGGAACCATTTAGAGCCGGAGGCGGTGCCGCGTGGAAGCCGCGCCGGCCGCCGGCGGATCGCAATCCCGAAGGGGAGGTCATGATCGATCCATCTGTCAAGAAACCGGTGTACTGGGTATTCGCGGAGCAGCGGCAGGGCCGTCTCCACGACGCGGGCCTCGAACTGGTCGGCGCCGCTGCGGCGATTGCCGGTCAGACCTCCGGGTCCGTCACGGCGGTGCTGCTGGGGCAGGACGTGGGCGGACTGGCCGAAGATCTCGTCTGCCACGGCGCGGACCGGGTGCTGGCCGTGGACGACCCCCGTCTGGCCCTCTATCGCCTCCTCCCCTATGCCTCCGTGCTGAAGAGACTCTGTCTCCGGGAGGACCCGGACGCCTTCCTTTTCGGCGCCACGAGCCTCGGCGTCGAACTGGCGCCGCGGGTCGCCGCGATGCTGAACACGGGGCTGTCGGCGCACTGCATCGACCTCAAGGCGGACGAAAAGGGGCGGCTCCTGCAGGTGGTTCCGGGCTGGGGCGGCGGCGTGCTCGCGACCATCCGTTGCGAAAAGGGTCGGCCTTCCATGGCCACGGTCATGCCGGGCGTCTTCCAGAAGAAGCGGACGGAGGGCAGGCAAGGGGAGGTCGTGACGGTGCCGGCGGGCGACGACATCGACCTCGCGGGCCCCAGGATCCTGAAGATCGAGATGCAGGAGCCCAAGGGAATCCCGCTCGAGGGGGCGGACGTCGTGGTCGCGGGCGGGTGGGGCATCGGCAACGCCGAGGACTGGAAGCTCATCGAGGAGCTCGCGGATCTCCTCTGCGGCGCCGTGGGCGCGACGCGCCCCCCGGTGGACGAGGGATGGGCTGCCGAGGACCGGATGATCGGCCAGAGCGGCAGAATCGTGAAGCCGCGCGTCTACATCGGCGTGGGCATCTCGGGCACGATGCATCACGTGGTCGGCATGGACGGCTCCGAATACGTCATCGCCGTCAACAAGGATGAAAAGGCGGCGATCTTCGAGACGGCGGATCTCGCCGTCGTCGGCGACTTCCGCAAGATCCTGCCGCTGTTGATCCGGGAAATCCGTGCCAAGCACGCGCGGGAATGCCGGATAAAAGACGAAGAAGGGAGGAGGAATAATGGGTGACATCGTTCTTTACGAGAAAAAGGGGCACGTGGTCTATGTGACCATGAACCGCCCTGAAAAGCGCAATGCGCTCAACCGTGCCCTCGTCGAGGGCTTGAGAACGGCCTGGACGAGGTACAGCCAGGACGAGGAAGCCTATGTGGCCGTCCTGTCCGGAGCCGGCGGCAAGGCGTTCTGCGCAGGCATGGATCTCAGCGATCCGGGAGATCTTGCGCCGGCCTATCCGGGCATCGGCGTCGAACTGTACAAGCCCGTCATCGCCGCGATCAACGGATACTGCTTCGGAGGAGGATTCGCCGTCGCGATGTACTCGGACATCCGCATCGCTGCCAGCGACGCCCAGTTCGCTCTGCCGGAAGCCAAGCGGGGCATCATGGCAGGGTACGCGCAGGTGCTGACCCGCTACATTCCGATGGGCGTCGCCATGGAAATCCTCATCACGGGCAACGTCATCACCGCCCAAAGGGCCTATGAGGTGGGATTCGTCAATCAGGTCGTCGCCCCTGACAAGCTTATGGAAGCCGCCGTGACCATGGCGGAAGGCATCGCCGCGAATGCGCCGCTTCTTATCAAGACCGTCAAGAAGCTCGTTCATCTTCAGACCTATCCCAGTGTCATGGAGGTTGCGGCGGTCGGCAACCGCATCATGACGGCCCTCGTGGAGAGCGAGGATGCCAAGGAGGGCGCCAGGGCGCTGATGGAAAAGAGAAAGCCCGTTTACAAGGGACGCTGATCAAGTCGACGATTCTAAGGAGGATGGCGTTATGACATTGGCTGATTTTCAGGGTTCAAAGCCGTATCGCGATCTCGAAAAATTGCTGAATCCGGCCAGCATTGCGATCCTGGGCGCTTCTCCGGTTGTGGAAGGGTCTCCGGCCGCTTCCAAGCCCAGTGCAAGACTGCTTGAGTATCTGCTGCGTTACCGCTATCGCGGAAAAATCTATCCCATCAATCCGAAATATCAGGAACTGGAAGGCGTGAAGTGTTATGCCAGACTCGCAGACCTCCCCGAACCCCCAGATCTGGTCATCATTGCAATCCCCGCAGCTTCCGTGCCGCAGGCCGTGGAAGACTGCGCAAAACGCGGCGTACGAAACGTCATGGTTATCTCTTCGGGTTTCGGCGAGACCGGCGAGAAGGGGAAAGCGGCGGAAGCGGCGTTGCAGGAGATGGCCCGCCGGCACGGCATCACGGTCCTGGGTCCAAACTGCCAGGGTTTTGTATCGGAACCCCAGCGAGCGACGCCCTATTTTTCCACCTGCATGCAGAAACCGGGGGATCTGATTCCCGGCGATGTGGCCCTGATTTCTCAAAGCGGCGCCATTGGCGGCTTCCTGTACGGAATGGCCAATGAACAGAACCTCGGTTTGAAGTATCTGGTAACGCTCGGCAATGAAATGGACCTGGATGTAGCGGACGTGCTGGGTTTTCTTTCCCAAGAGCCTACGCTGAAGGCGATTGGTTGCTACGTTGAGGGATGCAAGGACGGCAGGAAGTTTCTCCGGGGCGTGAGCATGGCCCTGCAGCAGAAAAAGCCCATCGCCGTCATGAAGGTCGGCAGAACGGCCGTAGGCGCCGAAGCCGCCCAGTCGCACACGGGATCGTTGGCCGGAGAAGACACGGTTTATGACGCCGCGTTCCGCCAGGCCGGGGCAGTGCGTGTAAACAGCATGCAGGAGATGCTGGATTTTCTGACCCTGAGCCGGCACCGGCCCTACCCCAAGGGAAACCGCCTCGGCGTCGTTTCCGTATCGGGGGGCGCCGGCATCTGGGTGGCCGATCAGTCTCAGTCTATGGGACTTGAACTGCCATCCCTGGCTGAAGAGACCCGGAAGGTTCTGGGAACGACGCTGTCATGGTTCGCCGCCACACGCAACCCCGTTGACGTGGCAGATTCCGTCACCAAACCGGATCTCCTCGGGGAATGGACTGCAGCGGTTCTGAACGACCCCAATATCGACTCCGTGCTTGTCGTCATGGGTATCCAAGAAAAATACGGCGTCCTCGGAGCGCGAAGCCTGATCCGGACGCTGAAGGATCGCCAGAAGCCGGTCGTGGTGGTTTGGATTGCCGGCCCCCAGCAACTCTACGTGGAACTGGGAGACGCGGGAATCCCTGTTTTTCGTGACTTGGGAAGGGGGCTGACGGCGCTGGCACATATCACCTCGGCGGCAGGATATTTGGCGAACACCAGAGATTTCACGAAGGAAGAGTCCCCGGCTTTAGAGATCCCCCGGTTTCAGCCGGGTGACTTCGACAATCTGACGGAGTATGAAACCAAGAAAGTCCTGGCCCAGACCGGTTTGCGGGTCCCCCGCGGGGCATTGGTTCGTACTGCGGGGGAGGTCGCGGCGTCGGCAGAGAAGATCGGATTTCCCCTGGTCATGAAACTGCAGAGTCCGAAACTGCTTCACAAGACGGAACACGGGCTTGTGAAGTTGAACGTTCGGACTCAGGAGGAAGCGCAGCAGGCATTTGCGGAAATGATGCAGAAGGCATCCGCTCTCGTCACCCCGTCCGATGTCAGAGGCGTTCTCCTCGAAGAAACCGTTGCGAACGGAGTGGAGGTGATCGTCGGTGCGAGACTGGACGGTTCCTTCGGGCCGACGGTCATGTTCGGGCTGGGCGGAATCTATGTCGAGCTCTTCAAGGATGTGGCGTTCCGCTTGTCGCCGGTCACTGTAGACGAGGCGCTGGGCATGATTCGCGAGGTCCGGTCCTCGAGCATGCTGACCGGGTTCCGCGGCGGCTTCCGCTATGACGTAAAGGCCCTGGCGGACGCCATCGTCAAGATTTCCCGGATCATCAGCCGCCACGGCGATCTGATCCGCGAACTGGAAATCAATCCTCTCATGGTCCTGCCGGAGGGAAAGGGCGTCGTCGCCGTCGATGCCCTGGTTGTTGGGCAAGGAGAGAACTGATTCGGAAAACGAGAGTCGGGAGGGGTTTGGAGAATCTTCAATCAATCGAGATTGACAGAAAAAAGGAGGGATCGGACATGAAGCAAAGGGGAAGCGCGACCTGGAAATTCTGGGGTTTGATGGTGGGATTGGCTGCATTGGCCGTATCGGCGTTCGGGAATACGGGCTTCGCGGCCGAACAGAAGGTGTTTCAATGGAAATTCTCCACATGGGCCGCGTCGGGGAACAAGATTACCACCCCGTCCCAGAAGTGGTGGGCCGACGAGGTGGAAAAACGCTCCAAGGGACGGATCAAGATTCGCATGTACTACGTCGACGAACTCAACGGGCCGAAGGAGATGATGCAGGCCCTGAAGGGCGGGCTGGCGGACGTGGTGTGTCACGTGCCTTTCTACGCGGCGGGAGAGACCCCGATTTGGCTCATGACCTACCTGCCTTTCACAAACCTTGCGCGGGAAGACTGGAATCTACTCGTGATCAACCGTCTCGGTATGGAATCGAAACCCTTCATCGATGAGACGAACAAGTTCGACGGTGTCTATGCCGGTTGTTACATCTCCTCCGGCGCTTACAATCTCATGGGCAAGAAGCCCGTCCGGAACATCAACGACCTCAAGGGGCTCCGGATCCGCCTGGCCCCGGACCTGGGAGCGGTCCTGAAGAATTTCGGCGTGTCGCCCATGGCCGTGCCGGCGACAGAGTTCTATACGGCGCTGGACAGCGGCGTCATCGACATGGTTGCGCATACGCCGTTGACCCTGCATGCCTACAAGATCGATGAAATTTCGAAGTACCTGATACTCGGGATGGACATGCAGATCGGCCCTGCGCCCTATTTCATCAACAAGAATTCTTGGAATGCGTTGCCGGATGACTTGAAAAAGGTCATTGAGAGCGTGCGGGACGACTGCCCGAAGTTCTACTGGGACTACTTGCATAACCCCGACCTGCATGCATCGGCGGCGAAGATGATTAAGGAGAAGAAGATCCAGGTACTCCATTTTCCGAAGGAAGACAGGGAAAAACTCATCGCCAAGGCCGAGCCGGAGTACGAGGCTTGGGCGAAACGATGCCCGGATTACAACGCAGCCAAGCAGGCGCTTGCCGATCACAAACGGATCGCCGCGGAAGTCATGGCGAAATATCCGAACGGGGCGCCGGGGATCACCCGGAAAGACATCAATACCGGGAAGTAGAGGGAGATATGAAACGGAAATAGCCGACAGAAGGGTGGGTGAGGCGGTTCCCGCGAACAGCCTCACCCGCTTGGCATGAGGGAGAGGGAGATGGACCGCAAGAGTAGAATCCGCGTCATCTACGAAAAGGTCGAAGAGATCTTTTCGTTTTACGTCCCGGCTTTCTTGTCCCTGCTTCTTTGCATATTCATCACCGGAGAGATCATGTCCCGTGCCTTCTTCAATCATTCGTTCTACGGGGTGGTGGATGTCGTGGAGCAGTCCGTTTTTCTGCTGACATTTCTCAGCCTGGCAAGCGTCCAGGCGGTCCGGGGGCATATCACCATGGACATGCTCCCCGATAAACTGAAGGGCCGCAAGTCCGGGTACTTCCTGGACATGCTTCTGCTGGCGATGAGTCTTTTCGTCGTCGCCGTCATGTTCGTCGAGATGATCTGGTTTCTTCAGCGGGCCGTTCACACGAACGTCACCACGGCCACGCTCTTTTTGCCGGCCTGGCCCCTGCTCATCTTGGGGATCATCGGCCTTTTCCTGGTGGGAACCCGGCTCTTTCTTCAAATGAAAGACGCCCATGCGGCGATGAAGCTCGCGAACGAACCGGCAGGGAAGGAGGCATGACGGATGATTATCGGGATGATCGGCATTATCGTGATGCTTCTTCTGGTCGGGTTGGGCCTGCCCATCGCCTGGGCGCTGATCCTGGTTTCCCTGGTGGGCAATCTTTATCTGGTCGGGCTCGATCAGATGCTGGCCAGTTCCGCACCCATGTTTTACAACTATCTGTCCAAATATGAATTTTCCGTGATCCCCATGTTCATCCTCATGGGGAACATAGGATTCCATTGCGGGTTCCTCACCCAAATCTTTGAGATCGCCCGGAAATGGTTCGGGAGGCTTCCGGGCGGCCTTGCCGTCAGTGTCGTGATCGCCCAGACGATCTTCGGCGCCTGTTCGGGGTCGAGCGTCGCCGCGTGCGTGGTCATCGGGAAGGCTTCGATCCCGGTCATGAGGAAGGCCGGATATCCCGACTACCTTTCAACGGGCGTCGTAGCGGGATCCGGCACCTTGGCTGCGCTCATTCCACCCAGCATCATGATCTGCGTTTACGGTTCCCTCGTGGATCAGTCCATCGGGAAACTGCTCATCGGCGCGTTTCTGCCGGGCTTCCTGAGCGCCTTCGTGTTCATCGTCCTTATCATGATCCAGGGAAGAAACCTGCCGAGAGATACGACAACGTTTTCCTGGCAGGAGAAGATCTACTCGCTACGGCATCTCTGGGTGGTTGTGGCGCTTGTGCTGGCCGTTATCGGCAGCATCTACGGAGGGCTCTGCACCGCCACCGAAGCGGCTGCGTTCGGAGCGTCCGCCATGTTCGGCATCGGCTTCGTCACGCGCACGATCACCCGGAAGGCCATCTTCGAGTCCCTGCGCGACACGGTGAAATCGACGGGAATGATCCTGATCATCATCATGGCGGCGGTCCTGTCCGCCCGCTTTCTCACCCTGAGCGGCTTCAGCCATGGGCTCGTGGACTGGATCAATCAGCTGCAGGTGCCGCGCCTCATCATTTTTATCCTCGTTCTCGGTGTGTATCTGCTGCTGGGATGTTTCGTCGGGGCAACGGGCATGATGGTCATGACGCTGCCCGTGTTCTTCCCGATCATGATGAATCTCGGCTATGATCCCATCTGGTTCGGCATCATCGTGGTGATCATGTGCGAGATGGCTTATATCACCCCCCCTGTGGGCGTGAACCTGTATGCAACCAAGAGCGTGGCTCCCGATGTTCCCATCGTGACGATTATCCGCGGGTCCATGCCGTTTGTCGGTCGCGACCTGCTTGTCACCGCCATCTTGTATATGTTTCCGCAGATCGTCACGTTTTTGCCTAGCCTGATGTAAGAGAAGTTCTGCGTGGAAAACGAAATCCCTTTCCCGAGCGGCGGAAGACGAAGGATTCTTCCGCCGCTGCGCGGGCCCGTTTCCCTCTTCACAGGGCGGGGCGAATCTGTTATGGTTCGAGCCCGGCCGACCGGCGATCGGGGCGGTCCGTCCGCGAGGTGGCAGTCCATGCCGGACTACGAAGACAGACCTCCGCGGCTTCAAAAAACCGCCCTCATCCGCATCCGCTGCGGGGAGGCGGAGGCGCCCTTCTGGTAGTTCCTCCGGATGGAACTTGTGGATCTCAGGACATGCGGACCGGAGGCCGGACCGTCGCGACGGTCCTGACGACCTGCATGACCAGCCGGGGACATGCAGGTACGAGGCGGCTGCGGACGGGTGAAGGAAGACCGAAACAGACCCGGCGAAGGGAACGGGGCTCAGAATCCGGGACGGGTGCAGCGCGGAAGAAGAGAGCGGCACAGGATATTCCGCAGGAGAGGGCCATCGAGGTGCTGTATGTTTGAAAAGGAAGAACTGGCGAGGATCTCCGCGGGTCTGAAGACCTGGGAGGAAACGACCGGCAAGCAGCTTGCGAAGACGCCGGAGCAGAAGAAGCGTTTCGAGACGATCTCCGGGATGCCGGTGAAGGGGCTCTACACGCCGGCGGACGTGGAGGGCATGGATTATACGGCGGATCTCGGCTTCCCGGGACAGCATCCGTTCACGCGGGGCATCCAGGGCAACATGTACCGGGGCCGCTTCTGGACGATGCGCCAGTACGCGGGTTTCGGCACGGCGGAGGACACGAACCGGCGCTTCCGCTACCTGCTGCAGCAGGGGCAGACGGGACTTTCCGTCGCCTTCGATCTGCCGACGCAGATCGGCTACGATTCGGACCATCCGCTGGCGGAGGGCGAGGTCGGGAAGGTCGGCGTGGCCATCGACTCGGTGCGGGACCTGGCGACCTTGCTGGCGGAGATTCCGCTGGACAAGGTCAGCACGTCGATGACGATCAATTCGCCGGCGGCAGTCCTGACGGCGATGTACGTTGCGCTCGCGGAGCGCGGCGGCATCCCGGCATCGACGCTGCGGGGGACGGTGCAGAACGACCTCCTCAAGGAATACATCGCGCGGGGGACCTACATCTTTCCGATCCGTCCCGCTATGCGGCTCGTGGCGGACATCCTGGGATGGTGCGCGAGGAACATCCCGAACTGGAACAGCATCAGCATCAGCGGCTATCACATGCGGGAGGCGGGCTGCACGGCGGTGCAGGAGGTGGCCTTCACGATCGCCGACGGCATCGAGTACGTGGAGACGGCGCTCAAGGCGGGCCTCGAGGTCGACGACTTCGGGCCGCAGCTGTCGTTCTTCTTCAGCGCGCACCAGGATTTCTTCGAGGAAGTCGCCAAGTTCCGGGCGGCCCGGCGCCTCTGGGCGCGGATCATGAAGGAACGCTTCGGGGCGAAGAATCCCCGCTCCTGGATGATGCGTTATCACGTCCAGACGGCGGGCTGCTCGCTCACGGCGCAGCAGCCGTTCCTGAACGTGCTGCGCACGGGCTTCGAGGCGCTCTCGGCGGTCTTGGGCGGATGCCAGTCCCTGCACACCAATTCCTACGACGAGGCCCTTGCCCTGCCGACGGAGCAGGCGGTCCAGATCGCGCTGCGCACGCAGCAGCTCATCGCCTACGAGACGGGCGTGACGGACACCGTGGATCCGCTGGCCGGGTCGTACTACGTGGAGAACCTGACGAACGAGATCGAGGCCGGCGCGAGGGCGTATCTGGAGAAGATCGCGCAGATGGGCGGGATGATCCCGGCGATCGAGGCCGGGTACGTGCAGGGAGAGATTTCCAACAGCGCCTACGAATACCAGAAGAAGGTGGAATCGCGGGACCGGACGGTCGTGGGAGTCAACCGCTTCCAGATCGAGGAACCGCCGCCGGAGGGGCTGCTCAAGGTGCGCCAGGCCGTGGGCGAAGCCCAGGTCGGGAAACTGCGGGTGCTCCGTGCGGAAAGGAACCAGGATGCCGTCACGCGGTCCCTGGACGGGATCCGGAAGACGGCGCGGACCGAGGAGAACCTCATGCCGGCGATCCTGAACGCCGTGAAGGCGGAGGCGACGATCGGGGAAATCTGCGACGCGATGCGGGATGTTTTCGGCGAGTATCGCGGCGGCACGGCATTCTGAGGAGAGGGAAGGGAACCATGAACGATGTGAAGACGATCCGCGTGTTGCTGGCAAAACCGGGCCTCGACGGCCACGACCGGGGCGTGAAGGTGATCGCGCGGGCCCTGCGCGATGCCGGCATGGAGGTCATCTATACGGGGCTCCGTCAGACGCCGGAACAGATCGTCAGCGCCGCTGCACAGGAGGACGCGGACGTGATCATGCTGAGCAGTCTCTCCGGCGCGCACAACACGCTGTTCCCCCGCGTGATGGAGGAGCTGAAGAAGCGCAGGATGACGGACATTCTCGTCCTGGGAGGGGGAATCGTTCCACGGGACGACATCCCGGCGCTCAAGGCGGCCGGCATCAGCGAGATCTATGGCCCCGGAACGGAAACGGGAACGATCGTCGCCTATGTGCGGGAGCATCTGAAAAGATAGCCGGCTGTTGAATCCGGCAGCGGGCCCCGTTCCGCGGCTGGCCGCGGAACGGATTCTTTTCGACAACCGGGGAGAGGAACGTCATGAAGATCGTGAAGGTCGACCACATCGGCGTCGCCGTGAAAGATGCGGAAGCGGCGAAGAGACTGTTCGAGAGGATCCTCGGTCTGAAGACGCACGGCGAGGAAGTCGTGCCCCAACAGAAGGTGAAGACGGTCTTTCTGCCCGTGGGCGATACGGAAGTCGAACTGCTCGAATCGACTGCGCCGGACGGCCCCGTGGCGGGCTTCATCGAAAAGCGCGGCGAGGGCGTCCAGCACATCGCCTTCCAGGTCGAGGATATCGGCGCGGCGCTGAAGGAACTCGATGCCCGGGGCGTCCGTCTCATCGATCGGGTTCCGCGCAAAGGGGCGGGCGGAAAGAAGATCGCATTCCTCCACCCCAAGGATACGTTCGGCGTCCTGGTGGAACTCTGCGAACCCGAGAACGGGCCGGCACAATGATGAAGATCGACGGCCTGGACCACCTGGTCCTGACGGTTGCCGACATCGGAAAAACCTGCAATTTCTACCGTCTTACCTTCGGCATGGAGGTCGTGACCTTCGGCGGGGGCCGGAAGGCGCTCCTCTTCGGTGCCCAGAAGATCAATCTCCACGAACGGGGAAAGGAATTCGATCCCAAGGCGGCCTGTCCGACGCCCGGATCCGCCGATCTCTGCCTCCTGACGGACATCCCCATGGAAGAAGTCATCGCCCATATCCGCTCCTGCGGCATCGCCATCGAAGAGGGACCGGTCAGGCGCACCGGGGCGACGGGGCCGATTCTGTCCGTCTACGTCCGCGATCCGGACGGGAACCTGATCGAAATTGCCAATCGCCTCACCCTCCCGCCGCCGCCGTAAACGCGTCAACCGATGCACGGCCTCATGACGGGACCGTGCGGCGGCCCGCCGATGAAGGCTTCAATCCGCGGCGCCGTCCGGCGCACGAGGGCCGCGAAACCTTCCTCCTTGCGGCGCGGATCGTCCAGCAGGAAGCTCAACGCCTCCACCCGGACCCCGAAAATTTCCCGGAGAAGCGCCACGGTCTTTTCTTCGCGGTCCTCGACCTTCCGCCGGGCGCCGTAGCTGTCCCAGGCCTGTTCGTTGTAACCGAAATCGTCGACAAGGAGGATGCGGCCGACCTCCGAGAGAATCGGCAGGATGCGAACGGCCTCCCAGAAGCGGGATGCCGTTTTGGGCGCGCCCAGATCGGCCGAATTGGCGACAAGGAAGGGGGTTCTCCCCGGCGGCAGCGGATCTCCCAGTGCCTGCGCTTCCACGCCGGCAGTCCGCAGGTGACGGGCAATCGCCTCCGTCGCCTCTGCGTAGTGGTCGGTGGCGACGACGGCGGCGGCCCGGGGGGCGGTGAAGATCTTGCGCAACAGGGGATGCCAAGCCTCGTGGACCGGAGAGCTCTCCATATAGCATTCGACGAAGCGCCCGGCGGCGGCGGAGATGGCTTCTCCGAGAGCCGGATCGGAGATTTCCGATTGCAGCGCCGCTACACGCTCCGTCAACAGACGTTTGTAACCGACGGCCGACGTGCTGCCCCGCTCCCAGGTCGAATCGACAATCCTGTTCCAGAAGATGTCGAGGCTCTTGATCCCCAGATCATACAGGCCCGAGCTCCGCAATTCTTCCTCCAGCCGGGCCGGTTCCCCGAAGAGCACGGACTCCAGGCTGAGCGTTCCGGAGTAATCGAAGATGACGAGGCGCTCCGCTCCCATTTCCGGCTTTTCACCCTTTCGCCCGTTGTATTGCGTTCCCGTTCCTGATAGATATTCCATAACACGAAACGCGCCTGCTTTGAACGGGCCGAAGAAGAGATCCTTATGGAGCGCCGTCCGAAGGGGCGGGAAAGGAGAGGAGATTCATGTCGATGGTCGGCGTCAACGGAATAAAGCTTCACTGCCGGTTCGACGGACCGGAGGCCGGCGCCGTCGTGATGCTGTCGAACTCGCTGGCTTCGGATCTGCACATGTGGGACCACCAGGTCCCCGCCCTGACCGGAGCCGGCTATCGCGTGCTCCGGTACGACAGCCGCGGTCACGGGCTCTCCGACGTCCCGGCGGGCCCTTACACCTTCGAGATGCTGACGGCCGACGCCGTGGGCCTCATGGACGCGTTCGGCCTCGCGAAGGTCCACTTCTGCGGTCTTTCCATGGGCGGCATGGTCGGACAGATGCTGGGCGCAAAGCACGGAGACCGGCTGCTTTCGCTGGTGCTCAGTTCGACGGCGGCGCGCATGCCGGATACCGCCGTTCTGGAAGAGCGTAGCGAGGCGGTCCGCGCAGGGGGCATGGCCGTGTGGGCGGACGCGGCCATCGACCGCTGGTTCACGAAGGCGGGCCAGAAGCACCTGCGGACCGACGTCGAGCGCGTGCGCCGGACGATTCTTCACACGGCGGTGGAAGGTTTCTGCGCCAGCTCGGCCGCGCTCTGCACGATGGATCAGCGCGAGTCCATCCGCGCCGTCAAGGCGCCGACGCTGATTCTGGTCGGCGAGGAGGACCCCGGCACGCCTCCGGCGTCGTCGCGATTTATCCATGAGCGGATCGCATCCTCGACGCTACGGATTGTTCCCGGGGCGGCCCATTTCGTGAACGTGGAACAGGCGCGCGTCTTCAACGATGCGCTCCTCGATTTTCTCGCCAAGAACGGCACCCCATGAGCGGCAGCTTTTGCGTCTGCCGCTGTGGGTGATGCATCGCATCAGGAAGGAGGGATTCCGATGGCCCGCATCTTCTGCATCGGCCGGAATTACGCCGAGCACGTCCGGGAATTGTCGAACGTCGTCCCCCAGAAACCCGTCGTCTTCATGAAGCCGATGTCGTGCCTGGTGAAGCCCGGTGAGCCGATCCGTTTTCCCGGGCACGGCAGCGATTTCCAGCACGAAGTGGAAGTCGTGATCCGGATCGGAAAGCCGGGGCGGGTCGAAAGGAAGGAGGATGCGCTTTCCTGGATCGATGCCGTCACGGTCGGCCTCGACCTCACGCTGCGCGATGTGCAGGACGAGTTGAAGAAGAGGGGGCTGCCCTGGGAGAAAGCCAAGGCGTTCGACCAGAGCGCGCCGATCGGCGAATTCGTTTCCTGCCACGGCGGGATCGATCTGAAGGGCATCGCCTTCAGCTGCCGCGTCAACGGCGTCGAACGGCAGTGCGGAAACACAGGGGACATGATCTTCAGTTTCGAGACCCTGCTGGTCGAACTGAGCGCGATCTGGGCGCTGCAGAGGGGCGATCTCGTCTACACGGGCACCCCTTCCGGCGTGGGGCCGCTGGCCGTCGGGGACACCGTTGAAATCCACGGCGAAGGGATTGGGACCTTCTCTTGGAAGATCGTCGCCTGAACGGACGCGCGCCGCGACAAGAGCGTTTTCGGCCTCAACGGGTTCGAGCACGGGAGGGATGCGCCCATACCGCATGGAGGAGGAAATGTGGTGTGCCGCTGTCCGCGGGGCGCAGCGGTGCCCGTCCTGCAGGGAAGCCCGCGGCCGACCGGCCGCGATGGTCCGCTATGAGATCCGGCTGACGGAGGCGGCACGCTCTCGGAGCGCGTCACCGATGATCCCCGTCAGCTCCCGCGCCGTTCCTTCCGGGTCGTCCGCCGAGCAGACGGCCGAGACCACGGCGACGCAGTCCGCGCCGGCCAGAACCGCGTCACGCGCGGTTCCGCGGTTGAGGCCGCCGATCCCGACCAAGGGGTGGCGCGAAAAGGCCTTGACCCGGGAAAGCCCCGGGAGACCCCAGCGCCCTTTGGTGTCGGTCTTTGTCGGGGTGTCGAAGACGGGGCTGACGCCGAGGTAGTCGACGTCGAGATCCTGGGCCCGCACCACGTCTTCCCATTTCTCCACCGAGAGGCCGATGATGGCGCCGGGGCCCATCAGGCGTCTGGCGATTTCGTAGGGCATGTCGTCTTGGCCGACGTGGACGCCGTCGGCGCCCGCGGCCAGCGCCACATCGATGCGGTCGTTGATGATGAGCGGGACGGAGAAGGGCCGGAGCCCCTCCCGTATCCGCAGCGCCTCTTCGACGAAGAGGCGCGTCGAGAGGTTCTTTTCGCGCAGCTGCACGAAACGGGCTCCGCCGCGGACGGCCGCGAGGACGACCTCTTCGACCGTCCGCCTTCCGCAGAGGTCCCGGTCGGTCACGAAATACAGTCCCTGCATGTCAGTCCGCCTCGATCTTCAGACGCCGTTCGATGTCCTTTTCGGAAAGGCGGTAGAGGGCATCCAGCAAACGGACCTGCAGGCTGCCCGGGCCATCCGCCCCTTCGGCAGCCATCTCTCCGGCGATGCCCATGACCGCCATCGCATGGGCCGTCGCGACGGGGATGGAGGGCTCAACGGCCGCGAAGGCGCCGCAAAGGGCCGAGGCCGTACAGCCGAGCGCCGTGACCCGCGTCATGAGGATATGTCCGTTGCCGACGCGGAGGACCCCGTCACCCCAGACGACGAAATCCGTCTCCCCGCTGATGCATACCGTGCTGCCGAAATCGCGGTTCAGGTTTCTTGCCGCGGCGACGGCGCCGGTGGAGGCCGCCGTACTGTCCACCCCCCTGGTTCCGCCCTGTTCCCCGGCGACGGCGAGGATCTCCGACGCGTTTCCCCGGATCAGCGAGGGAGGCGCCGCACGCATCAGCTCGACCGCCGTGCGCGTCCGGTAGGGCGTCGCGCCGGCGCCGACCGGATCGAGGACGATGGGGATGCCCCTTGCCCGTGCGGTATGGACGGCCTGAAACATGGCCCGGATCCATGGACCGCTCAGGGTGCCGATGTTGACGACCAGGGCGGAAGCGATGCCTACCATCGCCTCCACCTCCTCTTCGGCGTGGGCCATCACGGGGGATGCCCCGATCGCCAGGAGGGCATTGGCCGAGTTGTTCATGGCGACGTAGTTCGTGATGTTATGGACGACGGGACCGCCTTCGCGGATCTTCCGCACGGACGCGAAAATGTCTTTTGCTGTCGTTTTCATGCCATGCTCCAAAAAAGCTTTTATGATGTTCTGAAGACTCTGTTGACTAGAATCTCCTGATGGCCCTCCCTCCCCGGTGCCCCGTGACCTTTCCTCCTTCGACCGACACGATGCCGTTGACCAGCAGGTGGACGACCCCGCGGGCCGGCTTCTGCAGCTCCCCGTAGGTGGCCGCATCGGCGAAATTCTTCAGATCGATGACGGCGATGTCCGCGTAGTTTCCGACGGCCAGCCGGCCGCGCCCCTGCAGGCCGAATTTCTCGGCGGGCGCGGATGTCATGGAGCGGATCGCATCGTTGAGACGGATGATCTTGTCTTCGATGGCATACTTGCGGATCTTGCGCGGAAAGGTCCCGTAGTAGGAAGGCGGAACCGTGACGTCGCCGCTGAAGGACGGCACGGCGTGCGAAGCGGTGAAGACCCAGGGAAAGGGCATCAGGGCGCGCATCACCTTGTCGTTGGTTTCGAAAAAAGCGGCGACCGGGGCGGGGTCTCCGCGAAGAAGCGCGAGACAGACCTCGGCGGCGGTTTTCTTCTGCTTCGTTGCAATTTCCCGGATCGTCCGGCCCTCAAGCGAACGGTCTCCCGGAAAGGAGACGATCAGAATCCTCTCCGGCTTCCTCACGAGGAGAAGTTCGTCGACGGCCCTCTTCAGGGCTTCCGGCGCTTCTCCGGAGCGGTATTCGCTCCTGAGGGCGGCGCCGGACAACAGGCCTGCCGGCAGCCGCGCGGGGAGGGGGTCGATCGTCGCCTCGTAGGGGCTCTGATCGGCCGTGACGTCCAGACCGGATTTCCTCGCCTCCTCGACCATCCGCCGCATCTGCGAGGAGCGGACGTCGGTGAAGGGGAGACGGAGGCGGATCTGGGAGATGTGAAGCGGCGCCCCGGACCGGAGCCCGATCCCGATGGCTTCCGCCAGCGATTCGACCACGGCGGCCTGCCCGTGGTCCTGGAGACGGCCGCTGTCGTTCCGCAGGTGCACGGAAAGCACGCCGCCGTAGTTTTTCACCGTTGCGGCAATCTCCACGACCTCATCGGCGGTCGCGAGACCGTCGGGCATGCGGTGAAGGCCGATCGACATCCCCAGGGCGCCGCGCTGCATTTCAGCATCCATTCGCCTTCGGAAGGACTCGACCTCCGCCCCGACGAGCGGCGCATCGGCGCGGTTATCGAAAAGCTCGTTGCGGATGGCGCCGTAGGGGGCGAGATGACCGACGTTGACGCCCATTTTGAGCGCATCCACCTGCTCCAGCCAGGCCTTTGCGTCCGGGTGCCCCATGCCGCAGTTGCCGGTGATGACGGTCGTAACCCCCTGCAGGAGCTGGGCGTGGTTTCCCTTCCAGACGCCCCGCCAGTCTGCCAGATGAATCCGCCAGCCGACCTCCCGGACGGCGATGTCGAAGTGGGAATGGGAGTCGATGAAGCCCGGCGTAATGATGAGCCCGCGGGCATCCAGGCTTTTTTCCGATTTGGCGGCGATGTCACCGATGGCGATGATGCGGTCGCCGCGGATGCCGATGTCGGCCGTGCGGGACGGCGCATTCGATCCGTCGTAGAGGGTTCCGCCCTTGATGACGATGTCGAAAGGGGGCGGTGAGGCCCCCTCCGTACAGCCGAGAAGGGCCGGCAAAGCGGCGGCGATGAGCAGAAGCCCCGCCGGAACCGTACCTGCCAGTCGAAAGCGCCTCATCATGGATCCTTTGTGGGACCTTGTATCGCAATCCCCCGGAGGTCGTCAATAGACGGGTCGGGGTGGCGTGCTTGTTTCCGGAAGCCGAAGCGGGTAGAATGGCGCATCTTTCGGCTGGAAGGAGCGTCGGCATACCCCATGGCATCGGAAAAGGATCCAAAGAGAACGGCCGTCGTCACGGGCGGCAGCAGAGGCATCGGGTTGGGGATCGCCGCGTGCCTGCTTGCGCGGGGCGCATCCGTCGCCGTGACCTACCGTGGAGACGATGCCGCGGCACTGCGGGCGGAGTCCGGGCTGCGGAAACAGACGGCCGGGAAGGGGGATCTGCTGTTTCTCAAGGGCGATGCCGGCGATCCGGACGCTGTCGCCCGGCAATCCCGGTTGATCCGCGAGGCATTCGGAGACATCGACATCCTCGTCAACAATGCGGGCATCATGGACCGCCGGTCTTTCGATCAATTGTCGGTCGGAGACTGGGACGAAACGATCCGCGTGAACCTGAGCGGCGCCTTCTACTGGATGCAGCGCGCGGTTCCCGCCATGAAGGCGGCGGGTTTCGGCCGGATCGTGAACGTCTCCTCCATTGCCGCCCGCGGTGGAGGCGTGATCGGTCCGCACTACGCGGCTTCCAAGGCGGGCCTGGTGGGGCTGACCCGTTACGCGGCCCGCGAACTCGGTCCCTTCGGGATCACCGTCAACGCCATTGCCCCGGCCTTCATCGAAGACGCGGGCGTCTTCACGAAATGGTCGGACGGACAGAAGGAGATGCTGCGGGAGCAGATCCTGGTTCCGAGGCTGGGTTTGGTGGCCGATGTCGTCCGCGCCTTCGAGTACCTCCTGGATTCGCCTTTCGTCACGGGGGTGACGCTGGATGTGAACGGCGGTGCCTTCATGATCTGACGGCGGGAATGGGCTGCCGGATGCGATTCAGGGACCGCAGGACGCCGAACGGGGGGAGGCGGGGCCGTTCAGAGAGCCGCATCGGCAGTAGCCGAGCCTCCGGAAGGCGAAGCGGATCGCGTGGTACACCAGAAGGCCCGCGGCGAAGCCCACGGCCATATTCGCCGCAAGCGAGACGGCGACGGTCGCGCCGAAGGGCGCCAGGTCTTTGCGGATCCGGATATCTCTCGCGAATTTGAGCAGCTCGACGCCGACCACGAACATCATCGCACCGATGATCGCCGTCGGGAAGAAGGTGAAAAGGGCCGCGATGGAACCCGCCAGAAACAGTCCCAGAGCAATCTCCAGAATCCCCTCGATGATATTCGTCCCCCCTGTCCTGGCGCCGAAGGCGTACTGTCCGGCAAGGCCGCCGGCTCCGTGGCACATGGGCATGCCGCCGAAAAAGGGGGTCACCAGGTTCATGATGCCCTGGCTCCAGGACAGCTGCCGCACCGATACGGCCCGGTCGGGAAAATAATCCCTGATGAGGGCGGAGGTCGCGATGGTGGCGTTGGTCACCGTCAGGGGGATCTGGGCGAAGCCGGCGAGCACCATCGTCTGCCAGGCCTCTTCCCAGCGGAAGCCGGTCAGGGCGGGGAGCGCGAAGGAGACGGGGCCGACGCGGGCGAAGTCGCCGCGGAAGAGCATGATCGATACGCCGGCGACCATGAGCACCAGGGCGGCAGGCGCATAGCGGCTGTCCCTCAGCGCGAAGGAGACGGCCACGCCGCCGATGCCGACCAGCCACCAGGTGGAAAGCATCTTCACCGCCTCGATCAGCAGGAGGATGCCGAGGGTCGCTTGGATGCCGCGGATCACGGATCTCGGCGTCATCCGGGCGATCCACCCGATCGCGCCGGTAAGGGCGAAGAGCAGCCAGACGGCGCCCGTCGCAAAACCGGAGGCGTAGATCATGGAAGGCGACCAGTGCTCGGCGATGGCCGCTACGGCAAGCACCTTCATCGGCTCGATGGGCATGGGCAGGCGGTAGACGAGGCCGGTGACGATGTTTGCAAGCCCCATCATCACGAGAAAGCCCGCCGGATCGAGCCCGCAGACGGCAATATAACCGATTGCCAAGGGAAAGAGCGTCCCGAAGTCTCCCGTAGAACCGGCCAGTTCCCGGAGGTTGAACTCGAAGGGTCCGATCTTCATGACGAAACGTCCCTCAGGACGGGACCGGTCATCGGGACCGGCCCCGCTGGGAAATTACGCTCAATATAGGGGAGAATCTCCGGAAAAGAAAGTCCTTTACATCGCCGGGAGCCTGGTCATGTTGCGCCGGTACTGGCCGAGGACGCGGCGCGTGTAGCGGGTGTCGGCGCCGCCGTTTTTCGAAAGGAGGCGCTTGGCGCGGTTGTGGCCGACATTGTAGGCGAGCAGGACCTCGCTGGTGTCCTTGAAATTGGCGCTGAGCCAGGACAGGTAGTGCAACGCGAAGCGGACATTGCTCACGGGTTCGAAAAGATCGGGCTCCCCCCGGTAGGGGATGCCTGCCTCCGCGGCGATGGAGGCGGCCAGGATCGGCATGACCTGCATGATGCCGCGGGCGCCAGCCTGGGAAACGGCGTCGTTGCGGAAGTTGCTCTCGACCGCCATGATTGCCAGCACGAGACGGTAGTCGATGCCGTAGGAGCGGGCTTCCTCGAAAAGTGTCCGCGCGACGGAGGGGATCTGGTCGGAAGAGAGGTTCGTCCGTCCTTCCTGCAGGTGGCGTTCGATCATCTGAATGGTCTGGACCGGACTGAAGCGGGCGGAGTCGTAGAAGGCTTCGGTCATGACCGTGCTTACCACCAGGAGAACCATGGCGGCAATGGCTGACAGGGATGCGATGGAAAGAAATTTTCTCTTTTTCATGTTCTTCCTCCATATCTCTGCCGCAATCCGGGACGACGCACCCTATGAGCCGGAAGGATACGAAGGTATCCAAGGGGATAGGTCGCGTCGGGAGCGGGAATGCGTTATATCAGTTAAGCTCGCGGATGAACGGCAGATGCGGGGGTAACGCTATCGATGTTCAGCTTTCATGAATCAATCTGTAGCGGAATTTTGTCGTTTTTGCAAGCCTGAATCCACTTCTTTTTGAATCGGCGAAGGGGGGCCTTTCAGCGGGAGATTATATAAGTATGCAATATTACGGTATTTTTACGAAATGCCTCTTGGCGGCGCACCAGGGGTTTTCTTGCCATATTTCTTGTTTTCAATAATTATTATAAATAGTTATCCGATATTTTCGATCGCGGTTCCTTGCGCACGGAATCCGTCAGCCTTTTGACGTTCCCGGGGTCCCGTGATCAGGGGTTCCGGCGCGGGTTCGCGAACCACCTTGCCATGAAGTCCCGTTTGCCCCGGCATCGATCCTCCTGCCAGCAGTCCCGGAAGACCCTGTCGCGTCCGTCCCCATTCCGGAGGCGGACCTCGTAAGGTCTGCCCGCCAGACTGGTGTGAAGATAATTGACGAAGCTTTCCGCGAAGTCCTCCCAGAGGTTCTGGGCGGAATGGATCGTCGGAAAATTGGTCAGACCGAAGAGTTTTCCATAGACTTCGGCCGCCTGCCCTCTTTCCAGGGCCGACTTCTCGAACTGGTAAGGCCGGAGCCGGCCGCGCTCCGGGAAGGCCTCTTCGAAACGGCTGACGGCTTCTTCCCCATTCCCCTTCCATGAGATCGTCGTGAAGGGATAGAATTCGGAGGCGATGGCCTTTCCGTACCACGATGGATGGACGCCGCTGGCCATCCCCAGGGCATGTCCCATCTCGTGAAGGAGGATGTATCGGATGGCATTGGCGACACTGTCCTGCCCGTCCCGTTCGATCGTTACCGAGATCGCGGTCCCCGGCCCGCCGGGCCGGAAGAAGCTGTTCTCCTTCCAGGAAGCCCACGCGTTGGCCTTTTTCCCGAGCAGCACTTCACGGTCCAGGACGATGAGGGCGTAGAACTCTTCGCCGCGCCCGTCAAGAACGGCCTCGGCATAGCCTGTCCCGCCCAGGCCGTTGACGAGGAAGACGCCGATGATGCGTTCCTCAGCCAGTTCGCGCACCCTCGGGGGAAGCGAGGACGCGATTCCGGACAGGACCTCCCGGAATTCCGGCGCCGGTTCGGCGGCAGCGGGACGTTCGGCAAATCCCTCCGCCTCGTTTTCGATGCCGATCTTCTCGATGAGGGCTGCCGGCGCCTTCGCAATCCGGTCCCTCAGCGGGGTCTTCTTCCAGTCCTGCCCCCAGTGGGCGATGCTCCTCGTCGGGTGCCTCTCGGCGCGCTCCAGGAGGGCGGCCTTCGACATCCCGCAGGCCGCGACGGCGAGGCAGGAAAGGAAGATCAGGCAGGCCCATCGTATCCGGACAGGTTGAAGGGGCTTCTGCAGGAACATGGTCCTCCGGGGGGTTCGGCGCACCGAAGACGTTCTCGAGAATGTCCCGTCCTGAAAGATCTTCAAACCCCGCCGACGGACAGGACATCTTCTCTTTTTCAGGGGCAGAGGCGGCGGGGAAGCGTTACTTCGACTGCCGTTCCAGGAGCAGGGCGGTCAGGCGTTCGCCGACGGCTTCGAGGTGTCGCTTGAGCGCGATTTGCGCCTTCCCCGCGTCGCGCGCCTCGATCGCCGCAACGATGGCGTCATGCTGCTCGTACACCTTGCTGTAGCCGCCGAAGGTGGCGGCCTTTCGTTCCATCCAGCTCTTGACGGGCTGGCGGAGTTCCTCCAGGAACCTCGACAAAACGGTGTTGTGACTGGCTTGGGCGATGGCCATGTGGAAGGCCAGGTCCGCCTGGATCGCCTTGCGCCCCGTCACGGGCGTCTTCTTTGCCGTGAGCAGGGAGCTGTGGCAGCGGCGTATCTCCTGGATCTCCGCCTCCGTGGCGCGCTCCGCCGCCATGCCGACGAGGGTCTGCTCGATGGCGATCCGTGCCTCGATGAATTCGTGCAGTTTTTCGCGCCACCCCATGAACATCCCCCAGCGCAGCGGTTTGGACAGGGATTCGCCGGCGGCGGGGTTGACGTGCGTTCCGTGGCCGGGCCTTACGTTGAGGAGGCCGATCAGGGACAATGCGCCGATCGCCTCGCGCAGGGAACTGCGGCCGACGCCGAACTGCTCCATCAGGACGGGCTCGGGCGGCAACCTGTCGCCGGGCTTGAACTTCCCGTCGGAGATCATGGCGATCAACTGATCGATGATCTGATCGGTGATCCGCTTTCTCTCGATGCGCATGGCACTGGCCTTCATCGTCGTTCCTTCCGTTGCGCTCGGTTGTGCCCCTTGGATGCCGAGGAGACAGTGAGACATTAATGCATTGCTTTCCCGAATGTCAAGAAACATCACGCCCGTTTCATCTAATCATCAGACGATCATATCATCAATTTTTCTTGACAGGCCTGCGCCCTTTCGGCTAGTGAGGATTCGCGCGATCCTGCGACGATCCTTTCGACATCGTGCGAAGGGAGCAAGGAGACGGATTCCATGGTGCGATTCGCTGCCAACCTTACCATGCTGTTCAACGAGGTGGACTTTCTGGAGCGGTTCGAGCGGGCTGCAAAGGCCGGTTTCCGGGCCGTCGAGTACCTGTTCCCCTATGCCTGGAAGAAGGAAGAACTGGCGAAGCGATTGCAGGCCTTCGGCCTGCGGCAGGCCCTCCATAATCTTCCCGCCGGAAACTGGGAGGGCGGCGAGAGGGGGATTGCCTGCCTGCCGGGCCGGGAGGCGGAGTTCCGCGACGGCGTCAAGCGGGCGATCGGATACGCAAGGGCGTTGAATTGCCCGCAGGTCAACTGTCTGGCCGGAAAGACGCCGGAAGGGGTCCCGCCGGAGGAGATCCGGCGGACGCTGGTGGAGAACCTGCGCTTCGCCGCCGCCGCGCTGGAGGCGGAGAAGATCCGGCTTCTGATCGAGCCGCTGAACGATCAGGACATGCCGGGGTTCTATCTGACGCGGACCCGGGACGCCCTCCGTCTCATGAAGGAGGTCGGCCACCCGAACCTGTGGCTGCAGTACGACGTCTACCACATGCAGATCATGGAGGGGAACCTGATGCGGACGATCGAGGGCAACCTCGCCCGGATCGCCCACATCCAGATCGCGGACAATCCCGGCCGGCATGAGCCGGGTACGGGAGAGATCCACTATCCGAATCTTTTCCGGTTTCTGGAAGAAAAGGGCTACCAGGGGTGGATCGGCTGCGAGTACAAGCCTCTCGGCAGGACCGAAGAAGGTCTCGCCTGGCTCAAACCCTATCTCTCGTAAGGGTGAACACCTTCGAAGGTGAAGGCCATCTGCGGGTCTTCAAAGGGCTGGGCATTCCGGCGGATGTTGATCGTCCGTGCGGATGAAGTCCTCGCGAACGCCCCACAACGATATTTTTCAAGGAGGAGATGCTATGGCGGAACTCGGATTTGTCGGTCTGGGAATCATGGGGAAACCCATGGCGGGACATCTGCTGAAAGCGGGGCATGCCGTCTACGTCTACGACGTCGTGAAGGAATCGCTGTCCGAGATGCAGAAGGCGGGAGCCGTCGTCTGCGGATCGTCGAAGGGAGTGGCCCAGAAAACCACGATCGTCTTCATCATGGTGCAGGACACCCCCAATGTGGAAGCGGCCCTCTTCGGCAGGGATGGCATAGCGGAGGGGCTCCGCGGCGGTTCGATCGTCGTGGACATGAGTTCCATCTCCCCGATCGCCACGAAGGAATTCGCCAAACGGCTTGAGGCGATGGGCGTCCAGATGCTGGATGCGCCGGTGTCGGGAGGGGAGGTCGGGGCGAAGAATGCGACACTCTCGATCATGGTCGGCGGGGCGGAGGACGTCTTCGGGAAGATCAAACCCTATTTCGAGCTGATGGGGAAAAATATCACACTCGTCGGCGGCAACGGGGACGGCCAGACCTGCAAGGTGGCCAACCAGATCATCGTGGCGCTGACCATCGAGGCGGTAAGCGAGGCGCTGGTATTTGCCTCGAAGGCCGGGGCCGATCCGGCCAAGGTGCGTGCGGCTCTCCTGGGGGGATTCGCCCACAGCCGGATCCTGGAACTGCACGGGGACAAGATGATCAAGCGGACCTTCCAGCCGGGGTTCAGGATCCGTCTGCACCAGAAGGACCTCAATCTGGCCCTGGAGTCGGCTCGGAAACTGGGGCTCTGTCTGCCGAATACGGCGACGGCGCAGGAGCTTTTCAACGCCGTCGCGGCTTCCGGCGGGATCGATCTCGATCATTCGGCCATGGTCACGGCCTTAGAGAAGCTGGCCAACCACCCCGTGACGAAAGGATGAAGACCGGGCGGTATGTCCGGCTATAAAGAGAACCGGCGATGAATCTCAAAGAACGGCTCCGCAAGGGGAATCGGTCCTGGGGACGGCCCGCCGGTTTCCACGTCCGGCGGGTCGTAAGTTTTCCTTTTCAACGGTTCAGGTCTTGGCACCACCGGCCGGCGGACGGCGCTTTGTATCCCTCGCCCGTTTCACGATTGCCCAATACGGCGAACGTCTTTTTCCAGGAAATCACGACCAGCCGCGCAGTCTGTAGTAGTCGCTCTTGAGCTTTGCGAAATCCTCGGGATTCATGACAGAGCCTGTCTCGGGCAAGGCCTCCGTGAAGAAACGTGGAGGCAGTGTGTCGTCCGCTTCCGTCACGCCCTCCCGAATGTTGTATGAGCGGACGAGATTTGTCACATCGGCTGCAAGGCCCTGGAGTTCCTGCCGGGACAGATCGAGACCGACGGTTACCTTGACGATGGTCCGCAATTCATCCCAGAGATAGAAATCGCGGAAGAACCGGCAGAAGATGAGGGTATCGAAGATCGTCGCGCGGTCTTCGAAATCGATCAGCATGGCGGCCTTCCCTTCGATCGCCGCGGGCGGGATCATCCCCGAGAGCTCCGGCTTGTAGAACGTCGTCCGAAGATGACATGCGCCCCGGTCGGACGTGGCGTAGGCGAGTCCCATGCCCTTCAACTGGCGCGGATCGTAGCCGGCGGGTTCGAGGCCCTTCACGTGGATGGCGCGGTCCTCCATGCCGAAGGCCTTCGCGGCCTCCCGGATGCCGCCTGCCAGGACCGCTCCGAGCCCTTCCCGCCGGACCATGTCGCGGATCAGCCGCGCTGACGCTTCCGCATCTCCGTAGGGGACGCGCTCGGCGATCTTCCCCGTTTCGGAGGCCTCCATCGTGAGGGCGACAAGGTTCCCCGCCGAGATGGTGTCGATGCCGAACTTGTCGCACAGATCGTTGAGATAGGCGATCTCGGCGATGTCATCGATCATGCACAGGCCGCCGAAGGCATAGATCGTTTCATACTCCGGCCCCTCGACCTCCAATCCCTTGTGTCTCCCGTCCCTCACCGTCGAAAATTTCCCGCAGGCCATGAAGCAGTGGGCGCAAGCCCTGGGACGCACGTCCATGCGGATGTGCATGGCCGATGCGTTGATCCGGCCGGCCTTTTCGAACCGGCCCTGATGCCAGTAGCGCGTCGGAAAGGCGCCGGCGCCGTTCAGGAGATCGACCATCATGGGCGTGCCCTTCGTCCTGTAGGCGATCGTCGTGGGATGATCCTTCCTGGATTCCAGAACGGACCGGGCGAAGCGACTGAGGCCCTCGGGATCGGCGTGCTCCCGCTTCCGGTCGCCGGTGAAGACAACGGCCTTGATCTTCTTGGAGCCTAGTACGGCGCCGGCCCCTGCCCGACCCGAACAATGCCACAGGTCGTTGCTGACGCCGGCGAAGGAAAGGAGATTTTCGCCCGCCGGTCCGATTACCAGAATACCGGCCGCAGTTCCGTATTGGCTGTAGAGGGCTTTCTCGGCGGCATGGCAGTCGAGGCCCTTGAGATGGGATCCATCCCGGAAGGAGGCGCCATCGGGCGATATCTCGAGAACAGAGAAGCGATCGCACCGTCCTGACACCACGATCGCGTCGAAACCGGTCCGGCCGATCTTCTCGGGCACTTTGCCGCCGCTGTAGCTTCCCAGATAGACGCCGGTCAGGGGCGATTTGGTGTAGATGCCGAAACGAGACGATCCGTACAGTGCGGAGTCCGTGGTCGGTCCTGTCGCGATGATGAAGGCGTTCTCCGGTGACAGGGGATGGACACCCCGCGGCTGGTGCTTCAGGAGCAGCCATGCCGACAGGCCTTTTCCGCCGAGGTATTTCTTCAGGATGTCGTCCGGGATCGTTTCGATGCTGCATTCTCTTCTTGTCGCGTCGATCCTGAGATACCGGTTGTAGAAGCCCTTCATGACGAGTTCCTTCCCATTACCGCGATCGGTGCCTGGTTATATGGCATCAGTCTCTTTGCACGGCCCAGATCCACAGATGCATTTGGCAAGTTGCATGCCACGGAGCGAACAAATTCCTGTTCCATGGGAGACCGCGGAAGAACCGAACGCTGCCATGCGATCGACGAGCAATATTCTTATGAAAAAACATTGCATGCCGATTCAATGTCGGATATGGATGAATCGTTTTGATTCAATATCGAATCGCCCGCCGCGATCCGTAGAAAGGTATTTCCATGCGCTACCTCATCACCTACGAACAGATGCTGCAATCGAGCAGCAATGGAATGATTGCCACCGACAGCCAGGGATGCATCGTCTTCCTCAACAGAAAGGCCGAGCAGGTCCTGGGTTTTGAAAGCCACAAGGTCAAAGGCGTCTACATCTGCGATGTGTTGCCGATGACGGGGCCCCAGGTGATGAAATGCATCGAGACGGGCGAACCGCAATTGGGCCATCATATTATCGGGAAGAACATTTCCCTGGTCCTGAACATTGCGACCATCCGGAACAAAGGGCGCACCGAGGGGGCCATCTGCTGTTTCCAGGGGATGGCGGAGTTCGAATCTGCGGCCAAAAAACTCGAATCCTACCGTCTCCAGAACGTACAGCTGAAGGCCATTTTTCAATCTTCGTCCGACGGCATCTGGATCTGCGATCCGAAGGGGAAAATCATCGATATCAACCCGGCTTCGGAGGCGATGAACGGAATCCGTGCCGAGGATCACATCGGCAAGAACGTCACGGATCTCGTCCAGGTGGGCTATATCGACCGCTCCGCTACAATGGAAGCGATCGCACAGAAGAAACAGATCAGCATTTCGCAATATGTGAAAAAAACGGAACGGTATCTGCTCGTTACCGCCACTCCTGTTTTTGACGAGCGGGGAGAAATCTCACTCGTCGTCCTGAACGAGCGGGACATGACCCAACTGAACTTGCTGAAGGAGCAGTTGGAAGAGAACCGGAGGGTGACGGAAAAATACAAGGACGAGCTTGCCGAACTGAGTATGCTGGGGAGACGCGATGAATACGACATCATCACGAAAAACGAGCGCTTCAACCAGACCATCCAGATGGCGCTGAAGGTAGCCCGCATGGACGCATCGAATATCCTGCTCCTCGGAGAGTCGGGGGTGGGGAAGGGATTGCTGGCCCGGTTCATCCACAAGAGCAGCCAGCGCAACGACAAGCCGCTCATTCAGATCAACTGCGCCGCCCTCCCGGAAAACCTGCTCGAAGCGGAACTGTTCGGCTACGAAAAGGGCGCCTTCACCGGCGCAAGCGAGCGCGGAAAGGCCGGGCTGATCGAACTGGCCCATGAGGGAGCCCTCTTTCTCGACGAGATCGCCGAACTCCCCTTCGGCGTGCAGGCAAAACTGCTGAAATATCTCGATGACCATGAAGTTCTGCGCCTGGGAGCGACAAAGGCGAAAACGACGGACTGTATGATCATTGCCGCGACGAACCGGGAACTGGAGAGCCTGGTCAGGGCGAAGAAGTTTCGCCAGGATCTCTATTACCGCTTGAGCACATTCACGATCTCCATCCCCCCGCTCCGGGAGCGCAGGGAGGATATCATCGAATTGATCCACTACTTTCTGCAGAAGTCCAATGCACGCTACGGCCAGAAGAAGCGTTTTTCTCCGGAGGCATTCCGGCTGCTGTTCCGGCACGCCTTTCCGGGCAATGTGAGAGAATTGAAGAACATCATCGAAAGGGCCGTCGTCATGAGCGACGCAGAGGTTGTCGACGAAACGTATCTGCAGAAATTCGAGGGCGGATCCACCCCGGTCTTTCGACAAGATGTGGAAAGGAACCGGAATCTCGGGGAAGAGGTCAATGTCCTGGAGCGGGAGATCTTCGAGAAGGCGATGATTGTCTGCAGGTCGACACGCGAGATGGCCCGTTACATGGGGATCAGCCAGCCGACCGTTGTCCGCAGGATGAAGAAGATGGGTCTCTCCTGGTCGGCGGGACCACACGGAGATTGAATCCAACCACGGGTGTCTGCTGCGGCCGTGCCGCGACACTTCAGAAAAGTGAAGAACAAGCCGCGCCCATCCCGATCGGATCGTTCTTCCTTACCTCTCCCACTCGGCCATGAATCACCTACGACCGCGAACCGTTCTATCAGAACATTTTGCAACTTGCCGTATTTGCGATGAAAAACGGCTTATGCGCTGCCGCCAGGCGATGGGTGGCCTGTCTTTTGCAGAATCGTTGCCCGTGAATCAGCGTAGACCCAATGCCTTCTATGGAGTATTGCATGACCATTTCGAACCAATCCATCGCCTCCGTCCGGTCCAACGTCATTCCGCCCGGGCACGCAAGCCTGAACAGTATCTACGTTGAATCCGCTTGCGGCGCCCTGATCCGGGACGTGGAGGGACGCGAATACATCGATTTTTCCGGCGGCATCGGCGTCATGAACGTGGGGCATTCGCACCCGAGGGTCGTCGAAGCCATCAAGGCACAGGCGGAAAAATTCACGCACACCTGCTTCATGGTGGTTCCGTACGAACCAGCCGTGAACCTTGCCGAAAGGCTCTGCGCCGCTACGCCCGTGCCGCCACCTTCCATGGCCCTCTTCATCAACTCCGGTGCGGAAGCCGTAGAGAATGCCGTGAAGATCGCACGCTACGCGACCAAACGGCCGGCGGTCGTCGCCTTTGACAACGCCTACCACGGCCGGACGCTGCTGACCATGACCCTCACGAGCAAGGTGAAGCCGTACAAGTACGGGTTCGGCCCTTTCGCGCCGGAAATCTATCGAATTCCCTTTGCCTACTGCTATCGCTGTTCCCTGGGACTCTCCTATCCCGCCTGCGACATCGCCTGTGCCGACTGCCTGAAGCAGTTTTTTGTCTCCGGGGCCGCCGCGGAGACGACGGCTGCGGTCATTGCCGAACCGATTCAGGGCGAGGGCGGCTTCATCACGCCGCCTCCGGAGTATTTCCCCCGGATCGCGAAGATCTGCCGCGACAACGGCATCCTGTTCATCGCCGACGAGATCCAGACGGGCATGGGCCGGACGGGCAGGATGTTTGCCATCGAGCACTGGGGCATACAGCCGGACCTCATGACCGTGGCGAAGAGTCTGGCGGCCGGAATGCCCCTGAGCGCCGTCGTCGGGAAAAGGGAGATCATGGAGACGGTTCATCCTTCCGGGCTGGGCGGCACCTACGGCGCCAATCCCGTCGCCTGCAGCGCGGCGCTTGCCGTCATGGACATCTTTGCGGAAGAAAAGCTTCTTCAGCGCTCCGAGGCACTGGGGCGGAAACTGTTTGACCGTTTCTTGTCGCTGCAAAGAGAATTCGAGATCGTCGGGGACGTGCGCGGCAGGGGACCGATGCTGGCTCTGGAATTGGTCAGCGACCGGGAACGGAAAGAACCCGCCGCCGACGAGGCGAAGGCCCTGGTGCGCTATTGCCTCGAACACGGCCTCGTGCTCTTGTCCTGCGGAAGCTTCGGCAACGTCATCCGGACGCTCATGCCGCTGGTCATCACCGACGAACAGCTGGACCGGGGAATTTCCATCCTCGCCGACGGCTTGAAGGCTGTCGGAATGGGGGCGTGACGGTGGTTGCAGGTCGCCGATCCTTTGTCATCGGATCGGGCGAAGGGAATAGACTCTTACAAGAAACCCGCTGAAAAAGGAGAAAGAACATGGTGAGAAGAACGAGGAAGTCGAGTTGTGCGGTATGGATCGCAGCTGTCTTGGTCGCCGTCTGTCTCGTTGCCGGGCAGGCGATGGCGGCGGATCCGGTCGTCAAGTGGCGCTGCCAGGCGGGCATCGCCCTCTCCAGTCCCACCTTCACCGAAAGCGTCGTCCGCGTCGCCAATCAGATCAAGGCCGAGACCAACGGCCGTCTGGTCATCGAGACCTTCCCGGCAGGGGCGCTCATTCCGAATGAGGAGATTTTCCCTGCGGTCAAGCGGGGCATGCTGGAGATGGGGTTCGCCGTGCCGGCCTACTGGAAGTCGGACATCCCCGTGGCGACGGTATGCGCGCTTCCCTATGCCTTCAAGGAGTACTGGGAGGTGATGTACTTCTACAAGAAACTCGGTTTTGAAAAGATGCTCTCCGACGAGGTCGCCAAGCACAACGTCCTGTACTGGACCGATCACGCCCTTCCCGTCGAGATCGTCACAAAGACACCCATCCGGACGCTCGCCGACCTCAAGGGAAAGAAGATCAGGACCTATGGCCAGTTCGCAAAATTCTTCAACGAGATCGGAGCCCAGCCCGTGAGTGCTTCCGGTCCGGAAATCTACACCGGTCTGGCGACCGGCGTCTTTGAGGGTGCGCACTGGGCCGGCGCCGTGGGCGCGAACAGTCTGGCGCTGTACGAAGTCTGCAAGAACCACATGAAGCCCAGCATCAGTCTCGGAACCGAGGAAGGCTTCTTCATCAACAAGAAGGCCTTCGACAAGCTTCCCAAGGACGTTCAGAAGATCGTGAAGGACATCCTCGACAATCAGTTCTGGATCCGCACGATCGAATACGCCTACCACGAGGAAGAGGTGCTCGGGAAAGTGGTCGAAAAGCAGGGTGTGAAGGTCATCACGCTGCCAGCGGAAGATCAGAAGAAGATGGCCCAGGCCGCAGTCAAGATCTGGGACGAGACCGCAAAAGGCGGACCGAACAATGCCAAGGCCATTGAGATGCTGAAGAAGTACCTCAAGGAGGTGGGCAGATTATAAATCCATGACGCGCACGTCCAGACGGATGGTGCGCGGAGGGATCCCCACGCAACCCGCTCCGGATGGGGCAAGGCTCCGGAGCGGGTTGCGGAGGGTCCGCCAAATGGCGGCAGGAGATGCCGATCCCTGTCGCGGCATCTTTGTCCTGAGAGCACATCATCGATCATGAGGAATGCCGATGTCCGCTGTTAAGAAGATCTTTCGAGTTGTGGACTTTCTGAGCGAGTGGTCGGGAAAGATCTGCTTTCCCCTGATTCTCCTGCTCGGTGCCGTGGTTTTGCTGGAAATCACGATGCGGCTGTTGTTCAAGGCCACGTTGTGGACCTTCGAGACAACACAGTTTATCTTTGCCATCTGTTCGCTCCTGCCGGCCGGCCTCCTGCAGAAGGAGAGGTCGCACATCGTCGTCGATGTCATCTATATCCGCTTATCCGAGAAGACGAAGCTCATCCTCGACATCATCACGTTTCCGTTTTTTCTCCTCTTCGTGGGCGGCATGGTCTATTTTGGCGGATCCTTCGCCTATGAGTCCGTTCTCAGCCTGGAAACGACGGGTTCGGCGTGGGATCCCCCCGTGTATCCCATCAAGGTGATCCTGCCGCTGAGCGCGCTTCTCCTCTTCCTTCAGGGGATCGTCAACTTGGTTCGCAATATCGAAAAGTTCCGTTCCCACAAGAGCGGACAGACAAACGAGGCATCCGCTTGATGATCCAAGGAGATCACTCGTCGTCATGCACAGTGAGAGAGGACAGGGACGCAAGGGCAAGAAAAACCGGCCGCCGGTCGGCCGATTGGAAACGGAGAGGAAACCATGAGTCTTGAAATGTGGACGGCGGCGCTGTTTGTCTGCCTTTTCGGCCTGATGTTTCTCGGCCTGCCGGTAAGCTTCGCCCTCGGCGCCACCGGCATGGTCTTCACGCTCATCTTCTGGGGGCCGCAAGGCCTGTACATGGTGGCGGCGCAGGCTTGGGGCGCGAGCAACCAGTTCGTCCTCGTCTCCATTCCCCTGTTCATCCTCATGGCGATGATCCTGGAGAAGTCGGGCATCGCCGACAAGATGTTCGACATGATGTATGTCTGGTTCGGACCGATCCGCGGAGGACTCGCCGTCGGCACGCTGGTCATCTGCACCTTGTTTGCGGCCATGTGCGGCATCAGCGGAACCGCAACGATCACGATGGCGACGATTGCCCTTCCCGCCATGCTCAAGCGAGGTTACCAGAAGCAGCTCGCCATCGGCTGCATCAACTCCGGCGGCGGCTGGGGAATCCTCATGCCTCCCAGCGTCGATATGATCATCTATGCGTTGGTGGCCGGGGAATCGGTGGGGCGGATGTTCGCCGGCGGCGTCTTGCCCACCATCGTCCTCCTGGTTCTCGACAGCAGCTACATCCTGATACGGGCCTATTTCCAGAAAGACCTGGCCCCGGCACTGCCGAAGGAAGAACGGGGGAGCTGGGCAAAGAAGTTCAAGACCCTCGGGGCGGTCATCGTGCCGTTCGTGATCATCTTTTCCGTTCTCGGCTCCATCCTGCTGGGCATCGCTTCGCCGACGGAGGCGGCGGCCATCGGTGTCGCCGCAAGCCTTCTGGCGGCGAGAAAAAACCTGACCTGGGCGAAACTCTACGAGGCCGCCGGCAGAGCATGCAAGATATCCGCTACGATCATGTGGATCATCTTCGGCGCCTATTGCCTCAGCACAGCCTTCCAGGGCATGGGCGTCATCAAGATCATCCAGGACCTGATGCTGATGCTCCCGGCAGGCAAGTGGGGAGTCTTCGTCTTCTTCATGTTCATCCTTTTCATCCTCGGCATGGTCATGAGTTCCTCGGGCATTATGCTGATCACCGTTCCGATCATGCTGCCCGTCATCAAGGCGCTCGGCTTCGACCCCCTGTGGTTCGGCGTCATTTTCATCGTGATGATGGAACTGGGATACATGACGCCGCCGTTCGGGTACAACCTCTTCTACATCCGGGCGGTGACGGATCCGAAGGAAATCAGCATGGCCGATATCTATACGTCCGTCATCTGGTTCGTCTGCGTCGAATTTGTCGCGTTGTATGTCCTGTGTTTGTTCCCGGAGATCATCCTCTGGCTGCCGAACCTGTTGTTCCCGCAGTGAGGGCAGCGTGAGAGATCCAAACAGGGATACCGGGATACCGGTGGATTTGTCGAATGGACCTTTCAAATCTCAAGTTTAGGAGGCAGGAGAATGAGAATCACGGTAATGGGTGCGGCAGGGGTGCAGGCACAGGGCGTCATCCGGGATCTTTGCTCGTCGCCGGAAGTGATGGAAGTGATCCTGGCCGATCTCGAAAAGCTGAAGGATGTCCTCGCCTTCAGGGCCAAGGAGTGGGGAGAGGGCAAGGCGAAGGTGCAGTTCACGGACGCGACGAATCCCGAGAGCCTGCGGGCCGCCGTCCGCGGCAGCAAGGTCACGGCCAACTGTATCGGCCATGACTTCAACCTGCGGGTCATGGATGCGTGCATTGCGGAAGGCTCCCATTATCTCGATATGGGAGGCCTGTTCCATGTCGCCAGGAAGCAGATGCTTCGGGACGCCGAGTGGAAGGCCAAGGGGCTGACCGGCATCCTGGGCATGGGCAGCGCGCCGGGTATCGTGAGCGTCATGGCCGGCTACTGCGCCGCGCGGCTGGATACGATCGAATACATCTATCTGCGGGACGGCATCGCCAATTACGCGAAGTCCGATTTCCCTATCACGATCCCCTATGCAGCCCAGACCCTCCTCCAGGAATTCACGGATCCGGCCTACGTCTTTGAAAACGGCGACTGGAAGGAAGTGCAGCCTTTTACCCTGGGCGAGGTGATCGACTTCCCCCAGCCCGTCGGCACGATGACGGTCTATCCGACCATTCATTCGGAAGTGGCGACCGTGCCGGTCGCCTTCAAATCCAAGGGGATCAAGCACATGAACTTCAAGCTCGGCCTTCCGGCGGATTTCGAACAGAAGATGCGGTTCCTGTCGGGGATCGGCTTCGGCTCCACGAAACCGTTGAAGGTGAAGGACGCCGAGATCGCGCCGCGCGATTACTTCGTGGCCCTCGCCGAGACCTTTCCCAAGCCGGCGGGGAAGCCCGCCGACTACAAGTGCCTGCGCGTCGACGCCAAGGGAGTGAAGAACGGCGAGGAGGTGGAGATCCGGACCGAGATGATGTGCTCGCCCTACGAACCCTGGAACATGAAGACGGGTCCCTTCACGGTCGGCGGTCCCGTCGGGATCACGGCGCGGATGCTTGGTGCCGGCATTATCACGGAGAGGGGCTGCGTAGGACCCGAAATCGGCGTGCCGCCGGAGAAATTCTTCGAATATTGTGCAAAACGTGGTTTGCACACCAAAGTGACAATCACCAGACCCATCGCATGAGCGTGCTCATGGCGGGCGGGTCTTCTGTTCAGCCGTGAATCCGGCAGCGAGCGCATTCCCCGCTTGCTGCGGGGTAAGCGAGCGAATGATGGCTACGATCCCTTCCTTGGGGATCGAAGATTTTCCGGAGCTTGCTCCGAAGAATCTTCAATTTTGCTGCGGCCCACCGGAATTGTGTTTCCGGCGGGCCGTATGGTATGGAGTCAGAAAAACTTTTTCAGCGGAATGGAAAGACAAGGAGTGGAGTTATGAGTCCGGCAAGAAGACTGAGGTACTGCGTGAACAACGAGTGGCGGGAATCGGCGACGAAGAAGTACATGGCTGTGACGGATTCGAGCACGGGGGAGGTGATGGCGGAGGCGCCGTGCTGCACGGTGGAGGAAGTGGAGAGCGCGGTGCAGGCAGCCGTGGCGGCGTATCCCGGGTGGTCATCGACGCCGGTCCAGCAGCGGATGGAGGTGATGTTCCAGTTCCGGACGCTTCTGCAGCAGCATCTGGAAGAGCTGACGCTGTCGGTATCGAAGGAGCTGGGGAAGAACATCGAAGAGGCGCGCGGGGACATCATCAAGGCGATGGAGGTGGTGGAGCTGGCCTGCGGGGCGCCGATCCTGATGCAGGGGGATGCGCTGATGAACGTGTCGACGGGCCACGACACGGTGATGTACCGGGAGCCGATCGGGGTGTTTGCGGGGATCGTGCCGTTCAATTTTCCGGCGATGATCCCGTTCGGATGGATGATTCCGCTGTGCATCACGGTGGGGAACACGTTCGTTTTGAAGGCGGCGAGCCTGACGCCGCAGACGGCGATGCGGTGCCTGGAGCTGCTGATCCAGGCGGGTCTGCCGAAGGGCGTGGTGAACCTGGTGACGTGCAGCCGGAACGAGGCGGAGCTGCTCCTGAAGCATCCGGACATCCGGGGGATTTCGTACGTGGGGTCGACGTCGGTGGGGCTGCACATCTATGCGACGGCGGCGGCGCACGGGAAGAGGGTGCAGGCCTTGTGCGAGGCGAAGAACCACGGGCTGGTGCTGAAGGATGCGGCGCTGGAGCGGTCTGCGCTGGGGATCATCAATTCGACGTTCGGGTGCGCGGGGATGCGGTGCATGGCGCTGCCAGCGCTGTGCGTGGAGGAGGGGTGCGCGGACGAGTTCATCTCGTACCTGGTGAAGTTCGCGAAGGCGCGGAAGGTGGGATGCGCGTACGATCCGGCGACGGAATTGGGGCCGGTGGTATCGGCGGAGCACAAGCAGGCGGTGATCGAGTGCATCGACAGGGGCGTTGCGGAAGGCGCGGCACTGATCCTGGACGGGCGGGGCATCGTGGTGCCGGGCTTCGAGAATGGGCACTTCGTGGGGCCGACGATCTTCGATCACGTGAAGGAAGGGATGAGCGTGGGGGACTGCGAGATCTTCGGGCCGGTGACGAGCATCAAGCGTGTGAAGGATTTCGAGGAAGGGCTGGCGATCATGAACGCGAGCCGGTTCGCGAACGGGTCTTGCATTTTCACGCAGAACGGCTGGTACGCGCGCGAGTTCGTGCGGAGGACGCACGGGGGGATGGTGGGGGTGAACGTGGGGATTCCGGTGCCGATCTCGTATTTTCCCTTTGCGGGTCACAAGGACTCGTTTTTCGGTGACCTGCACGTGATGGGGAGAGACGGGGTCGCCTTCTACACGGAAGCGAAGTGCGTGACGAGCCGCTGGTTCGGCGAGGAGGAGAAGAAGGAGAAGACCATCAGCACCTGGGAGGGAACGATCACGAGAAAGTAGCGCGGAACGGCCGCGCCGCGGCGGCCGTCTCCGGGGACCAGAAGATTCCCGTTGAGTTCTGCCCCCTGTGCCGTTATGATGCCGCCATGGAACTTCGAGGCGTGCATCGCAAATATCTCCGCGGGCTGGCCCACGGCTTGAAGCCGGTCGTCCAGGTGGGGCGGCAGGGCGTCACGGATGGGTTGCTGAAGTCGGCGGACGCGGCGCTGAACGACCATGAACTGATCAAGGTCCGCTTCGTCGATCACAAGGAGGACAGGGAAGAACTCGCCGGCCGGATCGCGGCGGGGACCGGATCCCATCTCGCCGGGAGCATCGGAAACGTGGCCATCTTCTATCGCCGGCACGCGGATCCCGGCAGAAGAAAGATTGTCCTGCCCGGGGCAGGGAAAGAGCCAGAGGAGGAGGAAACATGATCCACGTCGTTGCGACACTGGAACTTCAGCCGGGGAAACGGAAGGAATTCCTCGCCGTGTTTCATGCCTTTGCGGATGAGGTGCGGAAGGAAAACGGCTGCATCGAATACGGCATCGCCGCGGATGTGCCGAGCGGGATCGGCGCCCAGCCGCCCGTACGGGAAAATGCCGTGGTCATCATCGAGAAGTGGGCCGACCTCGGGGCTCTCAAGGCCCATCTGGCCTCTTCCGGCATGGCGGCCTACCGCGAGCAGACAAGGGATTTCGTCGCCGGCCGCGACCTGAGGATCCTCCAGCCGGTCTGAAAGCAGGGACGCATTCCCTCTTCACAGCCGGGCCGGCGGGCCCGTAGGGGGGATGTCCGCATTGCACTGTTCCGCCCGGGGCCGCGCGACGATCTTCTTCAGGATCTTCATGCCTTTTTCTTCCATCGACACGATCTCGAAGCCCGCGACCGCGATGTTTTCCACAGTCCTCCGGTTGATGTTGGGGCCGATCGCCGCATGGACCAGAGGGTTGAACAGGTCCATCAGCTTTCCCAGGAGAGGATTCGGGCTCCGGACATGTTCGAGAAAGAAGGCTTCGCCGCCGGGCTTGAGGACCCGCCGGACTTCCTTCAAGCCGGCGATCGGATCGGGAACGGAACAGAAGACGAAGGTGGCGACGGCGGCGTCGAAGGTCGCGTCCGGGAAGGTCATCCGCTCGGCGTCCATGACGCTCAGCCGGCAGGGGATTCCGAGGGCGGCGGCCCGGCGCTCCGCCCGGGCGAGCATCCGGGGGCTGATGTCGATTCCCGTCAGGTCGACCCCTCGCGGATAATAGGGGAGGTTCTTGCCCGTTCCGATCCCGACCTCCAGGACACGGCCGTGGACCGCCGCCAGGAGTTCCCGCCGCCAGCTTGCCGCCGAGATCATCTCCATGGGGGACTCCATCGCCTCGTACATCCAGGCGATCCGGTCGAAGCGCCTCCTCGTCTTTTCGGTTTCGCTTTTCATGGCGGTCATCCTCCAGGTCAATATCATAAGGGCTTTGCGCCCGGTCGGCAAGGTAAGGTAGAATCCGGTCATGGAATTCCGCTACGGTCTCGACGACCATCCCCCCTGGTGGCAGCGCTGGCTGTACGGCCTGCAGTGGTTCGCCGTCACGGTACCCATCATCGTGATCATCGGCCGCGTCACAGGCGGCCTGCACTTCACATCGCCCGGCGATCAGGTCGTCTATCTCCAGAAGCTGTCCTTCGTGATGGCCGCCGCCCTCCTCCTGCAGGTCCTCGCCGGCCACAGGCTCCCGCTGATCACGGGCCCTTCCACGGTCCTTCTCATCGGGGCCGTCGCCAGCCGCGGATATGCCCCGCAGGCGGTCTATACGGCGATCCTCTGCGGCGGGCTGCTGCTGACCCTGCTGAGCATCACCGGCCTTTTCGGCCATCTCCGGAGGCTCTTCACGCCGCGCGTCGTCGCCGTCGTGCTCCTGCTGATCGCCTTCACCCTCACGCCGACGATCCTGCAACTCATGACCGGCCCTCCCGGCGCCGCAAATTTCGCCTTCGGACTTGCGCTCGTCCTTGCCATGTTCGCCATGCACCGGTTGCTCAAGGGCGTCTGGAAGGCGACGCTCATCGTCTGGGCGATGGCGGGAGGCGCCCTGATCGCGCATCTCCTGTTCCCCGCCGCGGAGATCCCCGCCGCGTCCGCCGCGCTGTTCGCCGGCTTTTTCCGGGGCCTCTCCGTGGAGCTCGCCTTCGACGGCGGCGTCCTTGCATCGTTCCTGTTCTGCTACGCGGCGCTGGCCGTCAACGACCTGGGCTCCATGCAATCGATGAACGAACTGCTCAAGCCCGCCGGGATGGACCGGAGGATCCGGAACGGCGTGATCGTCACGGGTCTGACGAACGCGGCATCGGGACTCCTGGGCGTGATCGGGCCGGTGAATTACTCGCTCAGCCTCGGGGTGATCGCCGCGACGGGCTGCGCCTCGCGGTTCACGCTGCCGGCGACGGCGGCGATGCTGCTGGTCCTGTCCTTTTCCCCCGCCCTGATCGCCTTGATCGGAGATGTCCCCTCCGTCGTGATCGGGGCCGTCCTCCTGTACATCGTCTGCACGCAGGTCGCCGCCGGGCTCGTCGTCGCCTTCGAGGCGCGGCGGGAGATCCGCATGGAGGACGGACTCGTCATCGGCCTGCCGATCCTGCTGGGGACGATCATCGCCTTCCTGCCCCAGGAGGTGCTGCAGGCCTTCCCGGGCGGGCTGCGGCCCGTGCTCGGCAACGGCTTTGCCATGGGCGTGACCGCCGCGCTTCTCATGGAGCATCTGGTTTTTGCCGATAAGGAGAGAAGCTCGTCCTGAAAGCAGGACGAGCTCGAGATGCGGGGAGGAACGCCTCATGAAGATCGCCGTACTCAACGGGAGCCCGAAGGGACCGGTGAGTGTCACGATGCAGTACGTTCGGTATCTCCAGGAAACATTTCCCGGCCATGTCTTCCGGATCCACCACGTCGCCCAGCAGATCAGGAAACTCGAAAAGAACGAGCCCGCCTTCGAGGAGATCCTCGATGACATCCGCGCCTCCGAGGCCGTCCTTTGGGCCTTTCCCCTTTATTATTGCCTCGTGTCCTCCCAGTACAAGAGGTTCATCGAACTGATCTGGGAACGCGGGGCCGCCGACGCCTTCCGCGGCCGCTATGCCGCCGCCCTGTCCACGTCCATTCATTTCTTCGACCATACGGCCCACGCCTACATCCGGGCCCTCTGCGACGATCTCGAGATGCATTCCGTAGCGATGTTTTCTGCGTCGATGCATGATCTCCTGCATCGCCGGGAGCGGGAGCAGTTCCGCCTGTTTGCCGAAGATTTCCTGGATGCCGTCGAGCGGAGGGCGCCGGCGGCGCGGATTTTCCCGCCGGTCCCACCCGCCACCTTCCACTATGAACCGGGCACTAGCAGAGGCAGGGCGGATGCGGGGGGAAGGGGCGTCCTCATCCTGACGGACGGAGGAAGCGCCGGATCGAATATCGGCGGAATGGTCGCGCGGCTCCGGCTCTCCTTTGCCGGGCCGGTCGATGTCGTGAACATCCGCGAGCTCGACATCCGGGGCGGCTGCCTCGGCTGCATCCGCTGCGGGTACGACAACACCTGCGCCTACAAGGGGCGGGACGGCTACATCGACTTCTACAACAGCGCCGTGAAGAAGGCGGACATCCTGGTCTTCGCCGGGGAGATCCGCGACCGCTACCTGTCCGCCGCGTGGAAGCAGTTTTTCGACCGCTCCTTCTTCAACACCCACATCCCGACCCTGAAGGGCAAGCAGGTGTGCTTCCTCGTGTCCGGCCCGCTGTCGGCCAATCCTCACCTGCGGGAAATCTTTCAGGGCACCGTGGAATTTCAGGGGGCGAATCTGACGGGCATCGTCACCGACGAGGTCGCCGATTCCGCGAAGCTGGATGCGCTGCTCGACGCGCTGGCGGAACAGGCCGTCCGCTGCGCCGAACGGGGCTGTTTCCGGCCGGCGCTCTTTCCGGGCGTCGCGGGGGCGAAGCTCTTCCGCGACGAGATGTGGGGCCGCCTGCGCTTCCCCTTCGTGGCCGACCACCGCTACTATCGCCGCCACGGCCTCTATGACTTCCCGCAGAAGGACCTGGGCGCGCAGCTCCGGAACCTGCTTCTGACGTCGCTGTGCCTGATCCCTTCGGTCCGGCGCGACATCTATGAACGGCGGCTGAAGGAAGAGATGGTGAAACCCTTCCGGAGGCTTTTCAAGACGGCCGGCTCGCCCCGATCTTCAAGGTCGTCGTGAGGCCCGTCCTGAGGTCGACGACGCGGACCGCGCCGTTGTTCCTGTCGGCGATGTAGAGCCTGTCCCCGGCGGCCGAGATGCCGGCGGGCTCGTCGAAAAGCGGATCGGCGCCGTCGCGGAAGCCCGGCCCGGGGCCGCCGCAGAGCGTCGATACCGTTCCTTCCGCGGGCGCCAGGCGGCGGATCCGGGAGTTGAAGGTGTCGGCGATGAAGAGGATGCCGTCCCGTGCGACGATTCCCAGCGGGTGCTGGAACCGTGCGGCGGCCGCATCTCCATCGGCGTCTCCGAAGTCGAAGAGGTCTCCGCCCGCCAGGGTCGACACGGACCCGGCGGCATCGGGGTCGACGCTGCGTACGGAGTTGCTCTCGCTGTCGGCGACGTAGATCTTCCCCCCCTCCGCGGCGATGCCCGAAGGCTGCGCGAACAGCGCCTCCCGGAGCGGGCCGTCTCTGCGTCCCTCTTCGACCGCGCCTGCATGGGGGGAGACATAGGACTTGGCGGGATCCATCTTCCAGATCTGATGGGCCCCGGCCATGGCGATGAACAGGACTCCGCCGCGGGCCGCCAGGTCCCACGGCGAATTCAGAGGCGTCCGGCCCCCCGGACCGGAGATGTTGAACATCCGCGCCTGCCTTCCCGTCCCCGCCGCCGTCGAGACGGTTTTCCCTTTCAGGTCCACCCTGCGGATCGCGTGGTTGTCGGCATCGGCGACGTACAGGATCTCTCCGTCCAGGGCCATGCCCTGCGGATTGCAGAAGCGGGCCTCGGCGAAGGTGCCGTTCCGGAAGCCCGCCTCCCCGCCGCCGATCAACGCATCGGCCTCCCTGCCGGAAAGGTCGTGGACGATGATGCGGTGATGTCCGGAATCGGCGACAAAGAGCCGCGGCGAGCGAGGGTCGGCGAGGACCTTCCCCGGGAAGAGCAGAAACGAATCGGACGGGGGTTCCCTGCGGAGCGGAAGGGGGCGCCGGTCGATCAGGCCCTGCGGATCCAGCGCCGCGAGGATTTCGCCGGTCAGCCGGTCGAAGGTCTCGAAGATGGCCTCTCCCGAAAGGGCGCCCACCACCTTGCCCAGCGGATCGATCAGCACGAGGGTCGGCCACGCGGGGATCCCGTAGCGATTCCAGACCGCAAGATCCCGGTCGTTGACCACGGGGTGCCCGATACCGCTCCGCATGAGCGCCCGGCGGACGGTCGAGGTTTCCCGCTCGGCAGTGTACTTGGGCGAGTGTACGGAGACGACGGCGAGTTCCGCGGCGTACTTGTCTTCCAGCCGCCGCAGGTCTCTCAGGACGTGCATGCAGTTGATGCAGCAGGAGGCCCAGAAATCCAGGACAACGATCTTGCCCCTCAGATCCGCGAGCGAAAGCGGCCGCTCGACATTGAGCCACTCCAGGCCCCCGGGGAATTCGGGCGCATCGGGGCGAGCCGCCGCTTTCGTCATGACCGCACCGTGTAGGGCTTGTTGAAGACTTCCCGCACCATTGTTTCGACGGCCTTGCCGTCGGCGATGTTGTAGAATCCCCCGCGGCGCATCATCGCAACACCCTTTCGAACCGTGGCCTCGGGCGAACCGAACATCACGTGGTCCGTCTTCCTGGGGCCGATCATCCACTCGATTTCGCCGATGTCTTCCTCTCGGTAGCTCTGAACGGTCTTGCGCTGCGCCATATGGATGATCAGGCAGCGGCGGTCCGTGAGGGCGTAGATCGTTCCGAGGGCCCTGACGTAGGCGATCCGCACCGTATAGCACAGGCCCAGACCGACCATCAGGACGAGGAACGCGACGGACTCGATGATCCGAAGTTTCATGGATTGCGAAAAGTCCGGAATCCCGTAGTCCGCGGCGGCGAGCATCCACCAGAGGGCGAAGATCGAGATGATCCCGCCGATGAAGGCGATCCGGGCGTTGTGGAAAGCGGCGGCCTTTGGATCCGGCTGCCCGTGCCAGAGCAGACGCTCGCCTTCCTCCAGTTCGGAGCGCACGATCTTCCCGCTCTCTTCATGGGTGAAGGTTTTCAAGGCCGGTCCCTACGGATTGCCGAAAATCTTCTTCAGCGACGAGTCGACGGAGCGGCACTGGAAGCAGAGGATCTTGCCTTTCCCGTCGATCAGCACCATGGTCGGAACGCCCCGCACGCCGTAGGATTCCGCCACGTCGCCTTCCTCGTCGATCAGGACGCGGTAAGGGAGTTTGTATTTCTCCGCGAACTTGGCGACCTTGTCGCGGGGCTCCTGGCTGTCGACGTTCACAACGACAAGACCCTTTTGGGCGTAGGTGTTGTAGATCTCTTTGAACTTGGGGATCTCCGTGCGGCAGTAAGGGCACCACGTGGTGCTGAAGATGATCAGCACGGGCTTTCCCTTGTGGTCGGCGAGCGAAAATTTCTTTCCGGCCAGGTCCGGGAGCGTGAACGCCGGGGCGTCCATGTCCGGCGCCTGGGCGAAGAGCGGTGTGCCGGAAACAAATCCCAAGATCATCCAGGCGGCGACTGCCGCGATGGCGATAGATTTCTTCATAAGGTTCCTTTCATCGAAGCTTTTCAGAATGGGGGTGTCCTTCGCTGAACTCGGGACACCGCGGGCCGCATTCCTGCGGGCGGCCCGAAACAAATTTCGAACTATCCACGATCCGGGAAAAAGTCAAGTTTCCCATTCGCCGGGCCGCAGACGAGAAAGCGCCGCAGACGGGTTCTCACGGCCGACCACTATATCCACATGCCCCCGGCCTGTATCAGGAAATATTCCCCCACGCCCAGGAGGATCCAGCCGCAGATCTTGTTGATCCTCTCCATCCACGCTCCCGACCTTGGCAGGCGGGCCAGGAGCCCCGCGAAGGTTCCCGCCAGGAGGAGGAGGGTCCCCATCCCGAAGGAAAAGACGAACAGGAGTGCCGCCCCGAAAACCGGACTCTGGCGGCTTGCCACGTATCCCAAGAGGACCGCGAGCACGGGCGCCGTGCAGGGGCCGATCACCATTCCCGCCGTCGCGCCGACCAGAAAACTGCCGGCGAGCCCGCCCTTTTTGCCGGCGCCGACCTTCATGACGAACGCTGGGGTCCGGACGGGCAGGACGAAGACGCCGAGCATCGACAAACCCATCAGGATGCAGATATTGGCGACGACAAAGAGGGTCCAGAAGTTCGTCTGCACCAGTCCGAACATGGAACCGGTGAGGGCTGCCAGCACTCCCAGGAGCGAATAGGTGACGGACATTCCCAGGACATAAACCAGCGACAGGACGAATGCCCATGACCGCGATGCGCCGCCGTGGGCGCCGATGTAGGCGATCGTCATCGGCAGGACGGGATAGGTGCAGGAAGTGAAGCTGATCAGAACACCCGCCAGGTAGGCCGCGATCAAGGCCATCCCCAGGGATGTCTGAAGGTACGCGCCCATGCTGTCGGCGAAAGCTTCGAACATGCCCTTTCTCCCGTTTTCACCCGGATCTCGTCCAGTCCCCTATCATCCTGCCATAATCCTTTCTCGAGGGCAACGGATATCAGGGATTCCGCGCTTCGGAAGTCCGGCGCCGGCCTGTCCTCCGGACCTTTCCTTCCTCGGAGGGTCTGCCCCGCCGTCAGGGATCATGATCTCAGCAGCAGGAACAGGATGGGGATCGTGCCCATGCTGGCGAGCGTCGTCAGCGACACGATGGCGTTGCTGAAGACGGGGTCGGCCTCGTATTTCACCGAAAAGACCGTGACGAGGACGGCGGCCGGCGATGCGGTCTGCAGGACGCAGACCGCCAGCGAATCGCGGTTGAGGCCGAGCGCCAGTGCGACGGCCCAGGCGACGGCCGGGGAGAGGGCGAGCTTGACCGCCGCGGCGCAGGCCGCGTGGAGCATCTTCCGGCCGTCCAGGAAGAACCGGAGGCTGAGACCGCCGCCGACGACGATCATCGAGAGCGGGAACGTGCCCTGGTTGATGAGCGAGAGCGTATGGGAGGCGATGTCCGGCATGGGAACCCCGAGGGCGACCCAGAGGATGCCCGCCGCCGTTGCCAGAACGAGCGGATTCCTGAAGAAGGCCGACGGCGACACGCGGCCGGTCATGATGTAGATGCCCGCGCCGTAGAGGAAGAGGTAGCCGCCCACCAGGTAGAACAGCGCCAGCACGGCCCCCCGCTCCCCCAGGAAGGCGTAGCAGACGGGAAAACCCAGGAAGGCGTGGTTTCCGTAGGTCGCGCCCAGGAGGAAGGTCTTGCGGAAGCCCCCCTGCAGGCGGCAGAGCTTCGCGATGCCGGCGGCGAGGAGACAGACGGCGAGAAGCGAAAGGAATCCCGCCGCGGCCAGCTGCAGGAATTCGCCCAGGGGGATGCGCGCAAGGCCGCTCACTGCGTGGAAGATGGTGACGGGAAGAAAGAAGTGAAAGACGAGGTCGTTGACGGCGGCGACGGGGAAAGGGGTCACCTTCATGAGGGCGTAGGCCATCATCATGATGGCGAACATCGCGAACACGTTTTGCAGCGCCTCTGCCATGGCGGGGAAGCATACGGGTTTCCCGGGGCGACTGCAAGCGCCAATCGAGGCACATAATGCTTGACTCGCCCCCTTCGCTCATATATGGGTTTCTTCACGCAGCGCGTGGCGCGGCCGACAACCGTCCGTGATTCCAACGATATTCCGGAGAGTCCTGCGGGCTGCGCCAAGATCTTCTTTCAGGGAAGGAGGGAATATCCATGCGTTCGGACATGATGAAAAAGGGGTTGGAAAGGGCGCCGCACCGCTCGCTCTTCAAGGCCCTCGGGCTGACGGACAGGGAAATCGACCGGCCGATGATCGGCATCGCGAATTCGGCCAACGAAGTCATTCCGGGCCACATCCACCTGCACACGATCGCCGAGGCGGTCAAGGCCGGCATCCGCATGGCTGGAGGCACGCCGCTGGAGTTCAGCACGATCGGGATCTGCGACGGCATCGTCATGGGGCACGAGGGCATGAAGTACTCCCTGAGTTCGCGCGAACTCGTGGCCGATTCCGTCGAGTCCATGGGCATGGCCTATCCCTTCGACGGCATGGTCATGATTCCCAATTGCGACAAGATCATCCCCGGCATGATGATGGCCATGGCCAGGCTCGACATCCCCTCCATCCTGATCAGCGGCGGGCCCATGCTTTCCTTCGAGAACCGCGGCCGCGACGTCGATCTCATCACCGTGTTCGAGGCCGTGGGCAAGGTCAAGACGGGCGCGATGTCACCGGAGGAACTCTGTGAACTGGAAGGCTGCGCCTGCCCGGGCGCCGGATCCTGCTCGGGCATGTTCACGGCCAACTCGATGAACTGCCTCGCCGAGGCGCTGGGACTGGCGCTTCCCTACAACGGGACGATTCCCGCGGTCCACGCGGCGCGTGTCCGCCTCGCCAAGGAGACCGGGATGCAGATCATGAACCTGGTGAAGCTGAACCTGCGGCCCTCCCAGATCATGACCAAGAAGGCCTTCGAAAACGCCATCACCGTGGACATGGCCTTCGGCGGCTCGACGAACACCTCGCTCCATCTCCCGGCCATCGCCAGGGAAGCGGGCCTGAAGCTGCCCTTCGAGCTCTTCAACAAGATCAGCGACCGGACGCCGCACCTGTGCAGCATGTCGCCCGGCGGTCCCCACCACCTGCAGGACCTCGATGCAGCGGGCGGCATCCCCGCGCTCATGGCCGAGCTGGCCCGGAAGAACATGATCGCCACGAACGTCCTGACCGTCACCGGCCAGAGCGTGAGGAAGAACATCAAGGGAAAGAAGGTCCTCGACCCGAACGTGATCCGTCCCCTGGAGAGGCCGTACCATGCGACGGGCGGCCTGTCGGTCCTCTTCGGCAACCTCGCGCCCGGCGGGGCCGTGGTGAAGAAGTCCGCCGTCGACGAGGCGATGCTGAAGCACAAGGGGCCGGCGCGCGTCTTCGATTCCGAGGAAAAAGGCATCCGGGCGATCCTCGACGGCAAGATCAGGAAGGGGGATGTGGTGGTCATCCGCTATGAAGGGCCGAAGGGCGGCCCGGGCATGCGGGAGATGCTGGGACCGACGTCCGCCATCGCCGGGATCGGGCGGGACCGCGACGTGGCCCTGCTGACGGACGGTCGGTTCTCCGGCGGAAGCCGGGGCGCCGCCATCGGCCACATCTCGCCGGAGGCCGCCGAGGGCGGTCCGATCGGCGTCGTCCGCGACGGGGACGTGATCGACATCGATATCCCGAACCGGCGTCTGAACGTGCTGCTTCCGGAAGCGGAGCTGAAGAAGCGCCTCGCGGCTTGGAAGCCCCAGAAGCGCGAACTGAAAGGCTACCTCCGACGCTACGCGCGGCTCGTCCAGTCCGCCAACACCGGCGCGACCTTCGAGGACTGACCGGTCCGCTGAACGCGGTTCAGGCGGCGCTTCCCCGCAGGGGGAAGCGCCGCCTTCTTTTTTCGACGGCCCCGACAGGCAGGACAGGCGGGGACAGAAAGGCCGATCGTCCTTTCTACATCATCCCGTATTTGCGGAGCTTCAGGTGGAGCGTGCGGCGCGTGATCCCGAGGCGCCGCGCCGCTTCGCTCTTGTTCCCGCCCGCGGCGGCGAGCGTCTTCAGGATCGTCGCCTTTTCCACCTCTTCCAGCACCGTATCGCCCGCAGCGGCTTCGGCGGCGGAATCGCCGGCCGGCGGCTTTTGCGGCAGGACGAGCGCAAGCTCCTCTTCCCCCAGGTATTCGGAGCGGGAGAGGACCACGCCGCGCTCGACGGCGTTCATCAGTTCGCGGACGTTCCCGGGCCAGGGGTGGCGGAGGAGGCGGTCCATCGCCTGAGGGGAGAAACCCCGGATCTTCTTCCGGTTCCGCTCGGCGAAGAGCGCGAGGTAGTGCTGCGCGATCAGCGGGATGTCCTCGGGGCGCTCGCGCAGGGGAGGGATGTGCAGCGTCACGACGTTGAGGCGGTAGAAGAGGTCCTCGCGGAACCTGCCGGCGGCGACCTCGCCGGGAAGATCGCGGTTCGTGGCCGCGATGACGCGGACGTCGATGCGGATCGCCTCGTCGCCGCCGACCCGGACGACCTCACGTTCCTGAATCACCCGGAGGAGCTTCACCTGCATGGCGAGCGACATTTCGCTCACCTCGTCCAGGAAGATCGTCCCCCCCTCGGCCTGGCGGAACTTGCCCTCCTTGCGGCGGTCGGCGCCCGTGAAGGCGCCCTTTTCGTGGCCGAAGAGTTCGGATTCCAGCAGCGTCTCCGTAATGGCGGCGCAGTTGATCTTGATGAACGGTCCCTCTTTGCGGAAGCTGTTGAAGTGGATCGCCCCGGCGATCATCTCCTTGCCCGTGCCGGATTCGCCGGTGATGAGCACCGTTGCCTCCGAGGGGGCCACCTGGGCGACGGTGTCGAGGAGGCGCTCCATGGCGGCCGACCGGGCGATGAGATTGCGGCGGTCGAAGCGCACGCCGAGGCTTTCCCGGAGACGGCGGTTCTCCTCGCGGAGATTCAGGTGGTCCATGGCGCGCTCGATCGCCAGATGCAGCTCGTCGAAATCGAGCGGTTTCGTGAGGTAATCGTAGGCCCCCTTCTTGAGGGCGTCGACCGCGGTTTCGACGGATGCGTAGGCCGTCATGATGATCACGGGGATGGCCGGATTCAGGGCCTTGATGCCGGCCATGGCCTCGATGCCCGACATCCGGATCATCCGGACATCCATGAGGATGAGGTCGAACGGCCCGTCCTTCACGGCCCCGACGGCCGCCTCCCCGCTGTCCGCCTCGCGGATATCGTAGCCCCAGCCGGAAAGCAGCGCCCGCAGCATCGTGCGGTGGGCGACGTCGTCGTCGACGACGAGGATCGATTTTTTCCCTTTCATAGAGTCCTTTCTCGCGGCGGCAGAAAGACGAGCACCGTCGTTCCCCTGCCGGGCGTGCTCTCCACGCGGATTTCTCCGCCGTGCGCCTCGACGATCCTCTGCACGATGGCCATGCCCAGGCCCGTCCCTGCGGGCCGGGTCGTGAAGTAGGGATCGAAGATGCGGTCGAGGTTTTCGGGGGCGATCCCCTTGCCTGTGTCGGAGACGGCGATGCGCATGCGGCCGTCGCCGTCCGGTGCGACGGACAGGGTCAGCGTGCCGCCGCCCTCCATGGCCTGGATGGCGTTGAGGAGCAGATTCAGGAGGACCTGGTGAAACCGGTCGGGATCGATCCGGACCGTCGGCAGGCCGGGCGCGAATTCGGTCCGGATCTCGACGCCGGCCTTTGCGGCGTCGGGTTCGATCACCTTCAGGGCGTGGCGGACAAGATCGGGCAGGGCCGCGTCCCGGCGCTGCACGCTCACGGGACGGGAAAACTCCAGCAGCTGTCCGATGACTCGGTTCAGGCGCTCCACCTCCTTGACCATGACGTCGGCGATCTGTCCGTCCTCGGCGTTCTGGCGGTATCGCTCCTTGAAGTAGATGGCGAATCCCTTGATCGAGCTCAAGGGGTTGCGGATTTCATGGGCGACGCCGGCCGCGAGGCTCCCCAGGGATGCCAGGCGGCGGGTCCTCTCGACCTCCTCCTGGAGGCGGCGGACTTCCGAGGTGTCGCGGAAGAGGACGATCTTGCCCTGCGAATCCCCCTTGTCCTCCCTCAGGGTGGCGGCGATGATCTCCATCGGGATCGTCTTTCCGCCGATCCGGACGTTTGCCTCCTTCTCGATCACCGCCTGGCGGTCCGTGAGTTTCCCGATCAGTTCGAGGAATGCGGCGGGAAGGCGCTCGGCAGCCGGTTCTCCCATGGCCCCGCCGGAGGAGCAGCCGAGGATCGCCTCGGCCTGGTCGTTGCAGGAGCCGATCCGCCCCGCATCGTCCACCACGACAAGGCCGATCGGCATGTGCCGGACGAGACTGTCGGAAAAGGCGCGGACACGGGAGAGGCTCGAGCGGGCCGCGCGGTAGCCGGCGGCGAGGTACAGGGAGACGACGCCGGAGAATCCGATGAGGAGGAGGATCGCGGCCATCCAGAGGCTGTGCTCCAGGTCCTTCTTCCGGGCGGCCTCGATGGGTCCCATGTCCAGGCCGACGAAGATGACGAGGCCCCGCGGCGGGGCCGGCGGTTCCATGGGCGGAGAAGGCCAGAACCCCGGAGGGCCGCGGCGGTGGAAGTCCGGGGGCACGGCGGCGCCCGGCGCGAAGCGGCGGTACACCTCGAAGGTGTCGGCCTCGCCCGGGTTGGGAATCTGGCGCCACTGCGGACGATCCTCGGCGGCGATCTTCTCGAGGTCGAGCTCCGTCCCGTAGATCTCGCCGATCATCGAGGGGTCGCTGTCGGCGAGAATCCGGCCGCGGTCGTCGGTGACGATGAAATAGTCGATGCCAGGCTGCTGGGAGGTTTCCATGAGGAGCTTCTGGAGCTGAAAGAGGCCCCAGTCCATCCCCAGTCCCGTCCGGGCGCCGGCTTCGAAAGAACGGATCAGCGCCGCCCCCTTCTCGACGAGGAGTTTCGTCGTCTGCTCGCGCTGCCTGCCGATGTCTTCGAGGGCGATGAAGACGAAAAGCGGCAGGAGCACAGCCGCCGCCCCGAGGATGAGCCAGGGGGAGACGCCTGCCAGGAATCTTTTCTTGCGAAGAGGTCCTTCCTTCTCCGTCATAACTCTCTCATATGGATACTTAGTAGTCGTTTGGATACCACAATCGGATATTTGATATCCATTCTTTCTTGCGCCGTGAAGAAGATGGGGGCCGTTTCTCGCCGATCATTCAGAAATTCACATATCATGACAATGTGTTACACAAACAACGCCCTTTGGCACGGGCTTTGCTCTCTCAGAGGCAAAGAGCAAAAATAATTCCCAAGGAGCATGAGACATGAAGAAGTTCACAACGATTTTTACAGCGGCAATCTTCGTAGTCCTCGTCGCTGCTTCGGCCTTTGCCTACGGTCCCGGCGGCGGCAGAGGGGCCTGCGCCGGCGGGGCCTGCCTCGGCAGCGATCCCCTTCGGTCAGCGGAGAAACTGGGGCTTTCGGCCGAACAGACGGCCAGGATCAAGGAACTGCGCGAGCAGCATCTGAAGGACATCAAACCTCTTCAGGACAAGATGTTCAGCAAGCGCGGCGACCTCCGCCTCCTGTGGCTGGAGAAGAATCCCGACCAGGAGAAGATCCTGGCCCTCCAGAAGGAACTCCGCGATGTGCGCGGCCAGCTTCAGGACAAGGCGACGACGATGCGTCTGGCGATCTACAACCTGCTGACCCCCGAGCAGAAGGACAAGGTCAAGACCGCCTTCACGGGAAGAGGCATGGGCCGCGGTCAGCATCACAGCTGGGGCGGCGGCAGTGGTTTCGGACCGGACGGGTGTCCGGGACGCGGCATGAGAGGCAACTGGTAAACTTCACAACCTTCCTCCTTTCTCCGGCCGGGGAATCTCTTCCGATCCCCGGCCTCTTTTTTTCCTCCTTCTGCGGCCTTGCGTTGCGAACCGTCCGGGGTGTGCTATGATGAAGTCTCAACGCAGCGGGACGGCCGGCTCTCAAGAGGAGGTCATTCCCGTCGTCCGCGGACAGGATGCGAAGGAGGAGGCCATGCGGCGATACCCCCTCGAACCCCTTTTCGAGAAGATCCTCAGCCCCTTCGAGAGATTCCTCCGTCAGACCACTGCCGGAGGCGTCGTCCTCATGGTTGCGACCGTCCTGACGCTTGTCCTTGCCAATTCCCCTTGGGGGGCCTTCTTCCGGCAGTTCTGGGACCAGCCCTTTCGCCTGGAATTCGGCGGCCGTTTTCTCGAAATGCCGCTGCGGCACTGGATCAACGACGGCCTCATGACGTTCTTCTTCCTCCTCGTCGGCCTCGAACTCAAGCGCGAGGTCATGGTGGGGGAGCTGTCGTCACCGAAAGATGCGATCCTCCCCGTTGCAGGGGCGCTCGGCGGCATGATCGTCCCGGGCGTCATCTATGTCCTGCTGAATCCTTCCGGTCCCGCGGCTGCGGGCTGGGGCATCCCCATGGCGACGGACATCGCCTTTGCCGTCGGGATCCTGGTCCTCCTGTCCTGGCGCATTCCGCGCAGCCTGATCGTCTTTCTTACGGCGCTGGCCATTGCCGACGACATCGGCGCCGTCCTGGTCATCGCTTTCTTCTATACGACCTCGCTGGACGGGTTGGCCCTGGGCGCCGCCGCCGTACTTCTGGCGCTCCTGATCCTGCTGAACCGGGGCGGCGTCCGGCGGTCCCTGCCCTACGGGATCCTGGGCGTCCTGCTCTGGGTCGCCTTGCTCAGATCAGGCATCCACGCGACGATCGCCGGCGTCCTCCTCGCCTTTACCATCCCCGCCCGTCCCGTTTTCTCCCCCGGCCAGTTCGATTTCTGCCTCACGAAGCTTCAGGGGGCGCTCCACGCGGAAGCAACCGGGCCTGAAATGCAGGATCACCCCCTCAGCGATCCGCGCATGTCCGTCATCGCCCAGAACGTGGAGTCCGTGGCGAAGGCCGTGCAATCGCCGCAACAGCTCATGGAGCACGCCATCGGGAACGGGGTAACCTTCTTCATCATCCCCCTGTTCGCCTTCGCGAACGCCGGCGTCGATTTCGCGGAGATTCGCGTCGGCGAGGTCCTGGCCCATCCCGTCACGCTCGGTGTCGTCCTGGGCCTCGTCCTGGGGAAGTTTCTGGGGATCTCGGGGGCGGCCTGGCTTGCGGCGTGGACGGGCATCGCCCAACTGCCCAGCGGGGTCGGCTGGAGGCAGTTCTGCGGCATCGCCTGGCTGGGCGGCATCGGCTTCACGATGTCGCTGTTCATCAGCGAACTCGCCTTCCACGAGAACCCGCTGCTCCGGGAGGAGGCCAAGGTCGGCATCCTTCTCTCGTCCGCCCTGGCCGCCGCGATCGGTCTCGTGTGGCTCTTCCTGAGCAGCCCGCGGCGCAGGTCATAGGGACGAAGCCCCCGGGCTGCCGGATCTGCGGAGGAGAAATCCGGGGATCGCCTTCAGCGCGCCGTTCCGCGGTCGTCGAGGATGGGGATGACGTCGCCGGCGTAGGGGATGCAGAGGATGGAGGGACGGTCGTAGGGCGCGAGGGCGCGCTCCGCGGCCTCCGGGAGCGACCGGAATCCCGTCATGAACATCTGCGCAAGTTCGGCGGGGTCGAGGCCCGAGGAGACGACGAAGACGCGGTGGTCCTTGCAGCACCTGGCGAAGAGGTATGCCTTGGAGCTGTTGTCCGCGGAGAAGCCCTGACGATTGAAGTCCTCGATGACCTGGTCCACGCTCCGCGCCTCCTTCAGCACCTTGCCGAACTTGCCGATGCCGTTCCGGCACTCGGCGATGAGAACGATCGTGCCGCCGGGCCGCGTCACCTGTTCCGCGACGACGAGGCCCTTCTGCGCCTGGTGCAGGTCGATGTCCTTCGGATAGCGTCCGGGGCTGACGAACGCGACGTCGCAGGCCTTCGGCACCCGCCGCACCCACGCCTTCTCGCAGATCCCGACGCCGTGCAGATGCGCCTTTTCGAGTTCGCCCGCCACGACTTCGACGATCTCGCCCCGGTAGTTCTTCACCGCGTTGACGATGAAGTCCGCGCCGGCCAGGCGGGCCGCCGCGACCGCCTCCTCGTGGAAGGCATTGCCCCGGATGATCCCGAGCACCGGGCCCGAGGGGCGGATGGGGTAGGAATGATGGGCCTTGAGGGTTGCCAGGCCCGCGATCCCCGGCACGACGGACTTCCTGCCGCCGCCGAATCCCGCCGACTGGTGCGGGGCGACGATGCCCGTCAGGATCTTCAGGGAGGCCTCTGCGTAATGCCGGTTGACGTGGACGGGCAGGCCCCTGTTCGTCGTCCCGACGTAGGTCAGCATGTCCTGATCCTGGCAGTCGTGGGAGATGACGCGGAGCCGCGAGCGCCACCGGCCCATCATCTTGAGCAGATCGGCTTCGGTGGGCGGCTCGTGATTTCCCGTTGCGACGATGGCGGTGATCCGGTCCGTTCCGACGCCGGCTTCGGCCAGTTCTTCCACCAGGGCGGTCAGGAGGAGCTCCGTCGGCGCCGGGCGGGTGATGTCGTTGATGACCACGGCGACGGACGTCCTTCCCCGCGCGAGGACGGAGAGGCGCTCGCAGCCGATGGGCTGGGCCAGGGCCCGGCGGGCCGCCGCCAGCGCATCCGGTGCGGCCGGAATCATCTCGGGCAGGAGGACGTCCGCCTCCTGCTCCAGGTTCAGATCGAGAAAGTGTTCCCCGAATGGAAAAGAAATGCTCTGCATGCCGTGCCTCGCCGTCAAGTCCCTGAATTCACTTCACTGCCGCTCAGGCTGTTCAAAAATGCCCGGATGCGAGGTCCCGAAATCCTGAGCCGTGAGGCGTACTGGGATGTACGTCGAACGGCGAAGGATGAGGGAAACGAAGCAGACGGGTATTTTTCAACAGTCTGTTATCCCCAAACGTCTCTGGACATATCTCGCCAGTCCTCCGCCGGCCAGCATCTCCTGCAGGAAGGCGGGGAGCGGCTTGAAGGCGTAGGCCCGGCCCCCGGTCAGGTTCCGGATCTCTCCCTTGACCGCGTCGATTTCGAGCAGATCGCCGTCCCGGATGTCCTGCGCCGCCTCGGGCGACTCCAGGGGAAGAAGCCCCACGTTGATGGCGTTGCGGAAGAAGATGCGGGCGAATGACGAGGCGATGACCACCGCGACTCCCGTCATGCGGATGGCGACCGGCGCCCCTTCGCGGGACGAGCCGCAGCCGAAGTTTCTCCCCGCGACGACGACGTCGCCGGGACGCACCCCGGCGGCGAACTCGGGACGCGCGTCGGCGAAGCAGAAATCCTTCAGGCGCTCGGGGTGCTTGTTCCAGTTCGTGAGAAATCTGCCGGGAATGATGGCGTCCGTATCGACGTCATTCCCGAATTTCCAGGCCCTGCCCGCCATGTCAGTTCACCTCCCTGGGATCGAGAATGCAGCCGGCAACGGCCGACGCGGCAGCCGTGTAGGGAGAGGCCAGATAGATCCTGCTGTTCTTGTGGCCCATCCGGCCGGCAAAATTGCGGTTGGTCGTGGAGACCGCCGTTTCGCCGTCCGCGAGAATGCCCATGTGCCCGCCGAGGCAGGGTCCGCAGACCGGCGGGGCGACGGTGGCGCCCGCCTCCAGGAAGATTTCCGTGAGGCCTTCGCGGGCCGCCTGCAGGCTGATCGCCTGCGTTGCGGGAAAGACGAGCAGCCGGACGCCGCGGGCGACTCTCCGGCCTTTGAGGATTTCCGCCGCCGCCCGGAGATCGTCCATCCGTCCGTTTGTGCAGGAGCCGATGACGGCCTGGTCGATCCTGACGTCTCTGACTTCAGCGGCCGGCGCCGCATTCGCCGGCGAATGCGGAAGGGCGACAAGAGGCGGGATTTGCGACGCGTCCCAGCGGTATTCGCGTTCGTACGCGGCGTCCGCGTCGCTGCGGAATACGGAAAAGGGCTGCCTGGTCCGTTCCCTGAGATAGTTCAAGGTGACCTCGTCGGGCTCGATGATCCCGCTTTTTGCCCCGGCTTCGATCGCCATGTTGCACATCGTGAAGCGGCCGTCCATGGAGAGACTGCGGACGGCCTCGCCGGCGAATTCCATGGCCCGGTAGAGGGCGCCGTCGACGCCGATCCGCCCGATGACGTGGAGAATGAGATCCTTCGCCGTCACCATCCGCTTCATCGCGCCGTCGAAGACGAACTTGACCGAAGCAGGGACACGGAGCCAGATCTCGCCCAGGGCCATGGCGGCGGCGATGTCCGTGACGCCCATGCCCGTCGCGAAAGCGCCCAGCGCCCCATAGGTGCAGGTATGGGAATCGCCTCCGACGACGGTTGCACCCGGCCGGATCAGTCCCTGCTCGGGAAAAATGGCGTGACAGATTCCGCCGCGACCCTGTTCGAACCAGTTCGTGATCCCATAGCGGGCGACGAACGCACCGAGGTCTTTGAACTGGGCCGCGGCCTCCAGCGTGGGGCTGGGGACGAAGTGGTCGGCGGTGATCAGTATCCTGTCCCGGTCGAAGACACTGGAGACCTTCATTTTTTCGAGTTCACGGAAAGCGGCCGTGCCGCTGATGTCGTGGCCGATGACGGCATCGATCCGTGCATTCACAATATCGCCCGGCACCGTCTTGTCCAGCCGGGCGGCCTTCGCCAGGATTTTTTCGGTAATCGTTGCTCCCAAAGAGATCCCACTCCTCCTTATTTCAACATGTTTTCGATCTGCCGCCTCGTCAGGCGGTGCGACGCGTCGAACTCGAAGCCCCGCGTGACGTTCCCGATGCGGACGACCGGCGATTCGAGCAGCCGTGCCGTGCCGGCCAGGAGCAGTTCGTCGCCGTTTTCCAGCCTGTCGTAGTCCTTCTCGTCTTCGAACATCAGCGGCAGGATGCCGAAGTTGGCAAGATTGGCCATGTGGATGCGTTCGATGCTCTTGGCGATGACGAGGCGCACGCCCACATACATCGGACACAGGGCCGCATGCTCGCGGGACGATCCCTGTCCGTAGCTCAGCCCCGCGACGATGGCGGATGCGAGGCCCTCCGCCCGATGGTCCCGGCAGCGCCGGAGAAACTGGGGGTCCACATCCCGGAAGAGGTATTCGCTCGATTTGGCCACGTTCGAGCGGTACTTGCCCACGGGACCCGAGGGCAGGATGTGGTCCGTCGTGACCTTGTCGCCGACCCTTGCAGCGATCTTGACCCGCAGGACCTCCGGCAGAGGGGTTCTTTTCACGGGCTCGCCGATGTTGGGGCCGCGGAAAACGGGTCCGGCATTGTCCGGCGGGGTCACGATCAGGTCGTCGTTTACGTAGAACTTTTGCGGAACGGCGATCTGCGGACATTCCATGCCGAGATCGCGGGGGTCCGTCAGCCTGCCGGTCAGGGCAGAGGCGGCGGCCGTCTCGGGGCTCGCCAGGTACACCTGCGCATCCCTCGTCCCGCTCCGTCCTTCGAAGTTCCGGTTGTTGGTGCGGACCGAAACCGCGCCGGTGCGGGGAGACTGGCCGAAACCGACGCAGAACCCGCAGGCCGTCTCGAGGATCCGCGCCCCGGCATCGATCAGGTCATTCAAGGCGCCGTTTTCGGCGATCATCCGGAAGACCTGCCTGGAGCCGGCGGCGACCCCGAGGCTGACATCGGGATGCACGCGCCTCCCCTTCAGGACGGCCGCAACGGTCATCAGATCGTGAAAAGACGAGTTCGTGCAGCTCCCGATGAGAACCTGATCGACGGGGATTCCGGCGGCATCCCGGACCTTGCAAACGTTGTCCGGCGAATGGGGAAGGGCGACGTTGGGTTCGACGGCGCCGAGGTCGAGGTCGAGCACCGCGTCGTACGCGGCATCGGCATCGGGCCGCAATTCAACCCAGTCGGCCCCGCGGCCCTGGGCCGCGAAGAATTGACGCGTCACCTCGTCGCTGGGGAAGATCGAAGTCGTGACGCCGAGTTCGGCCCCCATGTTGGCGATCGTCGCACGCTCGGGAACGGTGAGGGCCGCAAGCCCTGGGCCGCCATACTCGATGGCCTTCCCGGCATTGCCCTTCGTGGTCAGTCTCTTCAGAAGTTCCAGGATGACGTCCTTGGCCGTCGACCACGGCCGGAGACGCCCCTGCAGGTTGATGCGGATCACCTGCGGATAGATGAAATAAAAGGCCCCGCCCGCCATCGCCGTTGCGACGTCGAGTCCCCCCGCGCCGATGGCGAGCATGCCGGCGGCGCCGCAGGTGGGGGTGTGGCTGTCGCCGCCGATCAGCGTCCATCCCGGCCGGCTGAAGCGTTCCAGATGGACCTGGTGGCAGATGCCGTTACCGGGTTTCGAAAAGAGGATGCCGTATTTGGCGGCGACCGTCTGCAGGTAGCGATGGTCGTCGGCATTCTCGAAGCCTTCCTGCAGCGTCAGGTGATCGGCGTAGGAGACCGAGAGTCTCGTGCGGACCCTGGGGACGCCCATGGCTTCGAACTGCAGATAGGACATGGTGCCGAGTGCGTCCTGCGTCAGGGTCTGGTCGATGCGGATGCCGACCTCGACGCCCGCCTTCACCTCGCCGGACAGCAGGTGGGATTTCGTCAGTTTTTCAAGAAGATTGTCGCCCATAGCATCCTCTCTCGTCCTGCCGGGAGGGCGGCCGCAGGGACCTGGCGCCCTTGAGCATGGGCACGGCGTAGGGGCCTTCGCGGATGAAGGCGGTGCTCGGCCGCTCGCGGTTCCGGCGCTGGCGGTCCCAGGCGAAGAGAAAGGCGTTCTGCACCATCTCCGCCGCCTTCTTGAGATCGGTCTCGGAAGGCGAATCCGCTTCGCACAGAAAATCCAGGCCGCACCGTCCGGGCAGCATGCAGTATTCCTCCCGGGAGATGGCAGGCGCGCAGTAGATCAGGCCCTCCTCGCCGACCTTGCGGACCACCTTGCCCCACTCTTCCGGCCCCCACTGGTCCTTCGTGAAATTCCAGGAAGGGCTCTGCAGGATCCGCAGGTATCCGTCGGCGCCCTGCAGTTTCAGCAGATGGAGGAGGCTCCTGTATTCGAGCCCCCCGATCGGGTCGGCGTCGCGGTTGTCGGCGGCGATGATGATCGTTCCCGTCTTCTTGACGATGGGCAGGGCGTGGCAGGCGGCCTTCTCGGTCTGGTAGTGGTTCATGCCGACATAACCGCCGTGCGTCAGGACGATGTCGAACGGCTCGTCCACCACGATCGCGGCGTAGCCGCGCACAAATTCGTAGGCCTCCCGGTGTGCCGCGACAAGGTCCCCGGCCACGACTTTCAGGAGGCGCATGTCCCTGTCGAGATTGACGTTGACGATGAAGTCCACCCCCACGGTCAGGGCGACTTCCAGCGACTCCTCGTGGCAGGGATTGCCCTCGAGGATCAGGTTGTCGGCGAGCGGAGATTCCAGGAAGGCGGGGCTGTGGAATTTCTGGATGGTCCGCCGGTCGACGAGCCCCGGACAGATCGACTTCCGCCCGCCGGAGACGCCGGCCATGAAGTGGCTTTCCACCAGTCCCGTCGCAATGCGGACGTCGGCCCTGTGAAAGACGGCGTTGACGTAGACGTCGCCGCCGGTGCGGGTCTTGCCCACGTGCGCGAGCGAGTCGAGGTCTTCGCAGTCGTGGTCCACGATCCGGTAGTCCCTGCAGACCTCCTCCCCGAGCATGACCAGCTTCTCCCGCTCCGTACTGGGGCGATGCATGCCCGTTCCGACGACGATCGTGATGTTGGACCGGCCGATGCCGGCCGCGGCCAGTTCCTGCAGAAGCGGGGCCATGATCCCGTTCTCTCCCTTGTAGGGCACGGGCCGCGTGATGTCGGAGACCGTAATCGCGACGGTGACGTCCTCCGGCCGCTTTGCCTTCCGCCGGACGATCTCGGCGAGCGTCGGACTCTGGATCGGACGGGCGAGCGCCGCCCGGATCGCGGCGGGAGAATCGGCGATGACGGGCATTTCCTTCATGGTCAGGACCCGGCAGTCCGGCGGCACCGAAATCTCAAGGAAGTCCTTCCCGTATTCGACTTCCACCTTTTTCCAGCCCGACCTGTCGACCGCGCCGGCGATTTCCCTGATCTCTTCCCTCTTCACGAACGAAAACTCCTCGAACGGTTCTTTTAAATCACGGGGCCGACCATATAGATGTCCATCGCCCGCGTGTACCCGCAGATCTCGGCCTTCGTCATCCTTCCCGAGGCCACCTCGAGGATCTCCTTGTAGATGCGCTGGCCTTCGACGGGGTAGGACGACGTCCCCTTCATCAGTTCGCTGACGTCGAGGTCGATGTGGTCCTGGAGCTTCCCCCAGGTGACGGCGTTTCCCGTGATCTTGATCACCGGGACGAAGGGGAAACCCTGCGGGGCGCCGCGTCCCGTCGTGAAGGCGATGACGTTGCAGCCTGCGGCTGCGAGACCCGTCAGGATCTCGGGTTCGCGTCCCGGCGAATCCATGACCACGAGACCTCTCACGGCGGGCCGCTGCCCGTATTCGTAAACGGCCTCGATGGGGGCCGTACCGGCCTTCGCGATGGCGCCCAGGGACTTCTCTTCGATGGTCGTCAGGCCTCCCTTGATGTTGCCGCCCGTGGGCTGACCTCCGCGCATGTCGCACCCGACCGACTTGGCACGATCCTCGATCCGCTTGACGAGGGCCAGGATCTTGTCGCCGATCTCCTTGTTCCGGGCGTGCCGGACCAACAGGTGCTCGGCGCCGATGAACTCGGTGACCTCGCCGAGGACGGATGTCCCTCCGCAACGGACGACCAAGTCCGAGGCGACGCCGAGGGCCGGGTTCGCGGCGATCCCCTGCGTCGTGTCGGAGCTTCCGCACTTGAGGCCGAGGACGATATCGCTTGCCGGACACTGCGTCCGCTGCTGGACCGAGGCCTGGCGGACCATCTCCTGGGCGAGAAGCGCCCCTTCCGCGACGGACCGGCCTGCGCCGCCGATTTCCTGAATGACGATGGTCTTTACATCCTTCCCCGTTGCGGCGATCGCCTTGGCCACTCCGGCCACATCCGTGCTCTCGCAGCCGAGGCTCACGAGGATCACGGACGCGAGGTTGGGGTTGCAGCCCAGACCGGTGAGGACGCTGTTGACGCGGGCGATGTCCACCGGCGTCTGGCAGCAGCCCTGGTGGTGCAGAAAGGGAACGGTGCCCGAAACCCGGGCGGCGATCCCCTCGGCCACTTCGTTGGCGCACACGACGGTGGAGAGCAGTCCGACGTAATTCCGCGTCCCCGCACGTCCTTCTTCACGGCGGTATCCCATGAAACTCATAATGCAGTATCCTCCTTTTCCCAGTCTCCCCGGCCCCGGAGGCTCTCGATGTTCTGGACATGGGCGTGGGCGCCGGCCTCGATGTCCCGGGTGGCGCGGCCGATGACCTCCCCGTACTTGAGGATGTTCTCGCCCTTGGCGATTTTTCTGACGGCGAATTTGTGTCCGAAGGGGATCGGCTCCGCGATCGGCACTTTCCGTTCCCCCTGACCGAGACGAACGGCTGCTTCCCGTCCCGCTTCGAGATCGTGAAGGGCCGTCGCCACGTTGTCTTCTTCCTTGATGAGAATCGCGTCGGCAGGCATGATTCAACGCTCCTTCCTTTGCTGAGGTTTCCTGCGTTTTCCCGTCTTCTCTGCCGCGGACGCTGCCGGCAGTCCCGCGAGCCACGTGTCCATCCGCTCAAGATCGGCCAGCCGATCGACGCGGTCCCAGACGGCATCCAGGGTCTCACGGTTCCAGACCGATCCTGCGAGGGCATAGAATTTGTCCCGCAATTCTTCGCGCGAAAGCGGATTTTCCGGATCTCCCCGACGGCAGGACGCGCGGGTCACGATCCGCTCCCCATCCCGGGTGACCGCCTCGATCCGCGCGGGCCGCCCCCGGTCGAACCCCCGGTCGAAGGCCTCGTCCACCTGGAGGCGGATCCTCTCCATGAGCGCGCGGACTCCGGGATCGGCCATGGCTTCGGCCCCGAACTCCCGCTGGGTCACCTGTCCGAAGACAAGGGCCGCGGCCGTGCAGTAGGGGATGGAGAACTTCGCCTGGTATTCCGAACGGGGATTCGCATGGCCCGCGACCCGCAGCGCCGTCGAATTCGTGAAGATCGTGATCTCCTCCAGCCGTCCGGGATCGGCCTCCTTTCTCAGGAGCAGGGCCGCTTCGACCGGCGTCATGGCGTGCCCGCAGATCGGATAGGCCTTGACCGTGGTTTCCAGCAGCCGCCACCGCTGACCGAAGTCCCTGAGGAGTTCTTCCGTCTTGGGTGCGTCGGGTACCATGGCCCGGAAAAACCCCCGGACCCCTTCCAGAATCGTGAGCGGCCCCTCGATGCCCCTCTGGGCCAGCAGCGCCGCGAGCAGTCCCCCCTGTGCGGCCTTCCCCGGGTGGAGATTCTTGGCCGAGGGGGCCTGCGGCAGCACTTCCCAGAGGCCGGCGGCCTGGGTTCCCGCCAGGCCGAGGGCGTTTGCAGCGGCCGCCGGAGCCAGATTCGCCGTGCGGCACGCGGCGATGGCGGCCCCGAACGTCCCGATCGTGCCCGTCGTGTGCCACAGCCGATAATGGGAGGGGTTGACGCAGGCGGCCAGCCGCATGGAGACCTCGTAACCGGCGAGGACGCCGGCGAGGAAGTCCATTCCGCTCGCCTTCCGGTCCTCCGCCATGGCGAGCGCGGCCGGAATGACCGGGCTTCCCGGGTGGAAGAGCGTGGGGGCGTGGGTGTCATCGAATTCCAGGGAGTGCGAACAGCCGGCGTTGACCAGCGCCGCCGTCAGGGGATCGACGGCGGAGAAATCGGCGACCAGATGGGCGCTTCCGCGCCCTCCGTAGCAGGCCGCCATGTCGGTCAGCGCGCGGCCGAGCGGCGACCGGACGCCCGCCGCCGCGTTCCCCAGCCAGTCCAGGACGAGCTCGGCGGTCCGGCGGACCACTTCGGGAGGAACATCTTCCATCCGGAAACTGCAGGCCCCTGCCGCGATTTGCTCGGTGTAGGTTGCCATGGTGAACTTCCCTCTTCCGTTCCGGGCCGGCGGGCATCAGCCCTTGCCCAGCTTCGCCTCCACCTTCCGCTTGACGATGTCGACGGTCTCGGCGGAGAGCCCCGTGTAATTTGCCGCATTCATCGCCTCGGCGATCTTCTTCGGGTCGCAGAGTTTTTTCACCTCCGGATCCTTGAGGAGCTCGTCCGGGAGATTGGTCTCTTTTTCAAAGGCCCGCATGGAGGCCTCGTATACCCGCTCGTGCGCCTCCGGAAGCGGCATGGCGTCGGCGAGGACGAACATGACCGATTCCGACAGGAGAAGCCCCTTCAAGAGATCGGTGTTCTTTACCATTCTGGCCTTGCGGACGACGAGGCCGGAAAAGACGCTCTGGAGGTGCTGAAGGATCGCCGAGGCCATCACGAAGGATTCCGGCACGATGATCCATTCGCTTTTCCACGCCGAGGCGTCCCGCTCGTTTTCCTGGACCATGACTTCCATGGCCTGGAGGGCGTTGGCGCGCAGCGACCGCGCGAGGACGATGATCCACTCGCTGTGGACCGGATTCCGTTTGTGGGGCATCGTGCTGCTGCCCACCTGGCCCTTGCCGATGGGTTCTTCCAGTTCGCCGAATTCCGTTTTCGAGAGGTTGTAGACCTCCGTGGCGATTCTCGCTGCGGTTCCGCCGAGGAGACCGAGCAGCGCCATCAGGTCGGCCACACGGTCCCGGGAGGAGTGCCAGCAGGTGTCCGGCGTCCCCAGGCCGAGGATGTCCATGGTCCGGGATTGAACTTCCAGTCCCTTTTTTCCCCAGGAGGCGAAGGTGCCGACGGCGCCGGTCATGTTGCCCACCAGGTCCCTCTTCTTTGCCTCCTGCAGCCTGTCCCGCTGGCGGCTCAGCTCGTCCAGCCAGATCGCCATCTTGAACCCCAGCGTGATGGGCAGGGCGTGCTGGCCGTGCGTTCTGCCGACCATCAGGGTCCGGCTGTGCTGGTCCATGAGCGGCAGCAGGGTCTTCATGACCGCGGTCAACTGGTCTTCGATGACGGCGACGGCATTCTTGACGCAGATCATCTGGCCCGAATCGATGATGTCCTGAGTCGTCGCTCCGAAATGGATGTAACCGGCGGCTTCCTTGCCGACCACGTTCCGGAATTCGCCCAGAAAGCCCATCAGGCTGTGGCCCGTGACCTTGCCCCGCGCCCTGATCGCCTGAAGGTCCAGGAGGTCCACCTTCGCGCAGTCCGCGATCCTCTGCGCGGCCTCTTTGGGAACGATCCCCATCTCCGCCTGGGCGCGCGCCAGGGCCGTCTCCACGTCCATCCAGGCCTGGAGGCGGGCCTTTTCTTCAAAGACCGCCCTCATCCTGGGTGTGGAGGCGGAATCACCGAACAGCACCGAATCCAACAGATGCACCGACATGTCTTTTTCCAATCCTTTCTGCCTTCCGGCGGAATTCCCGCTCTCTGCGCCCGGGGCGTCTTGCCCTTCAGGCGAAGAGGAAGGCATCGTTTTTCAATAATCTTTCATCGAGGTCCTTGAGGTTTTCCATGGAAGCCTCCTTGGCCCCTAAGGCCACTTCCGCCAGGATGCAGTTCAGCAGGCTCAGGACGGCGACGTAAGAGTTGCGGAAGCCCAATCCCTCCACCTCGATGACAAAGCTCTTGTCGCTGTACGGGGTCAGCGGAGAGATGATCCTGTCCGTGAACACCACCGCGATGGCCCCCTGTTCCTTGGCCATGCGGACGATCTGGGTCGTCTCTCTGGTGAAGCGCGAGAAACTGAAGGCGAAGATGAGATCTCCGGGTTGAACCGCCACCATGGACTCGATGTAGTCGGCCGCGCCGAGGTTGATCAAGCTGCTTTTCCGGAGGATCTTGTTGAGATTGTAGGAGAGATCCCGGGCCAGGATGTGGGAGCCGCGCATGCCCACCGTCCACACCCAGCGGCTGCGAATGATCATCCGCACGACGTCCTGAAGTTCTTCCGGGTTGATCTTTTCGAACGTCTTCTGGATGTTCAGCATGTCGTGCTCGCCGTAACGCCGGATCTTGTCGTGGACCTGCCCGTTGAGCCCGGCGCGCTCCATCAGGCGGGTGGTCGGTTTCAGGCGGCTCTTCACCCGGCCCTGGAGGTCTTTCTGGAAAGTGGAAAAGCTCGCATAGCCCAGTTCCTGGGCAAAGCGGGTGATCGTCGCCGTGCTGACGCCGACGGCGGCCGCCAGTTGCGGGATGGACATGAACACGGCCTGTTCGGAGTGCTCCAGAAAATAGGCGGCCACCAGGCGCTGGCTGCGCGTGCTGGCGCCGAGGAACTCCTTGATGTGTGCAAAAAGGGTGTCGAGCCCATCGTTTTCGGGTCCCGCCGGGAGGCTCTTCGCCCCGGCCGGAGACGTCCTTTTCTTTCTTGGTGGTGTCATCGCATTGCCCATGGCCGGCCCGTCACGCCGGCGTAGTCTCTTTCTTCCGTTTCCACGCCCTTGACAGCAGCGGCAGGAGGAACGATGCAGCGGCCGCAATCAGCAGGACCGCGGAAAGCGGGGTGTGGAACAGGATCGACGGATCGTTGTTGGAGATCGACAGGGCCTGGCGCAGGCTCTGCTCCGCGCGATCGCCGAGGATCAGGCCGAGGACCACCGGGGCCTGGGGGAAGTCGTATTTCTTCATGAAATAGCCGATCACGGCGAAGAGCAGCATCACCACGACGTCCAGGACCGTGTTGCGGAAGCTGTACACACCCACGATCGCCAGGATCATCACGACCAGGCGCATGTAGGGCTTGATCACGTCCATGAGCCGCACGATCAGCGGGATGAAGCCGACATTGATGACCAGCAGGGCCACGTTCCCGATGTACATGCTCGCGATGAGCCCCCAGACCACGTCAGGGGCCTCCCTGAAGAGGGCCGGTCCGGGCTGCAGGCCGAACATGAGGAAGGCGCCGAGGAGGACGGCGGTGGTTCCCGAACCGGGAATGCCCAGGCTGAGCATGGGAATGAAGGCGCCGCCCGTCGAGGCGTTGTTGGCCGTTTCTGGTCCGGCGACGCCTTCGATCGCGCCCTTGCCGAACCGTTCCGGCGTCCTGGAAACCTTCTGCTCCACCCCGTAGGAGAGGAAGGAGGCGATCGTGGCGCCGGCGCCGGGGAGGATGCCGGTGAAGAATCCCAGCACGGTGCCCCGCAGAATCGCGCCGATGGATTTCACGAAGTCGGCGACCGAAGGCAGGACCTTGCGGAATCCGAACTCGGTCCTGAGGATTTCCATGCCGCCCTTCTGGAGGACGCTTTCGATCATTTCGCTGACGCCGAAAAGCCCCACGGCGACGGGGAGGAACTGAATGCCGTCGAGCAGGCCCGCGCTGCCGAAGGTCAGCCGCGGGTCGCCGCTGATCACGTCGTCGCCGACGGTTCCCAGCAGGAGGCCGAAGATCGTGGCGATGAGGCCGCGCACCATGGATTTCCCGGTGAATGCCGTGATGAGGCTCAGGGCCAGCACCATCAGGCCGAAATATTCAGCCGGGCCGAAGGCCAGGGCGTAGTCGGCGAGGACCGGACCGAGGAACATGAGCCCGACGATGCTCAGCGTCCCCCCGATGAACGATCCGATGGCGGCGATGCCCAGGGCGACCCCGGCTCGCCCCTGTTTGGCCATTTCGTAGCCGTCGAAGGTCGTGACGACCGACGCCGATTCGCCGGGAACGCGCATCAGGACGGACGTGATGGTCCCTCCGTACTGGGTTCCGTAATAGATTCCCGCAAGCAGGATCAGGGCGCCGGCCGGGCCCAGCGAGTACGAAGCCGGCAGGAGAATGGCCACGGCGCCGGTCGGACCGATTCCCGGCAGGGCGCCCACCAGCGTTCCGACAATGATCCCGACCATGCAGATGAAGAGGTTGCCGACGCTCAGCGCGGTCTGGAAACCGAGCAGCAGGGATTGAAGATTTTCGATCATGGCGCTCCTCCCGATGAGGGGATTTCCTTCCGGGCCGGGGTCTCAGGAGAAGAAACGGAGCAGAATCCCCAGCGGCAGATTGAGTCCAAGGGCCTTCGTAAAAACGAGCCAGACCCCTGCGGTGAACAGCACCGAGAGCCCGATCACTTTTTTCCAGGCATAGTCTTCTATCCAGCGCAATTCCGCCACGCAGAAAATCAGCAGGACGGGAAAGGCGCCCAATTCCTCCCAGAAGAATGCGGCGCTGAGCGAAAGAAAGATGAGCAGGAACATCTTGAAGATGTCCCTTCCCTCACCGTCGAAAACTTTGATGCCCTCCTGCTTGCGCGACTGGAAGATGTACAGGACGGACAGGACGATGAGGGAGACGGCAAGGCCGGAGGGAAAAGCCCGGGGGCCGACCGCTCCCGCTTCCGCCCGCGGAAGGGGGGAGAGGCCGACGAACACGAGGACCGCCAGGCAGAGCCAGGCACAGCCGGCCAGGACCTGAGGCAGAGGGATGGACCCGAGTTTCTTGTCGCCGAACATGACGAACCTCCCGCCGGAACAGCGGCGACGGGCAGCACTGCCCGTCGCCGCCCGTGGAAAAGGGTTACTTGATCTTCGCCAGAATGTCTTTCACGTAATTGAAATCCTCCTGGGCGAAGCTCTTGAACTTCTCCGCATCCTTGAAGGTGATGGGGTATCCGGCCGCCTCCATCTTCTTCTTGGTTTCGGGATTCTGAATGGCCTTGGTCAAGGCGTCGATCAGGATTGCCTTCACTTCCGGCGGCACGCCCTTGGGGGCGGCGATCCCTCTCCAGGAGCCGTAGGCGACATTGAAGCCCGCCTCGGCGAACGTCGGCACGTTGGGAAGATCGGGATAGCGCTCTTCATCCATGACGGCGATGGCCCGGAGTTTTCCCTGCTGGATCAGCGGCCGCACTTCGCCCCAGGCCCAGCAACCGCCCTGGACGTGGCCGCCCGCGATCATGGGCACGCCCTCGGAGGCGCCCTTGGTGTGGACGTAGTTGAATTTGGCGCCCGTCTTCCCCTCGATGATCATGCCCGCCACGTGCTTGGAGTTGGCTTTTCCGGGGGTGGAGTAGGAAAAGGTCTTCTGTTTGCTGGCCGCGACGACGTCGGCAACCGTCTTGTAGGGGAGCTCCGCATTGATGACGAAGATGAGCGGGTCGAAGCAGTACATCATCAGCGGATCATAGGAATCCAATGTATAGTCGACGTTCTTGGTGAGAATGTTGGTGACGACCGACGAGGTCATCGCCAGCAGCGTGTAGCCGTCGGCCTTGGCCTTGGCGACATACCGCTGTCCCTCGACGGAGCCGCCCGCGGGCTTGTTCAGGACGACGATCTTCTGTCCCAGGATCTTCTCCGCATCGGCGCCGATCATCCGGATGGTGTTGTCCACCGCCCCTCCTGGAGCGAACGGCACAACGACTTCAATGAAACGTGTCGGGAACTTCTTTTCGGCCGCATAGGCCCCGCCGGCGACAAGCAGAAATACGGCAAGGCAGAAGAGAATCATGATGGGATACCGTCTGGACCAAATTCGTAAATCCGACATACGCTGAACCTCCTTGCTTTTTGGTTGAGCGGTTCTCCTGCAGGAGAGCCGCTGTTTCCATGTTCCTGCGGAAACGATTTGTCAAGATTTTTACATATCAAATTAAAAATGTCAAGAACTTATTATTTTGGTTCGCCCGGCGTCACCGGATGCGGGCGGGGACGTTTCGGCGGGCAAAGGCCCTCTCCGGGCGTGTTCCGGTCAGCGAGCGGCGATTTTTCAAAAAATTGCTTGACATCCGGACGCAGCCGGTTTAGATAGCGGTCACTTTTGGAAAGGTTTCCACGGCGACAGGTATGGAACAGGCGATTTTGATTCAGAGCAATCTTCTCCTCCTTTTGGGCCTCGCTCTGCTTAGCCTGTACAGGCATACCTGCCCGTCGGTTTTAGGCGTCCGGTAACCGGAAAACAGAACGAACCTAAAGGCCATGGGCGGAAAAAGCCCATGGCCTTTTTTATTTTGCAAGAGAGCGGTGAAAGGAGATTTCGATGGATACGAAGAAAGAAAGGATCGTCATTTTCGACACGACACTCCGGGACGGCGAGCAGTCGCCCGGCGCCAGCATGAACCCGGACGAGAAGCTCCGGATCGCGCGGCAGCTGGACCGGATGGGCGTCGACGTCATCGAGGCGGGTTTTCCGATCGCCTCCGAAGGGGATTTCGAATCGGTCCGGCAGATTGCGCGGGAGATCCGGAATGCCCAGGTGGCGGGACTGGCGAGGGCGAATTTTGTCGATATCGACAGGGCCTGGGAGGCGGTCCGCGATGCGGCCCATCCCCGGATTCATACCTTCATCTCGTCGTCGGACATCCACCTGCAGTACCAGCTCAAGAAGAGCCGCGAACAGGTCCTGAAGGAGGCGCGCGCAGCGGTGCGGCGGGCGCGGGGCTACACGGACAACGTGGAGTTCTCGCCGATGGACGCCACGCGTTCCGACTGGGACTACCTGTGCGACATGGTGGAGGCGACGATCGACGAGGGCGCGACGACGGTCAACATCCCCGACACCGTCGGGTACGCCGTCCCCGAAGAGTTCGGGAACCTCATCGCCTACCTCTTCGCAAAGGTGAAAAACATCCGTCAGGCCGTCATCTCCGTCCACTGCCACAACGACCTGGGGCTGGCCGTGGCGAACTCTCTTGCCGCCGTCAAGGCCGGCGCCCGGCAGATCGAATGCACCATCAACGGCATCGGGGAGCGGGCCGGCAACACCGCCATGGAGGAGATCGTCATGGCCCTGGCCACGCGCAAGGACTTCTTTCATCTGCAGACCGGCATCAAGACCAAGCACATCTACCAGACGTCGCGTCTGCTTACTCAGATCACCGGCATTCCGGTCCAGCCGAACAAGGCCATCGTCGGTGCGAACGCCTTCGCACACGAGTCGGGCATCCACCAGGACGGCCTCATCAAGGAGAAGATCACCTACGAGATCATGACGCCGCAGTCGGTGGGCATTTCGGACAGCCACATCGTCCTCGGCAAGCACTCCGGACGGCACGCCGTATCCGAGCACCTGAAGAAGATGGGCCATTCGCTGACGGCCGACGAACTGAACAAGGTGTTCGTGCGCTTCAAGGAGATCGCCGACGCCAAGAAGGAGGTGTTCGACGAGGATCTCGAGGCGATCATCTTCGAGGAACTCTACCGCCTGAAGGACAAATACAAGCTCCTGTACCTCAACGTCGTCAGCGGCAACGTGGCCATTCCCACGGCGACGATGCAGATGCTCGTCGACGGACAGACGGTCCAGGATGCGGGCTTCGGGAACGGCCCCGTGGATGCGACGATCGCCGCCATCCGCAAGATCACCGGGACGAACTACGACCTCGTCCGATACGCCGTAACCGCGATCACGGGAGGCACGGACGCCCTCGGTGAGGTGACGGTCCAGCTCAAGTTCGACGGCAAGACGGTCACAGGGCGCGGCGCCCATCCCGACGTCATCGTCGCCTCGGCGACGGCTTACATCAATGCGCTGAACCGTCTGGAATGGATGAAAGGCGACCGGAAGAAGATTCAGGTTGAAGAGTAGAGAAGGAATCGTGTAAGGAAGCCGTAGAACTTCGAGGGGGTAGACACCTATGGGTATGACCATCACCGAAAAGATCCTGTGCAACCACACGAAGCACCGGGAAGTTCGACCGGGAATGATCATCAATGCGAGGGTGGACATCGCGCTGGGCAATGACATCACGGCGCCGATCGCCATCAGCGAGTTCCGGAAGGCCGGAGGAAAGAAGGTCTTCAACCGCAGCAAAGTGGTCCTGGTGGCGGATCATTTCACGCCCAACAAGGACATCAGCTCGGCCATGCAGACCAAAACCGTACGGGATTTCGCCCGCGAACAGCGCCTCGAGCATTACTACGAAGGCGGCGACGCCGGCGTGGAGCATGCGCTGCTGCCCGAAAAGGGCATTGTCCTGCCCGGGGATCTCGTGATCGGGGCGGACAGCCATACCTGCACCTACGGCGCGCTGGGGGCCTTTTCCACGGGTGTGGGGAGCACGGATCTCGCCGCCGCGATGATGACCGGCGAGGTCTGGCTGAGGGTGCCGGAGAGCATGAAGATCGTCTATCACGGAAAGCTCCAGAAATGGATTTCCGGAAAGGACCTGATCCTGGATCTCATCGGGCGGATCGGCGTTTACGGCGCCCTGTACAAGTCCCTGGAGTTCACGGGGAGCACCGTCGCGAAACTGACCATGGCCGACCGCCTGACCATGGCCAACATGGCCATCGAGGCGGGGGGGAAGAGCGGCATCTTCCCGCCCGACGAAGTCACGCGGGTCTACGTCGAGGAGAGGGCGAAGCGGAAATTCGTCTTTTACGAGTCCGATCCGGACGCGCGGTACGCCGAGGTCATCGATATCGACGTCTCGAAGATCGAACCGCAGGTGTCCTTCCCGTCCCTTCCCTCCAATGCGCGGGGGGTCAGCAAGGCGGGAAAGGTGAAGATCGACCAGGTGGTCATCGGGTCCTGCACCAACGGGCGCATCGAGGACCTGCGGGTGGCCGCAAAGATCCTGAAGGGAAAGAAGGCCGCGCCGTACGTCCGGCTCATCATCATCCCGGCGACGCCGCTCATCTACAAGACGGCGATGGACGAGGGGCTTTTCGATATCTTCCTCAAGGCGAACGCCCTGATCAGTCCGCCCACCTGCGGTCCCTGTCTCGGCGGCCACATGGGAATCCTCGCCGAGGGCGAGAGGGCCGTGGCGACGACCAACCGCAATTTCGTCGGCCGCATGGGGCACACGGGCAGCGAGGTGTACCTGGCGAGCCCCGCCGTGGCGGCCGCTTCCGCCGTGCTGGGAAGGATCGGCGGACCGGCCGAACTGAAATAGAAGACTTTGCGATCACCGGAAAACGGAGGCGAACATGAAATATCGTGGCAACGTATGGAAGTTCGGAGACAACATCGACACGGACGCGATCATTCCCGCCCGGTACCTGAACACGTCGGATCCGAAGGCGCTGGCCGCACAGTGCATGAAGGACGCCGATCCGGACTTCGCGAAGAAGATGAAGGCGGGTGACATCATCGTCGCGGGCGTGAACTTCGGGTGCGGCTCGTCCCGGGAGCATGCGCCGATCGCCATCAAGGCCGTGGGGCTTTCCTGTGTCGTGGCCAGGACCTTTGCGCGGATCTTCTTCCGCAACGCCTTCAACATGGGACTGCCGATTTTCGAATCGGACGAGCTGTGGGCGAAGGTCAAGAACGGCGACGAGATCGAGATCGACACGGACAAGGGCGAGATCCGGATCCTGAGCCGCAAGGGAAAACCGGTCACCTTCAAACCCGTTGCGCCTTTTCTTCAGCAGCTTGTGGCCAGCGGCGGATTGATGGCCGATGTGAAAGCGAGGAAGGCGAAAGCGAAGAAATCGTCCCGCGCCTGATCCAGCCGGAACCGTCAAAAAAAGCGCCCGCCGTTCGAAATCGGCGGGCGCTTTTTTCTGTCCCCGTTGTCCCCTGCCTTTTTCGGGATTTCAGATCTGCTGTCCCGGCGAAGCCCCCGTCGATTGCGGCGCCAATCCCGATTTGAGCAGGATGCCGTACTGGAGACCCAACAGGACGAAACCGACGGGGAGAAAGAGATAGGGAATGAACATGGGCGTTCCCAGCGACGTGGACATGCGGTCGTTGTGCTGCCAGGCCTGCCATGTCATGACGGAGCCCTTCCAGGTCATGGCGGCGCAGAACAGGATTCCCACGATACCGCGCAGGATCGACAGCCGGGTGACGAAGCGTTTCGGCAGCCGGTCCGTCAGGAAGGTGACGCGGATGTGGACGTCGGAAGCCAGGACGTCCGCCGTGGGAATCGTGCAGAGGAACAGGAGGAGGAAGGTGTTCACCTCCAGTGCCCAGTGGGTCGGGGCGGCAAAGACATAACGCATCATCACGTCGTAGAAGATGCTCACGACCATGAAGGCCATCGCCGCCTGGCCCAGGATCCCCCCTGCCAGCGACATCCTGGGGATGAAACCTGCTTGATCGTTCATATCCTGATCAGCCTTTTCCCAGCGCGAGGTTGATGGCCTTCTGCCCCACTTCCTCGCCGATCTGCTTTTTCCACCAGGCCCACACGGGCTGGCTCTTTTCTTCGAAGTCCTTCAGTTCCGCGCTGGTGGGGTTAAAGACCTTGAGGCCCCCCTTCTCGAGCTGAGGCCAGAACTGCTCCGGATAGAATTTCTTGTTGATGCCGGCGGCATAGGTCCTGTCGAACTCCTTGGCCGCATCCCAGAAGGCGGCCTTGACCTTGTCGGGCATCTTGTCCCATTTGTCCTTCAGGAAGAAGATCGAGATCGAGAATGCCGTCATGGGCAGCTTGTAGCAGTACTTGACCTGCTCGTAGATCTTCCTTCCCATGATGGTGCTGATGTTCGCCAGGGTCGCGTCCACGGTTCCGCGCTGCACGGCGAGATAAAGTTCGGACGAGGGGATGCGGGCGCCGCCTACGCCGTAGGGCTTCAAGGCTTCTTCCGCTTCGAAGCTCACGGTCCGGACGCGCTTGCCCTTCAGGTCCGCCAGACTGGTGATCTTGTTGCTGCCGCTCCAGATGTACTCGGGCTCGAGGATGCCGCCGCCGGCGGTCAACATGAAGGTGTTGTCCTTGGCGAGGACGTCGTTCATCAGTTTCCACAGAGGGCTCTCCATCGCAATGCGCTCGCCGTGCTCGTACAGATGCTCGCAGAGGCTTGGCAGTCCGAGGACACCCAGGATGGGATAATTGCGGGTGATGTACGACGTCGTGTGGAACATGAACTGGATCGTTCCCGCCCGCAGAGCCGATACCTGCTCGTCCGTCTTGACGAGCGTTCCGGAATCGAAGAAGTCGATTTTCATGAGGTCGGGGTTCTTCTTCAGGCGGTCAATGAGGGCCGCAATCGGCGGATAGAGGTCCTTGTAGCCCGGCGTCAGATAGGTCACACCGGTGTAGGTCGGTACACTCGCCGCCGCTGCGCTGGCCGTCCATCGATCGGACAGGCCGAACACGGCAATGCCGGCTCCCGCCCCTGCCGTCCGCAAGAATTCTCTGCGTGTCAGTCCTTTCATCGTTTCCTCCCTCCGGGGTCGTTCCCCTGCTTCGAAAGTCTATTTCACCAGATTGGGCAACCACAGGCTCAACGGCGGATAAAGAGTAAAAGCGAGCAGACAAAGAAGCTGGATCATCAGGAAGGGAATGCTGCTCTTGATGATCTCTTCCAGCGACAGCGAAGGCACGCAACTCTTCAATGTGTAGAGATTGAGACCCACGGGGGGCGTCACGACGGCCAGCTCGAGATTGATGACCAGGACGATCCCGTACCAGAGCGGGTCGAAGCCCAGGGCATTGATCAGGGGCAGCAGGATCGGCGTCGTGATGACGATGAGCGAGGCGGCGTCCACAAACATGCCTCCGACGATGAGAAGCGCCTGGATCGCGAGCATCAGCACCATCCGGTGCAGGTGAAGACCGGTCAGGAAGTTGCTCAGCATCTCCGGAATGCGGACCATGTTGAGATAATCGCCGAAGATTTTCGCGCAGCCCATGATGACCATGATGGCGACGCTGATCCGCATGCTTTCCTTGAGAATCTGAAGGCTGCGGCGCAGGTCCACGTTGCGGTAGGCGACGCCGGCGATGACGAAAGCGCCGACGGCGCCGATGGCGGAGGCCTCCGTCGGCGTGGCGATCCCCACGTAGATCGAACCGAGGACCAGGACGATCAGGACGCCGACGTGCCAGATCCTGGCGAGGCTGGTCCAGCGTTCCTGCCACGTGAACCGCATCTCGGCGGTGCGGGGGGCCAGCTCGGGCGAAATCATGGTGCGGACAAGGACATAGAGGCTGAGCATGAAGGCGAGCACCAGTCCGGGAACAATGCCGCCGATGAAGAGCTTGGCGATCGATTCGCCGGTGATCGCGCTGTAGATGATGAAGGGAACGCTCGGGGGGATCAGCATCGCGAGGGCGCCCGCCGTGACGACGGATCCGGCGGCGATCTTAGAGGAGTAGCCGCGCTTGAGCATCTCCGGCACCGCCATGGAGCCGATCGCCGCGACGCCGGCGACGCTCACGCCGCTGACGGCGCCGAAGACGGTGCAGGCGCCGATGGAGGCGATGGCGAGGCCGCCGGGCAGCCAGGACAGCCACCGGGTCGCCATGGTGTACAGATCGCCCCCGATGGGGCTCTTGGCGAGGATGTGGCCCATCAGCACGAACAGCGGGAGCGCCACCAGTTCGAAGGTCGTTTCCTGGCCGAAAAAGGAAGTCGCGGCCAGGGTGAGCGCATCGGGGCCGCGGAAGAGGAGAATTCCCAGGACGCCCGCCAGTCCCAGGGATATGAAAATATCCACGCCCAAGGCGGTGAGGATCAGCAGCAGCACGAGCACAAACAGCGAAGTCAGCAAGAGAAGTCCCCCTGCACCGGAGAATCGTCTAACGGATAGTGAACGATGAGCCACTTTTATGAAAAACGCCTGCGAATGTCAACAGGATTCAGGACGTGGATGTCCGGGAGGTCAAGCCGGGGGCCTGCCGTCGCGGTCCGGGGGATCGTGCGGAAGAGGGGACGCCCCGCGGACATGGCCGGTCCGGAGGGCATCTTTTTCTTGACAGCCCCCCAGGTGCGTGCTACGGAAAAATATATTTATATAACAATATATAGATAAGGTGATCCGGCGGCGACATCGGGCAGAGGCAAATCGGGATGAATCGTAACGCTCACCGTATGGCGCGGAAGCACAGGGATCCGGGTCTGGACGGCGACCGGCGCATCGGGGCCTTCCCTTTCGCAGTCGCTCTTGCCTTGCGTGGTGCCAAGAATCCGGGGGGATAACCGCATGAAGAAACGGCTTGGATGGCTTTCCGACAAACTGAATCTGGCGGGAGGATTCCTCGGCGGGCTCTGCATCCTGATCATGGGCTGCATCGTCACCTATGAAGTGCTCGTCCGCTATCTCTTCGATGCCCCGACGACCTGGGTCCTGGAGATCAGCATCTACCTGTGCATCGCCAGCGTCTTCCTGGCCGGCGGTTATGCGCTGAGGGAGAAGCATCATATCCAGGTGGATCTCATTACCTCGAAGCTGTCGCAGCCGAACCAGGTCCTCTTTCAGGCCGTCTCGCTCTTCATGGCCCTCGTCTATACCGTGATCCTGACCTGGAAGGGCGGAGAGATGACGATTCACTCCTTCCTGATGCATGAAGTGTCTCCGACGGTTCTCAATGTCCCCGTGGTCATCCCGCACAGTTTCGTCCTGATCGGCGGCTTTTTGCTCATTCTGGAGTTTGTCCGCCAGATCTGGGACAGCGTCGACGATCTGAGAAAATGGAAGGATTCCCCCCCCGGAGGAAAAAGGGGCTGGGTCGAGTTCTGGCCGACCGCTGTTTTCATCTGCCTCATCGGTATCGGCGCTTACTTTTTCACCAGCAGAGGCCTCGCCCCGCTGGGGATCGTGGTCATGCTGTTCGTCCTCATTTTCGGCGGGCTCCCCATCGCCTTCGGTCTCGGTCTTATCGGCCTCTTCGGTTTCTATTTCACCTTCGGCGGAGGCCCCATGTTGGTCCAGGTGCCCATGGTGATCTACAAGTACCTGGACGATTTCATCATCGCGGCGGTGCCTCTCTTCATCATGCTGTCGGCGGTGCTCAGTGTCGGCGAAATCGGGGCGAGCCTTTTCGATCTCGCCAGCAAATGGGTGCGGCAGATGCCGGGCGGGCTGGGCGTGGCCACGATCGCGTCCAGTACGATATTCGCGGCCATGTGCGGATCGTCGGTGGCGACCGTCGCCACGATCGGCCTGATCGCCATTCCCGAAATGATCTCGCGGGGGTACAACAAGAGACTCGTCTACGGCACGGTGGCGATCGGCGGAGTGCTCGGCCCGCTGATTCCGCCGAGCCTCTTCATGATCCTTATCGGCGCGATCACCGGGGATTCCGTGGGCAAGCTCTTCATGGCGGGAATGTTCCCGGGTCTCATGCTGGCGGGGATATTCGCCCTGTACATCGTCTTCTACTGCCTGCGCGACCGGTCGATGGCCAAGGTGGAGCCGGCACCCTGGAGCGAACGATGGTCGGCCCTCCGGAAGGCCTTCTGGGGCCTCATGGCGCCGATCCTGATCCTGGGCGGGATCTATACGGGCGTCTTCACCCCGACGGAGGCGGCAGGGGTGGGTATTGTCTACAGCCTGGTCGTCTGTCTGTTCATCCAGCGGACCGTCGACCCGAAAAGGCTCTGGAAGATCGTTCTCGATGGAGGGATGCTTTCCGCGACGATCCTCTTCATCGTGACCGGCGCGGTCGTATTCGGACAGTTGATCACGATGCTGCAGATCCCCGACCGGCTTTTCGGCTTCGTCTCCACGCTGCCCCTGTCCCCGATGACCGTTCTTTTCCTGACGCTGGGCGTCATTCTCTTCTTGGGCGCCCTGATGGACGAGGTGGCCATCCTTTTGATCACCTATCCGATTCTCTATCATGTATTCGTCCGGAGCTTCGGTTTCGATTCCATCTGGTTTGCCCTCGTTTTCGTGTTTACCCTGGAGGTCGGACTGGTTCTTCCCCCCGTCGGCATCAACATCTTCGTCGTGCAGGGGATCTGGAAGGACGCCAAATTCGAAGAGGTGACCAGGGGCGTTCTGCCCTTTGCCCTGCTGATGGTGGTAGCCATCCTGCTGGTCGTCTACGTCAAGCCGCTGTCCCTGTGGCTGCCGGAACTGATCGGCTGAGGCCGCAACGACAAGAGAAGCCGGCCCGCCCTGTCGGCGGGCCGGAGAAGATGAACTTTCTACAAAAGGGAGGAAATCATGAAGAGATCAGGAAGTTTTCTGTTTGTCGGAGCTCTGGCCGTCCTGTTGGCCCTGGCGGGTCTTCCGCCGGCGACGCAAGCCGCCAATCCAGAGGTCACCATCCGCTACGCCGGGGACCTGCCGATCGGCAACCATCTGACCCGCACCCAGGAATTCTTTGCCAAGCGCGTCGACGAGATCAGCAAGGGCAGGGTCAGGGTCGAAGTCTATCCCGCCGGCCAGCTCTTTGCAGCCAAGGACTACGTCAAGGCCGTTCCCTCGGGAGCGGTGGACATGGCGCAGAGCCTGATGGGCCAGTGGACGGGACTGGCTCCGATCTACATGATTACCGACATCCCGCTGCTCTATGACGGCTGGGAGCACATCTGGCGGGCGCTCGATTCCGAGATCGGTGCCACCATGATGAAGGAAGGTGAAAAGATCGGCATCAAGCAGCTCTTCTGGACGCAGGACGCCTCGGCCGGCTTCGTCTGCAAGACGCCCCTGAAAACCATGGCGGAATGGAAGGGCAAGAAGATCCGCTCCTACACCGAACTGGCCTCCTACACGATCAAGGCCTTGGGCGGAGCGCCCGCGTTCATGGGCGGCGGCGAGGTTTACATGGCCCTGCAGCGCGGCACGGTCGACGGCGCCATTTCCACGCTGTCCTCGTTCTACGACCGGAAGTACTTTGAAGTCACGAAGTATCTGACGGTCCCCCAGATGCCGGGCCCGATTTACGGCGGCGTCATGAACCTCAAGAAATGGGAAAGCCTGTCGGCCGACGTCAAGGACATGCTGATGAAGGCAGGAAAGGATACCCAGACGTTCGCCCGCGCGGAAGTCCAGAAGATGGACAAGGAGTCCATCGAGAAGTTGAAAGAGAAGGGGATGGATATCTACTTCCTGCCGAAAGAGGAAAGGGAGCGGTGGAAGAAGGCCAGCCTCCCGCAGGTCGAGGCGGTGGTCGTAGAGAGACTGAAAGAGCGGGGCAAGAAGATGATCGAGCAGGCGGAGAAGCTGAAGTAGCCTGTTCCCGGATCGGATGGGTGTGGAGGATGTCCCGTCCCGCGGGGTGGGACATCCTCCGCTTTTGCGCGGGTTTTTTCGTCGGAGCGTTGTTCGTCAGGAGGATTGGTCATGGCGCTGACACTGCGGGGGAGAACGATCAGCAAAGGGCGGGCGACCGGGGAAGCGCTGGTCTGCCGCCAGCCGATCGGCTTCAATTTCGGCGTGGACGTCGCGAACGGCGTCATCACGGAATACGGTCACGAACTCTTCGGCCGTTCCATCAAAGACAAGGTTCTTCTTTTTCCGCACGGGAAGGGGAGCACGGGCGGATCGTACGTGGTGTATCAGCTGGCCAGGAGCAAGACGGGCCCCGTCGCCATCATCAACGTGACCACGGAAACCATCATTGCCGTCGGCGCCATCATGGGCGGGATTCCCGTGGTCGATCAGCTGGAAAAAGACCCCTACGGACTGATCTCCGACGGGGACACCGTCACCGTGGATGCCACGCGGGGTCTCGTGACGATCGAAAAAAAGGCGGGTGAGCGATCATGAAGCTTTCGGACGATGAAAAAAGAATGCGCGACGGCGAGCAGGGGGAATCGGTCCGCATGGCCATGGAGATCCTTGCGGCGCTCGGCGAGATCTACGGCGCCGAGCGGCTGATCCCGATCCGGAGCGCGCATGTGGCCGGTCTTTCGCTGAAATCCCACGGACTTGCGGGGGCGCAGTGGGCGGAGGACATGGCCTCCGGCGGCGCACGCGTCCGCATCCCCACGACGATGAACGTGATCGGCGTCGACCGCAGCCGGGATCTCAAGCTGCCCGGGGATTGGGTCAGGGACCAGATGCGGATCGAGCGGGCCTACGAGTGCATGGGCTGTTACGGAACCTCGACCTGCGTGCCCTACTATTGCGGTTTTGTCCCCCGCTTCCGTGAATCCATCGCCTGGGCGGAATCATCCGCCGTCGTGTTCACCAATTCGGTCCTCGGGGCACGGGACAACCGCGAGGGAGGGCCGAGCGCGCTGGCGGCCGGTCTCACCGGCAGGACCCCGCTCTACGGTCTGCATCTGGAAGAGAACCGCCGGGGCGACGTGCTCTTCCGGGTGTCCGCCCCCCTGCGGAGCACCGCGGACTACGGCGCGATGGGAAGCTATGTCGGCCGGATGATCGGGACGCGCATCCCCGTCTTCGAGGGCATTTCGAGCCCCGACACGGAAGACCTCGTCTATCTCGGGGCCGCGCTGGCCTCGAGCGGCGGCGTCGCCATCTTTCACGCCGTCGGCGTCACGCCCGAGGCCCCGACGCGGGAGGCGGCCTTCGGCGGCAGGAAGTACGAGGTCGCGGAGATATCGGAAAAAGAAATCGCCGAGGGAAGGCGGAAGCTCACTTCGGCGAAGGACCGGAAGGTCGATTACGTTGCGATCGGCTGCCCGCACTACTCGCTGAACCAGCTCAGGAAGGCGGCGGGGCTGCTGGAGGGGCGGCGCGTGCATCCGGGAACGGTCCTCTGGGTGCACACCAATGCGGCGATCCGGAATATGGCAGCCCAGCTGGGCTATGTGCAGATGATCGAGGCTGCGGGCGGCATCGTCACGCAGGACCTCTGCACCGTCCTCGGCAATCCCGAGGCCTTGGGATTTCGAACGCTGGCCACGGATTCCCCCAAGATGGCCTTCTACGCCCCCGGATCGAACGGGTTCCAGGTCTGGTACGGCAGCACCGAGGAATGCATCGAGACGGCCGTGAAGGGCGCCTGGCCGTCCGCAGACGTTTGATCTTTCAGTCCAACGCGAAAGGTGGCAGCATGACGGAGACGACGATTCAGAAGATTTGTTACCGCACGATTTACGACAGCCGCGGCGTGGAAACCCTGGAGGTGGACATCTGCACGGCGGGCGGCGGCTTCGGCCGCGCCGCCGCGCCGTTCGGCGCGCCGGGAAGCCGGGGTGAGTTCGAGGCGCCGGCCTATGCGGCGGGCGGATTGGCAGTGTCCATGGAAATCCTTTCGCGCGAGATCATTCCGCGGCTGTCCGGCATGGACGCCCGGGACCTGGGCGCCGTGGACGCCCTGCTGCGCGAGATCGACGATACGGCGAACTTCGAGAGGATCGGCGGCAACACCTCGACGGTCGTTTCCACCGCCGCGGCGAAGGCCGCCGCGGACGCCCTGAAGACGCCCCTCTTCCGTCTTCTCGCCGGGGAGAAAACCGGCCTGCATCTTCCGCTTCCGCTCGGCAATATCATCGGCGGAGGCGCGCACAGCCTGGGGCCGGCCCCCGACATGCAGGAGCACCTCGTGGTCGCGCTGGGCTGCCCTTCCCTGAAGAAGGCCGTGGCGGTCAACCTTGCGGTCCACGAAGAGGTGGGGAGACTGCTGGAGAAGAAGGATCCGTCTTTTGCCGGCGGGACGGATGACGAGAACGCCTGGACGGCGAACCTCGACGACGTTCAGGCCCTGGAGGTCATCGCGGCGGCGACCGCGGCCGTCGCCGACCGTGAAGGCGTCGAGATCCGCATGGGGCTGGATCTGGCGGCCGACCGGCTCTGGAAGGCCGAAAAGAAGAAATACGTCTACGTGCGCGAGGGAAGGGAGCGGACGACGGCGGAGCAGATCGACTATCTGACCGGGCTGGTCGACCGCTTCCGTCTGCTGTACGTCGAGGACGGCTTCCACAGCAACGACTACGGCGCCTTCGCCGAACTGAACCGCCGCTGCGGCGACCGCTGCCTCGTCTGCGCCGATGATATCTACGCCAGCAATCCCGAGCGGACGCAGACCGGCATCCGGAAGAAGTCGGCGGGAGCCATGATCGTCAAGCCCAATCAGGTCGGCACGATCTCCGGCGCGGGGGAAACGGCCCGGATTGCCGGGACGGGCGGTCTCAAGGTGATCGTGTCCCATCGCTCGGGGGAGACGATCGACGATTCGATTGCGCATCTCGCCGTGGCTTGGGGCGCGACGATGCTCAAGACCGGCGTCAAGGGCGGGGAGCGGCTGGCGAAGCTCAACGAATTGATCCGCATCGAAGCGGCGAACGCGGCGGTCCCCATCTGTCCCTGGAAAGGCCCGGGAAGATAGCGGGCAGCCCGCGCAGCGCGCGGAAAGAAGGGATTCCCCCGGAAAGGCGGTCTTTCCGGGGGTTTTTATTTCACGCTGTCCGCGTCGATGACGACCGTGTCCTTGAGAACGCTGCGGTCGCCGCGGTGGTAGGTATGGGTGATCGCCAGCGGAGTGCCGTCGGTCAGGCGGTAGATGTACTCCACCAGGAACAGGGGGTCGCCGAACCGTATCTGCAGATTGCCCGCCAGGTCCATGTCGGCGATGGTGGCTTCGACCTTCTGATCGATCCGGATCGCCGGGAGATTCTTTTCCGTCAGCAGGATCTTCACAAAGCGCATCTTGTTGAATTTCCGGTAGACGGATTTCCCGAAGAGCGAAGCCGAAAAATAGTTGAAGATGTAGGCCAGGGGCTGGGAATCCAGCTTCATGATGCGGCGCACCTTGATGACGGTGTCCTCATCGGCCGGGAGGCTCAGGATGTTCCGCACAAAGTCCGGGCACACCGTCTCGGCAATCTCCAGAACTTCCACGGCCTGTTTCCCCCTCGCCTCGTAGACCTCGTACCAGTCCCAGAAATTCTTCGCCGAGATCTGACGGACGACCAGCGTATTGGACGATTTCTTCACGCGCGTGCCGACGCCGCGCTGGCGGACGATGCATCCCTCCCGCACGAGGAGATCCATGGCCTTCTGGATCGTGATGTTGCTGACGCCGAATTCCTCGGAAAGCTTGTGCGAGGGCGGAATGATGAAATCCGGCGGGTACTGTCCGGAGTTGATGCGGCCGCGGATGGTCTGCGCGACCCGGTAGTAATAGGATGTGCCCGTTTCCTTGTTCATGTCCCGCCTCAAGAGGAATGGGGAGTTCCGAAAGGGATTCGGCCCCTTCCGGGACTCCCGCCGGATTTTGCCGCAGCCCTTTCCTGCATCACGGCCGCGGAATTGTCAATGGCGCAAGTCATGCCTCGTCCGGAGACCTCGTGACGACGACGGCCTTCCCCTCCCTGCGCTGGAAGAGGATATTCTTCCGCCACGCCTCGCTGGTCTCGGGGTAGTCTTCCCGGTTGTGGGCGCCGCGGCTCTCCGTCCGGAGCAGCGCCGCCTGCAGGATCAGGCGGCCCACGGCGAAGATGTTCATCGTCTCGAAGAGGCCGGCCAGCTCCCGGAAGGACCGGGCCTCCGCCACGCACAGCGAGCCGATCCTCTTCTCTCCGACCTCGTCCATGAGGCCGATCGCCTTGCGCAGCCCCTCTTCGGTGCGGATGACGCCCGCATACCGGCTCAGCGATTCCGAGATTTCCCTTCTGACCTCACGGTAGTCGACCCCCCGGTCCCGGTTCCAGAGGGCGTCCACCTTCCCGACCGACCCGGCGATCGTCTGCGGCGCAGGCACAGGGGCGGTTGCGGAACGGGCCCGTTCCGCCGCCTGCGCACCTGCGATGGCGCCGAAAACCTGCGTCTCCGTGAGGGCGTTTCCGGGCAGGCGGTTGGCGCCCATGGTTCCCGACTGGGCCTCGCCGGCGGCATAGAGCCCCGGGACGCCCGTCTCGCAGCGCTCGTTGATGACGATGCCGCCCATGAAGTAATGCGCGCCCGGAGCCCACTCGTAGGGCTGCCAGGCCGGATCGAAATTCGCCGCGGCGCAGGACTGCGTGAAGGCCTTGAATTTCGCGAGCTGTTCCCTGGGGACGCCGGAGAAGTCCCCGTAGACGCCGCCGTGGGGGGACGACCTCCCCTCCAGGATCTCTTTCTGGGTGCAGCGGGCCACTTCGGCGCGCGTCACCTGTTCCGCCTTCTCCGGATGGTATTTCTTCATGTAACGCTCGCACAGGCCGTTGTAAAACCGCCCGCCGATCGTCACACCCCCGTCGGCAGGGGGCGCCGTGCCGCGCATCGGTGGGGGGTGGATCATGCAGGCGCGCATCTGGACGAACTCCATGTCGGACAGCCGCGCCCCCGCTTCATAGGCCAGCGCGCATCCGTCGCCGGTGATGCCGGGGAGGTTGGTGGTGAGGGAGAAGAGGTAACCGGCGCCGCCGGTCGCGATGATGACGGCCTTTGCCTGAAGAACCAGGAGCGATCCCTTGTCGATCTCCAGGGCCAGCGCTCCGCAGACGGCGCCCCCTTCCCGCAGGAGATCGACGACCATGACGTGCTCGAGGACCTCGATGCCGAGGCGGGCGGCTTCCCGGACGATCCCTCTGAAGAAACCGCCCCTGTAGCGGTCGCCGGCGAGGATGGCGCGGGGAAGGGCGTGGCCGGGATAGGAAAAGTAGTCGAATTTCCCGTCCATCTTGTCGAACTGGGTGCCGTAGCGCTCGACATCCAGCGCCCGCTCCGGCCCGAGATCGGCGAGCAGCCGGACCAGCTTCGGATTGTTGAGGTGGTGTCCGCCCCGGAGGGTGTCTTCGTAGTGGGTGTCCCGGCTGTCCCGGCTGTCGATGGCTGCGGTGATCGCCCCCATGGCGATCGCCGTGATGCAGCCCGCCGGATAGTCCCCCTTGGAGACCACGAGGACCTTGGCGCCGAGATTGTGGGCCTCGATGGCGGCCCGGATCCCGGCGCCTCCCGCGCCGATGACGAGAACGTCCGTCGAGACCGTGCGCGAATTCAGTTTTTCCATGACCGGGCCTCCGCTATTTCAGGGTGGACTTGGGGATGTAGACGTAGCCGCGCATCAGGCAGCGGGCGGTCCGGTCGACGGTTGCCCTCTTCAGCACGAAGCCGCCCTTTTCACGGACGATCTTCCCCTCGGGCGCGATCACGCCGGCCGGGTGGCCGATGCGCAGCTCCCCGCGCTCGATGATGTCTTTCCGGGCAAGCTGGTTGGCGATCGTGCCCGGGATCATGGCGGCCGCCACGGTGCAGGTGGTTCCCGTGACCGGGTAGGTCAGGTGCATCTTCTGCATGAAGAGCAGGCGGACGACGAGATCCACGGATTTTTCGGAGATCTTCTTCCCCGTTGTCCAGTCCTTGTAGTCCATGGGCGGGGCGCAGATCGCGAAGAAGGGGCTGTAGGGAACCTCCTGCGTCGCCTTCCGCCAGTCCTTGCACAAACCCATGGTCTGGGCGGCGACGCTGCGGATCTTCTCGATCTTCTGAAGCAGCCTCTTGTCGGCGTCGATCTGCTGGGGCGTCTCGTTGCCCTTCAGGCCCAAGGCCTCGGCGCGGATGAAGACCGTGGGAATGGCGGCGTCCACGAGCGATACCTCGAAACGGCCCTCTCCCTCGACCGTCAGCGTATCCGTCACCCTGCCCGTGGGAAGAAGCTTTCCCGTCAGGGCGCCGGCGCTGTCGGCCCAGTCCAGGACCAGTTTTGCGCCCGTGCCCGGCACGCCGTCGATTCTGTGTTTGCCCTCGACGGCCGCGCGTCCTCCCTTCACGGGCACCTCGGCGATGATGACCTTGCCCGTGTTGACCTGGTGGATCCGGACCTTCGTCATCGGTTCCACCGCATCGACCATTCCCTCGTCGATGGCGAAGGGTCCTACGGCCGCCGAGACATTGCCGCAGTTCGATTTCCAGTCGATCATCGGTTCGACCATGCTGACCTGACCGAAAAGATAATCGATGTCGCAATCCGGCCGCGTTGGCGGCCCGACGACCGCCACCTTGCTTGTCAGCAGTTCGGCCCCGCCGATGCCGTCGATCTCCCGCGGGTCCGGTGCGCCGAAGATCCTCATGATCACCCTGTCCCGGAGAGCAGGGTCCCGGGGCAGGTCGTTGCGGTGAAGAAAGATGCCTTTACTCGTTCCTCCGCGCATGATCGTGCAGCGAATCAGTTCCTGGATTTCCATAGGGTTTTTCCTCCTTCTTGGCGTGACCTGAGGTCCGGCATCCTTGCACGGATGGACGGTGAAAGCAATCCCCGAACCCGTCAATACTTTATAATGATATATAAATATATTTATCTAATTTTTGGTTCATCTGTCAACAGAAAAACCGGGGCCGGCGTCCGCAAGGAGCTGTGGTTCCGTCCGGCTGCCCCTCTCGTTTTGCTTGACTTTGCAGAAAGGGTCCTTCAACAGTGGACAGACACCGGGCGGTGTGGTGCCGACCCGGAAGGCTGCATGGAGGCATCCTCGCCGCGATGAGGCTGCCCGGGGCGATGAGACGAAAAAAAGACGTGTCCGGATCAACGACGGCCTTGCTCCCCTCTTCCGGGGCCAGCGATGCCGGTGTGCCTGCCTTCAATCCTGCAACGGACGGTGCGTTCCGCAGGCCGGCCGCGGCCGGCGACGCCGGATGCCGGAAACACCGCACGAAGGCGCGGATGGAGAGGTGCCGGGCATGAAGACCGATCCCCTGAACCGGGAGCAGATCAAGCTCCTCGGCCTCCTGTGGTTTCTGCAGCTGTGCTGCTCCGCGCTCTTCTATACGCTTCCCGCCGTCACCCCCTTCGTCAAGCAGGAATTCGCCCTCAATCAGAGCCAGGTCGGGCTGCTTGTCTCCGCGCTGACGTTCGGCAACGTCCTGCTTCTCGTGCCGTCCGGCTACTGGATCGACGCGCTGGGGGAAAAGAAGGTTCTTCTCTGGGGCCTGGTGCTGATGGCGGCCGTCGGCGTCACCATCGCCTTCATCGGCTCCGTCGACGCCCTGCTGATCCTCCTGTTCCTGATCGGGGTCGGCTACAGCACAACAGCGCCCGGCACGAACAAGGCCGTGATGAACCGGATCCCCCTTTCCTGGCGGGCAACGGTCATGGGCCTCAAACAGACGGGGGTCACGCTGGGCGGGGTACTGGCTGCCCTGGCCGTGCCCGTGATTCTGACCTGGGGATGGCGGGCGCTCTTCGTCCTGCTGGGAGGGGCCACACTCGCCGCGTGCCTCTCCCTGGCGCTTCTGTATGCCGGCCGGCAATGCGGAAGCGAAAAATCGGAACCGTCGCCGCGGAGGAGACTACCGCTGCGGGAGGTCTTTGCGAACCGTCGGCTCCTCCTCCTGGCCGGCGCCGGCTTCTTCCTCGGAGGGTGTCAGCTTTCCATCCTGGCCTATACCTTCCTGTACCTGAAGGAAGGGCTGGCACTTTCGGTGACGGCGGCCGGTCTGGGTGTCGGCTGGGTCCAGTTTACCGCCGCCGTCGCGCGTCTCGGTGCCGGGTTCGTCAGCGACCGCCTGCTCGGGCAGCGGCGCAGGCCGGTGATGATCTTCTTTGCGGCCGCCATGGCGGTCGCACTGTGCTGCGGTTTTCTTCTCCCCCGGGGCTGGCCGATCTGGGTTGTCTTCGCCGTGTTCGGCCTGATCGGCATGGCGGGGATGGGCTTCAACGGCATCTACATGACCTTTGCCATGGAGTTGTCTGCCCTGCGTGCTTCCGGACTTGCCACGTCGGTCGCCGTGACGGCCGTCATGACGGGAGGAATCGTTTTCCCGCCGCTTCTGGGCTGGTTCGTCGATGCATCGGGATGGTTCGCGGCGGTCTGGGGCGTCATGGCGCTCCTGCCGCTCGCGGCCATGGCCCTCATTCTGCCGATCCAGGAACGATGTGGGGATTACAGGCCGGCGGGGCGTTGAAGCGGTCCTGCTGTTTCCGCGTTCCTGCCGCGTTTCTTGAGCAGGAGGATCAGGAAAGCCACAGAGGTCAGCAAGACGAGGTTCATCAGCCAAGCATAATAATAGGAGCCGAAAGCGTCGTAGATCAGACCGCCTATGATGGGACCGATGGATCCTCCCAGACCGACGGCGAAAAAGTTGACCAGCCCGTAAGCCGTGCCCAGCACCTCACGCCCGAAGCGGTCGACGGTCAGGATGGGAATCATCAGACCGACCGAACCCCATCCGAAGCCGAAGACCAGTGCATAGAGGTAGAAAATGCCGATGGTCTTCGAGACCAGGAGGATGCCCATGCCTACCGCCATGATGGCCAGCCCCAGGGATGCCGTCCATTTGACGTCGCTCATGCGATCAGTCAACCACCCATAGAAGAAACGACCGGCGATGCTGGCGGCGCTGATGATCCCCATCGAGGAAGCCGCGGCGACGCGATCGATGCCGTACTCCTCGGCATAAGCGATCTGGTGAACGAAGGCGCACATTTCCGCCGTAACGGCCAAATTGTAGCAGAAGACGATGGTCCAGAATCGGGAATCCTTCAGGAGAAATCGGGTTGCCTGTCGGTGAGCCGATTTCCTTTCGTCAGGGGGAGGAAGCATTCCAAGGGAGGGCGGCGTTGTCTCTCCATCCGGGAGCAGGCCGTAATTCTCGGGCCGGGTCCTTCTCATGAAAAGCTGCGATACGGCCGTGCAAAACACGAGCAGGGCGATGCCCAATAGGGTGAATCCGGTTCGCCAGTCGAAAAGGGTGACGATGACGCCGGCGAGCGGTGTCAGAATCAGGATGCCGACGCCTGCCCCATTGGTGCTGATGGCAATGGCGATTCCGCGTTTCCGGACGAACCATTTCCCGACGGAGGAGTTGCAGACGACGACCCCGAGGCAGGAGGAACCAAGCCCGAACAGGACGCCGTAGGCGAGGTAGAACTGCAACGGCGTCGATACGAAACGAGTCAGGATAAATCCCAGCGCCGCCGAAACGGCGCCAACGGTAATAATCCAGTGGGGGGCCAGACGATCGAGCAGGCGTCCCGCGAAGATGCCGCCGATTCCGTAAAACAGGACAGCCAGCGACGCGGCAACGGAGACCACGGAACGCGACCAGCCCAGATCTTCGCACATGGGCTTGAGAAAGACGCCGAAACAGTAACGGGCACCGTAGTTGATTCCGAAGATGATGAAAGCGCCGGCCACCACGTACCATCCCCAGAATATCTTCCGCTTTGCTTCCATCCGTTGTCCTTCCGACCATCAACGCTGTGCCGTACGCGTCTGCCCTACCACAGGAGAATCGACCATGCAAGAAAGGAGACGTTCTATCCTCCATCCCTTCTCTCATCCCGAGGCAAACGATGCGGGGATGCGCTCGTTGCAGGGTTCGCGCGACGTCGATTTTGGAGATGCCCGATGTTGCGGTGAGGGCGGTGGCATGGGCCTTTGAGGAAGCGGCATCGATCGCCGGAAATGGGAACCGCCCCTGATCCGGAGGCGCCGTCCGGGGACCGGTGGGATAGAAGGGTGACTTCCGGAAACTCAATCGCTCCCTTCCCTCTGGGTGCCTTTTTTCAGCAGAAGAATCAGGACGGTTGTGATGGTCAGCATGACGAAGTTGATTCGCCAGGCGTAGAGATAGGAACCGAATGTGTCGTACATCAAACCTCCGAAGATGGGACCGACGAAACCTCCCAGGCCGACGGCAAAGAAGGTGACCAGTCCATAGGCCGTACCGAGAACTTTCCGCCCGAAACGGTCCGCCATCAGGATGGGAAGCATGGGACCTATCGAACCGTATCCGAAACCGAAGACGAAGGCATACAGATAGAAAAGGCCGATGGTCTTTGCGAAGAGGAGAATGCCCATTCCTGCCGTCATGACGGCCAAGCCGAGAAAGGCCGCGTGTTTGACGTCATGGATTCGATCGCTCAGCCAACCGAAGAAGAAACGGCCGACGATGCTGGCGATGCCGATGATTCCCAGAGAGGAAGCCGCAGCGACGCGGCCGATGCCGTATTCCTCCGCGTAGGCGACTTGATGGATGAAGACGGCCATTTCCACGAGGACGGCGCAGAAATAGCACAGGGCAATGGTCCAGAACCGGGCGTCGCGCAGAAGTCGGCGCGTCGACGGCGCATGGGAAAAGTTCGGACAAACGGGGCCCTGGTCCGCTCTTTCGCGCGTTGCTGTCTCTCCGTCGGGCATCAGGCCGTAATCCTCGGGATGGGTCCTCCCCATGAGGATCTGCGACACGCCCGTACAAAGAATCAGGACGGCGACGGAGAGGAGGGTGAATCCCGTCTGCCAGTCGAAGGCCTTGACGATAAGGCCGGCGGCCAGCGAGAAAACGAGAGTGCCGACGCCGACGCCGGCCGTGGTGATGCCGATCGCAATGCCTCTCTTCTTGACGAACCATTTCCCGACGGAGGAATTGCAGACGACGACCCCGAGGCATGCGGAGCCGAGGCCGACAAAGATGCCGTAGACGAAGTAAAACTGCAGCGGTGTCTCGACGAAGCGGGTCAGGAAAAATCCCAGTGAGGCCAGGATGGCGCCTGACGTGATGATCCAGCGCGGCGCGAAACGATCGAGCAGTCGCCCCGCGAAGATGCCGCCGATTCCGTAGAACAGAATAGCCAGCGACATGGCGGTGGAGACCACGGAACGCGACCAGCCCATCGCTTCGCACATGGGTTTGAGAAAGACGCCGAAGCAGTAGCGTGCGCCGTAATTGACGCCGATGATGATGAAGGTGCCCGCCACCACATACCAGCCCCAGAATATCTTCCGGGGGGGAACTTCCCGCGTTCCCATCCCAACCTCCGCTCTTCGGAGAGATCCGTACCACAGCTCTGCCGGCCGAGGCAAGGGACGAGACATTGCGGGTCTGCGTTTCGGGAAAAAACCGCTTGACATTAGAAATTAAATTTAATAGGGTCTGGCCAATAGCTATTATGGCTACAGAGTAGCCAATGCGGCCGGCTTGACCCCCCCCACGCAGGGCAGACGTTCTTATGACCGTCAAGGGAACGAAGAAGCAAACCGACAGACACGTTGAGGCGGTGCTGGCTGCCTGCGACATCATTGGCGTCTTCCTGAACTCCCCGAACCAGACACTGAAGCAAATCATCGAAAAAACCGGCCTGACCCGCAACCGCGTGATGCGCCTTGCCGGTACGCTGGAGGGACGCGGTTTTCTGCATCGGGATCCCAGGACCGGGAGCTACGGCCTGGGCACGATGTTCATGTCCCTGGGCAGGGTCTACGAGCGGCAATCCAGCTTAAGCAGCCTGGGACAACCCCTCCTTCAGGAACTGGCCCGCGCGACGGGCGAATCCGCCTCCATCTACGTATTGGACAGCCTGGAGCGCGTGGTATTGGCCAGGGAAGAGGGGAAACAGGATGTCCGGCTGGCCATCGCCGTGGGACAGCGAACGCCGATTCCCGTGGGCGCGAGCGGAAAAGTGCTGCTGGCTTTCGGTCCGAAGGAGGTGCGGGACCATGTGCTGAACGGCAGGCGTTCGAGAAAAGAGGATGCGGCTCCCATCGCCGATCCATCCAAGCTGGCGGACGAATTGGATCGGATCCGGACTCAGGGATACGCGTGCAGTTTTGGCGAGCGGGTGGCGGACGCGGGGGCGGTGGCCGCACCGCTCTTCGGGCTGGAAAACCGCTTTCTGGGAGCGTTGGGAATCGCCGGACCGATCCACCGTTTCACGCCGGAAACGCTGCCGGGAAAAATCGAACTTGTCATGAGGGCGGCGGCCCAACTCACCTGGCAATTGGGCGGATTTCCAGCCTCGCCGTCCGCGGGCGGCCGCATCTGGGATTTTTCTGAAGACCTGCGCCCCCAACCGTTCCAGGGCAGCGGCGAATCAGGGTCGGCGAAGCCTGCGAAGGCAGCGGAGTCCGGCAAACGGAACAGGATACGGTACGGAAAGGGCAGAAGAAACGATGACGGAACCAGAACAGAAAGAAACGGTCTTGTTCGAGGATGAGGTCCTCCGTGACGGACTGCAGATGGAATCCCGGCTTTTTACATTGGAGGAAAAAATACGGCTTTTCCATTTGCTGAAAGAAGCGAATATCAGGCGCATTCAGGTCGGGTCTTTCGTCAACCCCAAGCTTGTTCCGCAGATGGCGGACACGGATGCGCTGATCCGGCAATTGATTTCGACGTCGGGCGTCCTGCTGACGGGCCTCATTTTGAACAGCAGGGGGCTGGAGAGGGCCCTGGACTGCGGCCTCTCCCACGTGAGCATGTCCGTTTCCGTGAGCGATACCCACAGCAGGAAGAACGCGGGGCGGCCTGCGGCAGAGGCATTGGCCTCGATGGCGCTGCTGATCGCGGAAGCCAAGAAGGCGGGACTGAAGGTGAGGGCTGGGATTCAGTGCTCCTTCGGATGCGTCTACGAAGGGACGACGTCTCCGGAAAAAGTCCTGTCGGCAGCGCGGGTGATGGCCGGTGCCGGGGCGGATGAAATCAATCTTGCGGATACGACGGGCATGGGCAACCCTCGTCAGGTGCGGTCTTTGGTGAGAGAAGTCAGGCAGCATGTCCCTCAGATCGATCTTTCGCTGCATCTTCACGATACGCGGGGACTGGGGCTCGTCAACATGTTTGCGGGGTACGAGGAGGGCGTCCGGATTTTCGACGTCTGCGCGGGAGGCCTGGGGGGATGCCCTTTTGTAAAAGGGGCGGCGGGAAACGTACCGACGGAGGACGCGGTTCACATGTTCGAAGCCATGGGGATCCCGACCGGCGTCGATCTCAGGGGGGTAAGCAAGGTTGTCGAGGAACTGGAATCAATCTTGGGCCGTCAGCTTCCGGGGCGGATGAGCCGGGTGTTGAAAGCCCAGTATCCCTGCAATGAAGGCTGAATGCTTTGTGACGGAGAAGAGAGGGAATATGAGTGAAGCGAAAAACGGTCTCCCTTTGAGCGGAATCCGGGTTCTCGAATTGTCTCATGCCGTGATGGGGCCGACGTGCGGGCTGATATTGGCTGATATGGGAGCGGAGGTGATCAAGGTCGAAAGGGCTCCTGAAGGCGACGAAACCCGGCGGTTGAAGGGTTTCGGCACGGGGTTCTTCCCCTTCTTGAACCGGAACAAAAAGAGCGTCGCCATAGACCTCAAGACGGACCGGGGACGGGATCTCCTGGGGAAATTGCTGTGCTCGGCCGACGTCTTCCTGGAAAACTTTGCGCCCGGGACGATCGAGCGATTGGGGTTCGGTTACGATTCGGTCTCGAAGCTGAACCCGAGACTCATCTACTGCGCCCTGAAAGGATTCATGCCCGGTCCCTATGAAAAGAGACCGGCCCTCGACGAGGTGGTGCAGATGATGGCCGGTCTTGCCTACATGACGGGCCCGCTGGGACAGCCGTTGCGGGCGGGGGCGTCCGTCGTCGATATCATGGGCGGAATGTACGGGGCCATCGCCATTGTGACGGCTTTGTACGAAAGGGAAAAGACGGGGAAGGGACAGGCCGTCATCTCCACGCTCTTCGAGGCGGTGGCGTTCATGATGGGCCAGCACATGGCCGTGACGGCCATCACGGGCAAGCCTTCTCCCCCCATGCCCAACCGCGTCAGCGCCTGGTCCGTCTATGACCGCTTCGAGACGAAGGAGGGAGAGACGGTCTTCGTGGGAATCACCAGCGACCGGCATTGGGAACGCTTCTGCGAGGTATTCGGACTGGAGAGACTGAAGACGGATCCGCGGCTCTCAACCAACAACGACCGGATATCCCAGCGCCCCTGGCTCATTCCGGAGATCCAGAAAATCTTCAAGGCCCTGACGAAGCAGGAATTGTTCAAGTTGTGCGAACGGTCCGGAATTCCCTTCGCTCCCATCGCCAAGCCGGAAGATCTGTTCGAAGATCAGCAGCTCAACGAAGGGGGAGGTCTCCTGGAAACAACCCTGCCCGGCGGAATCAAAACAAAACTGCCCCGCATCCCCATCCGCATCGGGTCCTACGACTTCGGACTGCGCAATGATCCTCCGGAAGTGGGACAGCATGATCAGGAAATATTGGCGTCGATCGGTCTGTCGCCCGACGAGATCGCGGAATTGAGGCGGGAGAAGATCGTCTTATAACAACAGGAAGAAGGAGACCGATCCGGACCGGAATTCCGGATCCGGGGGTGACCATTATGGGGTATACGATTTCAGAAAAGATCCTGGCTGAAAAATCCGGAATGGAAGCAAAGGCGGGCCGTCTGGTGGTGGCGGATGTCGATGTGATCATGGCCCACGATTCTCTGGGACCCATGGCCATCGACGCCCTCGCCGAAATGGGGGAAATCGCCATTCCCCGTCCGGGGAACATCTGTTTCATGACGGACCACCTTGTCCCGACCCCCGCAAGGAACTACGCCCAAATGCAGAAACAGATGCGGGAGTTCGCGAAGAAATGGGGCATCCGGCAGCATGAGGCGGGGGACGGCATCTGCCATCAACTGCTGGCGGAAAAGGAGATCCAGCCGGGACAGATCGTGATCGGTACGGATTCCCACACCTGCATGGGCGGAGCCCTGAATGCCTTTGCCACGGGAGTGGGGTCCACGGACGCGGCGGCCGCCATGGCCACGGGTCAGTTGTGGCTGAAGGTGCCCGAGACCATGCGGGTCTTGTTTCACGGCTCCCTCCCCTCCGGTGTTTTTGCCAAGGACCTCGTTCTTTTTCTGGCCGGACAGATTACGGAAGACGGGGCCAATTACAGGGCCATGGAAATTGCTGGGGAAACGATCTCTTCCCTTTCGATGGGGGGCAGGTTTACCATCTGCAACATGGGCGTGGAGATGGGAGCCAAGGCGGCCATCATGGAGGCGGATGAGTCAACGCAGCGCTGGCTGTCGCAGCGGGGAGTGAAGGGGGCGGTCAAATCCGTGAAGGCGGACGCCGATGCCACATACAGCCGGGTTCTCGAATTCCGGGTGGACCAGTTGGAGCCGCAGATCGCCAAACCCCACAAGGTGGACAACGTCGTTCCCCTGAGAGAAATCGCCGGCACCCCGATTCACGAAGTGCTCATCGGGACCTGCACGAACGGCCGGCTGGAAGATCTGGAGGTCGCTGCAGCCATTCTCAGGAACAAGAGAATCGTTCCGAATCTCCGCCTGATCGTCATTCCCGCCTCCCGTTCCATTCTTCTGGAGGCGATGGGAAAGGGAGTGCTCCAGACGCTGGTGGAGGCGGGAGCCGAAGTTCTTGTGCCCGGGTGCGGGCCGTGCGTGGGGGTTCACGGCGGAATACCGGCGGACGGGGAAAACGTCCTGTCGACGGCCAATCGGAACTTCAAGGGGAGAATGGGCAATCCGAATGCCAACATATTTCTGGGGTCCCCGGCGGCCGCGGCCGCGGCCGCTCTGGAAGGAAGGATCGCGGATCCCAGAAAATACCTGGCGTAACGACAGAGGGAAGGGCAATGGAGCTGAAGGGAAGAGCGCACAAATTCGGCGATGACATCAATACGGACTACATCATGAGCAGCCGCCACCGCACGCAATCGCTGGACTACGTCCAATTGGCGCAGCACCTGATGGAGGACATTCGTCCCGGGTTCTATTCACAGATTCAGCCGGGAGACTTCATCGTGGCCGGGGACAATTTCGGATGCGGTTCGTCCCGGGAGTACGCGCCGAAGATCGTCAAGGCGGGGCAGATCGCAGCGGTCATCGCGAAATCCTTTGCGCGCATTTTCTACCGGAACGCCATCAACCTGGGATTGCCCCTGGTCGAATGCGATACCGATGCGATTTGCGACGGCGATGTGCTGCGTGTGGATCTGCTGAAGGGAAAGGTCTTTAACGAGACCCGGAACTGCTCGATTTCCGCGAATCCGACACCGGCCTTCATGATGACCCTTCTGAACGAGGGCGGGATGGTGAACTATATCCGCAAGTACGGGAAATTCCGAGTGGCAAAGGAAAAAGGATGAACCGGGAGCCAAGCCGTTCCTGAACGACAGGTTGCCCGTTCGAACTGAATCGCGCGCTTCGGAAACGCGCGGTGCCGCTCGCGCGCGACGTCTTATCATGAGAGAGGAGAGCTTGCCGTTATGATGATGTTTGGTGGAAAATCCGCTTGCGTCGGGCCCGCCCAGACGCAAGTGCAATTGGGCGTAGGTTCTCATAAGAACCTTAAAGGCGCTGTGGAAAATTTCTTGACCTCGCCGGATCAGAGAATCCTCTTCCTCTGCGACAGGGCGCTCGTTTCCACCGATTTTTTCAAGAGCGTCGAGGGCATCCTGAAAGACACCGGCCATCCCTTCGATCTGTTCTCGGAAATTGACGCCGAGCCCACGGATACGATTGTGGGAAAGGTTCATGAGCAGTGCAAGAAGAACAAGCCGTCCCTGATTCTGGCCGTCGGGGGAGGAAGCTCGATCGATATTGGAAAGGCCGTCGGCATCCTGATCGTTCACGGCGGCGTCGTTCACGATTATGAAGGCCCGAACAGATACAAGAGTCCGCGATTGCCTCTGATCGCGATCCCGACCACTGCCGGCACCGGTTCGGAAGTCACGGGTTCCTGCATCATCACGAACACCCGCACGGAAGTGAAGATGTCGATCACGCATTCGCTCTACAACCCGGCCAACGTCGCGATCCTCGATCCGCTGGCCCTCGTTACGCTGCCCGCCATGCCGGCGGCCGGCGCCGGCATGGACGCGTTCACCCATGCCATGGAGTCGTACATCAATCTCAATGCGAATTACGTGACCGATGCATACGATCTGGAGGCGATGGCGCTGATCTCGAAGAGCCTGCGTCCGTTCGTCGCCAACCGGGCGAACCTCGATGCGGGATTGAAGATGCTTTGCGCGTCGTGCCTCGCCGGCCTGGGGTTCACCAATACGGGCGTCGGCAACGTTCACGGCATGTCCAGGTTCGTCGGCACGTTCTTTCACGTGGCCCACGGCATCGCCAATGCCGTTTGTCTCCCCGTCGTCGCGGAGTTCAATCTTCTCGCGAGTCCGGAGAAATTCGCGCGGGTAGCGGCGGTCATGGGAGAAAATATCGCCGGCCTGACGGCCATCGAGGCCGGGCGGAAAGCGGTCGATGCCATCAGGCGGCTGAATGCCGACCTGGGCATCCCCTCGAGGCTGAGAGACCTCGGCGTCAAGGAATCGAGGATTCCCGAAATGGCGGACCTCTGCTTCAAGGCCAACTACAACACGCGGAACCCCCGATACACGACCGTGAACGATTTTGTTTCATTGTATCAGCAGGCTTTTTGACGTTCAGCGGCTTCGTGCGTCCCGTCACATGACCGGGACCCGCACGATGGAGGACGGATGCCCCGCCACCGACAGCGGAGGGCGACCGCAGCGTCAGCAGAAAGCAGCCTGTTTCGCAGGGAGGACAATATGACCGGCGGCTACATGGGAAGGCTTCTATGTGTCGACCTGACAAGGGGCACATGGACGGATCGGGAGATCTCGGAAGAGTTGGCCCGAAAATACATCGGCGGCAGCGGATTGGGCGCGAGATTGCTGTTTGATCAGACGCGCGCAGAGACGGATCCTCTGGGAGAGGACAATGTCCTGATGTTTCTTACCGGACCGTTGACGGAAACCGCCGTTCCGATGGCGGGAAGATATGCGGTGGTGACCAAATCGCCGTTGGGCATTTGGGGAGAAGGAGACTGCGGCGGAAGCTGGGGAAGCATGCTGAAGAGAACGGGCTACGACGGAATCCTCGTCGTCGGGAGGTCGGAGAAGCCCGTTTACCTGTGGATCACCGACGAAGGCGTTTCCCTTCGGGATGCAGGCCATCTGTGGGGCCGGGACACCATCGAAACGGATGAGATGGTCAAGGCGGAAACGTCGGCCAAGGCCGTCGTGGCGTGCATCGGTCCGGCGGGCGAAAAACTGGCGAAGATGGCCATCGTCCTTTCCGACGGCAAGCATGCGAGGGTGAGCGGGCGGGGCGGCGTCGGAGCCGTCATGGGATCGAAGAAGCTCAAGGCGATTTCGGTATACGGAGCGCGGAAACCGCAGATCGCCCGGCCCGAGGCTCTGAAAGCCCTGGTCAAGAGCTTCGTGCCGCGGCTGCAGGAGGCGACGAAGGCTTTCGGCGCGTACGGAACCGCAGGGGCGGTGATCAAGAACGCCAATCTCGGCGACATGCCCGTGAAGAACTGGTCTTCCGGCAAATGGGACGATGAAAAGCTGAAGAAGATTTCCGGGCAGACCCTGGCGGAGACCATTCTGACCAAGAAATACTACTGCAAGGGCTGCATCGTGGGATGCGGCAGGGTGATCGAGATCGCGGACGGTCCCTATGCGGGCGTCAGCGGCGGCGGTCCCGAATATGAAACCCTGGGATCGTTCGGGTCCCTGTGCCTGATCGACGATCTGAACGCCATCTCCATGGCCAATGATCTGTGCAACCGCTACGGCATGGACACCGTCTCCGTCGGCGCCTCCATCGCCTTTGCCATGGAGGCTTACGAAAAGGGAACCATCGGCAAGAAGGATACGGGAGGGATCGATCTCGCCTGGGGAAACAAGGATGCGGCGCTGGCGATGGTTCATCAGATCGGCCGGCGGGAAGGGCTGGGCAGGCTTCTGGGCGAAGGGGTGAAGAGGGCGTCGCAGGAAATCGGCGGCGGTTCGGCGGACTTCGCGATCGAGGTCAAAGGCCTCGAGCTGCCGATGCACGATCCCCGGTCGATGGGAAGTCTGGCGGTTCTTTACGCGACCTACCCACGGGGCGCCTGCCACCGGGGATGCTCCTACCAGTTGGAGCGAAGCGGCATAGCGGAGCTGGGTTACGAAAAGCCGCTCGAGAGGCAGCGGGACGAGGGGAAGGCTCTGATCAACGCGGTCATGCAGGACTATGCCGGCCTGTTCAACTCCTTGAAGCTCTGCCAGTTCGTGATCACGCAGCTCAAACCCAGCGAGGTTCTGCAATGCCTGAACGACGTCACCGGGTGGGACATGGACCTTTCCGAGCTGATGAGAGCCGGGGAGCGGGCCTCCAACGTGAAGAGGATGTACAACGTGCGCCTTGGTTATACGAGAAAGGACGACACGCTTCCCCAGAGGATCCTCTCGGAGAAGTTCACGACAGGGGGCGCGGCGGGATACCTGCCCAATCTCGAGAAAATGCTGGATGAGTATTACGGGCACCGAAGATGGAGCAGCGACGGAATACCGCTCCCGTCGACGCTGCGGGAGCTCGGATTGCACGACGAAGCGGAAGTGGCGGCGCGAATGTTCCCGGATCTTTCAAGGAATTGAGCAGGGCAGACAGGAGAAAGGGGCGGGGATTTTTTTTTCGATTGCGTCGGAGGAAGGTCGAGACCGACGGATATGCGGATTCAGCGGCAGGGGAGAGGATGTCTTGTCACCAACATCAACCAAAAACATCTTTCAAAGGGAGGATTCAGATCATGAGGAAAAAGTTGAGGATCATTTTGACACTCGCGGTGCTGTCCGTTCTCTTGTACCCGCTGGGAGCGGCGCCGACGGCGGAAGCGAAGACCTACGAATTCAATATCTCATTGGACTCCCCGGCGACCCACGGGAAGACCCTGGGGACGCAGGTGTTCGCCGAGGAGTTGGTGAAGAGATCCAAAGGCCAGTTCAAGCCGACGATCTATCACAGTTCCCAGCTCTACAAGGATCCCCATGCCATCAAGGCCCTGCTCATGGGTACGCTGGACATGAGCATCATCGGGAACCATCTGCTGGACGGTGTTGATATCAATACCACAGTGACCCATCTTCCCATGTTCTTCGGACGGGCCATTCCGCTGAACGAGTATTCCAATCTGCTCGACGAACTGAGCGTGCCGATCGCCAAGCGGCTCGAAAAGAAACTGAACGTGAAGTCCGTCGGCCGGATCTACCATCTGGGGTTCGACCATATGTACACCTCCACGAAAGAGGTCACCAAGCTGGAGGATTTCAAGGGGCTGAAGATCCGCATCCCCGGCGGCGCGGTCGCTTTGGCGAGGCTCAAGTCGTTGGGAGCGGGCGGCGTATTGATCGCATATGCCGATGTGGCCGTGGCCCTGACCCAGAAGACGATCGACGGCGCCAGCACGACGACCATGAGTGTGGAAAAGGCCAAGCTCGATGAGGCCGGCCTCAAGTACTGCGTCGAAACGCGCAATTACTTTACGCACTACTTCCCCATGGTGAGCAACAAGTTCTGGAACAACCTCACTCCGGATCTCCAGAAGATCTTTATCGAGTCCTACGAGTATTCCGTTCCGAAACAGCGGGCGATCGCCGCAAAGGAACAGCAGGATGCCAAGGAGGAGCTGCAGAAGAGGGGAATGAAATTCTACACACCCACCGCGAAGCAGGCAGCCGAATGGCGCGAGAGATTCATGACGGTGCAGCCCGAGCTGATCAAAGAGCTCAAGTACGACCCGGAACTGGTCAAGCTGTGCGAGGAGGCCCTGAAAAAAATTAAAGAATAGCAGGCGCCTTCAATCATCCCATTCCTGAAGGGGGAGCTGTCCGGCCGCTTCCGCGGGACTGCCGGGGAGTCTCCGGGATCAGCTCCCCCTCTGACAGGAATCGGGAAGATCCCCGCATCTTCTTCCCGAAAGGTGGTTTGTCTCATGGATCAATTCGTGAAAAAATGGAACCAGATAGAACTCTTCCTTGTGGGCGTCCTCACCTTGACCGCCCTGACAGGCGTCGTCTATGCCACCTTCGGGCGATACGTCCTGAGGTCGCCTTCCGATTGGCCTGAAGAGGTCATTGTCTACATGATCATCGGCGCCGTCTTTCTTGCCGCGAGCAGCCTGGTGGACAGAAATGGCCATGTGGCGGCCACGCTGGTCGTCGAACGCTTCCCCATGAACGTGAGGCGCGTCCTGGCCGTCTTCAATGCGGTTGTCGCCCTCGTATTCTGCGTGGTCGTCCTCTGGTACGGGATCAATATCGTCATGCTCAACTACAATGCCAACCAACTGTCCAACACGTCGCTGCGCTTTCCATTGTGGATACCCTATCTTTCGGTACCGACGGGTTGTTTTCTTATGACCATGCGATACCTGATTCGCCTCTGGCGACTCCTGTTTCGATTTCAGATGTCGGACATCCTGGAACATCATGAAATGAGCAGAGAGGAGGCCCGGTCATGATACTAACCCTTTGCCTCGTCTTCGGCATCCTGCTGCTGCTGGGAGTTCCCATCGCCTTCACTCTGGGCCTCTCCGCCATGGTCATGCTCGCACTCTATTCACCCACCGGCGTGGCCATGGTCCCCGATGTCATGTACAACGCCCTGGACACCTTTCCCCTGATGGCGCTCCCCTTCTTCGTCATCACGGCCGAGTTCATGGTTCGGGGGGGATCTTCCCGGTACCTCATTGACGTCGCAAACTGCCTCTTCAAGCATCACTGGGGCGGCCTTGCCATCGTCACCGTCGTATCCTGCACGTTTTTCGGCGCCATCTGCGGTTCCAGCGTCGCCACCGCCATGGCCATCGGCATCATCGTCGTTCCCGCCATGATGGAGAGCGGGTATCCCCGCACCTTCTCCCTGGGTGTCGTCGCGGCGGCCGGCACCATCGCTATCATGATCCCCCCGAGCGGCGCCATGATCATCTACGGGATCGTCGCCGAGGAATCCATCCCCCGGCTCTTTCTGGCCGGGTTCGTGCCCGGAGTGACGCAGGCCATCCTTTACATCCTCTGGATCAAGTATGACTCCAGACGGAAGAATATCGCCCGGACCCCCGTGAAGGCCAGTTGGACGGAAACCTTTCAGGCGGTGAAGAAAGCCCTTCCCGCCCTCTCGCTTCCGCTGATCATTCTGGGCGGAATCTACACCGGCCTCTGCACGGTTACCGAGGCGGCGGGCCTGAGCGCCGTCGTCGCCATCTTCATCAGTGTCTTCGTTTATCGGGAAATTCCGCTGGGAAGGGTCATCACCGTAGCGGGAGAGGCGATGAGAGGCGCCGGAATGATCCTGTTCATCATCTCGACCGCGATCGTCTTCGGGAACTGGCTGACCGAAGCCGGCCTGCCGGCCCGGCTGGTGAAGTACGCCACGGACATGAAACTGAATGCCTTCGGATTCCTGCTGGCCTGCAATATCATCCTGCTCTTTCTCGGCTGTTTCCTGGAAGTCGTTTCCACCATGTTGATCACCTTGCCGATCTTGCTTCCCCTGGTTTCGGCCTTGGGGATCGATCTGGTGCATTTCGGCATCATGATGACCCTGAACATGGAGATCGCGCTGATCACACCCCCGGTCGGGTTGAATCTTTATGTCGTATCGGGTGTGGGAAAGGCCCCGCTGCAGGAAACCATAAAGGGTGTAACCCCCTATATTGTGGTCACCCTTATCCAGCTTGCTTTGGTGACCTATTGGCCGGCCTATACCCTCTTTGTGCCGAACCTGCTCATGCCCAGATGAATTCCGGGCTTCGTTCCATGACCGGGAAGCGGCAGGAGAGTGAAAGTGAGACAGAATGACGGATGTTGAAGCGTTCGCCGGCGGCTATCGCGGAGCGTAGTGATGGTACAGCCTTCAAAGAGAAGACCTGTTGCTTATAAGGAGGGCAAAGTGAAAAATACCATGCGTGTGACGGAAGAGTTGGCCAAATTTGCATGCAAGCTTACGTATCGTAAACTTCCCAGGGAAGCCGTCGGCTGGGCGAAGGACGCCATCCTGGACTGCACCGGCGTCGCGCTCGCGGGTTCGCAGGAGGAGGCCGGGAAGATCATGGCGGATTACGCCAAGAAGACGGCGGCGAAGCCGGAGGCGGGCGTGATGGCGTCTGGTTTCAAGACCACCGCCGCCGAGGCCGCCCTGGCGAACGGGACCATGGCCCATGCGCTGGATTACGATGACTACGCGCTCCCCAACTGGACGGGCCATCCGACGGCCCCCATCTGGCCCGCGATTTTTTCCCTGGGGCAACGACAGAAAATCTCCGGCAAGGATCTTCTGCTGGCCTACGTCGTCGGGTTCGAGGTCGGTGCGAGGGTCGGAGCGTATCTCGGCCGCGGGCATTACGAAAGCGGCTGGCACCCCACGGCCACCTACGGAACGATGGGCGCCACGGCAGCATGCTGCAGCATCCTGAAACTGGACGTCACGCGGACGCGATCGGCGTTCGGAATCGCCAGCTCGGAGGCCAGCGGCGTCAGGCAGAACTTCGGCACCATGACCAAGCCGCTCCATTGCGGCCTGTCGTCGCGGAACGGCATCGTGGCCGCCCTGCTGGCCGAGAAGGGGTTCACGGCCGATGTGGACGCGATTGAGGGAACGTTCGGCTTCGGGAAGGTGTTTCTGGCCAACGGCGATTGTGATCCGGTCAGAAGCCTCAAAGGGCTGGGGAAATCCTACATGATCGTCGAACACGGCATCAGTGTGAAGCCGTACCCGTGCTGCGCCGAAGCGCATCGCTGCCTCGATGCCATCCTGTTCCTGATTCAGAAGCATGACATCAAGGCCGATGACGTGGAGTCCGTGGAGTGCCGCACGAGCGACATGGTTCCCGCCATCATGATCCGGCATCGTCCCAAAACCGTGGAAGAGGCGAAGTTCAGCATGGAGTATTGCATGGCCGTCGCCCTGCTGGACCGGGAGGCCGGATTGCAGCAGTTCACGGAAGAGCGGGTCAGGGAGCGCAAGGTCCAGAAGCTGCTCACGCGCGTGCATTACCTTCACCTGCCGGAGCACAGCGGATACGCGAATATGGAGCGCTATCCGGAGCGGGTCACCGTCAAGTTGAAGAACGGCGAGACGTACGCTCAGGAGGTGCTCACCAACAAGGGAAAACCGGGCAATCGTCTGAACCGGGAGGAACTGATCGCCAAATATACCGCCTGCGCGGAAGAAGCCATCCCGCGGAAACGCATCGACCGTTCCCTGGAAATGCTGGACCGGCTGGAAACGCTGGACAATGTCGGCAAACTGATGGACGTCCTCTGCGCCTGACGATTTCGGAAAAGCCCGGGGGAGCCGTCTGCTGAGGGCAAATGTTGTAAGGAGGTTTGGAGTATGTGGCGTACATTATCGTGTCTCATCATCCGCGGGGGGTCGAGCAAGGGCGTATTCGTCCCCGTTGAAGAATTGCCGCCGCCGGGGAAAGAGCGGGATCAAATCATCCTGAGCCTTTACGGCAGCCCGGATCTCCGTCAGATCGACGGTCTCGGAGGAGCGGACAAACTGACCAGCAAGGTTGCCGTGATGGGCGCCCCGACCCGCAAGGATTGTGTCATCGATTATCTTTTCGGTCAGGTCAACATCGCCCTGCCCCGGATCGACTGGACCAGCAACTGCGGGAATATCTCCGCAGGTGCCGCCGTCTACGCGGCCTATCGGGGGCTGGGAGATCCCGTCAAGGGCGGCGTTCGCATCGCCATCCACCAGGTGAACACCGGCCGGCGCCTCATGGCCACCGTGCCCATGGAGGACGGCTTGCCGGCCGTCCACGGTGACTTTGCCATCGGCGGCGTTCCGGGAACCGGCGCCAGAATCGATCTCGACTTCGCGGATTTTGAAGCGTGTATTCTGGGCAAGGGCGTTCTTCCGACCGGCCGGGCCGTGGACCGGTTCGACATCCCCGGCCTGGGGAAGATCGATGTCAGCATCGTCGACGCGGCCAACCTCCACTTCTTTGTGAGGGCCGAGGACGTGGGGATGGACGACGTGCGGGACATCGTCAGCCTGCAGAACGATCCGGAAGTCGTTTCCCGGATGGAGACGATCCGCGGCACCGTGGCCCGCGAGATCGGATTCATCACCGGACCGAACGCAGCGGAGGAACTGCTGGTTCGCGTGAACCCCTTCCTCTTCATCGTGGGACCGCCGCGCGACTACACGGCGCTGGGCGGCAAGAAGATTGCAGCCGGCGCGCACGATCTCTTCACGCGCTCCATCACGCGGGCGGCCTTCTCCAAGGCCTATCCGGCTTCCGGATCGGTGGGCACGACGGTCGCGTGCGGGGTTCCCGGAACCATCCCCTTTGTCGCCGCCGCGAACGGACCCCGTCAGCCGGGCCGCCCCTACAAGGTCCGTCTGGGCCACCCGGGCGGCACGATGGAAGTGGACGCGGAGATGGCCGTCAACAAGGCCGGGCAGCTATCCGTGCAGTCGGTGGTGGTCGGGAGAACGGGGCGGGTTCTCATGGAAGGCAAGGCGTTCATCAAGTGAGAAGGTTTTGTCCCCCCTTGACGGCCCGCGCCGTCAAGGGGGAGCGACAGGGCTTGCGGGATCGGATCTTGTATCATGACGGACGGAAGGGAGGGAGTCGGCAGTGTGCGCTTTGTAACTGCTTAAGGGATGAAGAGGAGTATTCTTTATGGCGCAGACAATACAAGATATTGTTTCTTGCAGGCGCAGCACTCGCTTGGGGTTTTGCCTCTCTTCAATGGGCGCAAGCCGCCGGGTCCCGTCATCAGGGGCAGACTGGCGGCTCCGCCCCTCTCGAACATTCAGCGACAAAAGTACTCATGGATCTACTCGACCGGTACACCGCCGGGAATGCGGAAATCTACGATCACTTATTACTCCGGCAACAGATGCCAATACTGTCATTCCCGCGGAAGCGGGAATCCAGGACAGGACTGGATGCCGGATCAAGTCCGGCATGACAACCATTGATATGTTTACTTGCCGGAGTAATAACGAAAGAAGAGGTTCAGGATCTGCTCAAGCCGGAAAACTATCCGGGTCTGAACGATCAATGCATCGACAATGCCGTCAAGGGGCTCTCGTAATTGAAGCGAGGGTTCATCCAATGAAGGATCATGGTCCTTGCAGATGTTGAGAAGAAAAATTCATGCTCAGGAAAGGAGGTGTTGACGGCAGGAGAACAACGCATACATCCAAACGGAGATTGTTTCATGCATGTCGAGAGAGTACGGGTCAGTTCATCGAGAAAGGGAGGTATCTTATGGCAGATCTCACATGGACCATCATTTACACGCAGGGGATACCGATCGTCGGTGCTTTGTTGCTGATTTATTATTTCGCGACGGGGAGGGGTTGACCTATGGACAAATTTCTTCTCGTATTGCCGACCATCATCGCGTTGGTTGTCGTCTTCGGCGTTGTCGAGTATTTCAAACGGAAGGCGCAGACCGTTGAGGGGTTCTATGTCGCGAACCGCGGGATCAATATCTGGCTTCTCACCGGCACCTATGTCGCGTCGTGGGTGAGCATCACCGGAATGATGGGATGGTCGAGCCTCGCGTTCCGCAAAGGCATTGCATTCAGCATGTGGACATTCGGTTTCTGGGGCGTCCTCTTCTTCACCTTCCTTGTCGGGTTGCCGCTCCGCCGGGTTGCCAAGTATTCGCACGAGCTGATCGAAGAGAGCAAGACGAAGGTCGAATCGAAGGAGCTGCTGACCCCGCCGGATTTCTTCGAGCTGCGTTTCCCGAGCAAGTGGATCAGGGGCATTTCGAGCATCATGCTGGTCGGCGGCCTGACGTTCTACGCCGTGGGGCAACTGGTCGGCATGTCCCTCGCCATGAGCCATGTGGGACTCGGCTACGGCACGGCGCTCATCATCTGCACGATTGTCCTCATCTGGACCACGGTCCGCGCCGGAACGCCGGGAGTCATCGTCAACGACACGATCAACATGTTCACCTTCGTTTTCGCCGTCTTCCTCCTCATCCCCTACTGCCTGGACGCCGTCGGCGGCATCGGCAATCTCATCACGCTCACGGAAAAGGCGAAACCGGGCATGTGGAAGGACATGGGATACCAGAATGCGCTCTTCACGATCATCTCCTTCAACCTGATCTGGAATTTCATGACGGCCGGTTCTCCGCACCTCGTTCAGCGGGCCTACACGGCGAAGTCCGAGAAGGTGTTTTTGAAGGCCCAGGTCATCGGCGTCCTTATCGTCATCGCCTGGTGCTGGTTCCTGTATATCTCGACCCAGACCGGCCTCGTTCTCCTGCCGGACCTGACGGTGAAGGAGGCGGATAATCTGTTGCCCCTGATCGCCATCAAGGTCCTGCCGACGTTCCTCGCGGGTATGGTCCTGGCGGCGATCTTCGCCGTCGGGTTTTCGACGATCAATACGCAGATCTCCAATATGGCCTTCGGCGCGGCCCGCGACATCTATCAGGAGCTGATCCGGCCGGATGTGACCGAACAGCAGCTGTTGAAAGTCACGAAGTGGATGATCGCCGTCCTGAGCATCGTGGTGGCCTTGTTCGCATGGACGAGACCGTGGTTCATCGCGGAGTTGACCACCTGGGGCGTCGCCTTCTACGGCGCCTGCTACGTTCCGATGTTCGTCTGCGGCTTCTTTTGGAAGCGTGCGACGACCCCGGGCATCCTGACGGGGATCTCAGCCGGGTCGGTCGTCTTCATCGGCCTTGGACTGCTGAAGTTCTACGGCCTCTACAATCTTCCCTACGGCATTCACCCGTTCCTTGTCACGCTGCCGGTGACCGTGATCCTGATCGTGGTCGTTTCCCTCATGACGGAGCAGTCGGAGCAGGAGAAGCGGGTTGCCGCGAAGATCAGGGAAGTGATCGCGCGGAAAACGGACGAGCCGACGACCGCTGCGGATTATGCCGTACCGGTGGTTGTCATCATTGTCGCGCTGATCGTGGCGTTCACTCTCTACGGGATGTTTTCATAGCAGCGGCGGCTGGCACGGCCTCTCGTTGAAGGGGCCGTGCCGCTGCGAACGGCCTTGCCGGTCATGACCTTCCCGCCGCCGGCGGCGGCGAGGCAATCGCTGCTGAAACGTGGAACAATAACAAGAAGTGGAGGGAGAGAGAGATGATTCAAGGCATGGAAGCGGACCGGTTGTTGGAGGGATCGATCGACACGCACTGTCACGGATACCCTGAAATCAGCTATGACGTAAAGATGAGGGTCGAGGACCTGGAGGCCTTTCGGCTGGCGGCCCAGGCGAAGATGAAGGGCATCGTTCTGAAATCGCATATGTGGCCGACGATCGGCCGGTTGTATCAGATGCAGGACAAGATCGAAGGAATCCAGGTCTGGTCCAGCATCACCCTGAATACCAGTTCGGGCGGGCTGAGCCCGTGGATCACGGAATCGGCCCTGAAACAGGGCGTAAAGGTCATCTGGCTGCCCACGTGGAGCGCCAGGAACGACATCGCGCGGGGAGGATTCTGCCGTCTGATGAAACCGTGGCTTCCCTCCCTGGACAAGATAACGCCCGAGCAGGGGCTGTCGGTCGTCGATGCGTCCGGAGAACTCGACCCGAATGTGAAGGAGATCCTTGGACTGGCGAAGGATTACGATGTGGCGGTCTTTACAGGCCACATCTCGCCGGAGGAGTCGCTCGCCGTCGCGCGCGAGGCGAAAAAGATGGGCTTCAAGAAGCTTTTGATGAGCCATCCGGACAGCCGGGCAGTGGGCGCGACGATGGACCAGGTCAAGGAATTCGCGGGGATGGGTTACTTCATCGAAACGACGTTCCTGGGACTGCTGCCGGCCTTCTGGAGGCTCAGCATCCAGGACCTCTGTGCGAGGATCCGGGAAGTCGGCGCACGGCGGTGGGTTCTTTCGACGGATACGTTTTTCGAGTGGAGCGCGCCGCCTTCGGAGATGATGCGGATGTTCATCGCCTCGATGCTGGCCGCCGGGATGCCGTCGGAGGACGTCGACCTGATGGTACGGAAAAACCCGAGCGAACTGCTCAACGCGTAAGAAAAGGTTCTCATATACTCCGGTCGGAAACCGATTCTGCCCGTGCAATGCGAGTTCGGCGAGTACCGGAATGCAAGAGCCTTCCTGGCCGTGAACTTCGAGAGTTCACGGCCAGGAAGGTAAACTGGAACTGCGTACTTTGGCGGGCTGGCCGCACATCGTCCGTGCGGAGAGTCCTCGATGGCGCGGAAAGCCTTTCCCTTTTTCCTGACGTACCCCCGCTGCAATCGTTCCCATCCGATCCATTTTCCACTGTACTTTCGTCTCGCATCAGATTCGTATTCGGACGCCGCGACCTGCGCATGCCGCAGGGCGAGTTCCCGATGCTCGCCGCGGTGCATTCCGCGGCGCTTGCCTCGGGCGGGGCAAGGCGTCTTCCTTGGAGAGGGAAGACGCTCCTGAGCCTGTTCCGAAGGGCCGTTTCGACGAGCAGAGGTTGAAGAAAAGGAGATTATGATATAAAGGAAAAATTCTGCTGCAGGGCGATTCCGGGAGACAGACCGGTCGAGGGCTGGTCTGTCGGCACAGGAATCGAGAGGGAGGGTTGTGCGTGCAGAGGAAGATTCTTATCGTCGATGACGAAGGTTCGGTACGGGATCTCTTCCAGGAAATTTTTACCGACCGCGGCTATGGGGTCGTTGCCGCCGAAGACGGCCAGAAGGCGCTGGAAATCGCCCGGGGAACCGATCTGGATGTCATCTTTCTTGACCTGAAGCTGTTTGGGATGAACGGCATCGAACTGTGCCGGAAGATCCGCAAGGAACGGCCGCTGAGCCTGATCTATGCGATTACCGGATGGGCCGCACTTTTTGAAATCGACGAATGCCGGGAGGCGGGCTTCGACGACTATTTCACCAAACCGCTGAAAATCGAAACCCTCTACAGGGCCGTTGAAGATGCCTTCGAAAAGATCGACCGCTGGAGAAACCGGTACGGCGCGGAACAACCGTGGAACAATTCATGAGGGAACCCCTGCGTCTTTTCGATCCGATTCCGCTGCAGCCGCCGAACCGGCGGATCTACCGGCGGCTGGGATACCGGCAGGGCGTGACGAAGCTCTCCCCCGGAGAACGGGTGGAACTGGAACGGTGGATTGCGGAGGCGGCCGTCCTGATCCGTCTGAAAGGGGCGGCAAAACGCCTGTCTCTGATCCGGAGCGGGGAAGGCGAAGTGGCGATCGCGGGCGGCCCGACGTGGCGGAGCAGGGACCTGGCTGCCTTCGTCGGCGGCGCCGGCGAGATCGTTCTTCTGGCTGCGACGGCCGGTCCGCAAATCGCCGCAGCGGTCCGCCGCGATGCGGGCGGCGAGATGCTCAAACGGGGCGTCGTTTTCGACGCCGTGGGCAGCGAGATGACCGATGCCGCGCTCGACTGGATCGCGGCTTTCTGCAACCGGACCCTGCGGCGCGAAGGCATGGGGCTGTCCCGCCGGCGGTATTCCGCCGGGTACGGCGACTTTTCGCTCGCCGGGCAGGCGGACATCTACCGGCTGCTGGAGATGGAACGCTGGGGCGTGCGCATCACGGACTCGTTCATGCTGGAGCCGGAAAAGTCCGTCACGGCCGTCGCCGTCGTCCAAGCCTTGAAGGAGGGCACGGAATGAAGTCCAAGGCAGGTATTGCCGCTTTCCTGAAGAAAAGGATCCTGATCCTGGACGGCGCCATGGGCACGGAACTCCAGAAACGGGGCATGCCGTCCGGCGTCTGCCCGGAAACGTGGGGTCTCGAACATCCCGAGATCGTCCGGGCCGTCCACGCAGCCTACGCACGAGCCGGATCCGATATCGTCTACACGAACACCTTCGGGGCGAACCGGCTGAAACTGGCCGAATTCGGCCTTGCCGATGTGCGCGGAATCAACCGCCGGCTGGCGTCCCTTGCCCGTGAGGCGGTGGGGAAAGACGTTCTTGTTGCCGGAGACATCGGACCGACGGGGCAGTTCGTCGAGCCCTTCGGTCCGGTCGGTTTCGACGAGGCCGTGACGATCTTCCGCGAACAGGCCGAGGGGCTTCTCGACGGCGGCGTCGATCTCTTCGTCATCGAGACGATGATGGACATCCAGGAGGCCAGGGCGGCGCTCCTGGCCGTCCGGGAGCTGGGGAATCCCTTCGTCATCGTGACGATGACCTTCGAGCGGGAGGGGCGCACGCTGGGCGGCACCGACCCGCTTTCGGCCCTTGTGACGCTGCAAAGCCTCGGCGCCGGTGCGTTCGGCTGCAATTGCTCCACAGGCCCCGAGGCGATGGTGGAGATCCTGGCCGCGATCGGGCCGCAGGCGGCAGTGCCCCTGGTCGCCAAGCCCAACGCGGGGATGCCGAGACTCTCCGGCCGCGAGACGGTCTACGACATGACGGCCGATTCGTTCGGCGCGTTCGGAAAGGCTTTCGCCGAGGCCGGCATCCGGATGCTGGGCGGCTGCTGCGGCACGACGCCGGATCACATCTGCGCGCTGAAGCGGGCCGTCAGGGGCCGCCGCCCGAAGATACAGCAGGCCCCCGCTTTCGCGGCGTTGAGCTCGGCGCGAAAAACGGTCCTGCTCGGCGAAGGACGTCCGCTGGTGATCGTCGGCGAGCGGATCAACCCGACGGGGAAGAAGACGCTTCAGGAAGAACTCCGGGCCGGCCGGACGACCCTCGTGTGCGGAATGGCCCGTCAGCAGGAGAGCGACGGCGCGCAGCTCCTCGACGTCAACGTCGGTGTTCCGGGGATCGAGGAGACCGGTACGATGAAAAAAATCGTCTCCGAGCTCTCCGTTCTGACGGAACTGCCGCTGGTCATCGATTCCGCCCGTGTGGAAACCATCGAGGCGGCGTTGCGGCTCTACCCGGGCCGCGCCCTCGTGAATTCCATCTCCGGGGAGCGGGACCGGATGGAGAAATTGCTGCCGATTGCCGCCCGGTACGGCGCCATGTTCATCCTGCTTCCATTGGCGGGCGGGGAAGTCCCCGAGACGGCCGAGCAGCGCAAGGGGATCATCCGCGCGGTCTTTCGCGAAGCGAGGAGGCACGGCTTCCGGAAAGAGGACATCATCGTGGACGGGCTGGTCATGACCGTGGCCGCCGATCCCCGGGCGGCTCGGGAGACGCTCGAAACGGTCCGGTGGTGTTCCGGCCGGTTCGGGTGCCGGACGATCCTCGGGCTGTCGAACGTCTCGTTCGGCCTGCCGGGGCGGCCCTGGCTGAACGCGGCCTTCGCGGCGATGGCGCAGGCCGCGGGGCTGACGCTGGTCATCGCCAATCCGGCGAATCGGGAGCTGCTGGACATTGCCGGGGCGGCCGATGTCCTTCTGGGACGGGATCCCGGGGCGGCGCGATTTCTCGCCCGCACCGGCGGAAAGACCGGGACCGCGCCTGCCTCGGCGGGCCCCACATCGGAACGGTCCATCGAAGATCGCATCCGTGCGGCGGTCGTCGACGGCGGGCGCGGCGAGATCGCATCGCTGCTGGATCGGGCCCTCGAATCGGGGAGCGACGCCTCCCGGCTCGTCGAGGAGGTCATGATTCCCGCCATCGTATCGGTCGGCGATCTGTACGAGCGGAGAGTCTATTTCCTTCCCCAGTTGATCGCCGCCGCCGAGGCGATGAAGGCGGGCCTCGCCCACCTCGAACCGCGGCTGAAGCAGGAACGTGTCGGACGGAAGGCGAGAGGATCCGTTCTGATCGCGACCGTCCGCGGCGACATCCACGACATCGGGAAGAACATCGTCGCCCTGATGCTGAGGAACCACGGTTATGAGGTGACCGATCTGGGCAAGGACGTGTCCGCCGAGGCCATCATCGCGGAGGCCAGGAAGCACAGGCCCGACATCATCGGCCTTTCGGCGCTGATGACGACGACGATGGTTTCCATGCAGGAGGTCGTCAATCGGGCGGCGGAAGCGGGGCTTTCCGTCTCCTTCCTGGTCGGCGGTGCGGCCGTCACGGCCGATTACGCTTCCTCCATCGGCGCCTCCTACGCAAAGGACGGTGTGGAGGCGGTCCGCGTGGTGGAATCACTCCTGCGGGGCAAGGGGTAGAGCCGAACCGGGACGACCATGGGACCCGAGGCGTTTGGAAATGGCTGAAACGGTTGCCTCGAATCCGACAGCGAGCGCATTCCCCGCGGCTTGCCGCGGGGTAAGCGAACGAATGATGTTCAAGATCCCTTCCTTGGGGATCGAAGATTCTCCGGAGCTTGCTCTGGAGAGCTTCAATCCCACAACAAGCGCGCCCCGCAATGCGGGGCAAGGAAGAGAATGAAAGCCGGACCGGTTCCTTGGGGAACGCGATTCTCCGTTTTGTTCCGGAGAGGCGTCAATCCGACAACAGGCGTTCACTGTCCGCCCAGCAGGGCAGGCGAACGGATGGGGAGCGCGCCGTTGCCGGGGAGTGCCGATTCTCCGGGGGCGATCGTGGCATTGCCGGAAGACATCGATATCACCGTCGAAACGCGTCAAGGCAGGACGGCTGGCTGGAAGCTTGCCGGCGGATGGTTCCTCGTCCTGTCGGTTGGGCTGCACGCCGCCTTCTTCGCGGTTCTTTTCCTCCGGGAGGGGCAGGTCCTTCCGGGGGCGCCCGAACGTCAGTCCCTGCGTGTCTCCTGGGTCTCGATTTCCCGGGATACCGCTCCTGCTGCCGCGCCGGTAGGTGCGTCCGCAGACCGCACGAAAGCAAAAGGATACCGGCCGCTGCAGCCGCCGGAAGCCGCGGAGCAGGAAGCGTCACCGACGCGCCTGCCTTCCGAGCCGGTCCTCTCCCCGGCCGAGCCGGAGCGCGAGGCGAACCCGCTCCCCGCAGCGGCCGTGCCGGACGAGGAGAAGGGAACGGGCGGTTTTGTCGCCCTGCCCGGGCGGGAGGGCCCTGCACCGGAAGGAGCGCAAGGTGTGACGCTCGCGGCGAAGCCTCGCGCGCCCGGTCCCGCCGTTGCGGACGGCACGCGTGCAGCGGACGGCCTGAACCCCCCGCGGTATCTGGAGAACCGCCGGCCCGACTATCCCGCGATCGCACGCCTGCGGGGTTATGAGGGCGTGGTCTGGCTGTCCGTGGAAGTCTCCCCGGAAGGACGGGTCGGCGACCTGCGGATCAAGAAATCGTCCGGCTTTGACATCCTGGACCAGTCGGCGATCCGGGCCGTCAGGACCTGGCGGTTCGAGCCTGCGCGGAGCATGGGAAACCCCGTCTCCATGTGGGTCGATCTGCCGATCCGCTTCGTCCTCACCGGCAGCGCCCTGGCGTCCTGATCCCGGCGGGTGGCGGAACGGCTGCTGTTTTTCCGGACGCCGGCCGGTGCCAGGAACGAAAACTGCAGCACCCTGAAAGGAGCGATTGCAATGGACCCGAAGAGGACAAGACTTGCGGAGATCATTCTGGAGAAATCCTTCCAATATCGGGAGAACCCTCCTTTCACGCTGGTCTCCGGCAGGACCAGCTTCTACTATTTCAACTGCAAGCCCACGACGCTCAACCCCGAGGGGATGAATCTGATCGGCGAAATCCTTTTCGAGATGCTCGGGCAGAGCGACGCCACGGCGGCCGGGGGACTGACGCTGGGCGCGGATCCCATGGCCAATGCCCTGTCGGTGATTTCCTTTCAGAAGGGAAGGCCGATCCGGAGTTTCATCGTCCGGAAGGATGTGAAGGACCACGGGACGAAAAGCGCCATCGAGGGGGATGTGAAGGCCGGCGAGAAGGTGGTGATTCTCGACGATGTGATCACGACCGGCGGTTCGACGCTGACGGCGATCGAGCGGGCGAGGGCGGCGGGTCTTGTCGTGGAGAGGGTGATCGCGCTTGTCGATCGTGAGGAGGGCGGAAGAGAGAACATCCTGAAGCAGGTCGATCGCGTCGATTCCGTTCTGACCAGGACGGAGGTCATGGCCCTGTATCGCCGCAAGGAAGGGTGAGGTCCGGGCCCGCGCGGGCGCCCGTTGACCACGGCAGGCCCATTCAGGGGGAGCGGCCAATCCCGTCTGCGTCCTGACGCAGAACCGGGCCGTAAGGCGCGCCGACCGATCAGGGCATCCTGTCCAGGAAGGACTTCTTGTTGAGGGCGAGCTTTACGGATTCGGACATCAGCAGATTCTCCCGCTCTTCCCGGTTCATCCCGTTCAGGTATTTCCCGCTCTCGATCATTTCCTGAAAGTCGCGGCTCGAGAGGATGGGGTCGGTCCGGCAGAGCTTCTTCAGTGCCTCGCCGATCGGTTGAAGCCGCGTGATCAGCTCCTGGTCCGGCAGTCTCCTGATCCTGGCGTACGTGTCGATCAGCTGTTCGGCCTCGGGCAACTGCGGGGATTCCAGGACCTTCTTGAAGCCGCCGGCAAAGCGCCTGCAACCTTCGATGATATTCTCCCGTTTGACCATGTTGATTCCTCCCCAGCCGGCCCTGAGCCACTTGAAGCTCACGCAGCGGGTTTGGGACCTGGCGGCGACGGGCTCGAAGAGTATCGAGACCGAAAAGGCGTTGTACATGTAGGAACTGACCCAGCCGAGGCCGGTCTTGTTCAGACCCTTCTGACCGGAGTAGAAATAATTCCAGTCTGCATCCGGACCGATGATTGCACCTTTCCGACCTACCGTGGAGGGGCTCTTCTGGCGGGTCACGGAGAGGAAGAAATCCCTTCCCCGATGGTTCAAGAGAACCATCAACCGGTCCATGTCATAACGATAATAACCGCCCGTCGTCAGGTCCGGGGTGATTTCCTCGTACTCGACGCCCCGCATGACAAGCGGTTCTTCGACATCCCCGACTTTCTCCCACAGATTGTCGAACGGTCCCGTCGGCTTGACCTTCCAGCCGCCGAGACGGATAACCGAGGGAAGCGTCACATAGGCTGGGATCTTGGAACTGTACGCATATCGGACGATCTTGGACAGAGGCGCCTTGATGTCCGTAAGGAAGTATGCTCCGGTCGCGTTTTCGCGCTTGCCCGGATCGAGGTTGGCGTCTGCGCCCTTATCCGAAACCACGAAATCGAGCAGGCCGGACAGTTTGGAGACGTCGACGGCCGTTCCCCCGCTCGTCAGTATGGCCGCCAGATACTCTATCCCCTCGTTCCATGCCGGCCGGCCCGGGGTCTTGTCCGCTTCGGCGGCGGCAGACAGGGCGGAGCCGGGAATCAGAAAAGGCGCCAACGATCCGAAAAGAAGTGAAAAAAACAGGACCGACCTCGTCAAGAAAAATCTCATCACAACTCCATCATCTCCAAGGTTCCGTCACGGAACCGTTTTGCATCGGCAGGACGAACGCTCCATCCTTGATGGACGATTTGATTCTTCCGCCGTCGATTTTCCGCATCGGCGGAATCGAGACGCACCATAGTATTAACGGCGGGCCCGCGCAACAGAATTCTGAAAACCGCCTTCTTCGGGCTGCCTGGGGGAATCCCTGTCTTCGATCCGCAGGCGGTTCACGAGAAGATGGGCCTGTCTCACCGGCTCGGGGATGCGGTAGCCCCGGCAGCAGGTGAGGCTGAGGGAGATGGCGGTCTCCAGGCGGATCCGGTGGCCCGGAGACACGAAGACCGGTTTGACGCGGTCTTTGGTGCGGAGCGCGGTCCCGACCACCCGGCCTTCGACAACGAGAGGGCTCGCATCGCCGGCTCGTTGCCCCACCGGCGCGTGTGTACCCACCAGTCGCGTCTTGGCGCAGCCGATCGAAGGGACATCCAGCCACAGTCCGATATGAGAGGCGAGGCCCACGCCCCGCGGATGGGCGATGCCCTGGCCGTCGAAAAAGACGACATCCGGCGGTGTGGCCAGTTTCGCAAATGCCGCGAGCAGCGGCGGTCCTTCCCGGAAGCTCAGCAATCCGGGGATGTAGGGGAAGTGCACCCGCGCACGGTGCCATGCGGAAGAGAGGACTTCCATCTCCGGAAAAGACAGCAGCACGACGGCGGCGTAGAAGAGGTCGCTCCCCCGGGCATAGGAGACGTCGGCGCCGGCGACCAGCCGGACGCCCCGGCGGGTTTTGCGGTCCCGGAGAAGGATTCTCTTCCGTATCCTTTCCTGCAGGAGAACGGCGTCGGCGTAGCCTACGTTCCAGTCGTGCAGATCGCGGGTTTTCATTCCAGAGGTCCGTTCGTCTTCCGTCAGTGCGGGGACTGGAGATAGGAATTCAGGATCGGGACGGACCTTTCGATGTCCAGCTTGATGTGTTCCACAAGCTGCTGGGGACTGTCGAATTTCATCTCGTCCCGGATCCTCTCGATGAAAAGAACATTCAGGTTCCTGCCATAGAGGTTTGCCCGAAAATCCAGGATATGGACTTCGATGGAGAAGGTATCGCCTGCAAAGGTCGGATTGATCCCGATGCTGAGCACCCCGGGCAGGATTTTTCCGTCCAATTCGGCCAGCACCGCGTAGACGCCCCTGGGAGGGATGAGGGCCTTGTCGGGGCGGATATTCGCCGTGGGAAAACCGAGTCCGAGGCCACGGCGCTTCCCGGGCACGACGAGACCGCTCAGATTGTAGGGTCTGCCAAGGATCATCCGGGTCGTCTTCATGTCGCCGGCAAGGATCGCATGCCGTGCACGCGTACTGCTGATGATCATGTCGCCGACCTTGACGGGGCCGATGGTTTCGACGGCGAATCCGAGCTTTTGTCCCATGTCGGTGAGATAGGCGTTGTTCCCTTCCTTGCTCCTGCCGAAGGAGTAGTCGTGGCCGATCAGGATCTTGGAGATGCGAAGACGGTCCCAGAGGATGTCCTGCACGAATTGCTCGGCGGACGTCCGGGCGAACTCGGCGGAAAAGGGCAGGATGAGGAGTCCGTCGATGCCGCACGCACCGATCAGGCGTATCTTCTCTTCGAGGGTCGTGATCAGATAAAAAGGCCTGCGTTCCGGATGGAGAACCATCTTGGGATGCGGTTCGAAGGTCAGGACGACGGCCAGCCGCCCGGCCGACCTGGCTTCACGAAGCAGTTGACGGAAGAGTGCCTGGTGCCCCAGATGAACGCCGTCGAAGTTTCCGATGGTGACGAGATTTTCCTGGTATTCCGGAGATATTTCATCAAGGCCGCGCAGGACTTTCATAGATCGATCACAGGGGTTCCATCCGTCAAGGCGCCACCATAGCATTAATGGGGCCAATTGGAAACGCGAAAGTCTTTTTTCTTGACATTGCCCGGACGATCATTGTAGATGATCTGACCTTTTCCAAGTCACGGAAAGACGTGCCGAAGTGGCGGAATTGGTAGACGCGCTAGGTTCAGGGTCTAGTGGGCGT